>NZ_JAGGNV010000041.1 GCF_018614955.1 Variovorax paradoxus
GGAGTATTTCCGCATCCTGCTAGGCTCCTTGCCCGTCGGCGGATCTCATAGTCTTGGTTGAGAGAGAAGAGCTTGTCGGTGTCGTCTGCCATTGGGTGCTCCCTGTTGTTCCAAGCACTTTTTTTTGTTTCGCATCCCTACGACGAACGACCGGTGCCTCTTGTCGATCGGCGCCGCAAGATAGACCCTGGGGCGTTGCGCATCAAAGACTTCGCGGAAGATCGACCAGGCTACTTTGAACCCGCAGCGCAACACAGGTTGAATTTTCCAGTGGGTTTTTCACCCATCTTTGAATTTTCTGGTTGGCGCGCAGCTGGGCTTGGCCAGTCGCCAAACATCGGTCTCGGGCAGGTTCGCGAGGTGGGAGCTGTCAGGGTGAGGACTTCGGAAGAGTCACCGTGAACCGCACTCTCTGAGCCGAGGAATTGCCAGTCACCTCTCCGCCATGCGCCCTCGCGATTTGCCTGGCAATAAAAAGGCCCAGGCCAAGGTGCGTGCGGTCTGACCCTGGCCGCTGTACTGCTCCGCGATGAAGCGGCTCGAACAGCTGCTCCATTTCGGAAGCGGGGATATCCTGAGCAGCCTCATTTTCAACGGACAGCCGCACGGCTGCATCCTCGCCCTCCAACATGACGATCACGGATTTGGAGGGAAGGCCGTACTTGACGGCGTTGGTGACCAGATTGCCGAGCGCCTCGCGGATTCGGGACCCATCGAACTCGCCTCGAGTGTCCCCCTGCACGACCAGCTCAATCCTGGCGTCGGGGAATGCGGCGCGTTGCAGTTCAAGTTCCTCCATGCATGCCGCCTCAAGATCGATCGAAGCCCTCTCGATCGCCATTCCGCCGCCCAAGCCAAGCCGGTTGTATTCCAGCAGAGAGTCCAGCAACGAGGCCATGCGGCGGGTGCCTCGCTTCAGGGTTGCTGTGTGCAAGGCCAGGGCTTCAGGTGCCCTCCGGGCGAAGACTTCAGCGGTCAGCGCGATGGCATTCAGCGGACTGCGCAGGTCATGGCCCAGCACGCCCAGGAAAATCTGCCGCCATCGCTCGACTTCAGTCGCATAGACCCGCACCGACTCTGCCAACGCCTGATCGATCGCCTCATTGAAACGACCAACGTCCTGCACGGCATCTGGATCCGGAGGATAAGCCTCCGACCAGAGGCGCAGGACACAGGAGCGCAAAGCACGATATTCGGCGACGACTTGCTCGATGTGCAGCCCACTGCGAGCGCGTAGTAGACCGTGGGTCTCAGCGGCCGTTTCCTGACCTCCACCTGCGGCAGGTGCGTCGCCATGAGACTTCTTGATCGACTCCGTCCTACTTTGAGCAGTGTGCAGGTCGGCTGAAATGGCCTTCAACACCCTGGGCAGATGGTTCCGAAGTACGACTTCATCTTCGTCTTTCAACGTCGTAATCGTCCTGGCGTAGGCAACCGATTCGGCAAGGATTTCTTCTTTGGCCAGTTCTATAAAAGCTGCTAGTTGCATAGGACATCTCAAGTGCAGATTGTTGGGTCGGCGGGCACCGCTTTTGCCGTTGATACCGGCTCCATCAGAGGAAAGCAATAAGAAATGACCCAAACTATCGAAATCCTCGTGCTTGACGACGAGCGTGATGCCGCTGACATGTTGGCTGCCTTGCTCACCTTGGAACTTCAAGACGCCGTTGTCCGCGCGGTCTACACAGGAGCGGATGCCGTGGCTGTCGCCACGGAGCACCGCCCCGACGCCGCGATCCTTGATCTGGAGATGAGCGGCTTGGACGGGGAAGGGGTGGCAGGAGCCCTGCGCTCCGCATTCCCGGATTCCCGGCTCCTTCTCATCGCGCTGTCCGGGAATGTGTTGCGGCTTGGTGCACTGCGGAACTCGGGCACTTTCGACTATCTGTTGAGCAAGCCTGTTGACATTGCAGCGTTGGCTGATCTGCTGAACGGCCGGGTCCGGCTCAGGTGACTGAGCCTAGTGTCGATCCGCGCCCAGGCCTGACCTGCCGCCCATGGGATCAAGGGCCTTAAGCCCATATCAGCCAAGCTACCTGAGCCCGCTGTGCAGGACAGTTTGAATTTTCGGGTGGCTTGTGCATCCATCTTGAATTTCCCCGGCCCTGGTTGGGGACTACAGCTCGTCCGAAAGGATGTGGAAGCCGCTGACCTCCGCAGTAAGGCGACCTTCGTATTCTGTGAGCCACTTGTGAACCCGGACCGCAAGCGCGGCCTCCGCGTCAGCGTCGCTTTCGAAGTTGCCACTCAAGGCAACCCGGCACACAAAGGTCGTCGAGCGGAAGATGTTTGCATGCCAGCTAACTACGCCGTCTGGGCCTGGGCTGCCCTCAACGGTCATGCTCCACTCGGGTGATGGGAATTGTGGGCGGCTGTCGCCGCCCGAAGGCGCGTCGACGTTCATCTGGGAATCCTTGGCACGTCGCTATCTCGGATGCGCGCTGACACGTGCCTGCCCCGGCACCTGCAGCTTACGCTGATTGTCCGGTACCGCACATAGCGGCGAAGGAGCGCACGGTCGTCAGCGACTTCACGAGGCGAAGGTGAAGTTGGTTGATTGCTTCGCACCAAGCGTCAAGTTCAACCTGCAGAAGCGCGTCAGCATGAGCCTCTTGGAGCGTCACTGGAAGGTCCAGATGATCGAGGTCGAAACACGCCGGGACGGGCATGCGGGGGCGATGAGGTACGGCGATGCCAGCGGCCCTCAACGCCTGAATCTTGGAAGTGCTCGTGTATTGCATGTTCGGACTACCCTACGAACGGCGCGAGTAGTTGTCTGTGCGGTATCGAACAGACCGAGGTCTCCAACGGTGGATGCGCTTCCATCACCTCACGGGCAAGTCGCGTCGCGCAGCAGCTCGGCGGCGTCGAGCGGCGCGCACGGAGCGGCCACGGATTTTTAGCCGCTAAAACTCTGCCGCATGACAGCCGGCGGCTGCCCTTCCCTGCTCAGGAGCGCGAGCGAGTTCCAACTGAGCTGCAAAAAATTCCAGGTGAGGTGAAAACCGACACCGACACCTCTTTCGACACAACCCACCGAACGACCGGACGAGGGCCTTGAAACCCCGTCAAATGCCCTTATGATTAGCACTCGCTGAAGAGGAGTGCTAACAAGCACCCGCTTCCAGTGGCTGGGCAGCCGGCAACCATGTCAGCGCCCGAACCAAACCCCGTTTCTTATCCAGGAGATGCAATGAAACTTCGTCCTTTGCACGATCGCGTGATCGTCAAGCGCATTGAAAGCGAAACCAAGACCGCCTCGGGCATCGTGATCCCCGACAACGCCGCCGAGAAGCCCGACCAGGGCGAAGTGCTGGCCGTCGGCCCTGGCAAGAAGAACGACAAGGGCGAACTCGGCGCGATGAGCGTCAAGATCGGCGACCGCGTCCTGTTTGGCAAGTACAGCGGCCAGACCGTCAAGGTCGATGGCGACGAACTGCTGGTCATGAAGGAAGACGACCTGTTCGCAGTCGTCGAGAAGTAATTCAACCGAATCTGGAGTAATCAAAATGGCAGCAAAAGACGTAGTCTTCGGCGGTGAAGCCCGCGCACGCATGGTCGAGGGTGTCAACATCCTGGCCAATGCCGTCAAGGTGACCCTGGGCCCCAAGGGCCGCAACGTGGTGCTCGAGCGCTCCTTCGGCGCCCCGACCGTGACCAAGGACGGCGTGTCCGTCGCCAAGGAAATCGAACTCAAGGACAAGCTCCAGAACATGGGCGCCCAGCTCGTGAAGGAAGTGGCTTCCAAGACTTCGGACAACGCCGGCGACGGCACCACCACCGCGACCGTGCTGGCCCAGGCCATCGTTCGCGAAGGCTTCAAGTACGTGGCCGCCGGCATCAACCCGATGGACCTGAAGCGCGGCATCGACAAGGCGGTCACCGCCCTGGTCGAAGAGCTGAAGAAGGCTTCCAAGGCCACCACCACCTCGAAGGAAATCGCGCAAGTCGGCTCGATCTCGGCCAACAGCGACGAAACCATCGGCAAGCTCATCGCCGACGCGATGGACAAGGTCGGCAAGGAAGGCGTGATCACCGTCGAAGACGGCAAGTCGCTTGACAGCGAACTCGACGTCGTCGAAGGCATGCAATTCGACCGCGGCTACCTGTCGCCCTACTTCATCAACAACCCCGAGAAGCAATCGGCGTTGCTGGAAAACCCCTTCGTGCTGCTGTTCGACAAGAAGATCAGCAACATCCGCGACCTGCTGCCCACGCTGGAGCAAGTCGCCAAGGCCGGCCGCCCCCTGCTGATCATTGCCGAAGAAGTCGAGGGCGAAGCCCTGGCGACGCTGGTGGTCAACACCATCCGCGGCATCCTGAAGGTGGTGGCCGTCAAGGCACCGGGCTTCGGCGACCGCCGCAAGGCCATGCTGGAAGACATCGCCATCCTGACGGGCGGCAAGGTCATCGCTGAAGAAGTGGGTCTGACGCTCGAGAAGGTGACGCTGGCCGACCTGGGCCAGGCCAAGCGCATCGAAGTGGGCAAGGAAAACACCATCATCATCGACGGCGCCGGCGCTGCAGGCGACATCGAAGCCCGCGTGAAGCAAGTGCGCGTGCAGATCGAGGAAGCCACGTCCGACTACGACCGCGAGAAGCTGCAAGAGCGCGTGGCCAAGCTGGCCGGCGGCGTGGCCGTGATCAAGGTCGGCGCTGCCACCGAAGTCGAAATGAAGGAAAAGAAGGCCCGCGTCGAAGACGCCCTGCACGCCACCCGCGCTGCAGTGGAAGAAGGCGTGGTGGCCGGCGGCGGCGTGGCGCTGCTGCGCGCCAAGCAAGCCGTGGGCGACAAGCTCAAGGGCGACAACGCCGACCAGGACGCCGGCATCAAGCTGGTGCTCAAGGCCATCGAAGCGCCGCTGCGCGAAATCGTCAACAACGCCGGCGGCGAAGCCAGCGTGGTGGTCAATGCCGTGTACGCCGGCAAGGGCAACTACGGCTTCAATGCCCAGAACGACACCTACGGCGACATGCTCGAGCTGGGCATCCTGGACCCGACCAAGGTGACCCGCACCGCGCTGCAGAACGCAGCCTCGGTCGCTTCCCTGCTGCTGACGACCGAAGCGATGGTCGCCGACGCACCGAAGGACGAGTCCGGCGCCGGCGGCGGCATGCCCGACATGGGCGGCATGGGTGGCATGGGCGGCATGGGCATGTAATGCCTGCCCGGCCTCCGGCCAAATAGAAAAACCCCGCAGCGCAAGCCGCGGGGTTTTTTTACGTTTGCGAGGCCGGACTCAGGCAGCGACGAGCGGCGGCGCGCCGTACTCGTTGCCCTCGGGCTGGCTGGGCTGGACCATGAAGTACAGCAGCACCAGGCCCACCAGCGGAATCAGGCCGATCAGCAGCCACCAGCCGCTCTTGCCGATGTCGTGCAGGCGGCGCGCGCCGGCCGACAGCAGCGGCAGCAGGAAGGCCAGGATGACGACGAGATAGACGATCTCGTGAATGAAGCCTGCCACGACGGCCACGATGACGTAGGCGAGCACGAACCACCAGTACTCGGAGCGTGATCCGCGACCCGAAAAGTCGACGTACTTGCTGAAGCAGGTCTGAATGGCTTGTTGAAAATTCATCGAACAACTCCTCTCGATAGTTCCCCGGGAAAACTCCCGCGGCCATCATAAAGGGCGGTTCGCCGGCTTTGGTGACCTTCTTCGCTAGCGCAGGCGGGCGAGCAAGCCGGCCGTGGAGGCGTCCAGACCCTGCGTGTCGCCCGAGGCCAGGCGGGGTTCGATGTCTCGCGCCAGCACCTTGCCGAGCTCGACGCCCCATTGGTCGAAGCTGTTGATGCCCCAAAGCGCGCCGCTGGTGAACACCCGGTGCTCGTAGAGCGCGAGGAAGGCGCCGAGCGCCTCGGACGTAAGCTGGTCGAAGACGAAGAAGCTGCTCGGCCGGTTGCCCGGGAAATTGCGATGCCCGCCCTCGTCGCGCTGCCCGACCATGAGCGCCTGCGCCTGCGCCAGTGCATTGGCCAGCAGCTTGGGATGATGGCCCTCGAGCTCGTGCGCCGCGTCGCGCACAGCGATGAATTCCAGCGGGATCACGTCCGTGCCCTGGTGCAGCATCTGGAAATAGGCATGCTGCCCGTTGGTGCCGGGCTCGCCCCACAGCACGGGCGAGGTGCCGAAGGGCAACGCCTGGCCGTCGGCATCGACGCGCTTGCCGTTGCTCTCCATTTCGAGCTGCTGCAGGTAGGCCGGCAGCCGCTGCAGCGCGCTGTGATAGGGGGCGATGCTGCGGCTTGCGAAGCGGTGGAAGTTGCGGTACCAGACATCGAGCAGGCCCAGGCGCACCGGCAGGTTCTGCGCCAGCGGGGCGGTGCGGAAGTGCTCGTCCATCGCGTGGGCGCCGGCGAGCAGGCGGCGGAAGCCGTCGGCGCCGATGGCCAGCGCGATCGGCAGCCCGATGGCCGACCACAGCGAATAGCGCCCGCCCACCCAGTCCCAGAAGCCGAAAGTCGTCTCGATGCCGAAGGCGCGCGCGGCCTCGACATTTGTGGTGAGCGCAGCGAAATGGCGCGCGATGTCGACGCTGCCCGACTGCTCGAACCAGCGCTTGGCCGACTGCGCATTGGCCATGGTCTCGGCCGTTGTGAAGGTTTTCGAGGCGACGAGGAACAGCGTGTGTTCGGGCGCCAGGTCGCGCAGCACGCGCGCGAGTTCGTGGCCGTCGACGTTGGAGACGAAATGGAAACGCTTGCCCGGCGCCACGAACTGGTCGAGGGCGCGCACCACCATCTGCGGGCCGAGATCGGAGCCGCCGATGCCGATGTTGACCACGTCGGTGATCGTGTGGTCGGCGCGCACTTCTTCGGCGTAGGCCAGCATCGCGGCCAGCGTGGCGTGGACATCGGCCAGCGCGCCGGCGAGCTGCTCGGGCGCCGGTGCGGAGGCGGGACTTCTCAGCAGCGTGTGAAGCACGGCGCGGTCTTCGGTCGCATTGATGTGCTCGCCGGCGAACATCGCATCGCGGTGCGCTTCCAGACCAGCCTCCTGCGCAAGTGCCAGCAGCAGTTCTTCGGTCTTCGCGTCGATCAGGTTCTTCGACAGGTCGGCGAAGAGATGGGGCGCCGATTGGCTGAAGCCTGCGAAGCGCTTCGGATCGGCGGCAAAGGCCCGGCGCAGATCGAAGTCGCGGCCGGAGGCGTCGTAATGCGCCTGCAGCCGGCCCCAGGCCGCCGTGCGATCGCAACGCGTCTTCATCGTCATGCGACCTCCTCCATCAGTTTCTCCAGCTTCACCGCATCGGCCGCGAAGGCGCGAATGCCCTCGGCCAGCTTCTCGGTGGCCATGGCGTCCTCGTTGAGGGCGAAGCGGAAGGCCGGCTCGTCGAGCCTGAGCTGGGGAATGTCGAGCGCCTTCGCGGCCTCGGCGTCGAGCGCATGCGCGAGCGGCGCTTCGCTGGCGGCGAGCTCGGCCAGCAGCTCGGGGCTGATGGTCAGCAGATCGCAGCCCGCCAGCGCGGCGATCTGCCCCACGTTGCGGAAGCTCGCGCCCATTACCTCGGTCGCGATGCCGTGCTTCTTGTAGTAGTCGAAGATCTGGCGCACCGATTGCACGCCCGGATCGTTGGCGCCCGAACGCGCCGCCTCGTCCCAGCTGCCGCCGGCCGACTTCTTGTGCCAGTCGTAGATGCGCCCGACGAAGGGCGAGATCAGCTTCACGCCCGCCGCGCCGCAGGCGACGGCCTGGGCGAACGAGAACAGCAAGGTCAGGTTGGTGTGGATGCCCTTCGCTTCGAGCCGGCGCGCGGCCTCGATGCCTTCCCAGGTGGCGGCGATCTTGATCAGCACGCGCTTCTCGACCTCGATGTCCTCGGCCCGGTAGAGCGCCACGATGCGCTCGGCGCGTTCGACGGTGGCGGCGGTATCGAAGCTCAAGCGCGCATCGACCTCGGTCGAGACGCGGCCCGGGATGAGCGAGAGGATTTCGGTGCCGAAGCGCACCAGCAGCCGGTCGATCACCTCGTCGACGGCCAGGCCGGCGTGCTTCTTGACCGCTTCGTCGAGCAGCGGACGGTACTCGGCCTTCTGCACGGCCTTGAGGATCAGCGAGGGATTGGTGGTGGCGTCCCGGGGCTTGAACTGGGCCAGCTGGCGAAAATCGCCGGTATCGGCCACCACGGTGGTCCATTGACGGAGGGCATCGAGTTGGTTCATGCGGCCATTATCCCGCCGCAAAACTACAGTCCGTGTGGTCCTCGACTGACGGGCCCGGGCCAGGCCAGCGACTAGCGTTCGCTGATCGCCCGCCGGAGGAATTCCCATGCTTTTTCGCAGACGCCACACACCGCCATCGCCCGCCGTGTTCGACGATCGCACGCACAGCGCGTCGATCGGTACCCTGGCCACGGCCTTTTGCGTGGGCGGTGTGCTGACCCTGCTCGCGCTCCAGACCGCCAGGGCGACGCGCACTGAACGCCTGGCCGGGCCCGCCGACGGCGCGCCGCTGATGCGCGCGCCGCTTCAGGTGGTGGCGCCGGTCGACCTGCAGCGCTATGCCGGCCTGTGGCACGAACAGGCTCGCCTGCCCAACCGCTTCCAGAAGCAGTGCGCGGGCCCGGCCACGGCCGAGTACACGTTGCTGGGCGATGGCCAGCTGGAGGTTCGCAACCGCTGCATTCTGGAAGACGGCAGCTTCGAGGAAGCGGTCGGCGTGGCGCGGGTGGCGCCGGTGGCCGGCCAGCCGGGCGCCGGCCGGCTCGAGGTGCGCTTCGCGCCCGAATGGCTCGGCTGGCTGCCCGCCGTGTGGGGCGACTACTGGATCCTGAAGCTCGACCGCGACTACCAGGTGGCGCTGGTCGGCACGCCGGACCGCAAGTACCTCTGGGTGCTGTCGCGCGCGCCGCGGCTGGACGACGCCGCGCTCGACGCCGAGCTCGGCTACGCGCGCTCGCTGGGCTTCGACGTCGACAAGGTCGAGCTGATCGGCAGGTAGGCCGCGAGCTGCGCCGGCAAGGCGCTGGGCCTTTCGCAATGGATGGCCTGCCAGCCGAGTTCGCGCGCCGCCAGCACGTTGGGCAGCGAGTCGTCGATGAAGACCGTGTCGGCAGCCGCCAGCCGGTAGCGCGCGGCCAGCAGTTCGTAGATCTCGCGCTGGGGCTTGATGATGCGCACGTCGCCCGAAAAGATGCCGCCGTCGAACCAGCGGAAAAAGGCGTGGCGCTCTTCGAGCGCGCGCGCATAGGGCGCCGGCATGTTGGAGAGGTAGTAGAGCCGCAGGTTCTCGCCCGCATCGCGGCGCGCGCGCAGCGCATCGAGCAGATCGATGCTGACGGCGATCGGCTCCAGGCGCTCGCCCATGGGCGCCAGTGCCTCGTTGAGCCGGTCGACCGGCAGCGAAAGGCGCAGCGCCATCCGACCGATGGCATCGTCGAGGCTGTGCGTGCCGCGATCGAAACCCAGCCAGTCCTCGTGGTGGAACATCTCGCGCGCAAGCGCGTGCGCGGCTTCGGCCGTGGGCGCCAGGTGCGCGAACTCCGCATGCACCAGCGACACCGGCTCCCAGCTCAGCAATACCGCGCCGAGATCGAACACCACATTCTTCATACCGTCGAGTCCAAGAAAAAGGGCCCCCCGGCCGACCCGGAGCTTACGCGAAGCCGTAGGGACCTGAGCGGTCCATTACCATTCGCAGGCGGCGTTCCTGCTCGGCATTTCATTCATGACAACACGGATGTATCCATGAGTTTCGATCTTGTCCTCTTCGGCGGTACCGGCGACCTTGCATGGCGCAAGCTGATGCCGGCACTGTTCCAGGCCTTCCGGCACGGCAGCCTGCCCGAAGACGGCCGCATCATCGGCGTAGCGCGCGACGATCTTTCCGACGACGGGTACCGCGAGCTGATCCAGTCGCGCTTCGAGGCGGTCGAGGGTGCCAAGCGGCCGACGCCCGAGGAATTCAAGAAGTTCGCCTCGATGCTGTACTTCCTGCGCATGGACCTGTCGAAGGCCGAGGACTACGCCAAGCTCGCCGACCTGCTGAAGACCCGCGACGCCACGACCGTCGTGATGTACCTGGCCACGGCGCCGGCGCTCTTCACGCAGGTGGTGCAACAGATCGCCGCGGCTGGACTCAACGGCCCGCAGACGCGCGTCGTGCTCGAGAAGCCGCTGGGCCACGACCTGGCCTCGAACCGGGCCATCAACAAGGCCGTGTGCAAGGTGCTGGACGAGCACCAGGTGTTCCGCATCGACCACTACCTGGGTAAGCCCTCGGTGCAGAACCTGTTCGCGATGCGCTTCGGCAACGCGCTGTTCGAGCCGATATGGCGCCGCGAGCACATCGCCAACATCCAGATCACGATCGCCGAAGACCTCGGCGTCGAGAAGCGCGGCGCCTTCTACGACCAGACCGGCGCGTTGCGCGACATGGTGCAGAACCACGCGCTGCAACTGGTCTGCGCGATCGGCATGGAGCCGCCGATCAATGCCCACGCCGACGCGATCCGCGACGAAAAACTGAAGGTGCTGCGCGCGCTGAAGCCATGGACTGCGGAGTCGATCGGCCTGCACGCGATACGCGGACAGTACACCTCGGGCACGGCCTACGGCGAGCGCGTGCCGGGCTACCGGGACGAGCCGGGCGTGGACCCCGAGAGCCGCACCGAGACCTTCGTCGCGCTGCGCACCGAGATCGCCAACTGGCGCTGGGCCGGCGTGCCGCTCTACATCCGTACCGGCAAGCGGCTGGCGTCGCGCGATGCGCGCATCGAGGTCAACTTCAGGCCGACGCCGCATGCGATCTTTCGCGCGCCGCCCAGCGCGGTCAACAAGCTCGTGATCAACCTCCAGCCCAAGGACGGCCTAGAGCTGCACATGCTGGCGCAGGCGCAGGACAACCGCCAGCGCAACGGCAACCGCCGTGCCGGCCCGCAGCTCGCGCCGGTGCAGCTGGACCTCGACTTCGACAAGCGCTTCGGCGCCGAGCGCGTGGGCGCCTACGAACGCCTGCTGCTCGACGTGATCGACGGCCGGCTCAACCTGTTCGTGCGCAGCGACGAGCAGGAAGAGGCGTGGCGCTGGGTCGAACCGCTGATCGACAGCTGGGCCGCGGACGGCGTGCCGCGCCCTTACGCAGCGGGCACCTGGGGGCCGAGCGCATCGAGCGCGATGATCGCGCGCGACGGCTTCGCCTGGAGCGAAGAGCAGTAGCTCAGATCCGGCCTTCTTCCACCGCGTGGCAGGCCACCTGCACGCCGCGCAGCATCTGCAGCGGCGGCCGTTCGGCCTTGCAGCGCGCATTGGCATGCGGGCAGCGCGGATGGAAGGTGCAGCCGGTGGGCGGATCGAGCGGGTTCGGCACCTCGCCCTGCACCGGCGTGCGCCGCTCGCCCGCGTGCTTCATCTTCGGGATCGCCTCCAGCAGCATGCGCGTGTAGGGGTGCTGCGGTTCGCTGAAGAGCTTGCTCTTGTCCGCCACTTCGACCAGCCGGCCCAGGTACATCACGCCGACCTGATCGGCTACGTGGCGCACCACCGCCAGGTTGTGCGAGATGAAGAGGTAGGTCAGGCCGCGCTCGCGCTGCAGGTCCTTCATGATGTTGAGCACCTGGGCCTGCACGCTCACGTCCAGCGCCGAGGTGGGCTCGTCGCACACCAGGAACTCGGGCTGGGTGGCGAGCGCCCGCGCAATCGAGATGCGCTGGCGCTGGCCGCCGGAGAACTGGTGCGGGTACTTGACCATGTCCAGCGGGCTCAGGCCGACGGACTGCAGCAACTCGCCCACGCGCGCCTTGAGGGCCGGGCCTTCCTTGAGGATCTCGTGCTCGCGCAGCGGCTCGCCGACGATGTCTTCGACGATCCAGCGCGGGTTCAGGCTCGCGTAGGGGTCCTGGAAGATCATCTGGATGCGCCGGCGCAGCTTGCGCCCCTCGGCGGTCTTGAAGGCGGCATGCGCGTCCTGGCCGTCGAAATGCATGCCGCCGCGGGTGGGCTCGTACAGGCCCACCAGCAGGCGCGCGACGGTGCTCTTGCCGCAGCCCGATTCACCCACCAGCGCGAGCGTCTTGCCGCGCTCGATGGAGAAGCTCACGCCGTCGACGGCATTGAGCAGCACCCGCGGCTTGCGTTCGAGCACGCGGTTGAGCCAGGGCGGGGAGACGTCGAAACTCTTGGCGAGATCGTTCGCCTGGACCAGTGCGCTCATGCCGCAATCCCGTCGATCGGCGCCGCGCTGTGCGCAGCGTGCAGCCAGCAGGCAGCGCGGGTCGCGCCGGCATTGAGCAGGTCGGGCCGCTCTTCCAGGCAGCGGTCGAAGACGCGCGGGCAACGCGGGTTGTAGGCGCATCCGCGCGGAATGGCATTGAGGCGGGGCATGGCGCCGTCGATCTGGTTGAGGCGTTCGCGGTCCATCGTCATGTCGGGGATGGCGGCCATGAGGCCCGAGGTGTAGGGGTGCGCGGGCTGGTGGATCACCTCCTGCACCGGGCCGATCTCGGCGATCCGCCCGGCGTACATCACGGCGACGCGGTCGCAGGTCTCGGCGATCACGCCCATGTCGTGCGTGATGAGCATCACCGCCGCGCCGCGGTCCTTGCAGATCTTCTTGAGCAGCTGAATGATCTGCGCCTGGATCGACACGTCCAGCGCGGTGGTGGGCTCGTCGGCGACGATCAGCTTCGGCTCCGCCGCCAGCGCGAGCGCGATCACGACGCGCTGGCGCATGCCGCCGGAGAACTGATGCGGATAGTGGTCGATGCGCTGCGCGGCACCCGGGATGCCGGTGTCCTGCAAGAGGCCGATGGCGCGCCGGCGCGCTTCGTCCTCGCCCACGGGCAGGTGCGTGCGGATGGTCTCCATCAGCTGCCGCCCGATGGTGTAGAGCGGGTTCAGCGAGGTCAGCGGATCCTGGAAGATGGCGCCGATCTTGCGGCCGCGGATGTGGCGCATGGCCTCGTGGTCGAGGTTGTCGATGCGCTGCCCTTCGAGCCGGATCTCGCCGCTGGCGATGCGCCCCGGCGGCTCGAGCAGGCCGATGATGGCCGCGCCGGTGAGCGACTTGCCGGCGCCGGATTCGCCGACCACGCCGAGGATCTCGCCGGGCGCGATTTCGAAGGAGATGTCGTCCAGCGCGCGCAGCGTGCCGCGCCGGTGCGGGAATTCGACGACCAGATGGTTGACTTGAAGCAGGCTCATGTGCGGTGGATCCACCTTCTTCAGCGCAAGCGCGGGTTGAGAGCGTCGCGCAGCCAATCGCCCAGCAGGTTCACGCTCAGCGCGATGAGCACCAGCATCGCGCCGGGGAACACGGTGATCCACCATTCGCCCGAGAACAGATAGTCGTTGCCGACGCGGATCAGCGTGCCCAGCGAGGGCGAGGTCGGCGGCACGCCGACGCCCAGGAAGGACAGCGTGGCTTCGGTGATGATGGCCGTGGCCACCTGGATGGTCGCCAGCACCAGCACCGGGCCCATCACGTTCGGCAGCACGTGGCGCACCATGATGCGCCAGGGCGAGACGCCGGTCACGCGAGCCGCCTGCACGTACTCCTTGTTGCGCTCGACCAGCGTGGAGCCGCGCACGGTGCGCGCGTACTGCACCCAGCCCGTGAGCGAGATCGAAATGATCAGGACGCCGAAAGCCACCGAGTCGTGCGCGTTCGGAAACAAGGCACGGCCGACGCCGGCGATCAGCAAGGCGACCAGGATCGGCGGGAAGGACAGCATCACGTCGCACACCCGCATCAGGAAGGCATCTAGCCAGCCGCCCCAGAAGCCCGCCAGGAGTCCGAACAGCACGCCGACGATGACCGAGAGCATCACGGACACGAGGCCGACAACCAGCGAGATGCGGGCGCCGTAGATCAGCGCCGAGAGAATGTCGCGGCCCTGGTCGTCGGTGCCGAGCAGGTACTTCCGTATGCCCTCGGCCTCCCAGGCGGGTGGCAGGCGCGCATCGCCGAGCTCGAGCGCGGCCAGGTCGAAGGGGTTGTGCGGCGACACCCAGCCGGCGAACACCGAGCAGAAGATGCAGACAAAGGCGATTGCGGCGGCCAGCATCGCGACCGGCGAGTTGCGGAAGCTGTGGCCGACATCACTGTCCAGCCAGCGGGCAAAGGTTTTTTTCATCGGGTGGTGGGAGCGAATTCCGCGGGGCGCGGACTAGGCCGCCGCCGGGCCGCCCCAAGGCGGCCGAGCCTCCCCCTCGGGGGATGGCGAAGCACACGAAGCGGCAAGCCGGGGGCCGTCATTTTTTTAGGGCTTGATGCTCATCCACTTGAAGAACATGAAGTTGTCGGCCAGCTGGGTGAGCTCGACCTTCTTGCTCACGCCCCAGGCGAGCGACTGCTGGTGCAGCGGAAGGTGACCGATGTCGTCGGCGTGGATCTTGAAGGCCTCCTTGATCAGCTCGTTGCGCTTGGCCTTGTCGGTCTCGGACTGGATCTTCTTCGTGACCTCATCGAGCTTCGGATTGCAGTAGGCGCCCAGGTTGAACTGCCCGGTGCCCTTGTCGTCCGGGCAGGCGGTCAGCGAACTCAGCGCGTTGTGGGCGTCGTAGGTGGTTGGCGTCCAGCCCAGCAGATAGAAGCTGGTGTCGCGGCGCAGGATCTTGGGGAAGTAGGTGCCCTTGGTTTCGGTGGCCAGGTTGATCTTGACGCCGATGCGCGCCAGGCTCGCAGCCACGCTCTGGCAGATCTGGCCGTCGTTCACGTAGCGGTCGTTCGGACAGTTCATCGTGACCTCGAAGCCGTTCGGGTAGCCGGCCTCGGCCAGCAGCTTCTTGGCCGCCTCGGTGTCGTAGGGCAGGCGCTTGTCCTGCTCGGCCGTCCAGCCGTTGACGCCGGGACCGACCATCAGCGCGGTGGGGCGCGAAGCGCCGCGCATCACGGTGCGCTGGATGCCGTTGACGTCGATGGCCTCGTAGAAGGCCTGGCGCACGCGCTTGTCCTTGAACGGGTTCTTGCCCTTGACGCTGGAGTACTGCAGCTCCTCGCGTTTCTGGTCCATGCCGAGGAAGATGGTGCGCAGCTCGGGGCCTGCGATCACGCGGGCATTGGGGCTGCTGTTGATGCGCGCGACGTCCTGGACCGGCACCGGCTCCATCACGTCGACCTCGCCCGAGACCAGTGCCGCAACGCGCGTCGCCGGATTGGCGATGGGCGTGAAGATGATTTCCTGCGCGTTGCCTTCGATCTTGCCCCAGTAGCTCGCGTTGCGAACGAAGACGCTGCGCACGTTCGGCTGGCGCTCACGGACGCGGAACGGGCCCGTTCCGTTGGCCTTGAACGAGGCCGTGTTCTCGATGCCCTTGCGGCGATCGACCGGATTGGTCGCCTGGTTGGTCTCGCACCACTTCTTGCTCATGATCATAATCTGCGTGATCACGTCCGGCAGGATCGGGAAAGCGCCGATGGTCTCGATCTCGATGGCCGAGTCGCCGACCTTGCGGACCTCCTTGATCTCGCTCACGTGGGCCTTCATGTCGGAGCCTTCGCCCGCGGCGCGGCGGAAGCTGAACACCACGTCATCGGGGGTGAAGGGCGTGCCGTCATGGAACTGCACGCCCTTGCGCAGCTCGAAGCGCCAGACCGTCGGCGAGCTCTGCTTCCAGGAGGTGGCCAGCAACGGCGCCAGGCTCAGGTCCTTGTTGCGTCCGACCAGGGTCTCGTAGACGTTGGAAGTCACCGAGAGCTGCAACGATTCGTTGAGCGAATGCGGATCGAGCGAGAGCGCGTCGCCCTGGTTCGCGATCCGGATGGTCTGTGCGCTGGCCACCAGGCTCAGGGCGCTCAGCACGGACAGGACGGCCGCTGCGGCCAGTTGTTTCTTCAGATTCATGAGAAGCACTCCTCGGGTTGAAAGGATCAGGACGCCGTCGAGGCGACTTTGTTCTTGGTGGGTTTGCCGGCAGCGGCCAGTGGCATGCCCTGCTCGATCAGGCCGGCATGCAATGCGGCACCGAGCGGCAGGATCTCGTCGTTGAAATCGTATTTGCTGTTGTGCAGGAAAGCGCCGCCCCGGGCGTCCTGCCCGATGCGCATGTAGGCACCCGCCTTTTTCTGCAGCATGAAGGAGAAATCTTCGGCGCCCATGCTGGGCTCCATGTTGCGCTCGACGTTGTGCGCGCCCACCAGCGACTGCGCAACATCACCGGCGAACACGGCTTCGGGCGCGGTGTTGATCGTGGCGGGATAGATGCGTTCGAACTTCACCTGCGCCGTGGCCCCGAAGCCGGAAGCGACGGCCGCGCACAACTCCACGAGCCTTTGCTCGACCTGCGCCTGCACCCTGGCGCTGAAGGTCCGCACGGTGCCCACCAGCATCGCCTTGCCCGGCACCACGCTCATGGCGCCGAGATCGCCAGCCTGGACCGCGCAGATGCTGATCACTGCCGCGTCGATCGGGCGCACGTTGCGCGACACGATGCTCTGCACCGCCGTGATGATGTGCGCGGACACCAGCACCGGATCGACCGTCAGGTAGGCGTGCGCGCCATGGCCGCCCTTGCCGGCGATTTCGATCGTGATGCGATCGGCGGCCGCCATCATCGCGCCGCGGTTGATGCCCACCGTGCCGGCGGGCAGGCCGGGCCAGTTGTGCATCGCATAGACCGACTGCACGGGGAAACGGTCGAACAGGCCGTCTTCGATCATCGCGCGCGCGCCGGCAAAGCCTTCTTCGCCCGGCTGGAAGATCAGGACCGCGGTGCCGTCGAAGTCGCGGGTTTCGGCGAGGTAGCGCGCGGCTCCGACCAGCATGGCCGTGTGGCCGTCGTGCCCGCAGCCATGCATCAGGCCCTGCTTGGCCGACGCCCAGGCGAAGTCGTTTTCCTCGCGCATGGGCAAGGCATCCATGTCGGCCCGAAGGCCGATCATGCGGCGGCTGGCCGTGGACCGGCCGCGAATCACGCCGACCACGCCGGTCTTGCCGATGCCGGGGTGGATCTCGTCGACGCCGCAGGCCCGAAGCGCCTCCTGGACGCGGCCGGCCGTGTAGACCTCCTCGAAGCCGAGTTCGGGATGCGCATGCAGGTCGCGCCGGAAGGCGGTGATCTCCGGATAGAAGCGCGCGATGTGCGCGAACGCCCTGCCGTTCGCCTGCAGACGTAGCTCGCTCATCAGTGGCCTCCCGCGCGGCCGATGCGCAGGCGCGGATCGACCACGAAATAGAGCAGATCGACCACCAGATTGATGACGACGAAGATCAGGGCGATCAGACACAGGTAGGCGGCCATCACGGGAATGTCGGCAAAGGTCACGGCCTGGATGAACAGCAAGCCCATGCCGGGCCACTGGAACACGGACTCGGTGATGATCGCGAAAGCGATCAGCCCGCCCAACTGGAGGCCCGTGATGGTCATCACAGGCACCAGCGTGTTCTTGAGCGCGTGGCCGAAATGGATGACCCGGTCCGACAGGCCGCGGGCACGTGCGAACTTGATGTAGTCGGTGCGCAGCACCTCGAGCATTTCGGCGCGCACCAGCCGCATGATCAGCGTGAGCTGGAAAATGGCGAGCGTGACCGCCGGCAGCACGATGTGGTGCCAGCCGTCGACTCGCAGAAGGCCTGTGCTCCACCAGCCTATCTGCACCGTTTCTCCGCGCCCGAAGCTCGGGAACCAGCCGAGCAGCACCGCAAAGACGAGGATCAGCAGGATGCCGATCAGGAAGGTGGGCAGCGAGACGCCGAGCAGGGAGATCGTCATGAACACCTGGCTCATGAAGGTGCCGCGGCGCAGCGCCGTGTAGACCCCCATCGGGATACCGATCAGCAAGGCCAGGAAGGCCGCAGCCAACGCCAATTCGAGCGTAGCCGGGAAGCGTTCGCCGATCAGCCGCGAGACCTTGCTGCCCTGCCGCAGGCTCAGCCCGAATTCGCCTTGCGCGGCATTGACGAGGAAATGCCAGAACTGCACGAAAAAGGGCTTGTCAAGCCCGAGGCCGACACGCAGTTCGCGAATCTGCTCGGGCGTTGCGTCCTGGCCGAGCAGGAACACCACTGGGTCGCCCACGTACTGGAAAAGGAGGAAGGCGATGAAGGCGACCGTGATCATGACGATCACGGCCTGGATCAGGCGGCGCAGTACGAAAGCAATCATTCAGCAGAGCATGTGTTCAACGATGCTAGCAGAGCAAGGTGCGTGCCCAAGAGGTGGTTCCCCGGGTTGCGCCTTGCTCGAAGCCGAGCCAAAAAGAGGCGCGACGAGGCGCCTGCAGCAAACGCTTCGCAGCGCGTCAGTTCACCTTGATGACGCGCCAGTCGAGCCGGTTGTCGGCGCGATGAATCACGTCGATGTTCTTCTTCATGGCCCAGGGAATGATCTGGTTGTGCAACGGAATGTGGGAGACGTCGTCGTTCTGCAACTGCAGCGCCTCGGCCAGCAGGCGGTCGCGCACCGGGAGGTCGGTTTCCGTCTTCACGCGATCGATGATCTGGTCCATCTTCGGATTGCTGTAGCGGCCGACGTTGTAGTTGCCGTCACCCCCGCTGCCCACGGTGCGCGTGAGCGACTGCAGGCTGTAGAGCGCATCGAAGGTCGGCACGCCCCAGCCCAGCATGTAGATGCTGGCTTCGTAGCGCTGGATCATCGGGAAATAGGTCACGAGCGGCAGCGTGCGAAGCTTCGCCTTGACGCCCACGCGCGCCCACATCGCGGTCACGGCCTGACAGATTTCCTCGTCGTTGATGTAGCGGTTGTTGGGACATGCGAAGTCGACTTCGAAGCCGTTCGGGTAGCCGGCGTCGGCCAGCAGCTTCTTGGCGGCCTCCACATCGTAGGGATGGCGCTTGTGCACGCCTTCGGTCCAGCCGTTGACCTGCGGCGCCACCAGCCCACCGGTCGGCTGGCTCAGGCCCCGCATCGTCACGCGATTGAGACTGGCGCTGTCGATAGCCTGGTAAAGCGCCTTGCGCACGCGCTGATCCTTCAGCGGATTCTTGCCCTTCACGTTGGAGCCAGGCAACTCGTCGCGGAACTGGTCCATGCCGAAGAAGATGGTGCGGTTTTCGACGCCATCGATGACCTTCAGGTTGCCGCTCTGGCGCAGGCGCCCCAGATCCTGCGGACTCGGATCCAGCACGAAGTCGATCTCGCCCGAAAGCAGCGCCGCGACACGCGTGGCCTCGGACTTGATCGGGCTGTAGATCACCTCTGTCACGTTGCTGTCGTTCTTGCCCCAGTAGTTGGGGTTCTGCACAAGGACCAGGCGCTGGTCCGGCTGCCATTCCTTGACCATGTACGGGCCGGTGCCCATGGCGTTGCGGTGGGCGTAGCTTTCCTCAGGCGTCTTGATGTCCTTCGGCTCGACTGACTTGTTCTTCTCCGCCCAAGCCTTGCTCATGATGCGAAGCTCCGTCAGCTGATTCAGCAGCACGGGATTGGGGCCCTTGAGCAGGATGTCGACCGTATTCGCATCGACCTTGACCACCTTGTCGATGCCCTGGGTGTAGACCGCGTAATTGGAGGTCTTGGTCATCGCGCGGGTCAGCGAATACACCACGTCCTCGGCCGTCAGCGCCGAGCCGTCGCTGAACTTGACACCGCTGCGCAAGGTGAAGCGCATCTGGGTCGGCGTCACGAGCTTCCAGCTGGACGCGAGCTGGGGTTCCGGCTTGAAAGTCTTGCTGTTGTAGTAGACCAACGAGTCGTAGATGGCCGCGTGGACGCCATTGCCCAGTGCGTTGTTCTGAGAATGAATATCGAGCGTCGGGATGTCGCTCGCGCTCGTCCATTTGAAAGTCTTTGCATGCAGTGCGGGCGCTGCCAACACAAAGGCCGCGAGGGCGACAGGAATCAGTACGCGCTTGGAATCCATGGTTAACCATCCGTCACAAAGTCAAAACGCGGACTATGCAACAGCCGGGCCAGCTTCGGACACGGGAGAACTCCGACCCGAGGGATATCCCTGTTCGAGAAAGCCCGAGCAAAGAAAAAAGCCACCCGACTTGCGTCGGGTGGCTTTCAAACTTCCCATCGAAGCTGGCTTGCGCCAGCGTCAAATCAGAAAGCGTGACGGATACCGATGTCGTAACCGGTCGAGGTCTTCGGCTGGAAGGTCTGACCCGGGAGCAGGGTCGTGGTGACGATGTTCGCCGGGCCGCCGACGGTCAGGTTTGCACCATCCTTGTTGCTGATGCGAGCGACCGTTGCGTACAGAGCCGTGCGCTTCGACAGGTTGTGCACGTAGCCGATGGCGAACTTGCTGGCCTTCGGGTCGTCGATGATCGAGAACGGCTGGTTGAAGTCGTACTTGACATGCGAGTACGACGCGCGGATCAGACCAGCGCCAACCGGCACGGTCACGCCGAGCAGGTAACCCTTCAGGTCGACGTCGTTGCCGATCGTGCCGCTGAACAACGGCGTGTCGACGTCGAGTTCGTTCTTGGCTTGCGAGTATTCACCGAAGAGCTTCACGACGCCGAAGTCGTACGAAGCGCCGAGGTTCCACGTCTTCACCGAGGTGGTGGTGCCGACGAAGAAGTTGTCGCCGATCGTGCTGTTGCCATACGAAGTAGCGACGTCCAGCGGGCCATTGGCGTAGCCCACGCGGCCACCGATGTAACGGCCGGTGCGCGAGTTGTTCAGCGCGGTCGGCGTGACCGTGCCCGGATCGAACTTGGTCTGCTCGTGGAGGCCGTACATCACCTGGCCATAGAAGCCACCGAGGTTCGGGGGCAGGAAGTAGCCGATGGTGTTGCTGGCGCGGACGTAGTTGTTGCCGAGAACGCTGGGAACGCCGGCGACCACTGGGGGAGCAGCGCCATTGAAGGTGCCGAACGCATCGTTGGCCGTCGAGATCAGGTTGGTACCCACGCCGTTGGTGCCGAACGGATCGAACACGGTGTCGTTCCAGAAGGTCGGGGTGTAGTCGCGACCCAGGCGGACTTCACCGAAACCACCCGACAGGCTCACGGTCGAACGACGACGGAACGTCGAGATACCGGTTTGGCCGTCGTCATTGCTGATCGGGGCTTCGAGCCAGAAGCTGGCAGCCAGGCCGCCACCAAGGTCTTCCGTACCACGGAAGCCCAGACGGCTGGAGTTGTAGCCCGAGTTCGCCAGCACCGTGCGGCTGGCCTTGACGCTGTCAACGAAGAAAGGGGTGGTCGGGAAGCCGACGTTCTCCGACTTGTTCGAGTAGCTGCTGACAGAGGCGTCAACCACACCGAACAGCGTGACCGACGATTGAGCCGAGGCAACACCAGCGACAGCCAGGGCAGCCAAAGCAACTAGAGATTTTTTCATTGCAAGTTTCTCCAAGGTTAAACATAGGGCTCCGGTGCGAAGGGCTCACCGTGACTGGCACATTTGTGCTCCTACCGGACCCCGGGCCAACCTCCTTTTGGGAAGTTGTCGCTATTGCACCAGAGCCGTCTCACCAGGGCAAAACAAATCGCCCGAAATCGCGGCCGGGCTCAGCGTTTCGTTGCAGCAGTGCAACAAAGCTTTAGCAGTCCTCACGACACCACGATGCGAAACAAGACCTGCCCTGCATGAGCTCTATTTCGGATCGGTTCCAATCGCCTGATGAATCCTTCGCTCGACTCCGTCCTGGCCGTCGCAGACGCGGCCTTGCGCACCTTGTTCGCCAGGCCGCATGCGACGCGGGCCGCCCCGCAGCCGGTGGATCCCGCAGGCGAGCTCAGCGAAGCCGAGCGCCGGGAAGCGGGCGCGTTGATGCGGGTGAATCATGTCGGGGAGGTGTGCGCCCAGGCCCTGTATACAGCGCAGGCTGCCGTTGCGCGGGATCCGGTGCTGCGTGCGCATTTCGACGCGGCGGCGCGTGAAGAAACCGACCATCTCGCCTGGACGCGACAGCGCCTCGACGAGCTGGGAGCCCACCCGTCGGTGCTGAATCCCCTCTGGTATCTGGGCGCGTTCGGGCTGGGCCTCGTTGCCGGCCGGCTCGGCGATCCGCTGAGCCTGGGCTTCGTGGCCGAAACCGAGCGCCAGGTGGAGGCGCACCTGGACGGGCACCTCGACCGCCTGCCGGCCGGCGACACGGCATCGCGGGCCGTGATCAACCAGATGAAGCTGGACGAAGCGCGCCACGCAGCGCAGGCATGGAGCGCCGGCGCCCAGGAATTGCCGGCACCGACCAAGGCCCTGATGCGCCTGGCCTCCCGCGTGATGACGACGGTCGCCCACCGCATCTGAGCGGGCGGGCCCGGCCGCGCTCAGGTTTCGAGCAGATCGAAGCTGGTCGTGATCTCCGCGGTCTTGGCCAGCATGATGGTGGCCGAGCAGTAGGTTTCATGGCTCAGCGCGATCGCGCGCTCCACGGCGGCGGCAGGGATTCCCTTGCCCGCCACCGTGAAGTGCATGTGGATCTTGGTGAAGACCTTGGGATCTTTTTCCGCCCTCTCGCTGGTCAGCTTGACACTGCAACGCTCCACCTGGTGCCGGCCACGCTTCAGGATCAGCACCACGTCGTAGGCGGTGCAGCCGCCGGTGCCGGCGAGCACGGTTTCCATTGGCCGGGCCGCGAGGTTCTGTCCGCCGTTCTCCGGCTTGGCCGCATCCGGCGCCCCGTCCATCATCAGGACGTGGCCGCTGCCGGTCTCGGCAACGAAACCCATCGCCGATCGCGTGCCCGCATTGCCGGTCCAACTCACTGTGCATTCCATTTTTTGCAGACTCCAGGGGTCACGGCGGGGTAAAAACCACGCCGACGTAGATTTGTGTTGGAAAAGCGTCACCCGCTTGTTGCAATGCAACAAACAACCGATATACTTTATTTCATCGCACACGAACGCGTGTGCACCGGTTGTCTCCTCCACCCTCCCAATTGGTGGATTTAGCCCCGAGCCGCAAGGCCCGGGGCTTTTTTCTTGGGGCTGCCTGCCTCGGTGCCGCAGGCCTATGATCGCGGCCCTATGCCCAAGCCGACAGCGCCGCTCACCCCCGCCGATTACCTGAAGAAGATCCTCACCGCCCGCGTCTACGACGTCGCGGTGGAGTCCGCACTCGAACCGGCGCGCGCCTTGAGCGCGCGGCTGGGCAACACCGTGCTGCTCAAGCGCGAGGACCAGCAAGCCGTCTTCAGCTTCAAGCTGCGCGGCGCCTACAACAAGCTCGCGCATTTGAGCGCCGAGCAGCTCGCCAAGGGCGTGATCTGCGCGTCGGCCGGCAACCATGCCCAGGGCGTGGCGCTCGGCGCCCACAAGCTGGGCGCGCGGGCCGTGGTGGTGATGCCGGTGACCACGCCGCAGCTCAAGATCGACGCGGTGCGCGCGCTCGGCGGCGAAGTGCAGCTGCATGGCGACAGCTATTCCGATGCCTACGTGTACGCCCTCGAACAGCAGAAGATGCACGGGCTGACCTTCGTGCATCCCTTCGACGACCCCGACGTGATCGCGGGCCAGGGCACGATCGCGATGGAAATCCTGCGCCAGCACCAGGGCCCGCTCGATGCGGTGTTCGTCGCCATCGGCGGCGGCGGCTTGATCGCAGGCGTCGCCAACTACATCAAGGCCGTGCGGCCCGAGATCAAGGTGATCGGCGTCCAGATGAACGACTCGGACGCGATGATGCAATCGGTCGCGGCCCGCCAACGCGTGACGCTCCCCGATGTCGGCCTGTTTTCCGACGGCACTGCGGTCAAGCTGGTCGGCGAAGAAACCTTCCGGGTCGCCAGCGACCTGGTGGACGAGTTCATCACGGTCGACACCGATGCCGTCTGCGCCGGCATCAAGGACGTGTTCATCGACACGCGCAGCATCGTCGAGCCCGCTGGCGCGCTCGCGGTAGCCGCGATCAAGCAATATGTCGAAGCGCACGGCACGCGCGGCGAGACCTACGCGGCCATCCTCTGCGGTGCCAACATGAACTTCGACCGGCTGCGCTTCGTGGCCGAGCGCGCCGAGGTGGGCGAGGAGCGCGAAGCGCTGTTCGCGGTGACGATTCCCGAGGAACGCGGCAGCTTCCGCCGCTTCTGCGAACTGGTCGGCCAGCTGCCGGGCGCATCGCGCAGCGTGACCGAGTTCAACTACCGCATCAGCGATGCCAGGGAGGCGCACGTGTTCGTGGGGCTGACCACGACGGCGCGCGGCGAGTCGAAGACGATCGCCGACACCTTCGTCGCGCACGGTTTCGGCGCCATCGACCTCACGCACGACGAGCTCGCGAAGGAGCACATCCGCCACATGGTCGGCGGCCGCACCGGCCTGGCGCACGACGAGCGGCTCCTGCGCTTCGTGTTCCCCGAACGCCCCGGCGCGCTGCTGAAGTTCCTGAGCCTCATGCGGCCGACCTGGAACATCAGCCTCTTCCACTACCGCAACCAGGGCGCCGACTACGGCCGCATCCTGGTCGGGCTGCAGGTGCCGGCGGCCGACCATGCCGCGTTCGACGAATTCCTCCGGACGCTCGGCTATCCCTTCGTGGAGGAAACCGCCAACCCGGTCTATCGATTGTTCCTGCAGGCCTGAGGCCCGGCCGGCGCCTCAGCGCGGCGGAGCCGGAGCCACCACGGGCGGCGCAGCGCCGGGCACCGCAGGCGGCGGATTCGCGGCGAGCGGTCTCACCGGCAGCTGCAATGTGAAGGCCGGCGCCGAATCGACACTCGCACCCAGCGCTGCGGCGCGCGTGCTCACGGACTGCAGCACATAGCCGTCCGCCACCTTGGCCCCGACACGGAATGGCCGTGGCGGCTTGCCGTCGACGGCGATCAGCGCAGCGCCCTGCTGATCGGTGTCGGCCACGACTCCCTGCAGCACGAAGCGGCTTGCCGCATCGGGCGTTGCCGCGACCACGGCCTGGCTGGGCACAGCACCCAGTATTTGCGCCACCGCCGTCGAGTCCACGGTCGGCGACGCGCCGGTGCTCACCGCGGGCGGTGCGACGGCATCGGACGGCGACATCAGCCGCAGCCCCCAGAACACGATGCTCGCAGCCGCAAGCGCCCAAAGGCCGGTCGTTGCGGTGGCCGAAGGCCAGCGGGCGGGTGCGTAGGGAACTGACATGGGGCCGGATTATCATTCAGCGAACGCCGCAAGGCCCGCTTCTTTTGGAGGCCCGCCTCTTTTTGATCTCCTTCCCACCTTTCATGCCCCTTTCTCACCGCCCCATTGCACGCGCCCTGCAGCGCGGCTTCACGCTGATCGAGCTGATGGTCGTACTGGTCATCATCGGCGTGCTGGCGGCCTTGATCGTGCCGAACGTGATCGAACGCGCCGACGACGCACGCGTCACCGCCGCCAAGACCGACGTCAACAACCTCATGCAGGCGCTCAAGCTCTACCGGCTCGACAACCAGCGCTACCCCACGTCGGAACAAGGCCTGCAGGCACTGCTCACCCGCCCCACCAGCGGCCCTGCCGCACCCAACTGGAAGCCCTACGTCGAGAAGCTGCCGAACGACCCCTGGGGCCGGCCTTACCAGTTCATGAACCCGGGCCTCAAGGGCGAGATCGACGTCCTTTCGCTCGGCGCCGACGGCCAGCCCGGCGGCGAAGGCAAGAATGCCGACATCGGCAGCTGGCAATAAGCGCTGCGGCCCTCGCTCCGACAGCGCACGCCGCCGTACCGGCGGCTTCACGCTGCTCGAACTGCTGGTGGTGCTCGCGATCATCGCGCTCGCCACGGCCGGCGTCGGGCTTGCGCTGCGGGATTCGGGCCAGGCCACGCTCGATCGCGAAGCCGAGCGGCTCGCAGCGTTGCTCGAATCGGCACGCGCGCAATCCCGTGCCAGCGGCATCGCGGTGCGCTGGCGTCCGACGCCGCAAGGCCCCGGCAACTTCGTCTTCGACGGCCTGCAGCCCGGCACCCTGCCGACCGCCTGGCTCTCCGACGGCATCGCTGCGCAACCTCTGGCCGCCGACGGCTCCGCGGTCCCGGCGCTGCAGCTGGGGCCCGAACCGATCATCGCGGCGCAGCAGGTGCTGCTGACCGCGGACGGCCCGCCGGCGCGCAGCCTGCGCATCGGCACCGACGGGCTGCGACCTTTCGCGGTGGTCGCGCCATGACCGGGGGCCGGCAAGCAGGTTTCACGCTGATCGAAGTGCTGGTCGCACTCGGCATCGTCGCGATCGCACTGATGGCCGGATCGCAGGCCACGATGGCGCTCACGCGCAACGCGCAGCGCCAGTCGGACCTGCTGCTCGCGCAGCTCTGCGCCGAAAACGAACTGATCAAGGCCCGGCTCGCGCGGCAGTTGCCGGCGGTCGGCGATGCGGGGCTGGTCTGCACCCAGGCCAACGTGAGCTTGGCCGTCACCGTCTCGACCACGCCCACGCTGAACCCGAACTTCCGCCGCGTCGACGTCCAGGTGCGCGATGCGGGCGACGCGCCGGTGCTGCGCTTGTCCACTGTCGTGGGACGCTACTGATGCGCAGATCCAAGGGCTTCACGCTGATCGAGCTGCTGGTCGCGATCGCGGTGATGGCACTGCTCGCGCTGGTGAGCTGGCGCGGCCTGGAGGGCATGGCGCGCGCGCAGGCCCTGAACCGCGAGCGAGGCGACGCTATGCTCACGCTGCAGGCTGCGCTGTCGCAATGGAATGCGGATCTCGATGCCACGACGGCGCTGGCGCAGATCCGGCCCATGGACTGGGACGGCCGCGTGCTGCGCCTCACGCGGCGCAGTACCGACAGCGCCCAATCGGTGGTCTATGTGGTCGCCTGGACCCTGCGCGCCGACGCCGCCGTGGGCGCGCGCTGGCAGCGCTGGCAATCGCCCGGCATCACCACCCGCGCCGAATGGCAGCAAGCCTGGGACCGCGCCGCCGCATGGGGCCAGGACGGCGGCACCGGCACGAGCTCCGGCAACGAGCTGCGCGGCGCAGAGCTCGGACTGATGCCGGTCGAGGCCTGGCAGCTCTACTACTTCCGCAACGACAGCTGGAGTCCGGCCGTCGGCGCCGAGGTGCTCGGCACAGGCACGCCCTTGCCCGACGGCGTGCGCCTGGTCCTGAGCCTGCCGCCCGGCTCGGCGCTCGCCGGGCTGCTGACCCGCGACTGGCTGCGGCCCACCGCCATGGCGCCCAAATCATGAAGCCGCGATCGAAATCCGCCAGAGACACGCGCGGTGCTGCCCTGCTGGCCGCCATGCTGACCGTCACGCTGGTCGCCACCTTCGCCGCCGCGGCGCTCTGGCAGCAGTGGCGCGCGGTCGAGGTCGAGGCGGCCGAGCGGGCGCGGGTGCAGTCGGCCTGGGTGCTGATCGGGGCGCTCGACTGGTCGCGCCTGATCCTGCGCGAGGACGCCCGCGCCGGCGCCGCCGCAGGCGGGGGCGCAGACCACCTGGCCGAGCCCTGGGCCGTGCCGCTGGAGGAGGCCAAGCTGACGAGCTTTCTTTCGGCCGAGAAGAACATCGCCAGCGATGTGCTCGAAGGCCTGCCCGATGCCTTTCTTTCGGGCCGCATCATCGATGCCCAGTCCAAGCTCAACGTGCTGAACCTGGTGGAAGGCGGCAAGCCGGTGGCCGCATCGGTCGCCGTATTCACCAAGCTGTTCGAACTGCTGGGCCTGCCCGCGCAGGAACTGGCGGCGCTGACAGCCAATCTGCAACGTGCGCTGCCGGTCGCCGCGACGGCCGGCACAGGCACAGGCACAGGCACAGGAGCCGGCACCACGCCCCCCGCCGTGACCACCGACACCTCGGCCACCGGCCCGCTGATGCCGCAGCGCACCTCCCAGCTGGTCTGGCTCGGCCTCTCGCCCAGCACCGTGGCCGCGCTGGAGCCCTACGTCACCGTGCTGCCGGCGGGCACCAAGCTCAACATCAACACCGCCAGCGCCGAAGCCTTGTTCGCCAGTGTTCCCGCGCTCGATCTGGCCGGCGCCAAGCGCCTGGTGGCGCAGCGCACGCGCAGCCACTTCCGCAGCTTGGCCGACGCGAACCGTCTCTTGCAGGACAGCTCGACGCAGTTCGGCGAACAGCACAGCGTGGGGAGCAGCTACTTCGAAGTGCATGGACGGCTGCGGCTGGACCGAACTTGGGTCGAGGAACAGTCGCTGTTGCGGCGCGACGGCATCGAGGTCCGCATCGTGTGGCGCGAACGTGGTGCGGGCGCCACGTCGGCGCCGCCGAAGTCCTGAAGTAGAAACTTTTAGTCACGCTTATAGGATAAAAAGCACGGGAGCGCCCACGCCACGGGCGTAACGCGCTATCAAATATGTAGCAGGTGGATGTGAACCATCCACCTACAATGACCACCCCTCACCGATCGCCATGGCCGTATTGCTCGTCACCGTCCCGCCCCCGCCCGCCCCCGCCGGCGGCGAGTACGGCTGGGCAGTCTGGTCCAGCGACGGCCGCAAGCTGCGCTCTCAGGGAAGCGCGCCGCCGGCCCTGCTGCCGAGCGGGGACGAAGTGATCCTGTGCGTGCCCGCGGCTGCCCTCTCCTGGCATCAGGTCACGATGCCGCAGGGCAGCATGAGCGGTGCTGTGCGCGTGCGCTCGGTGCTCAATGGCCTGCTCGAAGACCGGCTGCTCGACGAACCGGAGCTGTTGCATTTCGCGCTGGAGCCCGGCGCGCGCGCCGCCACGCCCGCATGGGTGGCGGCCTGCAACCGGATCTGGCTGCGCAGCGCGGTGCAGGCCCTCGAAGCCGCGGGCCGCCGCGTCACGCGCATCGTTCCCGAATTCGCGCCGCAGCCGGCGGGCGCAGCCCCGATGGTCTTCGCGATCGGCGAGCCGGACGCCGCGCAGCTCGTGATCTGCGACACCCAGGGGGTGACCGCGCTCCCGCTCGACAGTGCCGGCGTTGCGTTGCTCGGCACGCCCCCCGAAGGCACGACGATGCTGGCAGAACCCGCAGTGGCCGAACTGGCCGAAAGCCTGCTCGGGCGCCGCGTGCCGATCGTCAAGCCGGCCGCACGCTGGCTGCAGGCTAGCCGCTCGCCCTGGGATCTTGCGCAGTTCGACCTTGCGTCCACCGGCCGCGCCCGCGCGAGCAAGAAGCTCGCGGCGGTCTGGCGCGGCGTATGGCACGAGCCCGAGTGGCGTGCGGCACGCTGGGGCGCGCTGGTCCTGGTGCTGGCCCAGCTCATCGGCCTCAATGCCTGGGCCTGGAAGGAGCGCAGCGCGCTCGACAGCAAGCGCGCCGCGGTGAACAGCATCCTCAAGCAGACTTTCCCGTCGGTGCAACTGGTGGTCGATGCCCCGGTGCAAATGGCACGCGAAGTCGCCTCGCTGCAGCAGGCCACCGGTGGCGTCGCCGCTGCCGATTTCGAACCCATGCTGGGCGTGCTCGCAAGCAGCCTGCCGCCCGGCCGCGTGCCCAGTGCCATCGACTACAGCGCCGGCCAGTTGCGGCTGCGCGGCCTGGGCTTGAAGCCCGCGGAGGCAGACAGCGTCTCGGCCACGCTGTCCGCGCGCGGCTACAGCGCGCGCAGCGAAGGCGACCTGCTGCTGGTCCAGGCGGAGGCCGCGCGATGAACAGCTGGCTCGAATCCCTCGAAGCACGCTGGCAGGCCTGGTGGCCCGAACTCGAGCCGCGCGAGCAGCGCATGATCGCGATCGCCGCCGCGCTGGTGATGCTCGCCCTGCTCTGGTGGGTGATGCTGGCGCCCGCGCTGCGCACGCTGTCGTCGGCGCCCGCCGAGCACGCAAAACTCGATGCGCAACTGCAGCAGATGACCAGCCTGCAGACGCAAGCCAAGGCCCTGCAGTCCCAGCCGCGCGCCAGCCGCGACGACGCCATGCGCGCGCTCGAAACCTCGGTGCGCCAGAGCTTCGGGCCCAACGCCCAGATGCAGCCCGCCGCCGCCGGCGAAGGCGTGACGATCGCCATGCGCGCCACCCCCGCCGACACGCTCGCCCAATGGCTGGCACAGGCGCGCAGCAATGCGCGCGCCGTGCCGCGCGAGGCGCACCTGACGCGCACCGCGCAAGGCGCTCCGGCCGCCTCTTCTCCCGCCGCCGCAGCCGCCAGAGGTGCCGAACCTTCCGTCGTGCGCTGGGACGGCACGCTGGTCATGGGCCTGCCGGCCCGTTGAGCACCGTCACCGCCATGGCCACCCGACGCTCTCCTGTCCTCGTCACATCGACCGGCCGGCGCTGGGCCATTCTCGGCGCGCTGATCGGTGCGGTGCTGGCGCTCTCGGTGTACGCGCCGGCACGCTGGCTGGCCGCCTTTCTCGCCGCGCGAAGCGATGGCCATCTGCAGCTGGTCAATGCGCGCGGAACGGTCTGGAACGGCAGCGCGGGGGTCGTGTTCTCGAGCGGCGCGGGCGGCGCCGAATCGATCTCGCTGCCGGGCACGCTGGGCTGGACATTGCGACCGCGCTGGGACGGCGTGACCGCCGCGCTCGACATTCCCTGCTGCGCGCCAAAGCCGCTGCAGTTCAAGGCGCGTCCGCGTCCCAGCGGATTGCAGCTCGAGTGGCGCGACGGCCAGTCCCGCTGGCCCGCCGCGCTGCTCAGCGGTTTTGGCGCTCCCTGGAACACCCTCAAGCCCGAGGGCGTGCTCGACATCTCCATGCAGGGCTTCGCGATGCAATGGAACGGCCCGCAACTGGGGCTCGCCGGCCGCGCCGTCCTCGACGCCACCGACATCTCGTCCAGCCTTTCGACGCTCAAGCCGATGGGCAGCTACCGCATCACGCTGGAGGGCGGGCCGACGCCGACCCTCCTGCTGACCACCCGCGAAGGCAGTCTCCAGCTCAGCGGCAGCGGACGATGGAACGGAAGCGCGCTGCGCTTCGACGGCGAAGCCAGCGCCGCGCCGGGGCGCGAAGATGCGCTCTCGAATTTGTTGAATATCATCGGGCGACGCGAAGGCGCGCGCTCACTCATCACACTGGGTTGACCATGAAGCAACAGTCTTCGTACGCGACACGCATCGGCACCGCCGCCCTCGCGGCACAGATGCTGATCACCGCCTGCATTCCGGCTGCGTTCGCGCAAGAAGCCGCAGCGCCGCCACGACGCGGCGAGCCGATCACGCTGAATTTCACCAACGCCGAGATCGAATCCGTCGCGCGCACCATGGCGGTCGTGACCGGCCGCGACGTGGTGGTTGACCCGCGCGTGAAGGGCACGATCAACCTGCAGACCGACCGCGCGATCTCGCCCGCCGCGGCCTTCAACCAGTTTGCCGCGGCGCTGCGCCTGCAGGGCTTTGCGATCGTGCAGTCCGAAGGGCTCTACAAGGTGGTGCCCGAGGCCGATGCCAAGCTGCAGAGCAGCGCGGTCAGCACCTCGACGCCCGCCACCGCGACGCTGAGCGGCAACCAGATCGTGACCCAGGTCTTCAAGCTCAACTACGAGTCGGCCAACAACCTGCTGCCGGTGCTGCGCCCGCTGATCGCACCCAACAACACGATCAACGTGAACCCGGGCAACAACTCGCTGGTGATCACCGACTATGCCGAGAACATGCGGCGGCTGGCGCGCATCATTGCCGCACTCGACGTGCCGAACGCTTCCGACATCGAGGTCATTCCGTTGAAGCACTCGGTCGCCACCGACCTGGTGCCGGTGCTCACGCGTCTGGTCGAAGGCGGATCCGCCACCGGGCCCGGGCAGGTGCAGGGCGCCGCGCCCGGCACCGCCGACGCGTCGTTCCGCACCACGCTGCTGGCCGAGCCGCGCAGCAATGCCGTCATCCTGCGCGCGGCCAACCCGGCACGTTCGCAGCTGGTCCGCACGCTGATCGACCGCCTCGACCGCGCGCCGATCGACAGCGGCAATGGCGCGGCCGGCAATATCTACGTCGTCTACCTCAAGAACGCCGACGCGGTGCGGATGGCGGTCACCTTGCGCGCCGCGCTCGCGAGCTCGCAGCCGAGCACCACCGGCGCGCTGGGCGGCGCGGCCGGCGCCCTCAGTACCGCCGGAACCACGCCCGCCGCCCAGCAGCAGCAACAGCAGTTCAGCCAGCTCGGCGCGAGTGCGCAAGGCGGAATGAGCGCCGCCACGGCGCCGATCAGCGGGACGGCGCAGCCCTCCACCGGCGGACAGATCCAGGCCGACCCGGCGACCAATTCGCTGATCATCAGCGCGGCCGAGCCGCTCTACCGGCAGCTGCGCGCGGTGATCGACCGTCTCGACAGCCGCCGCGCGCAGGTGCTGATCGAAAGCCTGATCGTCGAGGTGAATGCCGACAAGGCGGCCGAGTTCGGCATCCAGTGGCAAGCCGGCATCGGCAGCAGCGGCGACCGCAACGTGGGCGTGCTCGGCACCAACTCGAGCCTGGGCGGCGCCAACATCATCGACCTGGCCGTCGGCCTGGCGACCGGCAACGCCGCGACGCGGCCCTCGACCGGCTTCAACTTCGGCATCGGCCACCGCTACGGCAGCGACGGGCAGTACGTGCTGGGCTTCCTGGCCCGCTTCCTGGCCAGCAACGGCGAGGGCAACGTGCTGTCCACCCCCAATCTGCTGACGCTCGACAACGAGGAAGCCAAGATCGTCGTCGGTCAGAACGTGCCCTTCGTCACCGGCCAGTACACCAGCGCCGGCGGCAATACCAACACCGTCAACCCGTTCCAGACCATCGAGCGCAAGGACGTCGGCCTGACGCTGCGCGTGCGCCCGCAGATCAGCGAGACAGGCACGGTCAAGATGCAGATCTTCCAGGAGGTCTCCAGCGTCGTCGCATCCACGGTGAACAACCTGAACGGCCCCACCACGAGCAAGCGCTCGATCGAATCGAACGTGCTGGTCGACGACGGCAACATCATCGTGCTCGGCGGCCTGCTGTCCGACGAGTATTCGACCTCCGAGGAAAAAGTGCCCGGCCTCGGCGACGTCCCGGTGCTCGGCAACCTGTTCAAGAGCGAGGTCCGCAGCCGCCGCAAGACCAACCTCATGGTGTTCCTGCGGCCGACCATCGTGCGCGACCAGCTCTCCAGCGACACGATCACGGCCGACCGCTACGATGCGCTGCGCGCGATGCAGCAGAACATCCAGCCTTCGACCGACAACCCGATGCTCAATTCGGTGCGCGGGGCGCCGGTGCTGCCACCGCTGAGCGACACCGTGCGCGGCGATCCGTCGCGCCGCATCGACGGCACGCGCCTGATCCCGCCGCCGCTGCCGCCGCAGCACGCACCGCTGCCGCCGGGCCCGATGAAGGGCGCGCTGCCGCCGACCGCCGACCCGTCCACGGCGCGCGAACTGCCTTAAGGATCCTGCCGTGCGCTATCCCCTGCCCTACGCCTTCGCACGCAGCCAGCAACTGCTGCTCGAAGAAACGGACGAAGGCGCCTTCACCCTCTGGATGCCCCAGGTGCCGCCGCGCAGCGCGATCGGCGAGGTGGCCCGCAAGTACCCGGTCAAGGCCTTCGAGGCGCTGGCGCCCAACGAACTGGCGCAGCGCATCAGCGCCGCCTATGCGCAAGGCGAATCGAACGCCGCCGCCGTCGTGAGCGAGGTGCAGGGCGATGCCGATCTCTCGCGCATGATGCAGGAGCTGCCGGCGGTGGAAGACCTGCTGGAAAGCGCCGGCGATGCGCCCATCATCCGAATGCTCAATGCGCTGCTCACGCAGGCCGCGCGCGACGGCGCCAGCGACATCCACATCGAACCCTACGAGCGGACTTCCGCGGTGCGCTTCCGCATCGACGGCACGCTGCGCGAGGTGGTGCAGCCCAACCGCGCGCTGCACGCGGCGCTGATCTCGCGCCTGAAGATCATGGCCGACCTCGACATCGCCGAGAAGCGGCTGCCGCAGGACGGGCGCATCAGCCTGCGCATCGGCACGCGCGCGGTCGACGTGCGGGTCTCGACCCTGCCGTCGGCGCACGGGGAACGCGCGGTGCTGCGCCTGCTCGACAAGACCGAAAGCAAGCTCACGCTCGAAGCCGTCGGCATGCAGGGCGACACGCTGGCGCGCTTCCAGCACCTGATCGGCCAGCCGCACGGCATCATCCTGGTCACCGGGCCGACCGGCTCCGGCAAGACCACCACGCTCTACGCCGCGCTCAGCCGGCTCGACGCCGGCCGAAGCAACATCATGACGGTCGAGGATCCGATCGAATACGAGCTGCCCGGCGTCGGCCAGACCCAGGTCAACGCCAAGATCGAGCTGACCTTCGCGAAGGCGCTGCGCGCGATCCTGCGGCAAGACCCGGACGTGATCATGATCGGCGAGATCCGCGATTTCGAGACCGCGCAGATCGCGATCCAGGCCTCGCTCACCGGACACCTGGTGCTGGCCACGCTGCACACCAACGATTCGGTCAGCGCCGTGACGCGCCTGACCGACATGGGCGTGGAGCCCTTCCTGCTGAGCTCCTCGCTCCTCGGCGTGCTGGCGCAGCGCCTGGTGCGCAGGCTCTGCCCGGTCTGCGCCGTGCCCTCGGCCGCCGGCGACGAGGCCGAACCCGTGGGCTGCGACGCCTGCGGCCAGACCGGCTACCAGGGCCGTACCGGCATCTTCGAACTGCTGGTGGCCGACGACACGGTGCAATCGCTGATCCACAACCGCGCGCCCGAAAGCCAGCTCTTCGTGGCGGCCGAACGCGGTGGCCTGCGTTCGATGCGCGAGGACGGCGAGCGGCTGGTCAAGACCGGCGTGACCTCGCGCGCCGAGCTGCTGCGCGTGACGAGAGACTGATCGGCCAATCGGCCGCCGCCGGGCCGCCCCAAGGCGGCCGAGCCGCCCCCTCGGGGGTGGAGTTACACGCAGCGAAGCGGAGTGAAAAGCCGGGGGGCCAAGAGAGTCATTCCATCACGACGAGATTGCGGGTCTGCGGGTCGGTTTCCACATGGCGCACGCGGCCGGCATTGTCGAACAGCACCTGGAACTCGCTGAAGCTGCTGAGCCACATGCGCCAGATCGGCGCGTCGAGGTTCGGGTTTTCGCTGCTCATCGGATAGCCCACGGCCATCGCCACCTGCTCGCGCGTCATGCCCTTGGTGACGCGCGCCGACTTGATCGCGTCCCGGATCTTGGGCGGGTAACCCACGATCTTGCGTGCCGGGTCTTCGCTCACCACGTAGCGCTTGGCGAAAGTGCCGAGATCGAGGTCGCGGCTGTAGTCGTTGCCGATGGCCTGCTTGCTGCCGTTGAGTTCGATCTGCACGCGGTTGCGGCCATAGCCCGTGACGCGCGTCGGCGTACCGGCCGGGATGATCCGCTTACCGCTTTCGGCATAGTTGCCGTCGCTGATCCAGCTGCCGTCGGTGCGCATGTTGCAACAGAGAAAACCGTCGAAAGTGGGTTGCGCCGCGGCGGGAAGGGAAAGCGCTCCCAGCAGCGCGGCGACGGCAACAGCAGTGGTACGAAGCGACATGAAGACTCCTCGGAGTGGTGTTGTGGAAGCCGCGCGACGAAAAGGCAACGCCAAACGCCGACAATGCGGGCTCGCGCATTTTGTCGCCAGTCACCATGCCCGCCTATTCCTTTGAAGCCATAGACCAACTGGGCCAGCCCCGCAAGGGCGTGCTCGAAGCCGACACCGCCCGCAGCGCCCGCGGGATGCTGCGCGCTCAGGCACTGATTCCGCTGTCGGTGACCGTCGTCGGCAGCGTCGAAAGCGGCGCCGCCCCGGACCGGAGCTGGCGCCGCCTGCTGGGCGGCAAGCGCGTCTTCAACTCCACCACCCTCGCGGTCTGGACGCGGCAGCTCGCCGGCCTGGTGTCTTCCGGCCTGCCGCTCGAACGCGCACTCACCGCGCTGACCGACGAAGCCGAGACCGAACAGCAGCGCAACCTGATCGCCTCCCTGCGTGCCGAGGTCAACGCGGGCTCGCCCTTCGGGCGCGCGCTGGCCCAGCATCCGCGCGAGTTCTCGCCCATCTACACGGCGGTGATCGGCGCCGGCGAGCAGAGCGGCAATCTCGGCCTGGTGCTCGAGCGCCTGGCCGACGACCTCGAGCAGCGGCAGGCGCTGCAGCAGAAGCTGGTCGGCGCGGCCCTCTACCCGGCGATCGTGACCCTGGTCGCCATCGTGATCGTGATCTTCCTCGTCAGCTATGTGGTGCCGCAGGTGGCCAACGTGTTCGCGGGCACGAAACGGGCGCTGCCCATCCTTACCGTGGCGATGCTGGCCCTGAGCGACTTCGTGCGCAACTACGGCTGGCTGATGCTCGGCGCCATCGTGCTGGCGACCCTCGGCGCGCGCATGGCGCTGGCCCGCGCCTCCGTGCGCGAACGATTCGACGCCGCCTGGCTCGAGCTGCCGCTGGTCGGCAGGCTGTCCCGCGGCTACAACGCGGCGCGCTTCGCGAGCACGCTCGCGATGCTGGCCACGGCCGGCGTGCCGATCCTGCGCGCGCTGCAGGCCGCGTCCGAAACGCTGAGCAACCGCGCGATGCGCGCCGACGCGCTCGACGCGCTGGTGCTGGTGCGCGAAGGCGCGCCGCTCGCTTCCGCGCTGGCACAGAAGAAAAGGTTCCCCGGCATCGTCTCGATGTTCGCCCGCCTCGGCGAACAGACCGGCACCCTGCCGTTGATGCTGCAACGTGCGGCGACCCAGCTGGGCGCCGAGGTGCAGCGCCGTGCGATGCACCTGGCGACCATCCTCGAGCCGCTGCTCATCGTGGCCATGGGCGGTGTGGTCATGCTGATCGTGCTGGCGGTGCTGATGCCGATCATCCAGCTCAACCAGTTCGTGAGGTAGTCGATGCCGGTTTCGCTGGACGACAAGCTGGTGGTGGCCATCTCCTCGCGTGCGCTCTTCAATCTCGAGGAAGAGAACAAGATCTTCGAAGCGGGCGACGACGCCGGCTACATGAAGCTCCAGCTCGAACGGCTCGATGTGCCGGCCCAGCCCGGCATCGCCTATTCGCTGGTGCGCAAGCTGCTGCGCTTCAACGACGACGGCATCCAGCGCGTCGAGGTCGTGATCCTCTCGCGCAACGATCCGGTCTCGGGCATGCGGGTGTTCCGCTCGGGCGTGGCCAACGGCATCTCGCTGCAGCGCGGCGTGTTCACGCAGGGCCGCCCTCCCTTCGGCTATTTGCGGCCGCTGCGCGCGCACCTGTTCCTCTCGGTCAATGCCGAGGACGTGCGCGAGGCGCTCAATGCGGGCTTCCCGGCCGCGCGCGTGCTGGTCGAATCGGTGCATGCGAGCGATGCCTATCCCAACGAGGTGCGCATTGCCTTCGACGGCGACGCGGTGCTCTTCAGCGACGAGGCCGAGCGCGTGTACCAGGCCGAGGGACTCGACGCCTTCCAGCTGCACGAATCCAGCAAGGCCCAGCTGCCGCTGCCCGAAGGGCCGTTCAAGCCTTTGCTCGCCGCGCTGCATCGGCTCCAGCTCGCGAGCAATCCCAGCATGCGCATCCGTACCGCGCTGGTCACGGCGCGCAGCGCGCCGGCGCATGAGCGCGCGATCCGCACGCTGATGAACTGGAACATCAAGGTCGACGAGGCGATGTTCCTCGGCGGACTGCCCAAGGGCGAGTTCCTGCGCGAGTTCGAGCCCGACTTCTTCTTCGACGACCAGACCGGCCACGTCGACGCGGCCGCGCGCCACGTGCCTTCGGGCCACGTCGCAAGCGGCATCAGCAACCTGCGCTGACCCGGCGCTTCAGCGCCGTTTAAGAATGCGGCGCGCCCAGGCGATACGATGAACCCAAAGGCGCAGCTTCGCGCGCCGGCCAACCCACGCTCATCCCAATGACTACTCCCGACGGTTCCACGAGCTTGCTCTCGACCCTGCGCCGCATCGGCGCGCTGGCCGCGCCCTACTTCAGCTCGGAAGAAAAATGGAAGGCGCGCGGGCTGCTCGCCACGATCGTGGCGCTCAACCTCGGCACGGTCTACATGCTGGTGCTCAACAACCAGTGGTTCGGGCGCTTCTACGACGCGCTGCAGAACAAGGACCAGGCGGTGTTCTGGAGGGAGATCGTCTTTTTCTGCTGGATCGCGGCCGGCTACATCGTGATCGCGATCCTCAAGTTCTATCTGACGCAGCTCCTGCAGCTGCGCTGGCGCGCCTGGATGACGCGCAGCTATCTCGCGCGCTGGATGGCCGACCGCACCTTCTACCGCCTCGAACTCGCGCGCTACGGGCAGCAGGACGGCCAGACGCCCGACAACCCCGACCAGCGCATCCAGGAAGACATGCAGCTCTTCACCGACTACACGATGACGCTGTCGATGGGCCTGCTCAATGCCGTGGTGACCCTGCTGAGCTTCATCGGCATCCTCTGGACGCTCAGCGGCGTGGTCAGCGTCCCGTTCTTCGGCAGCAGCTACACGGTGCCGGGCTCGATGGTGTGGATTGCGCTGGCCTACTGCGCAGCCGGCACCGTGATCACGCACTTCATCGGGCGGCCGCTGATCGGCCTGAACTTCCAGCAGCAGCGCTACGAGGCCGACTTCCGGCACCACCTGATGCGGGTTCGCGAATACAGCGAAGCCATCGCGCTCGATCGCGGCGAACAGGTCGAACACGGCCAGCTCCAGCTGCGCTTCGGCTCGGTGCTGAAGAACTACCTGAAGCTGATCGGCAAGCAGAAGAACCTGGTCGCCTTCACGGCTTCCTTCGGGCAAGCCTCGGTGATCTTCGCCTTCATCGTGCAGGCGCCGCGCTTCTTCAGCGGCGCCATCCAGCTCGGCCAGCTGATGCAGGTCAATTCGGCTTTCGGGCGCGTGCAGGATTCGCTCAGCTGGTTCGTCGACAACTACGACCGCGTCGCCGTCTGGCGCGCCACCGCGGACCGGCTCACTTCCTTCGAGGCCGCCATGCGAGCCCATGCCGGCGCGGCCAGCGCGGTGGAGCGCGCGCCCTCCGGCGACGAAGGCTTGCGCGCCGACGACCTCACCGTGGCGCTGCCGGGCGGAGCGTCGCTGATCCAGAACGCCGCACTCATGGTCAAGCCCGGCGACAGCGTGCTCCTGCAAGGCCCCTCGGGCAGCGGCAAGTCGACGCTGTTCCGCGCCTTCGCCGGCATCTGGCCCTTCGCCCGCGGCCGGGTGTCGATGCCGGAGAACGCGATGTTCATTCCGCAGCGGCCCTACGTGCCCGACGGCCGGCTGCGCGATGCGCTGGCCTATCCGCAGCCGGCGAGCGAGTACAGCGACGCGCAGCTGAAGCAGGCGCTCGAGGATGCCCTGCTGCCCGACCTTGCCGCGCGCCTGGACGACAGCGACGCCTGGACCCAGAAGCTTTCCGGCGGCGAGCAGCAGCGCCTGGCGATCGCGCGCGTGCTGCTCAAGAAGCCGGCCTGGCTGTTCGCCGACGAGGCCACCAGCGCGCTTGATGCGCAGGCCGAGGAGACGCTTTACAGGCGCCTGGCCGAGGGCGTGCGTGCGGCAGGCGGTGCGATGGTGTCGATCGCCCACCGCGCCTCGGCCGGAGCCTTCCACGACAAGCGCTGGACCCTGGTGCCGCAGCCCGAAGGCGCTGGTGCGCGCTACCGGCTGGACGCGGCGTAGCGCTCCCAGCCGCGCGCGCGCAGCTCGCAGGCCGGGCAGCTGCCGCAGCCATGGCCCCAGGCATGGCGCTGCGTGCGGTCGCCGAGGTAGCAGGTGTGCGTGTCCTCGACGATCAGCTCGACCAGCGGCTCGCCACCCAGCCGGTGCGCCATCGCCCAGGTCGCGGCCTTGTCGATCCACATCAACGGCGTCTCGATCACGAAACGCCGGTCCATGCCGAGCGAGAGCGCGAGCTGCATCGCCTTCATGGTATCGTCGCGGCAGTCGGGATAGCCCGAGAAATCGGTCTCGCACACGCCGGTGACGATCACCTCCAGCCCGCGCCGATAGGCCAGCGCGCCGGCCAGCGTGAGGAACATCAGATTGCGGCCGGGCACGAAGGTGTTGGGCAGGCCGTTGGCCTGCATCTCGAAGGCGATGTCCTGCGTGAGCGATGAACTGCTGACCTGGCCCAGCACGTCGACGTTCAACAGGTGGTCTTCGCCCAGCCGCGGCGCCCAATGCGGGAAGCGCTCGCGCAGGTGCGCCAGCACGGTGGTGCGCGCCTCGAGCTCGACGCGATGGCGCTGGCCGTAGTCGAAGCCGATGGTCTCGACGCGCTCGTACTTGGCGAGCGACTCGGCCAGGCAGGTGGTGGAGTCCTGGCCGCCGGAGAAGAGGACGAGGGCGGTGCTGTGCATGGGGAGATTCTCAGTCTAGAGAAAGCGCTCCAGCAGCTTGCGCGACCCCCGGTCCAGCGCCGTCACATCGGGAATTCGGAACTGCACCCCATGCGCGCTCGCGATCAGCAGCGCGCCGCCTTCGAGCCGCCGGATGTCTTCCTCGGCCTTGAGCACGAAGCTGGTCTCGCCGCGGTCGGTGTTCACCTGCCAGGTGCTGGGTACGCCGAAGCTCGACACCTTGTGCAGCTTCCGCAAGATGGGCGCGAAGTCGCGCGCGGCCAGTTCATGGGCCAGCAGCGCGCGCACTTCCTCGGGCAAGTCGTCGACGCGATCGATCCACAGCAGCTCGCGGCCGTCGCCGCCGACCAGCGACAGGCCATCGCCCGGCGCGCTGAGCGGGAAGGCGCGCACCGGCACCACGCCGGCATGGCGGACGCCCTCGGCGTCGACCAGCACCAGTCGGCCGAAGCCGTCGCGTTCCAATTGGCAATCGTTCATGCCTCACCCGCCGGATGCGCCGCATGGCTGCCGAGCACCAGCGCGACCGAAGCGCGCTCGGCCGCAGAACCCGGGCTTTCGTCGTCGGCCTGCCGCAGCTGCGCCTGGTAGAGCCGCCAGTAGGCGCCCTGCTTGTCCATCAGCGCGTCGTGCGGACCGACCTCGACGATCTCGCCGCGGTCCATCACGACCAGCCGGTCGGCCTTGCGCAAGGTGGAGAGCCGGTGCGCGATGGCGATGGTGGTGCGGCCCTGCACCAGGTTGTCGAGCGCCTTCTGGATTTCCTTCTCGGTCTCGGTGTCGACCGCCGAGGTCGCCTCGTCGAGGATCAGGATGCGCGGGTCGATCAGCAATGCGCGCGCGATGCTGATGCGCTGCCGCTCGCCGCCCGACAAGCCCTGCCCGCGCTCGCCGACCAGCGAGTCGTAGCCGTGCGGGAGGCGCAGGATGAAGTCGTGCGCATGGGCGGCGCGCGCCGCGGCGACGATTTCCTCGCGCGTGGCTTCCGGCTTGCCGTAGGCGATGTTCTGGGCGATGGTGCCGAAGAACAGGAAGGGCTCCTGCAGCACCAGCCCGACGTGGCGCCGGTAGTCGGCCACCGCGAAGCGGCGGATGTCGGTGCCGTCGACCAGGATGGCGCCGTCGGTCACGTCGTAGAAGCGGCAGATCAGGTTGACCAGCGTGCTCTTGCCCGAGCCGCTGTGGCCGACCAGGCCGATCATCTCGCCCGGCTCGATCACGAGGTCGAGGTCGCGGATCACGGCCCGGCTGCCGTAGCGGAAGCCGACGTCGGCCATCTCGATGCGGCCCTGCACGCGCTCGACCTTCACCGGGTTCGCCGGCTCCGGCACGTTGCTTACGTGGTCGAGGATGTCGAAGATGCGCTTGGCGCCGGCCGCCGCCTTCTGCGTGACCGAGACGATGCGGCTCATCGAATCGAGCCGCGTGTAGAAGCGCCCGATGTAGGCGATGAAGGCGGTGAGCACGCCGACCGTGATGCGGCCGTGCGCCACCTGCCAGATGCCGAAGCCCCAGACCACCAGCAGGCCGATCTCGGTCAGGAGCGACACGCTGGGCGTGAACAGCGACCAGGTCTTGTTGAGCTTGTCGTTGACCTGCAGGTTGTAGGCATTGGCGGCATGGAAGCGGCGCGCCTCGCGCTTTTCCTGCGCGAAGGCCTTGACCACGCGGATGCCGGGGATGGTGTCGGCCAGCACGTTGGTGACCTCGCTCCAGACGCGGTCGATCTTCTCGAAGCCGGTGCGCAGCCGGTCGCGCACCACGTGAATCATCCAGGCGATGAAGGGCAGCGGCACCAGCGTGACGACGGCCAGGAGCGGATTGATCGAGACCAGGATCACCGCGGTCATGGCGATCATCAGCACGTCGGTCAGGAAGTCCAGCGCATGCAACGAGAGGAAAACGTTGATGCGATCGGTCTCCGAGCCGATGCGCGCCATCAGGTCGCCGGTGCGCTTGCCGCCGAAGTAATCGAGCGGCAAGGTGAGCAAGTGTTCGTAAGTGGTGGTGCGCAGATCGGCGCCGATGCGTTCGGACACCAGGGCCAGCAGGTAGGTGCGGGCCCAGCCCAGCGCCCAGCCGGCCAGCGCGGCGGCCAGCAGCGCACTGAGGAACATCGTGACCTTGCCGACGGCGATCTGCTGGCCGTTCTGGAACGGGATCAGGATGTCGTCCATCAGCGGGATGGTCAGGTAGGGCGGCACCAGCGTGGCGGCGGTCGAAGCCAGGGTGAGCAGGAAGCCGGCGATCAGCTGCTTGCGGTAGGGCTTGGCGAAACGGCCCAGCCGCAGCAGCACCCAGGTGGAGGGCGGGGTCTGGAGCTCGGGTGGTTCGGCGAGCACCGCCTCGTCCGCCTCGGCGGCCGCCGCTGTCGCCTGCGCGACTCCGGCCGCCTGCTGGCCGAACAGCTTCTGCAGCCGCAGCGCCGCCGCTTGGTGGCGCAGGGTGTAGCGCCAGCGCGCCAGCCGGCCGCGGGCGTCCAGCAGGTCGAGGGCGCCGACGCCGGCATGGTCGGCCAGCTGCAGGTCCAGCCCCGGCGCGGCCAGCGGCCATTCGGCCCAGGCCCCGCCCGGATCGCGGGCCAGCAGGCGGCGATCGGTCAGCGCCAGCAGGCCGGAAGCAAACCGAAGTTCGCCATCGAGGTCAACCGGCACGGTCGCCAGAACGTTTTCCGCGGCTCTGAGCCGGCTTTTTAGAGCCTCTGAGGCCTCCTCTTCTTCGCCCCCCGGGGTGCCGACTGGATCGTGATGTTGCATTGTGTTTCTGTGTCTCTGGCCCGCGACGGGGCCCTTCATGGCGCCTGCCGGGCGCCGATTCTGACCGATGACCATGGGCGCGCTTGAAGTCAGCGCCGTGCTCGGCCAAAGCACAACGAACGTTCTCATGACCCGTTTCGACGACATTCGCCTGCTGCGCGTCAACTATTTGCGCGGCCCGAACCTCTGGACCTACCGGCCCGTACTGGAAGTCTGGCTCGACCTCGGCGCGCTCGAGGACTACCCCTCCAACAAGATCTCCGGCTTCACCGACCGCCTGACCACGCTGCTGCCGGCCCTGATCGAGCACCACTGCGGCGTCGGCGAACGCGGCGGCTTCATCCAGCGCCTGACCGAGGGCACCTGGTCGGGCCACGTGCTGGAACACGTCGTGATCGAGCTGCTCAACCTGGCCGGCATGCCGACCGGTTTCGGCCAGACGCGCAGCACCTCCAAGTACGGCGTCTACCGCATGGTGTTCCGCGCCCGCGACGAGCAGGTCGCCCGCGTCGCCCTGGCCGAGGGCCACCGCCTGCTGATGGCCGCCATCAACAACGACCCCTTCGACGCCGCCGACGTGCAGCGCGCGGTCGATGCGGTCAAGGCCAAGGTCGAGGACTGCTACCTGGGCCCGAGCACCGCCTGCATCGTCGGCGCCGCGACCGACCGCGGCATTCCGCACATGCGGCTCAACAGCGGCAACCTGGTGCAGCTCGGCTACGGCGCAAACCAGCAGCGCATCTGGACCGCCGAGACCGACTACACCAGCGCGATCGGCGAATCGATCGCCAGCGACAAGGATCTCACCAAGTCGCTCCTGGCCGGCTGCGGCGTGCCGGTGCCCGAAGGCCAGGTGGTGGCCAACGCGCAGGAAGCCTGGGAAGCCGCCGAAGACATCGGCCTGCCGGTGGCGGTCAAACCCTCGGACGCCAACCATGGCCGCGGGGTCTCGCTGGAGCTGAACACGCGCGAGGAAGTGGAAGCCGCCTTCGCCGTCGCCGAGCCCGAGGGCAGCGACGTGATGGTCGAGCGCTTCATCCGCGGCCACGAGCACCGCCTGCTGGTGGTCGGCGGCCAGGTGGTCGCTGCCGCGCGCGGCGAGATCATCACGGTGACCGGCGACGGCACATCCACCGTGGCCCAGCTGATCGACAGCCAGCTCAACAGCGATCCGCGTCGCGGCGAAGAAGAAGAATTTCCGCTCGACGTGATCCACGTCGCTACCAGCCTCAAGCTCCAACTCGAACTGAAGCGCCAGGACCTGGACGCCACCGCGGTGCCCGCCGCCAGCCGGGTCGTCACGATCCAGCGCAACGGCAACATGTCGATCGACTGCACCGACCAGGTCCATCCTGAGGTCGCGCATGCGGCCGTGCTCGCCGCCCGCGTGGTGGGCCTCGACATCGCCGGCATCGACTTGGTGGCCCAGGACATCGGCCGCCCGCTAGCGGTGCAGGGCGGCGCGATCGTCGAAGTCAACGCCGGTCCCAGCCTCCTGATGCACCTGAAGCCGGCGGTCGGCTCGCCGCGCCCGGTGGGCCGCGCGATCTGCGACCACCTCTTTCCCGACGACGCGCCGGGCCGCATCCCCGTGGTCGGCGTGGCCGGTTCGCGCGGCACGGCCGTGCTCTCGCGCCTGGTCGCCTGGCTCGTGGGCCTGGGCGGACGCCATACCGGCCTGGCTTGCCGCGACGGCCTGTTCCTCGAGCGCCGCCGCGTCGATGCGCGCGACAGCGCCACCTGGGACGCCGGCCGCCGCCTGCTGGTGAACCGCGCCGTGCAGGCAGTCGTGATCGAGAACGGCGCCCAGACCATCCTGCGCGACGGCCTGGCCTACGACCGCTGCGAGGTCGGCATCGTGACCGATCTCGACGGCGCCGAAGACCTGGCCGAGTTCGACATCACCGAGAGCGACCAGATGGTCAGGGTGCTGCGCACCCAGGTCGACGTGGTGCTGCCCGAAGGCACCGCCGTGCTGAACGCCGCGGACATGCGCGTCGCCGGCCTGGCGCCGCTGTGCGATGGCGAGGTGATCCTCTATTCGATCGACCCGCAAGCCGAAGCGCTGGCCAAGCACCAGAGCGCCGGCGGCAAGGCCGTGCTGGTGCGGCAAGACCGCGTGGTGCTGGCCAACGGCAGCAGCGAATCCTTCCTGCCAGGCCTCGGCCGGCTGACCATCTGGCGCGCCACGCATGCGGGCGTCGGGCTCGAGAGCCTGCTCGCCGCGGTCGCCGCCGGTTGGGCGCTGGGCATTCCGCTGAGCCTGATCGGTGCCGGCGTCGAAGCCTTCGAAGCCGACCTGCAGGCCGCGCTCGCTTCGCTGCAGCTGTCCCAAACCCTGCTTTCGCCCGAACCCCAACTGGCCTGACCGGCGCAACCCTCAGGTTCGCCGGCGCCCTACTGCATCACCGCCATGGAAGTCAACCGCATCCGCGCCCTGCGCGGGCCCAATCTCTGGAGCCGCCACACCTGCATCGAGGCGATCGTCACCTGCACGGGCGACGAGAACGCGATCAGGCGGCTGCCCGGCTTCGAAGCCCGGCTGCGCGCGCTGTTCCCGACCATCGGCGAACTGCACCCGATCGTGCTCGGCCAGCCGCTCGCGCTGGCGCACGTGCTCGAGAACGCGGCCGTGGCGCTGCAGGCCCAGGCCGGCTGCGCGGTGAACTTCGGCCACACCGCACGCACTGTCGATGAAGGCGTCTACCAGGTCACCTTCCAGTACAGCGAAGAACCGGTCGGCCGGCGCGCACTCGAGCTGGCCGAGCAACTGATCGCCGCCGCGCAGGCCGGCACCGCCTTCGACGCCACCGCGGCCATCACCGAACTGCGCGACCTCGACGAATCCGAGCGCCTGGGGCCGAGCACCGGCTCGATCGTCGACGCGGCCGTGGCGCGCGGCATCCCCTACCGCCGCCTCACCAGCGGCAGCCTGGTGCAGTTCGGCTGGGGTTCGAAGCAGCGCCGCATCCAGGCCGCCGAGGTCGACAGCACCAGCGGCGTGGCCGAATCGATCGCACAGGACAAGGAACTCACCAAGCAGCTGCTCAATGCCGCCGGCGTGCCGGTGCCGCTGGGCCGGCCGGTCCGCGACGCGGATGACGGCTGGGCCGCCGCACAAGAGATCGGCCTGCCGGTGGTCGTGAAGCCGCAGGACGGCAACCAGGGCAAGGGCGTCACGGTCAACATCACGACGCGGGAGCAGTTGCTCGCCGCCTACGACTCGGCCGCGGCCTACGGCGAAGTGATGGTCGAGAAGTTCCTGCCGGGCTTCGACTTCCGCCTGCTGGTGGTGGGCGACAAGCTGGTGGCGGCGGCACGGCGCGATCCGCCGCAGGTGATCGGCGACGGCAGGCAGACCGTGCGCCAGCTGGTCGACCTGGTCAACCAGGACCCGCGCCGGGGCGAAGGCCACGCGACCTCGCTGACCAAGATCCGGCTCGACGACATCGCCATCGGCCGCCTCGAAGCCCAGGGCCTCGCGCCCGACAGCGTGCCCGCGCTCGGCCAGCGCGTGGTGCTGCGCAACAACGCCAACCTCTCGACCGGCGGCACCGCCACCGACGTGACCGACACCGTGCATCCCGAAGTCGCGGCGCGCGCGGTCGATGCGGCCCAGATGGTCGGCCTGCACATCTGCGGCGTCGACATGGTCTGCGAGAACGTGCTGCGCCCGCTCGAGGAGCAGCACGGCGGCGTGGTCGAGGTCAATGCCGCGCCGGGCCTGCGCATGCACATCTCGCCCTCCTTCGGCCGCGGCCGCGCAGTCGGCGAAGCGGTCATGAACACGCTGTTCGCGCACGGCGACGACGGCCGCATCCCGGTGGTCGCCGTGACCGGCACCAACGGCAAGACCACCACCGCGCGCCTGATTAACCACCTGCTCGCCTCCAGCGGCCTGCGCACCGGCATGACCAACACCGACGGCGTCTACGTCGACGGCCGCCAGACCGACAGCGGCGACTGCAGCGGCCCCAAGAGCGCGCGCAACGTGCTGCTGCATCCGGACGTCGACGCGGCCGTGTTCGAAGTGGCGCGCGGCGGCGTGCTGCGCGAGGGCCTGGGCTTCGACCGCTGCCAGGTGGCGGTGGTCACCAACATCGGCAGCGGCGACCATCTGGGCCTCAACTACATCACGACGGTCGAAGACCTCGCTGTGCTCAAGCGCGTGATCGTGCGCAACGTGGCGCCCGGCGGCTATGCAGTGCTCAACGCGGCCGACCCCAACGTGGCCGCAATGGCCACCACCTGCCCCGGCAGCGTGATCTTCTTCACCGCCGACCGCCAGCATCCGGTGATGGCCACGCACCGCGCGCAAGGCAAGCGCACCGTTTACGTCGACCAGGACACGCTGGTCGCCGCCGAGGGTTCGTGGCGCGAACGCATTGCGCTGCGCGACGTGCAGATCACGCGCAACGGCACCATCGGCTTCCAGGTCGACAACGTGATGGCCTCGGTCGCGGCCGCCTGGGCCGTGGGCCTGGACTGGGACACCATCCGCAGCGGCCTCGCGAGCTTCAACAACGATGCCGCCGGCGTGCCGGGCCGCTTCAACGTGATGGACTACCGCGGCGCCACCGTGATCGCCGACTACGGCCACAACACCGACGCCATGCGCGCGCTGGTGGCCGCGGTCGACACCATGCCGGCGAAGAAACGCTCGGTGGTGATCAGCGGCGCCGGCGACCGCCGCGACTGCGACATCCGCGACCAGACTGCGATCCTCGGCCAGGCTTTCGACGACGTGATCCTCTACCAGGACGCGGCCCAGCGCGGCCGCGCCGACGGCGAGGTCATGGCGCTGCTGCGCCAGGGGCTCGAAGGCGCGCAGCGCACCCGTGCCATCGACGAGATCCGCGGCGAATTCATCGCCATCGACACCGCACTCGATCGGCTCCAGCCGGGCGACCTCTCGCTGATCCTGGTCGACCAGGTCGAGGAAGCGCTCGCTCACCTGGCGAAGCGCATCGCTGCTGGCTGAGCGCGCGGCGCCGCCGCCGCCGTGACGGACCTGTCCCACACGAAGCTGCGGCACCTGCGCCAGATCGCGGCCACGCTGTCCCACAGCCTGCGGCGCTGAGCGCCACCACACTGCCTGACCGGCGGCGCGAACTGCGCCGCCCGAGCCAAGGAGTGATCTCATGAAAACAGCCATTCGTTCGAGCCTTGCCATCCTGCTCGCCGCGGGCAGCCTGATCGGCGCCTCGTCGGCCATCGCCCAGGCGGCCGGTTCCGACACCACCCTGATGCGCGAGCGCGCCGTCTGCGACGGCGTTCTGCAGGATCGCACCGCCTGTCTTCGAGAAGCCGGAGCGGCACGCTACGAGGCGCGGCGAGGCGGATTGACCAGCGCCGCGCCCATCAACTACGAACAGAACGCATTGGCACGCTGCAGCCTGCAGCCGCCGGCCGACCGGGCCGCCTGCGAAGCGCGCGTGCTCGGCACCGGCAGGACCACCATGGAAGGCAGTGTGCTGGGTGGCGGCGTGATCCGCGAAACCGTGACGCCCATCGTGGCCCCGATGCCGATGACCGCGCCGCCGGCAACGCCGATGACCAGGCCGGAGCCGATGACCGCGCCCGCGCCGATGACAGCGCCGGCACCGATGGCGCCGCTCCCGCTGCGTTGAGACGAAGACCAAAGCCCTACATTGTCACGCGGCTGTCATAAAAGGCCCAGGGGGTGCTGGCTATAGTCGTGGGCCCGTCAACTCCGAAGCCCACCCCCATGAACGCCATCAAGGTCGCACGCCGATTCATCGAAACGGACCCGGCCAATGAGTCGGCCCAGATTCTGGCCCGGCTCGTCCTGGCTCTCGAATCGGAGCGCAGCTTCGAGCTGGTCACGCTCTACGACCTCGACTACAAGAGCTTCCAGCTGGCCATGGACATCCTGAAGGAATGGCGGCTCGACCGCTACTACGCGAGCAAGTCCAAGCTGTTCGACCTGTCGCTGCAGATCAGCGAGCTGCCGGGTTGATGCCCCCGCAGTGACCGAGTTCGAACTCAAGTTCCAGGTCGACGCGCAGCAACGCGCCGCCGTCGAGGCGGCGGTCGCGCGAGGCCATTCGCAGCGCACCCGCCTTCAGGCGCGTTATTTCGACACCGCCGACGGTGCCTTGGCGGCACAGAAACTCGTGCTGCGCGTGCGCAAGGAAGGCAGGAACTGGATACAGACCGCCAAAGCGCCTGCAGACGGCCCCTTGCAGCGCCACGAGCACAACGTCGACCTCCGCACCGAGCGCGCCAGCGAGGTGCCGCCGCCGCGCATCGAGCGTCATGAAGGCACGCCGGTCGGCGCGCTGATCGCGAAGGCCTTGCGCGCGGCCGGACACGAGCCGGCCGACGCCGTGCTGGTGCCGCTCTACCTCACCGATATCCGCCGCACCCTGCGCGAGATGCGCACCGGCGATGCACGGGTCGAACTTGCCTTCGACCGCGGCGAAGTGCGCGTCGGCGAGCATCTGCACGCGGTGTGCGAACTCGAGATCGAGCTCAAAAGCGGCAGCCCGCAGTCGATGCTGGAGCTCGCGCGCCGCTGGTGCATGCGCTACGGCCTGTGGCTCGACACCGTGTCCAAATCGGCGCGCGGAGAGCGGCTGGCCAAGGGCGTCGAATACGGCGAGCCGGTCAAGGCCGAAGCGCCGAAGCTGGGCGGCAATCCGAGCGGCGTGCAGGTCTTTCGCGCGGTGCTGAACAGCTGCCTGGCGCAGATCCTGCCCAATGCCAGCGAGGTCGCGGCCGGCAGCACCGATCCCGAGCACGTGCATCAACTGCGCGTCGGCATCCGGCGCCTGCGCACTGCGTTGCGCGAGATGGCCGAGCTCGCGCCTTCCATCGATCCGGCATGGGAGCCCGCCCTGGTGGACGCATTCCGCGCGCTGGGCCGCCAGCGCGACCGCGAGCACCTGCAGCAGACCGTGCAGCCGCAGATCGAAGCCATCGGCGGGCCGTCGGTGGCTTTGCACGACAGCTCGCCGGACGATTCGTCGCCGCCCCCGGCCGAGGTGGTGCGTTCGGCGGCCTTCCAGCTCGTGCTGATGAGCCTGGTCGAAGCCTCGCTGCCCGAAGAAGAGATCCCCGGCGAAGAGCCCGAACCGGACGCGCCGGCCCGCAAGCCGCTGCGCGCGCGGCTGTCGAAGCTGCACCGGCAAGTGGTGCGCGACGGCCGGCGCTTCGATGCGCTGGAGGTCGAGGAACAGCATCGCGTGCGCAAGCGCCTCAAGCGGCTGCGCTACCTGGGCGAGTTCGTTGCGCCCTTGTTCGGCCACGGCGCGAAGCGCTATCTGAAGGAACTGCGCCCGGCGCAGGACGCGCTCGGCACGCACAACGATGCCGCCATGGCCATCGCCGCCTACCGCGACGCGGCCCAGCGCGATGGGCGGGCATGGTTCGCGGTCGGCTGGCTCGCGGCGCGTCAGCCCGCAAGCGCGCTGGAATGCCGCGACGCGCTCGGCAAGATCGCGGGCGCGCAACCGTTCTGGAAGCGATCGAAGCGCTGAGCCGCGCCCTTCACCGGGCCCAGCGCAGCACCAGCGGATCGAGGCGCCGCGCCGTTTCGATCAGGCCGGCGCGCGTGTCGGGATGCATCGCCGGCAAGGGATGGCGCGGGGCCTCGCAGTTGATCACCCCGCCCTCCTTCATCAGCGCCTTGCAGGCGAGCAAGCCGGCCTGCCGGTTCTCGTAGTTGATCAGCGGCAGCCACTGCTGGTAGCGCGCGAAGGCCGCCTCGCGGCGGCCGGCCAGGTGGTCCATGATGATCGGCCGCAACCCGTCGGCGTAGGCGCCGCCCG
>NZ_JAGGNV010000042.1 GCF_018614955.1 Variovorax paradoxus
TCCGTCGAGTCCTTGGCTTCGCAAATGATGGCTTGTTCCTTGGCCGGTCCTCAGGCCATCAAGGTGCGGCGAACGCAATATTGAGCAGGATTTGCTGGCCGCGACGTCCGGACAGGGCGGTCAGGTTGACATCGATTGCATCCGCCGTGACCGTCAGGCGCGACGCATTGAAGCCGGCATAGTTCGTAGCAGGATCCACTGTGACGCTGGCGATCGAGCTAATCGTGCCCTGTGTATCGCCAAAGCGAAGCACCTCGAAATAGCCGAACGGCTGGTCGGTTGCCGCGGTGATTCGGATGCTGGTGGCGGAGAAGTCTATGGTGACAAAATCCGCGAAGAATGCATTCGTCAATTCGACACCATCACCAGCGACCGTGTCTAGCGGGCCCAAGATCATCGTCTGGTCCGGTGCCGTTCCGTGGAAGTCCGTTGTCGATATCGTGTGGCCGATGAGCGTACCTGCTGCGCCACGACTACCGGCGGCACCGCCGCTGTCAGGTGGTGGTGTCGCTGATGGTGGCGGTGTCACCGGTTGGGTGTCGCTGACGGTGGCAGTACCGCCACTACCCGCCATGCCACCACCACCACCACCGCCGCAGCCGGCCGCGATGACTGCCATAGCGAGAACAAGCACGACCTGCGGTGCGGCGGTGCAGAGCTTCATGACCTCTCCTTCAAGAGTTGGGGCGTGTTCTCGGGCGGCTGCGCATCGGCATCCGATCCAGACGGCGATCATCCATTCGGCCCATCGAGGGCTTGACGTGCATGCCTGGGCGAACTTCCCAAGTTGAAGATAGTGACAGCGCCTCGTCAGGTCATTGGGGTGTATCACGCACTCTCCCGCGCGCGCGACTGCATTCGCGCGGCGGGTTTTACCGCAGAAGAAACAGAGATTGCGGGTAGAACTACAGGGATGAGCGATCGCCCGAGTGAACAGCCTCGGGGGATCGGCCCTCAACGGGCGGTTGCCGGCAGACAGGCGGGGCAATCGCTCGCGGACGTCGGCTGCGGCTCTTCGGAAAGGCCTGCAGCCACCAGCAGGGCCGTCGCTCCAAGTGTTGCAAGAACGAATACCAACGCCTCCAGTGCTCCGATTTGTCTCGAGGTCATGGGGTCACCTCCTGTGTATGGACAAACGGCGCATGCACCGAGCATGCGAATTGCCGATCTCTGAACAAAATAGTGACAGTGCGTCGTTACGTCGTTGGGGTGTATGACGCACTTTCCCGCGCGCAAGACTGCATTCGCGCGGCGGGTTCTACCGCAGAGAAAACCGAGGTTGCGCGCAGAACTTCACGGGATGAGCGATCACCCCAATTAACAGCCTCGGCTGATAAGATGAATCGTCTACGCTGCCTACCGACGCGGGGAGGATGGCTATGAAAATCTCGTCACGCCGAAGCATCATCGCCGCTGCGGTGATTGCCGTCGGGGCCATGCTGGTTGCTATCGCGCTGTTCCCGCCAATCGCGGCGCGAGATGAAACAGCGATAAGGGAATTGGTCGCAAAGCAGTTTCCCGACATTCGCATCGAGAGCCTTTCCAAATCGCCCATACCGGGGCTCTACGAGCTCTACTACGGCGGCCGTATCGTCTACGTCGACGATAAGGTCAATTACGTCTTGCAAGGCCCGCTTCTCGATGCCAAGGGACGCTGGAACCTTACCGCGGAAAGCCTCGGCAAGTTCGCAGCCATTCCGTTCGACGAGCTGCCATTCGATAGCGCATTCAAGATCGTCAAAGGCACCGGCCAGCGCAAGCTCGCCCTGTTCGGCGATCCGGCTTCCCCGGCGGTTCGTCACATCGAGCAGGAGTTGACCCAGGTCGACCATATGACGCTCTACGTGTTTCTGCTTCCGTTCGAGCATCGCAATCCAGGCGCAACCGACAAAGCGCACGGGATCTGGTGCGCAACCGACCGCGCCGGCGCATGGCACGAAGCGGTCGCGAACGGACGGACGCCTCCCACGCCTGCAACTTGCAGCGCCCCGATTGACGACACGCTGAAACTTGCATCCAAACATCACATCAACATCCTGCCGACACTTGTGTTCGCGAACGGCCTGCGCATGACAGGTGCATTGTCGGCAAGTCACATCGAACGATTGCTTGCCGCAGCCGCGGCGCCGAGCGCGCGGTAACTACTGACCTGGCAGGCCGACCTGGGCACGGTCCGCAGCGCACGCCACTTTGTCCCAGCATCTCGCGCCCGCCTGCAGCGCGGGTTTCGGCGCCTTACTGAATCTGAACCCTACCTGACTCCCTACTCCAACTGGGGTGGGTCGCCTGACAAATTACACCTTTCACCTTACTGCACTGCAGTTCGATATCGCTGAGACTCGATCCGATCTGGTCACATTTGAATCCAGATCCTTCAGAGGATGGAGAGTCAGAGATGAACACGAACGCGTCGTATCAAGGAACTCATTCGCCACTCTCGCGAGCCGTTGCAGCCGTGGTTGCGATGGTCATGGTGATTTCGCCGGTCGCGCCTGCCACCGCGGCGCCGGGAGGAGTCACCAACAACAGTGGCCTCATTCCGTTCGATCAGGCCTTCTTCGCCTTCGAGGTTGAAAGCGTCCTGAGCACGATGAAGGAAGTTCCGATCTGGGACGAGATCGAGCAGTTGCTGGACAACCCGTATGCCATCGGACTGGATTCGAGCGTGGCGGGCAACTATCAGGCATGGCCATCGTACCGCTCGACTCAGCAGCGCCGCCGCTCCTTCGTCTACCGGGACGCCAGCGGCAATCCCTGCGCGCCATTGAGCGCAGGCTGCAACGAGATTCTCCTGTCCGGCCACGTGGTCCATCCGCTCAACTACAACCACATGAACGGGGAGGAACTGCGCCTTCTTAATCGCGGATTCGCTGAAACCCAATGGGAGATCCCGGATCAGCTGGTTCTCGTCGAAGCCTCCAATACCGACCTCACCAAAGGACCGCTCGGTGTGGGGCGATATGCGTACACATATCGAACGATTACGGTTTCGGCGGGCGAAGAGCGTGTCGAGGACGACGAGACGGCGCCGAATTTCAACAGCCCCATCGCACCCGACAATCGCGAAACATGCATTGTCACGACGGAGCCGCCGCTGACCCCCGGACCGGGTCCGTTCAGGCCCGGCCTGGCTGGCCAGACGGCCGTGCCGGAAGGGTCGATCATCTGCGGCGGAGAGCCGGGCGATCCGGGCTATGCCGGGTTCGGCACTTTGCTGGATGCGGCGACCCGCGGCCAGCAGTACTCGGTTCCCGCCTTTCCGTTGCCTGCCAGCGTTCCGGCGGCACAACGCTACGGCGCGTTCGACATCACCAGCCTGAGCGGCTTTGGGACAGGGGACTTGCGCCTGTTCGATCCGGCCGGCTGTGATGCACGCAATCTGGAGTCACCCGGCAGCTGCGATGGCGAGGGTTTCATCAATTGGCTCCGCAAACCAACGCTGAGGCAGACACCCGGCGCACTCCCGAACTTCGCTGTCAACTCGGCAGCGAATCTTGCTGGAGATCCGTCCGCGCTGAAGCCGTCGAACGAAAACGACTATTACCGGGGCAATGATCGCGCCGCCAAAGTGCAGGCCAGGACGGTGGCGGCAGCCCTGGGCAAGGCCCTGTTCTGGGATATGCAAGTAGGCAGCGACGGCGTGCAGGCCTGCGGCTCGTGCCACTTCCACGCCGGCGTCGACAATCGCACCAAGAACCAGCTCAACCCCAATCACCTGGGCGGCGACTTTACGCTGCAGATCGGCAACACGGGGCCGGTTGGCGATCGAGCGGCCAACTACACGCTGCAGGTGACCGATTTTCCGTTCCACAAAGTGAACGACGTCACCGTCTCGGGCGAGCGCGCCAGCGACGGCGATGGAATCGTCGACAACAACCCGGGCAATGTGGTTAGCCACACGAACGACGTCGCGTCATCGATGGGCGTGGTGTTCAGCCCGTTCACGGATATCTTTGCGCCGGGCGCCGGGGCGTTTGCAGGCGCGTCAGTGGCGGGCGTTCGGCCATTGAAGCCGGATCTGCGGACGATGGGGCCGGCCGGCAGGGATCCGATTCCGGTCTTCCAGGGCTTGCGCCGGGTCGAGCCGCGCAATACGCCGAACCTCTTTGGGGCGGCCTTGAACTTCGATAACTTCTGGGACGGACGGGCCCGCCATGACTTCAACGGCGGCAGCGTATTCGGTCCCACCGATCCACAGGCTCATGTGATGATCAACGAAGGGGGTACCCTCGTCGGGACTCGGCAAATCATTCGCTTCGCCAGCCTCGCTTCCCTTGCCACCGGGCCGGCCCTGAGCGAATTCGAGATGTCCTTTGCCGGTCGCAATTGGGCGAAGCTCGGCAAGAAGCTGCTGCAGGCGGGCGTGACGCCGCTGGCGAATCAATTGGTCCATCCCATGGACAGCGTGCTTGGGCCGTACTCGAATCAACCAGGCAATCCGAATCCCAACTGTTCCGCTGGTGCGAGCAGATCGCCTGGCAAGCCGGGCTTGTGCCGGTCGTACAACGAGTTGATTCAGATAGCGTTCTACGATGCACTCTGGAACAACACCACGCAGCACCTCAACGGCTGCTACAGCCACCCCGACGACACGCGGACGCCCAAATGCGCCGCCGGCAGCGTTGCCATCCCCGTGCTCCAGGGCAGCGAACTGGTTGACTCGGCGAACGATCCGTTCGACGGGTATGTCCTCACGAGCGCACCCGGAGCGGCCATTGCCACCAACACCAACCAGTTCACGCAGATGGAAGCGAACATACCGCTGTTCTTCGGTCTCAGCGTCCATGCCTGGACCACGTTGCTGGTGCCGGACGACACACCCATGGACCGGTTCTACGATGCGAATCCGGACTCCTTCGTCAGTTTCGGCGAGGCCAACTCTCCGTTCCTGGTTCTGGACATGCTGACCTGCGGAGACATCAATCCCATCACCGGCCAGCCGCAGGGACAACCTTGCCTGACCGAGGTGGGCAATTTCAAGCGCGACCAGGGGCTCACCGCCGCGCTGAATTGCACGAACGAGGGCTGCACCAACCCCGAAGCTCGAAGGGTGCCGGTGCGTGGCACGCGTCAGCCAACTGATGCGGATCCGCTCATGGGCATGGACTTTTTCCTCGGCTCGAACCTGTCGCTGAAGAATCCCAACTTCCTGTCGCTGCGCTGCGGCGAGTGCCATGCCGGCGGCACGCTGACCGACCATACCGTCGAGATCTCCCATCAATGGAGCTTCAATGACTGGTTGCAGGAGTTCACCACGGGGCAGCCGGGGAGTGAGTTGTTCCCCGAGCCGCTCGGTCGCAGCCGCATCATCACCGGCTTCTCGCTCGAGGGCGAGATCCAGGAAAACGCGCAGGACGGGATCGAGCGGAACGTCGCGGACTTCTGCACGGTCGAGCCTTGTGTCGATGCCTACGGAAACCCGGTGCCCGGAGGCAGGGCCGGTGGCTTCCCGCAAGGCCAGGCTCTGTTCGACAACGGTGTGTACAACATCGGGGTGACGCCCATCGCGAACGACGTCTCACGCGGAGGACCGGATGCGTTCGGCTGGCCGCTGTCGCTTTCTTATCTGGCGCTGAAAAACCTTTGTGGCATCGACTACAGCCCGGGCGGTGACGACCCGACCACCGGCTTCGCGCAGCCTGTTGGTACGGGGGGCGTTGGCATTCCTTGCCCGCTCTTCGATCCAGAGGTCGACTACACCAGCGGCGGACTCTTTGAACCGACGGCCCAGGATCAGCAGATCAATCCTGGCTTCGCAGAAGAGCCGGCCGATCCGCAACTGCCGCCATACCTGGCGAAGTGGGCCAGCAATCTGAACGTGGGTGACGAATCCAACCAGGACGAGCTGTTCATCGGCGTCAATACCGTGGGCCGGGAGCCGATCCTCGAAGGCTTCGTCGACAACTTCGGGCCGTTCAATCCGTCTGCCGTCGTTGGCGAGACGTTCAACATGGCCCGTCAGATGGAGATGTCGACCTGGCCGAACGTCAATCGGGTGAACGCCCAAGGTTCGTTCAAGGCCGCGCCGCTGCGCAACGTCGCGCTCACCGGACCGTACTTCCACAACGGCGGCAAGCTCACGCTGCGGCAGGTACTCGACTTCTATCTCCGAGGCGGCGACTTTCCGAAGACCAACGCGCAGCACCGGGACTTCCTGATCGCCCATCTGCGTACAGAAGACGAGGCGCTGGGGGCGGTTGACCCGGTCACCCTCTTGCCCCTGTTCACCGAAGCGCAGAAGGAGCAAATCATCGTCTCGGTGGTGGACTTCATGTTCGAGCTGACGGATGAGCGCGTGGCATTCGAGCGGGCGCCTTTCGATCACCCGGAGATCTTCGTCCCGCTGGACGGCAACGCACCGGACAACGACTTCGGGCGGCCTGGGCTGGTGGCACGGACCAACGGCAACTGCCCGCAAGGGTCGGGGCCATGCTTCCGGCAAGTCGCGGCGGTCGGCATGGCCGGCAACCCGACACCGCTGCCGAACTTCCTCGGAGTTACGAACATCCGGCCGGGTCGGCCAGGCTTCAACTGCAGTCCGATCGCCGGTCCGATCAGTCACTATTGCCCGTGAGTGGGGGACCCCCGCCTCTCTCGCTTGGAGAGGGGCGGCTCGCGACAAAAGCAACTGGAACAAGGAGCAGGCAATGAGAACCGTGAAATTTCCCAAGGCATCCCGCGGGTTGGTGGCCCTGGCACTGGCCTCCACCGCATCGCTGTTCCTCGTCACCGGCGTCGAGGTGGAAGCCGCACCAACGAAGATCGCCTTCAGGCTCGACCCGCGGGTGACCTACGGGCGGTACATGGGTGATCGTTGGGTGACGCCAACGACCTTCACCCAGGTTCAACAATTCCAGAGGAGATTGCAGGTCGCTGCCAGGAGCCACGATGTCGTCGGCTGGACCTCGAACGATGCGTCGATGGTCACCGTCACCCCGAGCGTGGGTAATCAGGTCACCATCAACGTCAACCGCGCTGGCCAGACGACAGTGGTGGCAGGCGCAGCGGTACTGACCATCACGGCCCGGCAGGTAGACAACGGTGTTCTGCAGGTGCAGATACGACAGTGATCGGCGAAACGCGGCTCGCTCATTCGCGGGCGTCCTCAAGTCGGCACGGATCACATAGGAGAATTTGTATGGCCATTCGGACCATGTTTGCGCTGTCGATTGCGCTATTGAGCAGCGCTGCCGCCTTTGCCCAGCAGGCTCCGGAGCTGAGCGAGCAGCAAAGGGCGAGTTACGCGATCGGCATGGCGCAGGCCCGTACGCTTGAGAAGCTCGCGATCAAGGTGGATCCGAAGATGGCCAGCGCGGGATTCAGCGACGTACTGACCGGAAACAAGCCGCGACTGACTGACAGCGAGGCTCGTGAGGTTCTCGCTTCATTGCAAAAGGACGAGGCAGGACGGCAGTCACCTACGCAGCAGCAAGCGAGCGCGCGCCAGCAATCGGGTGCGCAGAAGATGATTGCGGCGAAGAACAAGGCGGCAGGACAGGCTCTTCGCGATGCGAACAAGACCAAGCCAGGTGTCATCACGCTCGACAGTGGCCTGCAATACAGGATCATCCAAACGGGATTCGGAAAAAAACCGACGCTTGATGACACGGTATCGGTCAACTATCGCGGCAGGTCCGCCGATGGCAAAGAGTTCGGAAGCACCTACAAGAGCGGGCAGCCTGTCTCCTTCGCCGTGAAGAAGGTCATCCCGGGTTGGCGCGAGGCGCTGCCACTCATGCAGGTCGGTTCGAAATGGGAGCTCGTTGTCCCGGCGGAACTCGCCTACGGCGAGCGTATGCCGAGCCGCAACATCGGGCCGAACTCGACATTGATCTTTGAGCTGGAACTGCTGGCAGTTTCCGATAACGATTCGGCGATAGGGAAAGAAAACCCCAAGCCATAAGGTCCGCCGGCGCGGCGAACAGTCGGTCGATGATCTATTCGCCGTCCATCAATGACTCGACCAAGCCGAGAATTTCTGCTCCAGTCGATTCGCCTTTCACCATGAAATGGTCCGCGCCGTTACGAAACGCGGCTTCGCGATACTCGAGCATGCCGTGGGTGCTGATCACGCAGACCACGGAGGTCGGAAAGGCCACCTTGATCGCTTTGGTCAGATCGAGACCCTTGCCTTGCGGCAGCCGGATATCCATGAAGATCAGGCCGAAGCACAGCGAAAGCGCCTGGCGTAGAGCATCCTCCCCATCGACCGCCTCATCGATCTGCATCGCAGGGAAGCGTTCCGCCAACAGCTGATGCAGCGACTGGCGATACGCGGCATTGTCTTCGACGATGAGCACTTTGAACATGATGGAGGCCCCGAGTCGGACGGCTTACGAGTCGGGCTGCAAACGCCTGTAGAGGTCCAGCACCAGGGGCACGTAGCGCTGTGTTTCGTCATAGGGCGGGATCTGGTTGCCGTGCCTCATCACCGCTTGTTCGCCGGCATTGTAGGCAGCAAGCGCCAGGCTGACGTTGTTGTTGAACATGCGCAGCAAGTCCCTCAGGTACTGGGCACCGCCTACCAGGTTTTGCCGCGGATCGAACGCATCCGAGACACCATAGCGTTTCGCGGTATCCGGCATGAGCTGCATCAGGCCGATCGCACCTTTCTTGGAAACCGCCTTCGGGTTGTAGCGAGACTCGATTGAAATCACGGCATGGAGCAACGCGCTTTCCAACCCGTAGGCGCGAGACACCTCATCGACAATCATGTCGTAGCCGACGACGCGCGTATCGGCCTTTGCCGAGTCGGATTTACCTCGCCGATCAACGGTTAGGCGCGCAGGAGCAGGAGCCTGATTGCGTGCTCCGACCAAGAGGGTAAAGCGTGGATCCGCCGGCACATTGCTGAGTGATACCGAGCCATCCTCAGCGGTGTAAACGTAGATATTCCCCCACCCGAGCTGACACAGACTGCATCCGACCAGCAATAGGGATGCCGCTACGAGTTTGCGTAACATCATCCGCCAAGCGTAGGCACCTCACTTCCACGGGACAATACACTTGACACTGTAAGTTGGCTAAGAGGGTCTGCGTAAGTCGGCGGCGGGCGCGCGCGCTCAACGGCGTGATGCGCGTGCACATTCTCGCTCTGGCGGGCGACTACGCAGCTCGCCTGACCTCATTGCAGCGCTGGCCTGTCATTGGACCACCAGGCCCTTTTCGATGGCATAGCTGGTCAGCATCGATGCGTTGTGCAGGTCGAGCTTTTTCATCAGGTTCGACCGGTGCTTTTCGACTGTCTTGATGCTCAGACAGAAATAGTCGGAGATGTATTTATTGGGATGCCCTTCGGCGATGAGTTTGAGTACCTCGCGCTCGCGATGGGTCAACGTGTCCCAGGGGCTGGCGACATTGTCCGCCTTGCCCGTGCCCAGATAGCCATGGATCACCCGGCCCGCAATATCGGGGCTCAGATAAGTCTTGCCGTTGAGTATGCTGCGTATCGCCACCCGCAACTCCTCGTGCGTTGCATCCTTCAGCATGTAGCCGTCGGCGCCGGCTCGCAGACTCGCAAGAATGTATTCGTCAGCCTTGTGAATGGTGAGCACCAATATGCGGGTGTCCGGGTTTCGCCGCTTGATATCTAGGATGGTTTCGATGCCGCTCATGCCCCGCATGGATATGTCCATCAAGACCAGATGCGGCACCAGACTGGCGATGTCACGGATGGCATCGTGTCCGTTGTCGGCCTCGCCGACAACCTCGAAGTCCGGATCCAGCATCAGCAGGGCGCGCAACCCCGCCCTCAGCAGAGTATGGTCGTCCACAATAAAAATGCGCTGCTTCTTGCTCATGATGACAACCCTCTTACTTTCGTGCGTTCCCACAAGGCGCGAGTGCAGTATGCGATCACAGACTAGTTTCGCGCCTGCATGAACACCCACTCCGAATATTTTTCCGCTCCCTCGAAGCTCCTCTCTGCACGAGCGAAATTGCTCTTCTTCAGCGGCTCGTCGGCGGACAGGCTATGCACCCCGTAGATCTCGCCGGCCGGCCCCTTGATCAGGCCCCACTCCGTAGTGCCCGTCATCGGGTCGACGTAGATTTTGCGCAGGTAGCGCTGAATTCCTGGGTGGCGCGGATCCTGCAGCAACTCTTCCAGAGTCAAGGGCGCTCGCCTGGTTTTTGCAGGCGTGTAACTGGCATAGCGGGCAAGAGCAACCCGGAACTCCTCTCCGATGAAGAGCAATTCGCGCTCCTTTTCCCGTTTTTGCGTCGTATGCCAGATTTGTCCCGAGGCAGCGAGGGCAACCCCCATCAAAGCGACGAGCACCAGCACGCCGATATAGGTGAATCCCCGTTCACGCTGAAGAACACCGACTACCATTTCTTGTACTCCGTGCCATCCAGCGCGATACCGTCCGCGCCGCTCTTCACGTCAAACACGCCGCCCATTTCGGGCTGGGCCGGTGGAATGCTGATCCAGGTCGCATTGCTCTCCGTGATCGGGTCAAGCGGCATGCTGCGCAAGTATTTGCTGCTGACCAGTTCATCGAGTGCAACGGGATACTTGCCCTTGTCGGCATGATATTTGTCGAGGGTCTCGCGCATCAAGGCGAGGTTCTGTTTCAACACCGCCTCGCGCGATCTTTCCAGACTGGAAAAGTAGCGCGGCAAGGCGATGGTCAGCAGCATCGCAATCACCGCCAGCACGATCAGCAATTCGATCAGGGTAAAGCCAGACCTTTTCCTCTCTTGTGTCATGTGGCCTTCCCTTCCTACCATCTGCTGTACGGAATTCCATTCAGACCGGTCCCGGACGCCCGTGTATAGACATCGAATACGTCTGCGCCCTCTTGCGGCGCGTCCGGGCTGCTTTCATAGCTGCGCTTGCCCCAGCTCTCTTCAGCCGTCCGAGTTGGGTCGGTAAAAAACGGATCGCGTGGAATGCGCCGCAGAAAGTAGATCCGCTTTTTCTTCGCCGGATTGCTCGCGTCCTCCACGCCGTCAACCAGCACTTGCAGGGACGCGGGGTAACCCGACTCGGTCCTGACGCCCAGGGTCCGGCCCTCTCCCACGGTCTTCTTGTAGGCGTCAAGGGCTGTGCGGATCTCTCGAAGTGCCTGGCGCAGTTCCTGCTCCTTGCCGCGTTGCGCAAAAACTTCTGCGAACGGCACGGCGATCGACGCCAGCACGCCGACGATCGCTACAGTCACCATCATCTCGATCAGGGTAAATCCATGACGCGTCGAGGACAGGCGCGCGCTCATGGGATCACCCTGACAACGTAGGGTTCGGGTGCGGTCGCCGTCAGCGTCGCGCCGCCAGGGCCAGTGGGGGCTAGGCGGCCAACGATGATCTGCGAATTGGGATTGGCAGCAACGGCCTCGAACACCAGCGTGACCAGCGTACCTGTCCCGCTGGCGCCATCCGGACCGCTGCCCATGACGCCCAACTCAATCTGGCCGCTCGCCTGATCGACAGTTTTTGACAAGACCAACGGTGCGTTGGTCTGCCGCAGAAAGCCCCCTTCCACCACGTCGACCGACTTGAACACGTCTGGGTTGAAAGTGACCAGCAGATCGAGGCGGTTCAATGCCTGCTCGGAGTTGACATTAAGCGTCAGATTGACCTTGTCGCCCGGCTTCACCTGTGCAGGCCCTTGCCAAGTCAACGCGACCGGGGCGGCCCGTGCGGGGGCGGCCGGTGCGGCGACGGCCGCGTCGGTCGAGGCAGCCGGTGCAGGGATGGCCGGCGCGGCTGCGGCCGGTGCGGGGCTCTGCGCACCCCGGCGCGTGGAGCGCCCAGGGGGCGGTGGCACTGCCGCTGCTGGTGGCGCTGTCGATCCACTGATGAGGGACACGGTGCCCATTGGATTCATGTTGAGCGTCCCGTTACGCAAGGTGGACTCGGTGCCGCTCCAGTACTCCACTTCACTGATGTCGGGCAGGCGGTCCCTGGCGACGATGCGCGGGGTGATGGACAGTACGATTTCGGATTTCAAGCCATTCACAGTGTGGCTCGAGAACAGCCGACCGATCACCGGCAACTGGCCGAGTCCGGGCACCTTGCTGGCAGCCCTGCGATCCTCATCGTTGATCAAGCCTGCCAGGATCTGCGTTTCACCATCTTTCAGGCGCAGCACCGTGGTGGCGTTGCGGGTGCCGATCTCATAGGCAAGCGAGCCCGATTGCGCGTTGAGCACTTCCTTGATGATCGAACTGACATCCAGTGCCACTTTGATCACGACCTCGTTGTCCAGATTGATGTCGGGCTCCACATCCAGCTTCAGGCCAACGTCCAGGTACTGCACACTGCCGGTGACGACCGGTGAGCCGGTAGAGAGCGGCGTCACCGCATTGGTGATTACCGGCACCCGGCTGCCGATCATGATTTTTGCCTTCTCCCGGTTACGCACCCGGATGCGCGGGCTGGCAAGCACGTTGGTAGCGCCATCTTCCAGCCGGAGGTTGAGCGTCGCGCTCAGAGGGGTCGCCAGCAGATCGTTGCGACCCAGTGCCCGCAGTTGTCCCAGGGTGGAGGCCTCAGACGGCGTGGCCAGGCCGAAGCTGCTCGGCCATCTGATCCCCAATTCGCTCAGTCGTGATGTGCTCACTTCCAGCACTTCCACTTCCAGCATCACCTCGGGCTGGTCAACGTCCTGATCGGCGATCATTTTTTCCGCGAGGCGGATCGCGTCAGGCGTGTCGCGCATCACGATCGAGTTGATCTTCTCGTGAATGACAACGTCCTTGGTCTTCAGCAGGGTCTTGATCATGTTCAGCATCTGCTTGGGATCGGCATTGGTCAGATGAAAACTCCTGACCTTCAGGTCCTGGTAGTCCTTGAGCTTTGCCGCGGTGGCGGGATAGATGAACACCGTGTTGTCGCTGATGACCTTTTTCTCCAGCTGGTTCTGCAGCAAGATCAGGTTGATGGTGTCCTCTACCGACACATCCTTGACGAAGATCGAGGTTTTCAGGTCAGGCTTGACGTCACGGTCGAGCAGCACGTTGATGCCGCTGATGCGCGACAGGGCCTCGAACACCATGTTGAGATTCGCGTCGCGGAATTGCAGGGTGACCGGCTTGGTGAACTTTGCCTTGAGAGAAGGTTCGGGCAACGCTTCCCTGGCCACCTGTTCGTTGATTTTTCGTTGCAGCATCAGGGCTTTACCGTTCCTCGGGCTTTCCAGCAAGACCGGTGCGAGGGCGGCCCGTGCAGCCTCGGTATCGCGCTTTTTGAGCAGGGCATCCGCGCTTGCCAGTGCCGCCTCGTGACGGGCATCCATCTGCAGCATTTCGAGGCCGAACACCGCCCGGCCGTTGCCCGGATGGATGACCAGCACGCGTTCATACACGGCCCGCGCGGCCGCTGGCCGATCCGCTGCCCGTTCACTGTCGGCTGCTGCCAGCAGGCGACTCACCGCCATGTTCCGGCTGCGCAAGAAGTCCGTTTGATAGGACACGTTGTCCGGCTCTGCGCTGCTGGCTTGCGCCAGCTTCGCCAGGCCTTCCTCGGCCCGCCCCTGCGCCATCAGCGCCATGCCCTCCCGGTGCAACTGATGACCGGCGCATCCGGTCAGCAAGGACGCCAGCAACAGGCTGATGACAATCCCGCTCATGGACGTGGCGATGGCAGCATGCATCAGGTCCCCCCAGCACTGACAGTTTGCTTAATGCCCAGCGGCAAGTAGATCAGCTCCAGCTTCCCGCCTGCCAGGCGCTCCACGCGGTAGGTCCGGTCGATCACGTCGCCCTCGGAAACCGTGTAGATCCGGTCCCCTTTGACCAGCATGATGATCCGCACCCCCTCATCCTCATAACGTCCCAGAAAGGTGAAAGGCATCGGAGGGGCTGTCGGGGGTGGCGGCGGCGCGGGTTTGGCGATGGGCGGCGGCGGAGGGGGCGGCGGCGGCACATGCCAGGTCATCGCCCCGAAGATGTTGCCGGCCAACTTCTCAGAGCCCGCGGGAGCATCGCGTCGCTGCAAACGCTCGAGCGCGATCGACGGCAGGGACTGCACCGGCGCTCGCGACACCTGCGGCGAGTGCGATGGCGACGGCGCCACGATTGGTTCTCCCGCGATGTTCCAGCCTTTTCCTGAAACGGCCGACAAGACCAGCACCAAGGCCAGCGTGCCGAACAGCGCGTAGCGTCGCCACGTCCGCGAGCTCATGACGCGCTCCCCAGATGGATGACCAGCCGGACTTTGGCGTCCACCAGCGGATCGCCCACTTTTTGACGCTCGAACTGCACTTGTTCGAGAGAGACGGTCTCCATTTCCGCGTTCACGTCAGCGAGAAACCGGCGGATGATCTGGTACTCACCCTTGAGCGGCAGGTTCATCTGAAGGCGGGTCAGCTTGCCGGTCTTGTCGCGTTGCGCCTTGTACTCGGCCTGTTGCAGAACCAGACCGTGGCGTTTCGCGATGGCGGCGATCTTGCCGATCGAATCGGTCGAGTCCTGCTCGCTGGGGAAAAGCCGATAGAAGGCGGCGAGCTGTTCGCCCAGCGGCACCACTTGATTCGAGTCTGGGCCGGCCTGTGCAATGCGCTTGTGCGGCGAACTCGCGGCGAGGCGTGCCGCGTCGCGGCGCTGCTCCGCCGGTTGCAGGATCGAGAAGTACAGGCCCAGACACAGCGCGAGACCGCCCGCTCCCAGGACGCCCGGCAAGCCTAGCTGGAGGCGCTCGCGTCGCATGGCGGAAGGCAGGTGAAGATTCACGGTGCGACTCCCTTCCAGTGGGCAATCAAGGTAAACCGTACCGGCTTCTCCGCTATATCCCGCTGGATCTGGTGGTTCTGCAGCATGACGGTGCCGAACACGTCTTGCGTCGAGAGTTTTTTCACATAGTTCAGCAAGACGTCGAAATCCTTGGCTTCGCCGTTGATCTTCACCGTGCCGTTTTGCAGGTCTGGTTCCAGCGACAGCAGGGCGACGTCCTTCCCGCCCGAACTCTCCACGGCGTTGAACAGCGCGTTCCACGGTAGGCCAAGCTGGCGCACCACCTGGTTGGCCTGTTTGACTTCCAGCATCTGCGCACGCGCTGCTTGTTCGGTCAGGGGGCGCGACACACTCGCGTGTTGACCGGACAGCCGTGCGACCTGGTCGGCCTTGCTTTCCGAGAGGCGGGTCTCCTCATTCAGCGTCTGGTAATAGCCGGCCATCGTGGCGAGCGTGACCAATGCCGCCAGCAGCACGGCGAGGCCGAGCCACGGCACGGGCTTGTAAGCGCGCTGGAAATCGAGCTGCAGGGCACGCATCGCGATCACCCCGGCCTCGTCATGACGAAATGCCCACCTTCCGTCGACGGAGGACTATCCGCCGGCGCCGGGTTGAGCGCATGAAACTGCCAGCCATCGAGTTCCGGAAGCACCCTATTGCCAGGATACAGATGCCCGACGTAAACGTCTTTCGGCACTGGCGGTTCATCGGCCAGGAACGCCTCCCTCTCAAGTATTCTTGGCAGTTCCTCGCTGCTGTCGATGCGCTGGCTGCGCACCCGCGAGAAGTGCCCATTGCGCAGCAGGGCGAGGCATAGATGGCCGGGTTCAAGCAACGCAAACCACGCACTGCGCTGCCGCAGCCGGCGCCTGACCTCGTTGAAGGCCGGCATCAGATGAGGTTGGATGGAGCGCAGGGCGATGCCTGGCCGGACGAACACACTTCTGAGGCCGTCGAGCAATTCCGCATCGACGCCGCTGGCAAGTCTCGGCCTTTCAGGCGCTTGACGGCTCAGACGCAATTCCCACTGCAGCGCGGCCTTGCCGTATACCTTCGTGAAGCAATGGCGGGCATAGGACAGGTCCTCCTGCGAGTCAGCCAGCCCCGCCTGCCAGGGCACCAGCGTGTAGCCTACAAATTGGTTGGAGAGGACGACCGTGGCGGCCGTCCTTTCCCTCGCGACGGCAGGCAGTGCGGTCTCCAGCGCCAGCAGCGCGGGGCGCCATGGCTGTGCGGCGTTCGTGCCCTCGACGAACACGAATTGCGGGTCGTCGATGGTGCGGCGAATGCCTCGCAGGGTGAGCGTGCGCCGCACAGGCAAGAGTGTTACCCGTTCGGGGCACAAGAAGACCCGCAGTTCCTTATGCAACCAGGGTGACACGGTTGATCTCCTTCAGCGTGGTTTGGCCTCGGGCGACCGTTTCCAGAGCGATTTCGCGCAAGAAGCGGGTGCCGTTGTGCCTTGCCGCCTCGCGGATCACGCGGATCGGCTGGCGGGCAATGATGGCTTCGCGGATTTCGTCGTTGAGATGGAGGATCTCGCCGATGGCGCGGCGCCCCTTGAAGCCTGTGCCGCGGCAATGACCGCAGCCACGTCCGGCGCGGAATGTCATGTTGTGCGCCTGTTCGGCAGAGATGCCGGATTCGGCCAGCAGGAGGGCGTCAGGCTCATCCGCTTCGACGCAATGCGGGCAGTTCATCCGCAGCAGCCGCTGGGCCATGATGCCGTTCATGGCGGAAACGAAGCTGTAAGGGTCCACTCCCATATGGATGAATCGGCCGATCACGTCGAACACGTTGTTGGCGTGCACGGTGGTGAACACCAGATGGCCGGTCAATGCCGACTGCACTGCGATTTGCGCAGTTTCGGAGTCGCGGATCTCGCCAACCATGATCTTGTCCGGATCATGTCGAAGAATGGAGCGCAGACCGCGGGCAAACGTCAGCCCTTTCTTCTCGTTGACCGGGATTTGCAGGACGCCGGGCAACTGGTACTCGACCGGGTCCTCGATCGTGACGATCTTGTCCTGGCCGTGATTGATCTCGGTGAGCGCCGCATACAGCGTGGTGGTCTTGCCCGATCCTGTAGGACCGGTCACCAGCAGCATGCCGTAGGCTTCGCTGGCCAGGCGGCGCAGACGGATCAGGGTGTGCTCGTCGAAGCCGAGATAGTCCAGGCGCAGCCCTTTGATCTGATCGGACAGGGTTTGCTTGTCCAGGATGCGCAGGACTGCATCCTCGCCGAAGATGCTGGGCATGATGGACACACGGAAGTCCACCTCGTGGCCTTGCACCGACACCTTGAAGCGACCGTCCTGCGGAATTCGGCGCTCCGCAATGTCGAGTTCGGACATGATCTTGATGCGCGAAATGACCTGCTGCGCGAGATCCGTTCCGGCCAGTGTCCCGACCGTGGTCAGCACACCATCGATGCGATAGCGAATACTCAGGCCGCCCTGCGTGGTCTCCAGATGAATATCGCTCACAGACGCTTTCAGTGCGTCGTACACCGTCGAGTGCACCAGCTTGACCACGGGGCTGGTGTCTTCACTGATGCTCTTGAACGACAGGTCGGCGGCCGCGCTCTGCGCGCTGGTGTCACGGGCGCCACTGGGCAGCAGGCCATCCATGGCATGCAGAGTTTCCTCGTGGCGTGTCAGATACGCCGCCACGTCGGTACGGTGCGCAAGGCACCAGCTGAAACGGGCGGCCACGCGCTGCTCGGCCCACGCCTGGAGGTCGTCGTCGAAAGGATCGCCCATGACCAGCACCAGCGCCTGGTTCTGGTCACGCAGGACCAGGCACTGGCGTTCCACCGCCTCGGCAAACGGCAGCACGTCGAACGCGGGAGTCATGCGGCGCAGATCCTCCATCGTCGCGGCTGGATAGTGCAGCGTCGTTGCCAGCTCCTGCACAAAGCGCTGCGGATCGAGTCCCGACTGTTCCTCCAGCACCTCGACGCCGGCGCGCCGCGCCTGACGTGCCGCGCTGCGCGCCGAGTGCACCTGCGCCGGCGAAAACCCCTGGCCGAGGTCGACATCGAGGGGCTCTGACATGTTCATTGAATGCTCGCCGCAAGTTCAAAGATCGGGAAATACATGAGCACCACGATGCCGCCGATGACCAGGCCGATGAACACCATCAGCAAGGGCTCGAACAGCTTGGTGAAGCGTTCGACCCAGCGCGCCGTTTCTTCCTCGTAAAACGTGGCGATGCGCTCCATCATCTCGCCCATGCGCCCGGTGCGCTCGCCGACGCGCAGCATGCGCGACGCCACGGGCGTTGTGAGGCCGTATTGCTCCATGGCGCTGGAAAGTGCATGGCCTTCACGGATGCGCGCCAAGGCTAGTCCGAGTTGGCCGCGCAGTGAAGACTCCAGCAGGTCGGACACCATCTGCAAGGAGCTCAGCACCGGCATACCGCCGCGCAGCAACATGCCGAGCGAACGGTAGAAGCGGGCAAGCTGAAAAACGTGCAGCCGTCTGCCAAGGCTGGGTAGCTGCCACAGTGCGCGCATCAGCCAGAGCTTGCTGGCTGGGCGAGTGGCCGCGTAGGTCACTCCGAGCAGAGTGAGCAAGGCGGCTGCAAGAATGGCCGCGCCGTGGGTATCCAGCAGCTGGCCCCAGCGCATCAGCAGCCGCGACATCAGCGGCAACTCACCACCGATTTCGGCATAGATATGGCTGAATCGCGGCACCACGTACACCATGAGAAACAGCGTCACCAAAGCGCCGACACCGATCAGCAGGAGTGGGTAGATCGAGGCACTGACCACCTGTCGCCTGACGGCGTCCATTTGCGTCTGGTAAGCCACGTAGCGCGACAGTGATTCCGGCAAGCCGCCGGTTTTCTCGCTGGCGCGCACGGTTGCCACATACAACAGCGGAAAGTTCGCCGGCGAATGTTGCAGGGCATAGGACAACGTATGCCCTTCGTACAGGGTGGCGATAATTTGCACGAGCGTCTTTCGGACCTCGGCCTGCTGCTCCTTTTCGGCCAGGGCTTCAAGCGACTCCACGAGCGACAGTCCTGCTTCCAGAAGGGCCAGCAATTCCTGGCTGAACAGAACCAGGGGAAATCTGCCGGTGCCCGCCATGTGCCAGCGCGGCCATGCCGCTTTAGGACTGATCGCGATCACCGTATATCCCTGGTCTCGTGCCTGGTTCGCCGCATCGCTTGCATCTGCGGCATCGAAAGCGAAAGCCGTCAGCTCTTCATCGCCGCGCAATGCCTTGACCTGGTAGCGCATGATGTTCGCTCCTACTACCAGTTCGTGATTTCGGCGGCTTCGCCCTCGCCGCCGGGCTTGCCATCCTTGCCGTACGACAGCAGGTCGTACTCTCCATGCTCGCCCGGCATGATGAAGACATAGGGATTGCCCCAGGGATCGGGCGGAACGGCTTTGGTGAGGTACGGGCCGGCCCACTTCGGCTCATCGGGAGGACGTTGGACGAGCGTCACCAGTCCTTGCTCTGTGGTGGGGTAGTGGCCGGTATCGAGCCGGAACTGGTCCAGTGCCTTACCAAGCGCGTCGAGCTGGGCCCGTGCTGCCTTGACCTCCGACTTGCCAATCTGGGAAAAGTACTTGGGCCCGACATAGCCAGCCAGCAAGCCGATGATCATCATGACAACCAGCAGTTCGAGCAGGGTAAAACCCCGGCCGGCTCCGCCTGCGGAGCTCTTGGCATTCCCTGTGTGCTGCATTTCGGTAGTCTCCGGTGTCTTTTTGAGCCGATCGACAAAACGCAAATGACTCGAGCGCCGCACTTACCTTAGCGGCGCAGGTGCACTCTGGCTGTGGGTGGACCACCGTATACGTTCATACGCGGTGCACTGTATTTTTCTGGTCGCGATCATGTGCAGCCCTGATCTCTGGACACGACACTTGTGGTCCGACGCATTCGGATGCCCGACAGCAATCGATGCTGGTCAGGCAAATGCCTGACGGCCACAACACTTGAATGCAGGTGCCTTGCCCTGGCGCGGAAATCAGGTGATAGGTTCCTCCCGACAACGAGGCGCGCTCCTTCATGCTGAGCAGGCCCAGTCCCCTCGACTGGCCTTCCACCCATTTGACGGTGGTCGGATCGAATCCACGGCCGTTGTCCTCGATCACGAGGTGCAACGCATCATCGATACGAGCCAGGCGGACCCGCACCCGGTCGGCCACCGCGTGTTTGACGATGTTGTGAAACGCTTCCTGGAGAATGCGATAGAGGGTGATATGCAGCGCCACCGGTACCTCGTGCTCTGCGACTTCGACCGTCCTCTCGAGCACGAGGCCCCCGCATACGGCGTCGAATTCACGGAAGAACCATGACAGCGTGGGCAGGAGGCCGAGGTCGTCGAGCATCGACGGCCGCAATTCCGTAGACACGCGACGCAACTCCACCAGTGCCTCCTCGACCCGGGGGGCCAACTGTCGCAGCGACTCGCTGGCCTTCGTGGTCGCGCCCTCGTCGAGCATCTTGGTGGACTGCTCGATCGAGAGCTTGATAAGACTCAGGGACTGTCCGAGCCCATCGTGCAAGTCCAGCGCAATCCGCCTGCGCTCGTCCTCCTGTATCGATACCAACAGGCCGGAAAGTCGTCGCAGTTCCTTCCTGGCCTCACGCAATGCCTGCGCTGCCCCTTGATCAACAGCGCCTGCGAGCAGCTTGGGAAGCTGACCGTTGGCCCGATCATGCGGGATGCTGAAGGCAGTGCTCCCTGCCTTCAAGCCAATCGGCGCGCTCAGATCAATGCTGACTGTCGCCGCGTCGATCCTGTGCGTGGCCGCGGCGCCTGCGCTCGCGCTGCTGGTGGGGGCCCTTTTTACTTTCGAGGCGCTGACCTCGGAAGCAGCACTGAACTTCTCGTTCAGGAACGCCGCGATTGTCGAATCGCCGGATCTCATTTCGACAGCCATGAGGGGATCATCAGCAGCTGTCCTGCCGGGTGCGGCCTTCTCGTGCTTGGAAGCCATCCTTGATCCCCTCTCCTGCGATAGACAGGACCCCATTAGCCCGCAAAAGAACGGTTCGCGTAAGGGAGTACCGCCCTGATCGCGGGGGGAGGTTTGTCCCATAGATGTCCGCGATGCAGCCGCCTGACAATTATGCAATGTTGAGTGTCACGAAGCTATCTTGCGTGCGCGGAGAACGATTCCTTTTCACCGGAATCGACTTCAAGGTCGAGGCGGGCGAGTGGCTGCACGTGCGCGGCGCCAACGGCTGCGGCAAGACCAGCATGCTCAGGCTTCTGGCTGGTCTGTCGCAACCGGTCCATGGCGAGATTCGCTGGTGCGGCAATCTGACCGGCCCGGACACGCAGGCATATCGCGCTGACCTTCTGTTCCTCGGTCACCACGCAGCGGTGAAGGAAGAACTCACGGCACTCGAAAACCTCCAACTGGCGTCGGAACTCGACGGTTGCGGTCTGCCACGGCCCGAAGCGCTTGCTGCGCTGCAGCGCCTCGGCCTCAAGGGGCGTGAGGACCAACCTGTGCGTTTCCTCTCGGCCGGCCAGAAGCGGCGCGTGCTGCTCGCGCGCCTCGTAACCCGAAAAGCGAAGCTGTGGCTGCTGGACGAGCCTTTCACCTCGCTCGACACCCGCGCTGTGGAGATGCTGGGAACGCTCATCGGTGAGCACCTCGACCATGGCGGTATGGCCGTGATTACAAGCCACCAGGCGGTGCAGATCGCCGGCGGCAAGGCGATCGACCTGTGAAGGCGGTGCTGGCCGTGATACGCCGTGACCTGCTCCTCGCGATGCGCCGCAAGACGGAGGTGCTCACGGCACTCTTCTTCTTCGTCATCGTCACCAGCCTGTTCCCGCTGGGCATCGGTGCGGAGACGGCGCTGCTGCGCAAGATCGCGCCGGGCGTGCTGTGGGTCAGCGCGCTGCTGGCCACCATGCTGGGGCTGCAGCGCATGTTCGCGGCCGACCATGCGGATGGCACGCTCGAGCAGATGCTGCTATCGCCCACACCGCTGGCCCTGCTCGTAAGCGGCAAGAACATCGCGCATTGGCTGGTGTCGGGCCTGCCACTGGTGCTCCTCGCTCCCTTGCTCGGCATGCAGTTCGACCTCGACCGCGGCGCGCTGGGCGTGCTGACGCTGGGGCTGCTGCTGGGCACGCCGGTGCTGTCGCTGGTGGGTGGCATCGGTGCCGCTCTCACCCTTGGAGTGCGCGGCGGCGGCGTCCTGCTAAGCCTGCTGGTGCTGCCGCTCTACATCCCGACGCTGATTTTCGGCGCGGGCGCGGTCTACGCCCACACTGCGGGGCTTGGCGCCACCGGCCACCTGTCGCTGCTCGCCGCACTGCTGGCGATGGCCCTGTTCTTCGCGCCCTGGGCGACCACGGCGGCGTTGAGGATTGCACTGGAATGAGCAATCAAATCATCAACTGGTTCAAGTTCACCAGTCCCTACAGCTTCTATCCCCTGGCGGGAAAGATGATTCCCTGGTTCTGGCTGCTGGCGGCCATGTTCGGTATCGCCGGGCTCTGGGTCGGCTTGTTCATCGCGCCGAGCGACGCCACGCAGGGCGAGGGTTACCGCATCATCTTTGTCCACGTACCCGCATCGTGGATGTCGATGTTCATCTATGTGGTGATGGCGGGCTGGGCCGGGATCGGGCTGGCGCTCAACGCGCGTCTCTCGGGAATGATGGCGCAGGCACTTGCTCCCACCGGGGCGCTGATGGCGTTCCTGTCGCTGTGCACCGGCGCCTTCTGGGGCAAGCCCATGTGGGGAACCTGGTGGGTGTGGGATGCGCGTCTGACCTCCGAGCTGATCCTGTTCTTCCTGTACCTGGGCTTCATGGCGCTGCAGGCCGCCATCGACGATCCCCGGCGCGCCGACAAGGCCGGCGCGATTCTCGCGCTCGTGGGCGTGGTGAACGTGCCGATCATCTATTTCTCGGTGAAATGGTGGAACACGCTGCACCAGGGCGCGTCGGTGTCGCTGACCAGGTCGCCCTCGATGGCCCAGACGATGTTGTGGGGCATGCTGCTGATGGTGCTGTGCTTCTGGATGTACTCGGTGGCGATGGCGCTCAGTCGCCTTCGCACCATCATCCTCGAGCGCGAAGCTCACACGGATTGGGTGCGCAACCTGGCGGAGGTTGCGCCATGAACTGGCATTCCGCGGCCGATTTCTTCGCCATGGGTGGCTATGCGCTGTATGTCTGGGGCAGCTTCGGCGTGTGTGTCGCGGCCCTTGCCCTCGAGCCTTTCCTTTTGAGCAGGCGTCACCAGGCGATCGTGCGCAGCCTGCGCCGCCATGCACTGGCCGAACAGATGGACCAGGAGGCCGCATGAAAAAATGGAAAAAGCGTGGTGCGATCGTTGCTGGCGGCGTGCTGGCCGTCGGCGTTGCGGCCGCTTTGGTGCTCAACGCGCTCAACAGCAATATCGCCTTGTACGTGACGCCCAGCGAGGTCGCGGCCGGCAAGTCGCCCCAGGGTCAGGCGTTTCGCATCGGGGGCATGGTCAAGGACCGCTCGCTCAAGCGCGACAACCTGACAGTCCATTTCGTGTTGACCGATCTGGCGAAAGATATTCCTGTCTCGTACACCGGGATCCTGCCAGACCTGTTCAAGGAGGGTAAAGGCGCCGTGGTGCAAGGCAGACTGGGCGCGGACGGCAACTTCACCGCGTCCGAGGTGCTGGCCAAGCATGACGAGAACTACATGCCGCCGGCTGCGCAACACGCGCTCGAGCAGGCCAAACGCGCTGAAGAAGCGCCTAAGCCATGATCCCCGAACTCGGCAATTTCGCCCTGATCCTCGCTCTTTGCGTGGCCACGCTGCTGGGCACGTTGCCGCTGCTCGGGGCGCACCATGGCCGCCGCGAATGGCTGCTACTGGCGCGCCCGGCCGCACAAGTGCTCTTCCTGCTGGTGACGGCGTCGTTCGTCGCACTGGCCTGGAGCTTCTACCTCAACGATTTCTCGGTGGCCTATGTCGCGGGCCATTCCAACTCGCTGCTGCCCACGCCATACCGGTTGGCCGCGGTGTGGGGCGGGCATGAAGGCTCCCTGCTGCTGTGGCTCTTGATGCTTGCGGGCTGGACCATGGCGGTCGCGCAGTTGTCGCGCACGCTCGACGAAACCATGGTCGCGCGGGTGCTGGGTGTGCTCGGCCTCGTGGCTTGCGGTCTGCTTCTGTTCGTGTTGCTGACCTCGAATCCTTTCGAGCGGCTGGTGCCGGCGGCCGTGGAAGGACGCGACCTCAACCCGTTGCTGCAGGACCCTGGCCTCATCTTCCATCCGCCGATGCTCTATATGGGCTACGTCGGATTCTCAGTCGCATTCGCATTCGCAATCGCCGCGCTACTCGCAGGCCGCCTCGACGCCGCGTGGGCGCGCTGGTCGCGGCCCTGGACCACCACCGCCTGGATCTTCCTCACGCTGGGCATCGCTCTGGGATCCTGGTGGGCTTACTATGAACTGGGCTGGGGCGGCTGGTGGTTCTGGGACCCGGTGGAGAACGCCTCCTTCATGCCCTGGCTGATCGGCACGGCTCTCATCCATTCGCTGGCCGTCACGGAAAAGCGCGGCAGCTTCAAGAGCTGGACAGTGCTGCTGGCCATCGGCGCGTTTTCGCTGTCGCTGCTGGGCACCTTCCTCGTGCGCTCCGGTGTACTCACCTCGGTGCACGCTTTCGCCACCGACCCGAAGCGCGGCATCTTCATCCTGGTGCTGCTCACGCTCGTGATCGGCTCGTCGCTGGCGCTGTTCGCCTGGCGCGCGCCCAAGGTGGCCCTCGGCGGAAGCTTCGCGCTGATGTCGCGTGAAACGCTGCTGCTGGTGGGAAACGTGCTGCTCGTGGTCGCGGCCGGCTCGGTGCTGCTCGGCACGCTGTATCCGCTGATCGTGGATGCACTCAACCTGGGCAAGATTTCGGTCGGGCCGCCTTACTTCAACACGGTCTTCGTCCCCGTGATGGCCCCGGTGCTGTTCCTGATGGCCGCCGCCCCATTGGCGCGCTGGAAGCATGCGGATATCAAGGACATGGCACGGCGGCTGCGGATTGCGGCTGTCCTGGCGGTGCTGGGTGCCGTTGCCATTCCTCCGCTGATGGGCGGCTGGACGGTTCTGACCGGCCTGGGCACGCTGCTGTCCGTGTGGGTCGCAACGTCCATGGCCATGCAGATCGCCACGCGCCTGAAAGCAGGCATGCCACCGCTGTCGTTCTGGGGCATGCAGCTCGGGCATCTTGGAATCGCTGTCTTCGTGATGGGCGTGACCCTGGTCGGCGGCTTCCAGCAGGAAAAGGATGTCCGCATGGAGCCGGGCGACAGCGTCACCGTCGGCGGCCATGAGTTCAAGTTCTTGGGGGTCACTCGCGTGGCGGGCCCGAACTACAGCGCAGCGCGCGGCCAGTTCGAGGTCAGCCAGGGCGCTCGCGCGAGCCGCACCCTCTATCCGGAAAAACGCATCTACGCGTCGTCATCGATGCCGATGACCGAAGCGGCCATCGACGCGGGCTTCACGCGCGACGTCTATGTCTCGCTCGGCGAGCCGCTCGAGGGCAACGCCTGGGCCGTGCGCGTCTACTTCAAGCCGTTCGTGGACTGGATCTGGGGCGGCTGCCTGCTGATGGCCCTGGGCGGCCTCTGCGCGGTGTCCGACCGACGCTACCGTCTGCGAGTGCGCGCTCGGGCCAAGGAGGCGATAACGGCACTGCGAGGTGCATCCCCATGAAGGCCAAGTTTCTGATCCCGCTCGCGCTGTTCGGGGTGCTGATCGGCTTTCTTGCAGTCGGTCTGAAGAGAGACCCGCACGAGATTCCTTCCCCGCTGGTCAGCAAGGCGGCACCCGTATTCAAGGTCCCGCAGCTGATCCTGCCGGACAAGACCTTCTCGCCGGCCGACTTGAAAGGCCAGGTCTGGATGCTGAACGTCTGGGCGTCGTGGTGCGTGGCCTGCCGGCTGGAGCACCCGCTGCTGGTGGAGCTCTCGCGCTCGCAAGTGCTGCCCCTGATCGGCCTGAACTACAAGGACAAGCGCGAGGACGCACTGAGATTCCTCGGGCAGCACGGCAATCCGTACAACCTCTCTGCGCTCGACGTCGATGGCCGCGTCGGCATCGACTATGGCGTCTACGGTGTGCCGGAGACCTACATCATCGACAAGAAAGGCGTCATCCGCCACAAGCAGATCGGACCGCTCACGCCCGAGGCGCTGCAAAAAACCATCCTGCCCCTCATCAACCAGCTGAAGAATTCGTGAAGCGCCTGTTTGCATTGCTGATGGTTGCGCTCGCCCTCGGAACGGGATGGACCAAGGAGGCCGTGCCGTTGGCCGAAGACCCGGTCGTTGAGCAGCGCATGATCGCCATTTCCGAGGAACTGCGTTGCCTGGTGTGTCAGAACGAATCGCTTGCCGTATCGCGTGCCGAGCTGGCGCAGGATCTGCGCCGCGAAGTGCGTACGCTGATCAGGCAGGGACGAAGCGACGACCAGATCAGGGGCTTCCTGGTGGAGCGTTACGGGGACTATGTGCTGTACCGGCCACGGGTCAAACCCGAGACGTGGCTGCTGTGGGCCGGCCCTTTTTTGCTGATGATCATCGGTGTCGCGATCCTGCTGGTCTACCTGCGCCGGCGCAACCGCTTGATCGATGAAACCCCACTGACCAAAGATGAAGCGAGGCGCATCGATGCACTGCTGAAGGAGGGCGAAAAATGATGGGATTCCTCATCGGCGCCGCGCTGGCCATCGCGCTTGTTCTGGCGCTGCTCCTGCGGCCCTTCGTGCACAAGACCGCCCGGGCGCAGTCGTCGCGGCGCGCGCTCAATGCAGCGATCCTTCACGAGCAGCTCGTCAAGTTGGAGCAGGACCTGGCCGATGGCACGCTCGGCAAGGAAGACTACGCACAGGCGCGCGCCGAGCTCCAGCGGCGCGCGCTCGAAGATACGCGTGAAAAGGACGCGACCAGCACGCTGCGCGCCCCCACGAAAACCATTGTGGGCGTGAGCCTGCTTCTGCCCATTGCCGCTGGTGTTCTTTACCTGCTGATCGGAAACCCCGCCAGCTTGGCCCCGCGAGGTGCGGACCAGGAAACGGCCAAGGCCCAGGAGCTCGAGCGAATGGTGGCGACCCTGACGCGAAAGCTCGAGAAGGAACCGGGGAACCTCAAGGGATGGGCCATGCTGGCGCAATCGTACAAGGCGATGGGCCGCATGGCGGAGGCCGAAAAAGCGTTCGAGCGGGCCGGCTCCTTCATCGACAAGGACGCGCAGATGCTCGCCAACTACGCGGGCGTCGCAGCAATCAACAATCGCGGGCGGCTTGCCGGCAAGCCGGCGATGCTGATCCAGAAGGCCCTGAAGGCCGACCCGGACAACGCGACGGCGCTGTGGTTGTCGGGCGCAGCAGATCTCGAAGCCGGGGAGTACGCCCAGGCCTTGCGGACCTGGGAAGGGCTGTCGGCGCGGCTGCCGTCCGGGTCCGACGATGCGCGCAAGCTGCAGCGCGCGATCCAGGATGTCAGAGCCAGGGCTGCCCTGGCCGCCAAAGCACCCGCCGTCGCGGAGGCCGCCGCAGCCGGCCGTGATGTGAGCGGGACGGTGGCGCTGGATCCTTCGCTAAAGGACAAAGCCAGCCCCGACGACACGGTGATGGTCATTGCCCGGTTGCCCGGTACCCGCATGCCGGTCGCGGCGGTGCGGCTTCGCGCCGCGGAGTTGCCGGTGAAATTCGTGCTCAACGACTCGCAATCGATGAACCCACAGTCACCCATTTCCACGGCCACAGAGGTGGAGGTCGAAGCACGTATTTCCAAGACTGGCCTTGCAAAGGCCGAGCCGGGCGATCTGATCTCTGCCGTGCAGACGGTTAAGGTCGGTGCGGGTGGCGTTCTGCTGCAGGTGACGCAGGTACGACCCTAGTCCACTGAAGCATTGAAA
>NZ_JAGGNV010000043.1 GCF_018614955.1 Variovorax paradoxus
TGACCCAGGATGTCTCATTGGAAGAGTTCGGCGAGCGCCTCGCCCGGTTCGTCGGCGCGCATGAAGGCCTCGCCCACCAGGAAGGCGTGCACGCCGGCCGCGCGCAGCTTCGCGACATCCTCACGTGTCGAAATGCCCGATTCGGTGACGAGCAGGCGCTCGGCCGGCACCTTGGGCAGCAGATCGATGGTGGTCTGCACCGACACCTCGAAGGTGCGCAGGTTGCGGTTGTTGACGCCGATCAACGGCGTTTTGAGCTTCAGCGCGCGATCGAGCTCGGCGCCATCGTGCACCTCGACCAGTATCGCCATGCCGAGCTCCACAGCGATCGCTTCAAAGTCGCGCATCTGCGTATCGTCGAGGGAGGCCGCGATCAGCAGGATCGCGTCGGCACCCATCGCGCGCGATTCGTAGACCTGGTAGGCATCGACGATGAAATCCTTGCGCAGCACCGGCAGATCGCAGGAGGCGCGGGCCTGCTTGAGATAGTCGACGCCGCCCTGGAAGAACTGGCGGTCGGTCAGCACCGAGAGGCAGGCCGCGCTGATCTTGCCGTCGCCTTCGGCATAACTCTGCGCGATATCGGCCGGGATGAACTCTTCGCGCAGCACGCCCTTGCTCGGGCTGGCCTTCTTGATTTCGGCGATCACCGCCGCCTGGCCGGCCGCGATCTTGGCGCGCAGGGCGCCCGCGAAGTCACGCGTGAGCACGCGGCTTTCGGCATCGAAGCGCACGGCTTCGAGCGAGTGTCTTTTTTTCGACTGCGCAATCTCTTCACGCTTGACGGCAATGATCTTCTCGAGGATGTCGGACATAGTTCCCTGCTCTCTCAACTGACGGCCGTCGCCTTAACCAGTTCGGCCAGCTTGGCCTTGGCCGCGCCGGAGTCGATGGCGGCGCGCGCGCGGGCCACGCCCGCGCCGATCGAATCCACCAGATTGGCCGCATAGAGCGCCGCGCCGGCATTGAGCACGACGATGTCGCGCGCCGCGCCGGGCTGGTTGTCGAGCACGCCGAGCAGCATCGCTTTCGACTGCTCCGGCGTCTCGACGCGCAGCGTGCGGTTGCTCGACATCTGGAAGCCGAAGTCCTCCGGGTGCAGCTCGTATTCGAGGATCTCGCCGTTCTTCAGCTCGCCGACCATGGTGGCGGCCCCGAGCGAGATCTCGTCCATGCCATCGCGCCCGTAGACCACCAGCGCGTGCTCCGCGCCCAGCCGCTGCAGCGCACGCACCTGGATGCCGACCAGGTCGGGGTGAAACACGCCCATCAGGATGTTGGGCGCGCCGGCCGGGTTGGTGAGCGGCCCCAGGATGTTGAAGATGGTCTTGATGCCGAGTTCCTTGCGCACCGGCGCCACGTTCTTCATGGCCGGATGGTGGTTCGGCGCGAACATGAAACCGATGCCGACATCGGCGATGCATTGCGCGATCTGCTCGGGCTTGAGATTGATGTTGACGCCCAGCGACTCCAGCACGTCGGCACTGCCCGACTTGCTGCTCACGCTGCGTCCGCCGTGCTTGCTGACCTTGGCGCCCGCGGCGGCGGCGACGAACATCGAGCAGGTCGAGATGTTGAAGGTGTGCGAGCCGTCGCCGCCGGTGCCGACGATGTCCACCAGATTCGTGGTGTCGGCCACCGGCACCTTGGTCGACACCTCGCGCATCACCTGTGCGGCGGCGGTGATCTCGCCGATGGTTTCCTTCTTGACGCGAAGGCCGGTGATGAGCGCCGCCATCATCACCGGCGAGCATTCGCCGCTCATGATGAGGCGCACGATGTGCAGCATCTCGTCGTGGAACACCTCGCGGTGTTCGATGGTGCGCTGCAGGGCTTCCTGGGGGGTGATGGGCATGATGAAGTCTCCCTCGGTGGTTTCAGTGGGCGTGGGCTGCCGCGAGCGGATTCTCGGACAGTGCGAGCTTGATGCCGAAGCCGACGAACAGGGCGCCCGCGCCGCGCTCCAGCCAGTGCATACCGCGCTGCACCGCGCCGACGCGGCGCGCCGTCCAGCCGGCCAGCGCGGCCCAGGCGAAGTTCACGAAGATCGCGTTGAAGTTGAACAGCGCGCCCAGCAGGAAGAACGCCAGCGGCTTGTTGGCCGCATCGGGTGCGATGAACTGCGGCACGAAGGCCAGGAAGAACAGCGCCACCTTGGGGTTGAGCACATTGGTCCAGAAGCCGCCGAGGAACACGCTCTTCGCGCTGGCGGGGCCTGCCGCATCCGCGCCGGTGCGTCCCAGCGCAGCCGGGTCCTTGGACGGCCGCGACAGCAGCATGCGCACGCCGATCCACAGCAGGTAGGCCGCGCCCATCCACTTGAGGACGGTGAACAGCGTGGTCGATGCCGCCATCAGCGCGCTCACCCCGACCGCGGCAGCGGTGATGTGCACGAAGCAACCGGCCGTGATGCCCAGGCCCGCCACCATGCCGGCGCGCACGCCGGAGCGCAGCGCGCGGCTCACGATGTAGAGCACGTCGGGTCCCGGCGTGAGATTCAGCAGCAGGCCGGCGGCGATGAACAGCAGCAGGGAATGGAGCTCAGGCATGGAAGAAGCTCCGGATCGCGCCGATGGCGCGGTCAATGCCGGCTGCGTCGACATCGAGATGGGTGGCAAAGCGCAGCCGATACAGGCCGGTGGCGAGCACGCCGTTCTGCTTCAGATGCGCCAGCAGCTCGGCCGAGCGCGCCTGCGCCTCGCCCCTCAGGTCGACGAACAGCAGATTGGTCTGCGGCGCCTCGACCTGCAGCCCGGGAATCCCGGCCAGGCCGTCTGCCAGCCGGCGCGCGAGCGCGTGGTCCTGTTCGAGTCGGTCGATGTGGTGCTGCAGTGCGTGAGAAGCGGCAGCCGCCAGCAGCCCGGCCTGCCGCATGCCGCCGCCGGCCATCTTGCGGACGCGGTGGGCGCGCGCGATCAGCTCGCGCGAGCCGCACAGTGCCGAACCCACCGGGGCGCCGAGGCCCTTGCTGAAGCAGACCGAGACGCTGTCGAAGCACTGTGCGATGCGACGTGCTTCGGCGCGCGCCTCGGTGCCGCGCTGGGCGGCCTGTGCGACGGCGGCATTGAAGAGCCGTGCGCCGTCGAGATGGCGGGCCAGGCCCTTGCGCTGCGCCAGCTGCGTCGCCTCTTCGACATAGCCCAAGGGCAGCAGCTTGCCGCCGATCGTGTTTTCCAGCGCCAGGAGCCGGGTGCGCGCGAAATGCGCGTCGTCTGGCTTGATGGCCGCCTCGATGTCTTCCAGCGCCAGCGAGCCATCCGCTTGGTGCTCGAGCGGCTGCGGCTGCACGCTGCCGAATACCGCGGCCCCGCCGCCTTCCCAGCGGTAGCAATGCGCCAGCTGGCCGACGATGTACTCGTCGCCGCGCTGGCAATGGGCCAGGATCGCGCAGAAATTGCTCTGGGTGCCGGTCGGCACGAACAGCGCCGCCTCGAAGCCCAGCATCTCGGCGATCTGCGACTGCAGTGCGTTGACACTCGGGTCGTCGCCGAACACGTCGTCGCCCAGCGGGGCTTCGAGCATGGCCTGGCGCATCGCTGCGGTCGGCCGGGTGACGGTGTCGCTGCGCAGGTCCACCAGGGTCGTCGTGCTCATGCGGTTCACTCCAGAAAGTTCTTGAGCATGGCATGGCCGTGCTCGGTCAGGATCGATTCGGGATGGAACTGGACGCCCTCGATGCGCACCGCGGGCGCATAGCCGGTGTGGCGCACGCCCATGATCTCGCCGTCGTCGGTCCAGGCCGTGATCTTGAGCTCGGCCGGGCAGGAGTCGCGCTCGATCGACAGCGAGTGGTAGCGATTGACGCTGAATTTCTCCGGCAGCCCGGCGAACACGCCCTCGCCCGTGGTCGTGATCTCGCTGGTCTTGCCGTGCATCAGCTGCTGCGCGCGAATGATCTTGCCGCCGAAGGCCGCGCCGATCGCCTGGTGCCCGAGGCAGACGCCGAGGATCGGCAACCGGCCTGCGAACTCCTTGATGGCCGCCACCGACACGCCGGCCTCCGCCGGCGAGCAGGGTCCCGGTGACACCACCAGCCGAGCGACGCCGGCCGCAACGCGCTCGCGCAGGCCCTCGATCGTGATCTCGTCGTTGCGAAACACCTCGACCTCGGCGCCGAGTTCGCCGAAATACTGCACCAAGTTGTAGGTGAAGCTGTCGTAGTTGTCGATCATCAGGAGTTTCATGGCTTGGCTCCGATCCGATGCACGCCCTTGACCACCGGGAACACGTTGAAATTGATGAGCAGCCCCAGCGGCAGCCCCGACAGCCGCACTGCGGCCTGCGCCTGTGCGCGATGCAGGTCGGTCAACGCGTCGACCGCTTTCACCTCGACGATGAGCGATTGCTCGACCACGAAGCCCGCGCGGCAGACCTCGCCGAGCGAGCGGCCCTTGTAAGCGGCCGACACCGGCACGTCGCGCGCGAAGCCGATCTCGCGCTCGGCGAGTTCGATCGCCAGCGCGGCGGCGTACGCCTCTGCGGGCAGGCCGATGCCGAGCACGCGCTGCACCTCGACCGCGGCGCCGATGATCTCGTGCGAGAAGTCGTTGTTCTGAAATTCGTCGGCCATCACTCGAGCCCTTCCTCGACCAGTTCGGCGGCGCGCAGCAACGCCCGCGCCTTGGCCTCGGTTTCCTTCCATTCCAGCTCCGGCACCGAGTCGGCGACCACGCCGGCCGCCGCCTGCACGTGCAGCATCTGGTCCTTCACGATGCCGGTGCGGATCGCGATCGCGACGTCCATGTCGCCCGCATAGCTGATGTAGCCGCAGGCGCCGCCGTAGAGGCCGCGCTTGGTCGGCTCCAGCTGGTCGATGAGCTCCATCGCATGCACCTTGGGCGCGCCGGTCAGCGTGCCGGCCGGGAAGGTGGCCTTGAGCACGTCGATCGCGGTCATGCCGTCCTTCAGCGTGCCTTCGACATTGCTCACGATGTGCATCACGTGGCTGTAGCGCTCGACGGCGAAGGCCTCCGTCACCTTAACGCTGCCGGTCTTGGCGATGCGGCCGATGTCGTTGCGTGCCAGGTCGATCAGCATCACGTGCTCGGCGCGCTCCTTGGGATCGTTGATCAGCTCGGCCTCGGCCGCGCGGTCGAGCTCGGGCGAGGCCCCGCGCGGGCGCGTGCCGGCGAGCGGGCGGATGGTGATCTTCTGCTCGCCCTCGCCCGTGTGCTCCTGCCGCACCAGGATCTCGGGCGAGGCGCCGACCACATGGAAATCGCCCAAGTGGTAGTAGTACATGTAGGGCGACGGGTTGAGCGAGCGCAGCGCGCGGTACAGCGACAGCGGCGACTCGGTGTAGCGCTTGCTGATGCGCTGGCCCACCTGCACCTGCATGAAGTCGCCGGCCGCGATCAGCTCCTTGGCACGCTCGACCGCGGCCAGGTAGTCGGCCTTGGCGAAGCTGCGTTCGGGCGGATGCGCCTGCGTCGGTCTCACCTGCGGCGCGCTCACCGAGTACTTGAGCTGCTCGCGCAGTTCGCGCAGGCGCCGCTTGGCGTTGGCGTAGGCCTCGGGCTGGGCGGGGTCGGCGTAGACGATCAGGTAGAGCTTGCCGGAGAGGTTGTCGATGACCGCCAGCTCCTCGCATTGCAGCAGCAGGATGTCGGGGCAGCCCAGGGTGTCGGGCGGGCAGCTCTGCTCGAGCTTTTTCTCGATATGGCGCACCGTGTCGTAGCCGAAGTAGCCGGCCAGGCCGCCGCAGAAGCGCGGCAGCCCCGGCCGCAGCGCCACCTTGAAGCGCTTCTGGTAGGCCGCGACGAAATCGAGCGGATTGCCCTTGACGGCTTCGACGACCTTGCCGCCGGTCACGACCTCGGTCAGCGCGTCGGCGCCGAAGCCGCTCGCGCGCAGCAGGGTGCGCGCCGGCAGCCCGATGAAGCTGTAGCGTCCGAAGCGCTCGCCGCCCACCACCGATTCGAGCAGGAAGCTGTGCTTGCCGCCCTCCTTGGTATGGGCGAGCTTCAGGTAGAGGGAAAGCGGGGTTTCGAGGTCGGCAAAGGCCTCGACCATCAGCGGGATGCGGTTGTAGCCCTGCGCGCTGAGGCTCTTGAATTCGAGTTCGGTGATCACGGGTCGGGTCTCCGTCGGCCAGGGACGCTTCGAGGTCGCTGGCGGGGTCATTCAGGTGAGTGGCCGGGTCGGGATGACCGCTGGCCGCGGGCGCACGGCGTGCGCCATGCAATCAAACAGGCAACGACGATGGCGTGCGCCAAGGCCAGGCTCCCCGGCTGCCTTGACCTGTCTGAATGACGTGATGAATGAACATGGAAGCGTGAGTTTAGCCCAGCGACAAGGCCTGTACAAAAAGATACATTGAGGCACTTTAAATTTTTCGCTGACGGAGACAAACCCGATGACCCAGCCTGCCCTGCGGCGCGCGCTCGCACTGACCACCCTCGCCCTCGCCTCGCTCGCAGCCTCGGCCGCACCGGTCGAGGTGGCCGGCATCAAGCTCGACGACGCGCTCGATCTCAAGGACAGCAAGCTGCAGCTCAACGGCGCCGGCGTGCGCTACAAGGCCGTTTTCAAGGTCTACGCCGCCGGCCTCTACCTGGGCAAGAAGGCCTCGACCACCGAGGAAGTGCTGGCCGTGCCGGGCGCCAAGCGCATGGCGATCACGATGCTGCGCGACATCGATGCCAACGAACTCGGCAAGCTGTTCACGCGCGGCGTGGAAGACAACTCGCCCAAGAGCGAGATGCTGCAGCTGATTCCCGGCCTGGTGCGCATGGGCCAGATGTTCGCCGACCAGAAGCAGCTGAAGGCTGGTGACGCCTTCACCGTCGACTGGCTGCCGGGTACCGGCACCGTCATCTCGGTCAAGGGCGTGGCCCAGGGCGATCCGATCAAGGAGCAGGCCTTCTTCAATGCGCTGATGCGCATCTGGCTCGGACCGAACCCGGCCGACTGGAAGCTGAAGGACGCGCTCTTAGGAAGAAGTTAGCCCCCCGGCTATTCACTCCGCTTCGCTGCGTGTAACTCGCCACCCCCCGTGGGGGAGGCGCGGCCGCCTTGGGGCGGCCCGGCGGCGGCCGCCGGCTAACGCACCAGGTGCACGCGCAGCGCCCCCAGCTGCGCGTACAGCTGCTGCACGGCTTTCGCGTCCAGGCCCGAGAACATCTCGAGCAGCCATTCCTCGTGCTCCTTGGCCATGGCCTCGAAGCTGCGGCGGCCCTTGGGCGTCAGGCTCACGATCCAGGCCCTGCGGTCTTCCGGGCTGGCCGAACGCTGCACCACGCCTTCGCGCTCGAGCTCGTCGGTCAGGCCGGTGACGTTGCCGCCGGTCACCATCAGGTAGCGCGAGAGCACGCGCATCTTGAGCCCGTCGCGGTAGCGGTAGAGCTGCGCCATGTAGTCGAAGCGGGCCAGCGAGATGTCGAAGCGCTCGCGCAGCCGCTTGCGGATTTCGGCCTCGATCTGCGTGGTGCTGGCCAGCATGCGCAGCCACAGCTTGAGCACCGCGTGGTCGCCGGTGCCGGCCCGCGCTTCGTGGCCCAGCTCCTGCGCGTCGCTGAGCAGCGCGTGGGAGGCGTCGTTCTGCTTCATGTGACTTCGCCTCCAGACACCGAGATCGACTGGCCGTTGACCGAAGCCGCGCCCTCGCCGCACAGCCAGCGCACCGCATCGGCCACTTCCGCGGGCTGAACGATGCGCCGCTGCGGATTGACGACGGCGAACTCGGCCAGCGCGTCGTCCGCGCTGCGGCCGGTCTTCTGGACCACGTTGGCCACGCTGTCGCGCAGGATGTCGGTGTCGGTGTAGCCGGGGCAGACGGCGTTGACCGTGATGCCCTTCCGCGCCACCTCCAGCGCCAGCGAACGCGTCAGGCCGATCACGCCGTGCTTGGCGGCGGTGTAGGCCGAGACGTAGGCATAGCCCTTCTGCCCGGCCGTGCTCGCGATGTTGACGATGCGGCCCCAGCCGGCCTCCAGCATGTCGGGCAGCGCGGCCTGGGCGCAGAGGAAGCTGCCGGTCAGGTTGACGGACAGCATGCGCTGCCAGAGCTCGACCGACGTTTTCAGGAAGGGCGCGCTCTCCGCCGCACCGGCGTTGTTGACGAGGATTCCGATCGGGCCGCGCGCCGCGCGCGCCTGAGCGAACGCGCCTTGCACGGCCTGTACATCGGCCACGTCGGCCGCGACCACGCCGTGGCCGCTGCCCGCGAGCGAATCGACGACGCGCTGGAGCGCGTCACGGTCGCGTCCGAGCAAAGTCAGCACCGCGCCCTCGGCGGCCAGCGTGCGCGCGATCTCCGCGCCGATGCCGCGCGCAGCGCCGGTCACGAGGGCATGGCGCCCGGTCGGTGAATTTGTTTGCATGCCTGAATGGTTTAGTTCTGAATCATTCTAGTGGCGCGCCGTGTCGAGCCTCAGCGCATGAGCCGCCCGCCGTTCAGGTCCAGCGTTGCGCCGGTCATGAAGGCCGCGGCCGGCGATGCGAGGTAGACCACGGCCGCCGCCACCTCCTCGGGTTCGCCGAAGCGGCCGAGCGGAATGCCGGCCGACACCGTGCGCTGCTGCATCTGGCTCATCGCATCGAGCACCGGACTGCGCACTGCGGCCGGCGCCAGTGCGTTCACCGTGACGCCGTGCGGCGCCAGTTCCTGCGCGAAGGAACGGGTCAGCGCCACGATGCCCGCCTTGGAAGCCGCATAGTGAACGCCAGTCGCCGCGCTGGCCTGCTGCCCGGCGATCGACGACAGGTTGATGATGCGGCCCGAGCCCTGTTCGCGCATGTGGCGCCCGGCGATGCGGCAGCCGAAGAAACTGCCGCGCAGATTCACGGCCAGCACCTCGTCCCACTCCTCGGTCGTGATGTCCCAGATCGAGGTGGACAGCGTGCGTGCCGCGTTGTTCACCATCACATCGATGCCGCCGAAGTGCTGCACGCCCGCATCGAAGCACAGCCAGAAGGCAGCCTCGTCGCGCACATCGTGCTGCATGGCGATGCAGTCGTGGCCGTCTGCGCGCAGCGCCGCCGCGGCGGCATCGACCGCGCCGTCGACATCGGCGAGCACGACGCGCGCCCCCGCTTCGGCCAGGCCGCGCGCGATCGCGGCACCCAGGCCTTGCGCGGCACCGGTCACGAAGGCGCCCTGCCCGGCCAGCGAGAACAGCGGTGCGTCCGGGTGCGCAGCCATGCGATTCAGCCCTTGGCCGGCGGGCGCGCCGCGGGTCCGCGGTCCCAGGTGATCGCGCTCACGCCGCGCTCGCGCAGCTTGTACTTCTGCACCTTGCCGTTCTCGGTGCGCGGCAGGTCGGGCAGCAGGTCGACATAGCGCGGCAGCGCGAAGTACGGCAGGCGCGACTCGCAGTACGCGAGCAGCTCGGCCGGATCGATGCGCTGACCGTCGCGCGCCACCAGCGCGGCCATCACCTCGTCTTCGGCCAATTCGGAACGCACCGGGTAGACCGCGCAGGCCGCCACACGGGGATGGCTCAGCAGCACCTGCTCGACCTCGAAGGAGGAGATGTTCTCGCCGCGCCGCCGGATCGCGTCCTTGATGCGGTCGACGAAGCGGAAGGCGCCGTCGGCATCGCGCACCACGCGGTCGCCGGTATGGAACCAGAGGTTGCGCCAGGCCTCGACGGTTTTCTCGGGCATGTTGAAGTAGCCGCTCGCGAAGGCGTAGGGTTCATGAGCGCGCAGCAGCAGTTCGCCTGCCTCGCCGTCCGGGAGTGCGGCGTCGTCCTCGTCCGCCACGCGCGCCTGGAAGCCGGGCCGCAGCCACCCCATCACGCCGCCGCGCGGCGAATCGGGCGCGGTGGCGATGGCGAAATTGGTCTCGGTGGAGCCGTAGCCTTCCAGCAGGCGCACACCAGTGCGCTCGAAGAAAGCCTGGCACGCCGCGGCCGGCACGCCCGGGCCGAGCCCGGTGCGCACGCGGTGCTCGCGCTCGCCGGGCCCCTCGGGCTGCGCGAGCAGGATCGGCACCATCGCGCCGAGCAGATAGACCACCGTCGCGCCCGAGGCGCGCATGGCCGGCCAGAAGCCCGAGGCCGAGAAGCGCCCTTCGAACACCACTTCGCAACCCGTGATCGCGGCCTGCGCGAAAGTGTTGAGCGCATTGATGTGAAAGAGCGGCAGCGTCGTGCACAGCACGTCCTCCGCCCCGACGCCGAGCACGTCGGCGCTGTTGACGCCCCACCAGTAATACTGCGCATGCGGGCAGACCACGCCCTTGGCCGGGCCGGTGGTGCCGGAGGTGTAGAGGATGGCGAGCGGATCGCCGGGTTGCACCTTCGCCGGCGCGAGCGAGGCGCTCGCGGCGGGATACGGTCGCACGCGAATGCCCGGCCACGCAGCGCGATCTCCACCTTCGCCCAGCACCCAGATCTCGCGCAGCGACGTGCGCGCGAGATCAGCCGCCTGCAAGCGCTCGATGAAGGCCTCTTCGATCACCAGCAGCTTCGCCTCGCTGTTGGCAAGGAAGTACTCGATCTGCGGCCCCATCGACGCGGTGTTGATCGGCACCGCCGAGGCGCCGAGCCAGCCGCAGCCGAGGAACACTTCGAGGAACTCGATGCGGTTGCCGCTCATCACGGCGACGCGGTCGCCGCGCTGCACGCCGGCCTCGGCCAGCGCCGCGGCGCGAAGGCCGGCGGCCTGCGCCGCATCGCGGTGCGTCCACGACCGGCCCGCGATGCGCAGCAGAGGACGCTCGCCGAACAGCGCCGCCTGCCGCTGCAGCATCGCGGGCAGTGTGCGCTCGCCCGGAGGCAGCGGACTCGCCGCTCGCTCAGGCGTCGCCATTGGTGCCTCCGCCAAGGTAGGTCGCCTGCACCCGCGGATCGTTGGCGAGCTCCTGCGAGGCGCCCGAGAGCGCGATCTCGCCGGTCTCCAGGACGTAGCCGTGGTCAGAGGTCTCCAGCGCGGCGCGCGCGTTCTGCTCCACCAGCAGGATCGACACGCCGTCCTCGCGCAGCTTGCGCACGATGGTCAGGATGTCGCGCACGATCAGCGGCGCCAGCCCGAGGCTGGGCTCGTCCAGCATCAAGAGGCGCGGCGCCGACATCAGCGCGCGGCCCACGGCCAGCATCTGCCGCTCGCCGCCCGAGAGGGTGTCGGCGCGCTGCGCGCGGCGCTCGGCCAGGCGCGGAAAGCGGTCGTACACCGACTGCAGCCGGCGCTTCAGGGCATCGCTGCGGAGCCGGCTGCCGAAGGCGCCGAGCTGCAGATTGTCGAGCACGGTCAGTTCGCCGAAAAGCTCGCGCTTCTCGGGCACCAGGCACAGGCCGCGCTCCACGCGCGCCTCGACGTCGAGCCCGTGCAGGTCCTCGCCCTCGAAGCGCAGCAGCCCTTTGCAAGGCAAGAGGCCCATCGCCGCGGCCAGCAGCGTGGTCTTGCCGGCGCCGTTGGGGCCGATCACCGAGATGATCTGGCCGTGCTCCAGGTTGAGCGACACGCCACGCACGGCATCGACCTGCCCGTAGGACACATGCAAGTCGCCGATCTCCAGCATCGCGCTCATACAACGCTCCCGAGATAGGCCGCCTGCACGCGCTCGTCCGCACGCACCGCCGAAGGCACGCCCTCGACCAGCTTGGAGCCGAAGTTCATCACCACCAGGCGATCCACCAGTTTCATCACGAAGTCCATGTCGTGCTCGACGATGAGGATGGTCACACCCTCCTCGCGCAGCTTGCGCAGCAGGTCGCCGAGCGCCATCTTTTCCTTGCGGCGCAGGCCAGCGGCCGGCTCGTCGAGCACCAGCAGCACCGGGTCGGCCGCCAGCGCGCGCGCGATCTCCAGGATGCGCTGCGTGCCCAGCGGCAGGCTGCCCGCGAGCTCGTGGGCGCGGTCGCCGAGTCCGATGCGGTCGAGCTGGCGCTGGGCCTCCTGCAGGATCTGGCGTTCCTCGGTGCGGTCGAGCCGCAGGCCCGCCCTGAGCACGCCGGAGCTCGTGCGCGAATGGGCGCCGAGCGCGACGTTGTCCAGCAGGCTCATGTGCGGTCTGAGCTTCACATGCTGGAAGGTGCGCGCCAGGCCGAGCCGCGCGACCTTGCGCTGCGGCAGCCCCGCAATGTCCTGGCCCAGGAAGCGCACCTGCCCGGCCGTCATCGGCAGCGTGCAGGTCAGCAGGTTGAACATGGTCGACTTGCCCGCGCCGTTGGGACCGATGAGGCCCATGATCTCGCCGGCCTTCACTTCGAAGCTGACGTCGTTGACGGCCACCAGCCCGCCGAAGCGCTTGACCGCGCCGGTGACGGAAAGGATCGGCGAGCCGCGATCGGGCAGCGTGCGATGCGGCAGCGGCGAAACGGGCGGCATCGGCTCGCGCGGCGCATGCGCTGCCGAGAACCGGTGCGTCCAGCGCCGCACGAAACCCATCAGCCCGCCGCGCGCGAAGTGCAGCAGCAGGATGAAGAGCGTCGCGAAGGCCACGGCCTCCAATTGCCCGGCACGCTGGGTCAGGAGCGGCAGCACGTCCTGCAGGCCGTTCTTGAGGATCAGGACCAACGCCGAGCCGACCAGTGCGCCCGCCAGGTGGCCGAGCCCGCCGGCCACGGCCATCAGCAGGTACTCGATGCTGGCGCGCACGTCGAAGGGCGAGGGGCTCACGAAGCGGTTCATGTGCGCATAGAGCCAGCCTGCGAGTCCGGCGAAGAGGGCCGCCGTCACGAAGAGCGTGAGCCGCACGCGATAGGCGTCCGCGCCGACGCTGGCCAGCAGGATCGCTCCGCCGCGCAGGCTGCGGATCGCGCGGCCCGGCCGCGACTGCAGCAGGTTGCGGCTGAACAGCATGGCCAGCCCGACCAGGGCCCAGATCAGGTAGTAGATCGCGCGCGGATCGGCCAGCGACCAGGGGCCGATGGTCAGCGCCGGAATGTTCGACAGGCCGGTATGGCGCCCCAGCGCATCGACGTTGCCGAAGAGCATCGCGATCGACAGCCCCCACGCGATGGTGGACAGCGGCAGGAAGTGCCCGCCCAGCCGCAAGGTGAGCAGCCCGATGGCCAGCGCCGAGAGACCGGTCAGCAGCAGCGAGAACGCCAGCCCCAGCCAGGGCGACATCCCCTGCGTGGTGCTGAGCCAGGCCGTGGCATAGGCCGCGATGCCGACGAAGGCCGCCTGGCCGAAGGAGGTCGCGCCGCCGATGCCGGTGAGCAGCACCAGGCCCAGCGCGACCAGCGCGCCGATGCCGATGTCGTTGAGCAGTGAGACGGTGAAGTTGCCGGCGAGCAGCGGCACGACGGCCATCGCGACGACGACGAGGCCGATCCAGAGCAGGCGCTTGGAGCCCAGGTCCATCGACCTTCCCTCCGCAGGCTTGCTCGCGGCGCCAGCGGCTTCATCGAACACGGGGCGCACGACGTCGGGTGTGGGCGCGGCACTCATTGGTCCACCTCCTCTTCTTCCTCTTCCGCGTGCACGCTCAGGAACGAACGCAGCATCAACACCGGGATCAGCAGGCTGAAGACGATCACGTCCTTCAGCGCGCCGCTCCAGAAGGAGGCGAAGCTCTCGACCACCCCGACGGCCAGCGCGCCGATCGCGGTCATCGGATAGCTCACCAGCCCGCCGATGATCGCCGCCACGAAGGCCTTGAGGCCGATGATGAAGCCGGAGTCGTAGTACATGGTGGTGACCGGCGCGATCAGCACGCCGATCAGCCCGGCCAGCAGCGAGGCGCAGCCATAGGCCAAGAGCGCCGTGCGCGCCGGCCGGATGCCGACCAGGCGTGCGCCCACGCGGTTGACGGCGGTGGCGCGCAGCGCCTTGCCGGCCACCGTGCGCTCGAACACCAGGAAGAACATGCCGCTGAGCACGATTGCCGCGCCCACCATCAGGATCACCTGCCCGCTCACCGCGAAGCCGTCGCCCAGCGGCAGCGAGCCGCCTGCCAGCGGCTGTGTGCGCGAGCCCTCGGGGCCGAAGAACAGCAGGCCCAAGCCCGAGAGCAGGAAGTGCAGCGCGAGCGACACGATCAAGAGCACCAGCACGGACGCATCGGCGATCGGCTGGAACACCACGCGCGAGAGCAGCGGCGCGATCGGTACCACCAGCAGCACCGCGACCGCGATGTGCACCGGCGCCGGCACGCCGGGCCGGCTCGCCAGCCAGGCCAGCAGGCAGGGCACGAGCGGCAGCACGCCCCAGCCCAGCACGGCCCTGGGAATGCGCGCGATTTCGCCGCGGCGCAGCAGGCTGCCGACCTCGGTCGCCAGCGCGAGCGCGGTAAGCACCAGCACCAGGCCGATGGTGGGCGGCACACGCCCGGTTTCGAATGCAGCCAGCGACAGCGCGGCAAAGGCCGCGACGTCGCCGAAGGGCACGAAGACCACGCGCGTGACCGAGAAGATCAGCACCAGCCCCAGCCCGGCCAGAAGATAAACAGCGCCATTCGCCAGGCCATCGATGCCCAGGATCAGTGCCACGTCCGGTGTCATTGAACAGTCCTCCGCTTTGTCTCGCTCTTGCTAGTGCCGGCTCAGTTGGCGAGCTTCCACTGGCCGTTTTCCAGCTTGACAATCACGCGCGCGCGCTCGTCCACGCCGTAGAGGTTGCCGGGCTTGAAGTTGTAGACGCCGTGCGTGCCCACCACTTCCTTGGTGCTGGCGATCGCTTCGCGCAGCGACTGCCTGAACTCGGGCGTGCCCGGCTCGCCCTTGGCGCGCGCCGCGGCATCGGCGAACACCAGCCAGCCGTCGAAGGAATAGGCCGAGTAGGCATCGCTGGTCGGCGCGTTGTTGACCTTCTGGAAGGCGGCGCGGAAGTCCATGGCGATCTTCTTGGTCGGGTAGTCGGCCGGCAGCTGCTCGGCCACGATCACCGGACCGGTCGGCATCAGCGCACCCTGCCCCGAGGCGCCGACGACGCGCACGAAGTCGGGGTTGATGAGACCGTGCTGGCCGTACACCGGGCCCTTGAAGCCGCGCTCGGCGAGCGCCAGGAAAGGCAGCGCGCCCGGCGTGCCGGCGCCGCCGGTCATGACGGCATCGGGACGCATCGCCACCAGCTTCAGCACCTGGCCGGTGACCGAGGCGTCGGCCCGCGCATAGCGCTCATTGCCCAGCACCTTGATGCCGGCCGCGGGCGCGGCCTTCATCAGCGCGTTGTAGACCAGGTCGCCCCAGGCATCGGAGAAGCCGATGTAGCCCACGGTCTTGATGCCGTCCTTCTTCATGCGCTCGACCACCGCATCGATCATCAGCTGCGTCGGCTGGGCGACGGTGAAGACCCAGCCGTTCTCGGCCGGGTCGAGCTGGATCGGCGTGAGTCCGATCATCGGCACCTTGGCATCGCGACCGACCTGGGCCATCGCGATCGCGGCGGGCACGCCGGAGGTGCCCATCAGCACGTCGACCTTTTCCTCCTCGACCAGCTTGCGCGCATTGCGGCCTGCGGTGGTCGGGTCGGAGCCGTCGTCGAGCACGATCAGCTGGATCTTGCGGCCGTTGACCTCGGGCTTGTAGGCCAGCGCGGCCTGCATGCCCTTGGCGTAAGGCACGCCGAGCGAGGAATTGGGCCCCGAGAGCGACACGCTCAGGCCGACCTTGAGGTCGGCCGCGAGCGCAGTCATCGCGAATCCGGCGGCAAGGGCGGTGGCCAACGCGCTGTGCGCCAAAGTCTTCATCAAGCTCTTCATGTCATGGCTCCTGGTGGGTGGAAGGGTGAGCAACTCGCTCAAATGAACAACTGGATGGCCGGCAGCGCGCGCCCGGCATTGAGCAGGTCGATGCGCTTCTGGCGGATCAGGAAGCCCTCGCCGTGGCGCACCAGCAGGTGGCGGCAGGTGCCGGCCAGCAGCAGCTGGTCGTCGCCGCGCGCTTCCATATAGATGAAGGGCGTGGAGAGCGAGAGCACGGTCTCGTTGTCGTGCTCGATCACGGGGCGCTGCAGCACATGCTGGCAATGGCTCTTGGGATGCTGCGAATGCGCGCGCGGGTTCTTCAAGCGGTCCACGCGCAGCTGCAGCAGCAGCCGGTCCTCGTAGGCGATGGAGTTGTGCGAAAGCGGGTCGGCCTGCGCGGCACCCAGCAGCGGCACCCAGTAGTGGCCATCGTCGGCGAAGAGCGCGAGCCAGTCGTCGAAGCGACCGGCATCGAGCAATGCAGCCTCGTGGGCGACGAAGTCATGCGCCTGCGTCATGCTGCGGGCTCCGTCATGTACTTCGCCCAGGCCCGGAACTGGTTGCGCATCAGCAGCTCGTTGGTGCCGTTGGTCGTGATCGTGTCCTGCCCGAGCTCTGCGGCATCGAAGTTGCGATGCAGGCTCACCCACTCGTTGCCTTCGGCGGCGAGCCCCCGCTGAATGCTCTCGAACAGGTGCACGTCGTCGTGCGCCACCACCGACATCGGCGAGAAGACCAACCGGTTGTAGGTCATCGCGCGTTCGAACAGCAGGTCGGGCGCGCCGGCGGCGCGGAAGCTCCAGGCCTCGATCAGCGTGCGGTTCGCGGCCAGCGGTCGGATCACGCGGATCGCCTGCGGCGAGCCCTTCACCGAGAGGCTGGGGAAGAGCACCGAGTTCTGCGGCGCGCGCTGCAGGATCTCCATCGCCCGCTCGGCGCCGTGCGCCTCGTGCATCGCCGCCTCGTAGTCGGGCAGCTGCGCGTAGTTCGAGTGGATGCTGAAGTTCACGCCCAGCACGCTGTGGCCGTTGGCGAACACGCGGCCGCCCATCTTGTCGAAGAAGTCGTAGCCCGAGCCGAAGGGCAGGATCTGCTCCATCGCCATCGGCTTGGGCTCGTCGGCCGCGCGGCCCTGCCACAGCGCATCGGCCGCCTGCGTGGCCGACTCGTGGGTCGACATCGGATGCACCGTGTCGTTGATGTTCTCGAGGTACATCTTCCAGTTGCAGTGGACGATGTTGCGCAGCACGCCGCCGCCCGCCGTGAGCCGGCCCTCGGGCGAGCGGTCGACCATGTTGTCGATGGCCTGCAGCACCTCGCCGAAGTAGGCCTCGAAGTCCGGGCCGCGATCGGCAATGCGCGTGAAGACGAAGTCGCGGTAGACGACCGTGTGCTTCAACTCGGTCAGCCCCTGCCCCGATTCGCATTCCTTCAGGCGCGTGCCTTCGTAGCCGGTCTTGAGCGGGATCGCGAGCGGCGCACCGTCGAGCTTGTAGGTCCAGGCGTGGTAGGGGCAGCGGAAGAACTTGCCCGTGTTGCCGCTCTCGTCCGTCACGAGCCGGGTGCCCTTGTGCGCGCAGCGGTTGTAGAACACGCGCACCGCCCCATCGGGTTGGCGGACCATCATCACCGGCCGGCCGGCGAGCTCCAGCGACCAGAAGTCGCCGGCATTCGGCACCTGGCTCGCGTGGCCCACGTAGAGCCAGGTGTGGGCGAAGAAGCGCTCCTGCTCCAGCGCGAACAGCTCTTCGCTCAGGTACACGTCACGGTGCACGCGATCGTCCTGGACGAGCGCGCGGATCGCTTCGGGCTGGGCGCGGTAGCTGTTCATCGCCGTCCTAGGGAACCAGCTTCCACTGGCCCTTTTCCATCCGCACCACAACAACGGCGCGCTGGTCGGAGCCATAGCGGTTGTCCGGCTTGAAGTTGTAGACGCCGTGCGTGCCCACCAGCTCCTTCGTGCCGACGATCGCATCGCGCAGCGCCGTGCGGTAGGCGGGTGTGCCGGGCTCGCCCTTGGTGCGCGAGGCGGCGTCGGCCAGCAGCAGGTAGGCGTCGTAGGTGTAGGAGGAGAAGGCATCGGTGGGCACCACGCCGTGCGCCTTCTGGTAGGCGCTGCGGAAGTTCATCGACACCTTCTTGATCGGGTTGTCCGCAGCGAGCTGGTCGGCGACCAGCACCGGCCCGCTGGGCACCTGCAGGCCTTCGATCGATGCGCCGCCGACGCGCACGAAGTCGGCGTTGATCAGGCCGTGCGTGCCGTAGATCTGGCCCTTGTAGCCGCGCTCGGCGAGCGCAAGATAAGGCAGCGCGCCGGGCGTGCCGGAGTTGCCGGCGAACACCGCATCGGGACGGCCCGAGATGATCTTCAGCACCTGGCCCGCGACCGACGAATCGCTGCGTGCGTAGCGTTCGTTGGCCACCACCTTGATGCCGGCGGCGTCCGCGCTCTTCACGAGCGAGTCGTAGGCCAGGTCGCCCAGCGCATCCGAGAATCCGATGAAGGCCACCGTCTTCACGCCCGACTTCTTCATGCGCTCGACCACGCCCGCCACCATCAGCGGGAAGGGCTGCGACACGGTCACGGTCCAGGCGCCCTCGGGGCCGGGAATGGTGACCGGTGTCGGCGAGATCAGCGGCGTGTTGAGCTCGCGCGCCACGGCGGCGATGGCCATCGCGCTGGGCACGCCCGAGGTGCCGATCAGCACGTCGACCTTGTCCTCGACCACCAGCTTGCGTGCGTTGCGGCCTGCGGTGGTGGGGTCCGACGCATCGTCGAGCACGATCAGCTCGACCTTGCGGCCGGCGAGCATCGGATGCTCGGCGATGGCGGCACGGATGCCCTTCTCGTAAGGGATGCCGAGCGCCGAGATCGGGCCCGAGAGCGAGCTGATGAAGCCGATCTTGAGGTCGGCGGCCGCGGCCTGGGCGACCGCCAGGGCGATGGCCGTGAGGCCGAGAAGACGTGCAAGTTTTTTCATTTCAGGGCACCAGCTTCCACTGGCCTTTTTCGAGCTTCACGACGACGCGCGAGCGCTCGTCGGAGCCATAGCGGTTGTCGGGCTTGAAGTTGTAGACGCTGTGCGTACCGACCAGCTCCTTGGTGCTGACGATCGCATCGCGCAGTGCCACGCGGTAGGCCGGCGTGCCGGGCTCGCCCTTGGCGCGCTGCGCCGCATCGAGGAAGAGCAGCCAGGCGTCGAAGGTGTAGGCCGAGAAGGCATCGGTCGGCGGCGCGCCGTTGGCCTTCTGGTAGGCCGCACGGAAGTCCATCGAGACCTTGCGGATCGGGTTGGAGTCGGGCAGCTGCTCGGCCACGATCACCGGGCCGGTGGGTGCCAGGAGGCCCTCGACCGAGGTGCCGCCCACGCGCACGAAGTCGGGGTTGATCAACGCATGCATGCCGTAGATCTGGCCCTTGTAGCCGCGCTCCGAAAGCGCGAGGTAGGGCAGCGCGCCCGGCGTGCCCGAGGTGCCGGTGATGACCGCATCGGGACGCAGCGCGACGATCTTCAGCACCTGGCCGGTGACCGAGGCGTCGGCGCGCGCATAGCGCTCGTTCGATACCACCTTGATGCCGGCCGGCTCGGCGCTCTTGGTCAGCGCGTCGTAGACCAGGTCGCCCCAGGCGTCGGAGAAGCCGATGTAGCCGACCGTCTTCACGCCCGACTTCTTCATGCGCTCGACCACCGCGCTCACCATCAGCGGCGCGGGCTGCGGCAGCGTGACCATCCAGGCACCCTCCTCGCCGGGCAGGTTGGCATTGGCGATCGAGATCAGCGGCGTCTTGGTTTCGCGCGCGACCGCGGCGATGGCCAGCGCGCCGGGCGAGCCGGCCGTGCCGATGATGACGTCGACCTTGTCCTCGTCGATCATCTTGCGCGCGTTGCGCGCCGCGGTGGACGGGTCCGACGCGTCGTCGAGCTGAACCAACTGGATCTTGCGCCCCCCCACTTCGGACTTGTAGGCCAGCGCGGCCTTCATGCCCTTCTCGTAGGGAATGCCCAGCGAAGACACCGGCCCCGAGAGCGAGGTGATGAAGCCGACCTTGTAGTCGGCGGCCCAGGCACTCGTGGCGCTCAATGCACCGATGCCGAGGACGATGCCCGCCAGGGCGCGGATGGGGCTTGAAACTTTCATGACGATCCTCCAGGGGTTGAGCCGAGCCTTAACATGATTTATGAAATGTTTAGACCTAAACAATACTAGCGAGACGAAGATGCGATGACAAGGGAGACAACGAGGGGTTTTTGCGTTTGGCGCGCGATGCACCGCTACAGCGCGAGACTGCCCACACTGGTGCCGCCGCACACATAAAGAACCTGGCCGGTGACGAAGCTGTTGGCGGGGTCGACGAAGAAGCGCACGGCCCGTGCCACGTCGGAGGATTCGCCGAGGCGCTGAACCGGCACCGAGGCGGCGAGCGCGCGTTCCTTCTCGCTGCCGGCCTCCACCACGTCGTAGAACATGTCGGTGCGAATCGGTCCGGGCGCCACCACGTTCACCGTGATGCCGTCGGCCGCGAGCTCGAGCGCCCAGGTGCGCGCCATGCCCAGCATGCCGGCCTTGGTGGCCGAATAGTTCGTTCGCGTGGCCAGGCCGACCGCTGCGCGCGAGGACAGCAGCACCACGCGGCCGAAGCGCTCGGCGCGCATCGCGGGCAGGGCCGCCTGCACCAGCTGGATCGCGCAGCCCAGGTGCAGTTCGACCAGCGTATCCAGGTCGTCGAGCTTCGCGTCCGCGAGCAGCGCGGGACGGATCACGCCGGCGTTGTGCACCACGGTCCTCACCTCGAAGCGCTGCACCAGTTCGCGCGCGGCCTCCGCCGTGGCGGCGCGGTCCATCAGGTCGACCTCGATGTTGAACAGCTTGGGATGGTTGATCTCGCACCGGCGCCGCGCCAGCGACACCACCTCGTAGCCCTGCGCGAGCAGGTCCGCGCAGATGGCCTTGCCGATGCCGGCACTGCCGCCCGTCACGGCGGCGACGGGATGCGTGAGGTTCATGGCGCGGCTCCCACCAGCGCCAGCACGCGCAAGGGACTGCCGCTGCCCTTCTCGATCTTGAGAGGCGGGCAGATCAGCACCGCGCCGGCCGGCGGCAGCAGGTCGAGGTTGCTGAGGCACTGCAGGCCGTAACGCCCGGCGCCGTGCATGTAGTAGTGGCAGGGATAGGGCGGGCGCAGGTGGTAGCCCTGGCCGGCATCGGTGCCGATGGCTTCGGAGCCGAAGCCCAGCACGTCGCGCTGCTCGACCAGGAAGCGCACGGCCTCGGTGCTCGGGCCCGGCGTGTGCTGCCCGGTCTCGTCGAAGTTCTGGTACGCCTCGGGGTCCTGGCGCTTCGACCAGTCGGTGCGCATCAGCGCCCAGGCGCCCTTCGGGATGCGGCCATGCTTCGCCTCGTAGCGCTCGATGTCTTCCACCGTCAGCAGGTAGTCGGGGTCGGCCGCCGATTGGCTGGAGCAGTCGATCACGCAGGCCGGCGCCACGAAGTGCTGCACCGGGATCGTGTCGACCGAGTTGTTCGGCAGGTCGCGGCCCGAGATCCAGTGGATCGGCGCATCGAAGTGCGTGCCTGTGTGCTCGCCGCAGGAGAAGTTGTTCCAGTACCAGCCGGGCCCGCGCTCGTCGTACTTCGACACCTCCTCGATGCGGAAGGGCCAGCACTGGCCCATCTCGGGCGGCAGCGCGATCTGCGGAAACTCGGGTGTCAGCGTCTGCGTGAGATCGATCACGCGGATGCGGCCCGTCGCCATCGCACTCACGAGGCTGCCGAGGATCTCGGCGGTGGACATCAGTTCGGTTGTGGTCGTCATCGTGTTGCTCCTGTCTCAGCCGCCGGCCGCGAGTTCGCGCTCGAGGACCTTCGGGTTGTCGCGCCAGCGTTCCAGCCATTCCTGCGCCACGTCGCCCGGGTAGACGTCCTCGACGCCGTCGCGCAGCGCCTTGACGATCGCATTGGCCAGCGCACTCGGCGCCAGCTTGGGCGGCGGCATGTGCTGGTTCCACTCGTCGTCGATCGGCCCGGGGAACAGGTTGACCACGCGGATGCCGGTCGGCCGCATCTCGGCGCGCAGGCATTGAGCGAGCGAGTAGGCCGCGGCCTTGGATGCGCTGAAGGTGCCGTGCGGCGGAAAGTTGGACAGCGCATAGATCGACAGCAGGTTGACCCAGGCCGTCGCACTACTCACGCCGTCGGCCGAGCGCCCCTTGAGCGCCGGGCCGAACTCCTGCGCCAGCCGCAGCAGGCCGAAGTAGTTGATGTCCATCTCGGCCTTGGCGACATCGGTGCCGCGCCGCGCGCCGATGCCGAAGTTGCGGTGCACCTCGGCGTTGTTGATCACGATGTCGACCTTGCCGCCGATCTCGCCGGCCAGCTCGCTCACCGAGCGGCCGTTGGTCAGGTCCAGCGGCACCAGCGTCACCTGCGGAAGCGCCGTGATGTCGTCCAGGCCGCCCATCTTCTTCCACGGCTCGGCATGGCCGACCCAGACGATGTCGGCGCCGGCCTTCACCAGGGCGCGCACGATGGCCTGCCCCACCTCGGTCTTGCCGTCGGTGACCAGCGCCTTGCGGAACTTGGGGTCGCTGGTCATCTCGCGCAGCATCTTGTCGTCGGCCATATGGGCACTCCCTTCGTTCGGAAAACCAATGAGGACGGCCTGTCCCGCGCGGTCGAGCCGGGCGCCGACGCGCACGCGTGCCGGTGCCTCGCCCACCTCGCCGTGCAGGTGCACCATCAGCGTCGGGCCGGCATCGAGATGCACCAGGCCCAGTCGCCAGGGCAGGCGCTCGCGGAAGAACAGGTCGTTGCTGTGATGCAGCGTGGTGCTGCTGATGAGTTCGCCCTCTCCGCTCTGCTCGCGCCAGTGCAGGCGCGGCGACAGGCATTTGTGGCAGGCCTCGCGCGGCGGGTACTGCACCGTGCCGCAGTCTTCGCAGGTCTGCAGCTCGAAGCGGCCCTCCGCCGCCGCGGCCGTGATGCCCAGCGCGACGCGGCCGCGGGCCCATGGCGGCAGGTTCATCTGCCGCGTGCGCAGGACGGGGTTCTTGCGCTTGGGGCGCATCAGGGGCATGGTCATCGCGCCTCCGCCGGGCCGCCCCAAGGCAGGCGCGTGGCCCCCTTGGGGGGCAGTGCAGCCGCGCAGCGGCAAACGTGGGGGCTCATCATGCGGGCCTTCCTAATATGACGGCGCCGGTGCACAGGCATCTGTCGTAGGTGACCATGCCGAATCCCGCGACCAGGCCGAGTTGCGCATCGGGCACCGTGCGCGGCCCGGCCGTGTCGGTCAGTTGACGGATCGCTTCCACCATGCCGAGAAAGCCGCCTGCCGCACCGGCCTGCCCGGCCGAGAGCTGCCCGCCACTGGTGTTGTTGGGAAAGCTGCCATCGAAGGTCATCGTGTTGGCGCGCACGAAGTCCGCGCCCTCGCCCTTCTCGCAGAAGCCCAGGTCCTCGAACTGCATCATCACGATGACGGGATAGTCGTCGTAGGTCTGGACGAAATCGAGCTCGGCAGGTTGCACGCCGGCCTGCGCATAGAGATCGTCGCGGTCCATGCGCCAGCCGCCCTGCACCATCACCGGATCGTCGGCGAAGGCGTTGTGCCGCTCGATTGCGCCGCGGATGACGGCGTGCGCCAGTCCCAGGTCGCGTGCGCGCTCTTCTCTCATCACGAGGAAGGCCTCGGCGCCCGCGCAGGGCATCACGCAGTCGAACAGGTGGATCGGGTCGGAGATCGGCCGCGCCGCCATGTACTCGTCGAGCGTGAGCGGCTTCTTGAACATCGCATGCGGGTTGCCCAGTGCGTTGGTGCGCTGTTCCACTGCGATACGGCCGAAATCCTCGCGCTTCGCGCCGAAGGTGCGCATGTAGTTGGCGGTAATCATCGCGAAGATCGAGTTGGGCCCGCCCGAGCCGTAGGGGTAGCTCGCATCGCGCGCGAAGTTGCTGAAGCTGCCCAGCGTCTGGCGGAAGGAGTCGACGTGGTTGGTGTCGGCGCCGACGCAGGCCACGATCTCGGCGTCGCCGGCCTGCACCGCACGCGCCGCGCGGCGCAGGCACATCACGCCCGAGGCGCCGCCCGTCGGCACGTGGTCGAGCCAGCGCGGCGACAGGCCGAGGTGCTGCGTCACGCCGACAGCCGTGTCAGGCGCGAGAGAGAAGCTGCTGAGGCACAAGCCATCGATCTGTTCCTTCGGCACGCCGCTGGCCTGCACCAGCGCTTCGAGCGCCTGGCCGATGAACCAGTGCGCGGTGCGCGTCGAGTAGCGCACATAGGGCACGGTGATGGGAACGGCCACCGCGACGCCTTCGTAGGACTGTCGGCGCTTCATGCCTGCCTCTTCTTCATCGCGCGGGTGTCGATGCAGTGCGGCTGCCCCGGCAGTGCCTGCGCCAGTTCGCGCAGCTGCCCGCGCTGGATCTTCTGCGAAGCCGTGAGCGGCAGCGCATCGACGAAAGCCACGTAGCCCGGCGCCTTGTAGTAGGCCAGCTGCGCCAGCGCATGCTCGACGATGCTGGCCGCGATCTGCGCGTGCTGCGACGCGTCGAGCTCCTCGCGCACCACGATGCAGGCCAGCACCTCGTCGCCGCGCACCGCATCGGGCGTGGCGGCCACGGCCGAGGTCTTCACCGCCGGGTGCTGGTTCAGCACGCTCTCGACCTCCACCGCCGAGATGTTCTCGCCGCTGCGGCGGATCACGTTCTTCTTGCGATCGACGAAGAAGAAGTTGCCGTCCTCATCGCGCCGCACGAGGTCGCCGGTATGGAACCAGCCGCCGGCCCAGGCTTCGCGCGTGGCTTCCGCGTCCTTCAGGTAGCCCGAGAAGAAATGGCGCCGCGGATCGTCGCCGGCGGAGCGCACCAGCAGCTCGCCCGGCGCGTCGCCAGTCACCTCCTGGCCTTCGTCGTCGACCAGGCGGATCTCGACGTAGTCCTGCCGGCGCCCGAAGCAGCTCGCGCCCACCAGGCGCGGCTCGCGATTCGCCATCACGCAGGCGGCGGCGCCGGTCTCGGTCATGGCCCAGGCCTCGACCAGCGGGAAGCCGAAGCGCGCTTCGAATGGCGCGTGATTTTTGCGGTCGACGCCGGCGCCGAAGCCCCAGCGGATCGCGTGGTCCTTGTCGGCGGCCGACGCGGGCGCCGACAGCAGCATGGCCGGCATCACCCCCAGGTAGTGAGCGATGGTGGCGCCGCTCTCCCGCGCGCTCGAAAGCCAGGTCTTCGGGTGGAAGCGATCGAGCTGCACCAGGCAGCCGCCGGCGACCAGCACCACCATGGTCGAGAAGGCCATCGCATTCATGTGATTGAGCGGCAGCGGCGTGATGACGCGCTCCGCATCGCGACGGATGCTGCACACGCCGTCGAGCGCGGCATACCACTCGCCGGCGCGCAGGAAGTAGGCATTGCTCAGGATGCAGCCCTTGGGCCGGCCGGTGGTGCCCGAGGTGTAGAGCAGGCCGCATTCGGTATCGGGGCCGATCGCTTCGGCGGCACGCGGCGCAGCCGTCTGCGCGGGCGGCACTTCGTCGTCGGGCCCCATGGTCGCGAAGGCGATGCCGGCCTGCGCCGCCGCGGCGCGCAGGTCGGTCGCGCGCTGGGGCAGGGTCACGGCGAGGCCGATCTCGCTGTGGCCGATCAGGTAGACCAGCTCGGCGGAGCGCATCTCGGCGTTGATCGGCACCACGCTCACACCCAGTGCGTTGAGCGCGAACCAGTGGAACAGGAAGGCCGGCCGATTCTCCAGCAGCAGGCCGACGCGGTGGCCATGGCCGTAGCCAGCCTCTGCATACGCAACGCGCAAGCGTTCGACCGCTGCCGCGGCCTCGCGCCAGCGGATGGCACCGGCCGCGATGCCGTAGGCCCGGGCGGTCACCGATTCGGTGAACAGGAACTCGGCAGCGGGCGTGCGCGCCGCGGTGGCCGAGAATAGGTCGTGGACGGTGGCGTACATCTCTGGTCTAGATGAAGAGCTGCACAGCCGGCAGCGCGGCGTCGCAGTTGAGCAGGTTGACGCGCTTGAGCGTCATGCGCAGCGCACCGTCGAGCAGCGTGAGGTGATGGAAGAAGGTGCCGACATAGAACTGCAGCTCGTCGCCCTGCGATTCGGTGTAGTGGAACTCGGTGCGCACGACGAAGTGGTTGCCGGCCTCGTCGAACTCCTCGACCGTGGGTGTCTGCAGCAGGTGATGGCAGCGGCTCGGCGGCTGCTGAGAGAAGGCGCGCGGGCTCTTGAGACGCTCGACGCGCAGGTCGCGCAAGAGCTTGTCTTCGTAGAGGTGCGAGGTGTGGTTGATGCCGTCCTCCTGGTCGGGGACGAGCGGCACCCAGTAGAAGGCGTCGCCGGCGAAGAGCGCGTTCCACTCGTCGAAGCGCTTGGCGTCGAGCAGGCGCGACTCGTGCACGACGAAATCGATCAGGTCCTGACGGGTGACGGTCATCACATGGTCTCCGTCATGTAGCGCGCCCAGCTGCGGTACTGGTTGCGCATCGGCAGCTCATTCGTGCCGCCGGTGGTGATCTCGCCGCCTTTCAGCTCGGCGGGGTCGTAGTTGCGGTGCAGGCTGACCCACTCGTTGCCGCTCGCATGCAGCCCGGCCTGGATGCCGCGGTAGGCCTGCAGATCGTCATGGCCGACGACCGAGAAGGGCGAGTTGATGAGCCGGTTGTACATGGTGGTGCGCGCAAGCAGCTCGGGCGGCGCGCCCTTCAGGCGGAAGGTCCAGCTTTCGATCAAGGTCCTGTCGACCGCGATCGGCTTCACCACGCGGATCGCCTGGATCGCGCCCTTGATGGTGAGGTTGGGGTAGTACACGGTGTTGTGGCGCGCCATGCCGAGGATCTGCGCGGTGCGCTCCTCGCCGTACTTCGCCTTCATCGCGTCGTCGTAGGCGGGAATCGCCTTGTACTTGCTGTGGATGCTGAAGTGCACGCCCGTGAAACTGTGGCCGTTGTCGTAGGTGCGGATGCCCATGTCCTCGAAGAACTTGTAGTCCGACATGAAAGGCACGAACTGCTCGACGGCCATCGGCTTGGGCTCGTCCTCCGGCTTGTCGGCCCACATGCGCTTGGCGGTGCCGGCCGAGGACTCGTGCGCCACCATCGGGTGCATCGTGTCGTTCAGGTTCTCGACGAACATCTTCCAGTTGCACTGGTGCATGAAGCGCAGGCAGCCGCCGGCGATCTCGAGCTCACCCTCGGGCGAGCGGTCGGCCATGTTGTCGATGGAACTCAGCGAGTCGCCGAAGTAGTCCTCGAAGTCCGGTCCCACGTCGTTGATCTTGACGAAGATGAAGCCGCGGTAGCTGCGCACGTTGCGGATGGTCGTCAGGCCCTTGGCCGATTCGCATTCGTGCAGCTGCGTGCCCTCGTAGCCGTTCTTGAGTGGGATCGCGAGCAGCGAGCCGTCGGTCTTGAAGGTCCAGGCGTGGTAGGGGCAGCGGAAGAACTTGCCGGTGTTGCCGCAGGGCGCCGTCACCAGCCGCGAGCCCTTGTGCGCGCAGCGGTTCATCATCGCGCGCACCGAGCCGTCGGTATGGCGCACCACGATCAGCGGCCGGCCGGCGATCTCGTTGCTGATCCAGTCGCCGGGCTTGGGGAGCTGGCTTTCGTGCCCGGCGTAGTTCCAGGTGTTGGCGAAGAAGTGCTCCTGCTCCAGATCGAACAGCTCCTGGCTGGTGTACAGGTCGCGGTGCACACGGTCGGGTTGCACCAGCGCGCGCACGGCATCGGGGTTGCCTCGGTACGAAGTCATGTTCCTGCTGCTCCTTCAGATGTCCAGCACCAGCCGCGGCCCCTTGGCGCGCGAGATGCAGATCTGCATGACATTGCCTTCCGCTTTCTCGCGCGCGCTCAGCACGTAGTCGCGATGGTCGATCTCGCCTTCGAGCACGGCCGTCGTGCACACGCCGCATTCGCCACGCTTGCAGTCGAACATCGGGTCGCAGCCGTGTTCGATCAGGCAGTCGAGGATGCTCTGATCGGCCGGAACCGTAAAGCGCTGTCCCGATTGCGCCAGTTCCACTTCGAAGGCCTGATCGCCCTCTTCGACCACCGGCGTGGTGAAGAGCTCGAAGTGCACGCGATCGTGTTCCCAGCCGCGGGCCTGGGTGCGGGCGAGCACGCCATCGAGCATCACCTTGGGGCCGCAGACGTAGACGCGGTCGCCGACCGGGCAGTCGTCGAGCAAGGCGTCGATGTCGAGCGGGCCGCCGGCTTCCGCATCGGCATGGACGCGCAGATCGTCGCCCAGCAGCGCATGCAGCTCGGGCAGGAAGGCCATCAGCTCGCGGCTGCGGCCCGCGTAGTGCATGCGCACGGGCGCGTCTTCGGCCCGGCGGCGCGCGGCCATGCTCGCGAGCGGCGTGACGCCGATGCCACCCGCGACCAGCACCGTGCCGCCAGGGCCGGTGTGCAGCGGGAAGTCGTTCTTCGGCGCCTCGATGGTGAGGAGATCGCCCTCTTTCAATCGCTCGTGCATGAAGCGCGAGCCGCCGCGGCCATCGGCCTCCTTGCGCACAGCGATCCGGTACTCGGCGGGCGCGTTGGTGGCGTTGCGCGCGGTCGCGAAGTTGATGAGCGAGTAGTGGCGCCAGTCCTGCGCACCGTCGGGCAGCTGCACTTGGACACGGATGTGGGCGCCGGCGGCGTAGCCCGGCAGTTCGCGGCCGTCGTCGGCGCGAAGCCGCAACATCCGGATCAGCGGATTCAGTTCGCGCGCCTCGACGACGCGCAGTTGGAGGGTGGCGGTCATGGTGTTCGCATCCCTTGTTCAGGCCAGCGCATGCTGCGCCAGCGCGGCCTGCAGCTTGTGCCCATGTTCATCGGCCAGCGCTGCGTCGCGCAGTTCGCGCAAGGTGGCCGGCGCGAGCCCTGCGCCGGCACGGTGGAAGGCGGCCATCACCGTGTCGTAGTTGCGCAGCCCGCGTTCGTGCGTGTCGCTGTAGCCCTTGACCAGGCGCTGGCACTGCGCGACTTCGACCGCGAGTTCGGGATGGCTCGCCGCGGTGGCGGCGATGCGCTGCAGCCATTCCTCGATGCGGCGGTTTTCCTCGGCATAGCGCAGCGTGGACCGGCGCCAGCGCTTCATCGCGGCGACGGTGCTGAGCATCAGGTAGCCGTGCAGCGAGCTGGTCTGGATCACGCGGCCCTTCTGTGTGAGCCGCTCCACCAGCTTGCGGGGCAGGCTCGAATTCATCAGCCAGCGCCCGATGCCAGCCGGCAGCGTCTCGCAGATCTCCTGCAGGCGGGGGTGCATGTACTCGTTGATCGCGAGCACCTGCCCGTCCTTCACGCCGGCCTCGCCGCGCACGCGCTCGAAGCGCGAGGAGCGGGTCTTGAGCGCGGCGACGCGGGCCGTGTCTTCGTAGGACATCCACAGCGCCAGGTGGCGCGCGGTCTCGCGCAGCAGGCGGTGGTCGTCGTTGCTCGGCAGCGCGGCGATCGCGGCCGTGCGGTCGAGGTAGAGGTCGGCGTAGGCCAGATCCTGGTAGTCGATGAGCCGGCGCACGCCTTCCAGCAGCACCGGGTGCACAGAGGCGGGAAAGTCGCGCTGCACGCGCTCGACCAGTGCGCGCACGGCGGGATGCTTCGGTTGCGGTGCCGCAGCCGGCAGGTCCATCGGTGCCTCTTCCACCGCTGCACCTTGCGCGCGCACGAAGGCAGCGCCGAAGGCCTTGAGGCTGGGCTTCACGCCAACGCCGCCGCGCTCGATGGTCGCCTCGAACTGCGCGCGGCTGAAGGGCAGCACGCCGGCGCCGGCCAGCGCGCCGAACAGCACCGCACTGATCACGCTGCCCGCGTCTTCGGCGGCTTGCGCCATGTCGAAACGGATGAAGCGCTTGGCGGCCTTGTCCGCGTGCGCGAGCAGCTCGGCGCTGTCGACGCGCCCGTCGCCCATCGCGCTCTTCTCGGCGATCGAATAGACGCGGTGCGTCGATGCGACCAGCGTGGTGCGCTCGCGCGTGACCAGCCCGCGCTGTACCGCGCGGCCGGCTTCCATCAGCTCCGAGGCCAGCACCACGTCGACGTCGCCCGGCAGCGGCATCAGCGCCAGTACCGGCCGGCCGCCGTCGGTCTGGGCCTGCGCCTCTGGGTAGAGCTCGACGTAGTAGATGGTGGCGCCGGTGCGCTGGGCCACGCCCGGCACCGAGGTGGTCTGGGCCACGTAGCCGTTGGCCTCGCCCATGTCGACGATCCAGTCGGCGAGCACGCCGCCGCCCTCGCCGCCCATGGCGAGGATCGCGATCTTGATCGGTTGATGCTGCGTCATCGCGTGGCCATCAGAAGGCGTACTCGGCGCGGCGCTTGGCCTCGCCACGTTGGAGCCAGCCGATCACCGCGCCGCGCACGCGTTCGCGCAGGCGGTCCCAGCCGTTCGGGTTGCTGACGATCTGCGCCTTGTAGAACGATGGGCAGAGCACCGCGGCATGCGACACGTCGCCGCAGTTGCCGCAGCCGACGCAGCTCTCGAGCACAGTGGCGACCGGGTCGGTGCGCAGCGGATCGGGATTGGCCTTGATCGATAGCGAGGGGCAGCCTGACAGTCGGATGCACGAGTGGTCGCCGGTGCAGGTGTCGGAGTCGACGCCGAACTTGTCGCGCACCATGCGCTTGCCCTCGGCGATCGCCTTGCGCACCAGCGGCTTCTCGCGCCGCTGCTTGTTGAGCATGCATTCGGACTGCGCGATCAGGACCTTCGGGCCCTTCTCCTTGGTGGTCAGCGCTTCCTTGAGCGCATCGCGCATGCCGGCGACGTCGTAGGTGCGGCGGATCGTCCGCACCCACTTCACGCCCACGCCGCGCACCGCGCGCTCGATCTCGTGGCCGGTGCTGCGCGTCGCGTTGTGCGCGGTCGACGACAGGATGTCCTGGCCGCCGGTGGCCGAGGTGTAGTTGTTGTCGACCACGATGGTCAGGTTGTCGCTCTTGTTGAAGACCGCGTTGGCGACGCCGCTGGTGAGGCCGTTGTGCCAGAAGCCGCCGTCGCCCATCATCGAGATCGCGCGCTTGCCCGCGGGTGCGTTGAGCGCCGCGGCGCCGGCGCCGCCCAGGCCGTAGCCCATGGTGGTGTTGCCGATGTTGAAGGGCGGCAGGATCGAGAACAAGTGGCAACCGATGTCGGCGCTGACATGGTGCGGCCCCAGCTCGCGTTCCACCAGCTTCATCGCGCTGAAGATCGGGCGCTCCGGGCAGCCGATGCAGAAGCCCGGCGGGCGTGCATGCACGTTCTCGTCCAGCGGCAAGGCCGGTTCGGGCGCGCCATCGACACCGACGTCGGCGACCTCGATGAGCGGGATCACCTTGCGCACCGGGGCGGGCACCGGCAACGGCTGCAGCCGGCCGTAGCGCTCGCCGAAGCGGCGCGCGCCCTTGAGCAGCTCGGCCGCGGTGTATTCGCCGGCCACCGGCAGCATGTCCTTGCCGTGCAGCGCCGTGGTCGAGCCGGCTTGGCGCAGGATGGTCGCGAGGTTCTGCTCGACGAAGTTGGGCTGGCCTTCTTCGACGATCAAGACCGCGCGCTTGCCTTCGCAGAAGCGCAGCACCTCGCTCTCGATGACCGGATAGGCCACGTTCATCACGTAGAGCGGCACTTGGCTGTTGCCGTAGACGTCGGCCAGGTCCAGGCGTTCGAGTGCACGCACGAGGGTGTTGTAGCTGCCGCCCTGCACGATGATGCCGATGTCGTCGGCGTCTTCCGAGAAGAACTCGTTGAGCCTGTTGTCTTCGATGAAGCGCACCGCGGCGGGCCAGCGGTCCTTCACCTTCTCTTGCTCGTGCACGAAGCTGGCCGGCGGCAGCACGATGCGGCTGACGTCGCGCTGCGGGTTCTCGAGCGCGTCCTTGATCGTGAAGGCGGGCCGCCGGTTGGCGCCGGCCACGAACTGCCCGTGCACATGGCAGGCGCGGATGCGCAGCTGCAGCATCACCGGCGTGTGGCTGGCCTCCGAAAGCTCGAAGCCCTTCTTCACCGCATCGACGATGCAGGGCAGGTAGGGCCGCGGATCGAGCAGCCAGATCTGCGACTTCATCGCGAAGGCGTGGCTGCGCTCCTGCATGATGGAGGAGCCTTCGCCGTAGTCTTCGCCGACTATGATGAGCGCGCCGCCCAACACGCCGCCCGAAGCCAGGTTGGCCAGCGCGTCGGAGGCCACATTGGTGCCCACCGTCGCCTTGAAAGTGACCGCGCCGCGAAGCGGATAGTTCACCGAGGCGGCCAGCGTGGCGGCGGCCGTGGCCTCGCTGGCGCTGTTCTCGAAGCGGATGCCCTGCTCGGCCAGGATGTCCTGCGCGTCGGCCAGCACGTCCATCAGGTGCGAAATGGGTGCACCCTGGTAGCCGGCGACATAGGAAACACCCGATTCGAGCAGCGCCTTGGTGACGGCCAGAATGCCTTCGCCCCGGAACAGCTCCCCCTCCGAAAGTCGGAGCTTCTTGACCTCCTCGACGAACGATCGTTCAGCCATGATGTGCCTTGTTCCTCATGACGGCATTGGCCGCCTCATCGTGCAGTCCATATAATGTTGACAACTGAATGTATCCACAATCATGAATTACCCTAGACATGCAAGCTGCGTGCCTGCCACAGCACCGGGGGCCGTTCATGGCGACGAAGCCCGCTAGGCCGCCGCGCTTCGTCGACGACTACCTGCCGGCGCTGCTGGCGCAGGCCAGCCAGCTGATCTCTACGGAGTTCCACGTGGTCGCGCGCCAGCACGGTTTCTCGGTCTCCGAGTGGCGGGTGATGGCCTCGCTGGCGGGCGGCGAGCCGATCAGCATTGGGCAGCTGGCGCAGGTCACGGTGACCAAGCAGCCGACGGTGACGCGCCTTCTGGACCGCATGGAATCCAAGGGCCAGGTCGAACGCCTGCCCCATGACAGTGATCGCCGCGTCACGCTGGTGCGCATCACGCGCAAGGGCGCCAAGACGGTGGAGCACCTGATGGAGCTCGCCAGGGAGCACGAACTGCGGGTCCTGGAGCCCTTCGGCCTGCTGCGCGCGGAAGAGCTCAAGACCACCCTGCGGCAGATGATCGAGCTGCACGCGCACGTGCCCCTGGAGACGGATACGGACGAGAGCGAGGAGTGAACCGCGCTCAGGGGATCAGGACGGCGCGGCCACGGTGCCCGCGCTGCGTGATCCATTCGAGCGCCGTGTCCGCCTCGTCGAGCCGGAAGCGCTTCACATCGAGCTTCAGCCGCCCATCGCCCAGGCGCGCCAGCAGTTCGGGCGCAGCGGCCCGTCCCGCAGCCTCGCGCCTGAACATGTTGAGCGGCAGCAGCGCCACGTCGCGCTGCAGGAAATGCGCGATGTCCAGCGCCAGCGTGTTGCCGGCCGTGTAGCCGACCAGCACCGCGCGGCCGCCGGGCGCCACGCCGGGCAAAGCCGCTTCGAGCACCGGCCCGCCGACGGTATCGACCAGGAGCGTCACCGGCGCGCCGGCCTCGGTGATCACTTCGGCGCCCGCATCGCGCGCCAGCTGCAACGCCATCGATCCGACGGCGCCGGTGGCACCCGTCACCAGCACGCGCTCGCCAGCTTGGAGCTTGGCGATCTCGTGCAGCGCGACCCAGGCCGAGGTACAGGGCGAAAAGAAAGCCGAGCCGAGGGCCATGTCGACGTGGTCGGGCAACAAGCCGAGCGCCTCGTCGGGTGCGTCGATCAGCTCGCACCAGGTGCCGTCGGCCGTCGTGCCCAATCCGGCGCCGCGCAGCCAGACGCGCTGGCCCGGCGCGAAGCGCTCGCTCGCGACCACCGTGCCCGCGGCTTCGACACCTGGTACATAAGGCAGCGGCGGATGCTTGAGAAAGCCGCCGCTCCAGACGGTGCGGTCGATATGGCCCACGGTGGCCGCGGCCATGCGCACGACGCTGCGGCCGGCGCGAGGCCGCGGGTCTTCCATCTCTTCCAACACCGGCGCTGCGCCGAAAGCATGGATGCGCACCGCCTTCATGGCAGCGTCTCCAGGAAGTCGAGCACTGCCTTGGCAAAGGCTTCGGGCATCTGGTCGGGCAAGGGCACCATGCCGCCGGCGATGTCGACGATGCGCGCGTGCGACAGGTGCGCCTGCAGTTCGGCCGCATGCGGCGCGGCGAAGGGATCCTCGGTAGCGCGCAGGATCAGCGTGGGTTGCTCGATCTTCCCGATGCGCTCTTCCATGCGGTAGGCGGCCACGGCGCGATGGCCTTCTTCGAGCCGAGCGCCGACCATGAGCGCGTCGCGCACGAAGGCCTCCAGCAGCTCGGGCCGGCCCGGCGGATAGAAGGACTGACGCTTCTGCCACAGCGCCGCGAGATGGCTGCCGTCGTCGCTCGGCGCCACCTCGTCGATCGGCGGCCGCTCGGCGCGGGCGCGGCGGAAGGCAGCGTCGGTATAAGGCGTGGAAGACAGCACCAGCCCATGCACCCGGTCCGCGAAGGAAGCGGCCAGCTCGATCGCGATGACCCCGCCCGTGTGATGGCCCACCACGTGTGCCCGGGCGATGCCCAGCGCATTGAGCAGCTCGACCGCGACGCGCGCCCACTGCTCGATGCTCGCTGGCGCCGGCCCGGCATCGGAATCACCGAAGCCCGCGGTGTCCATCGCCACCGCCCGGAAGCGCTCACCGATCAAGGGCAGCACGTGCCGGTATTCGGCCCAGCTGCGCGGCGACTGGTGCAGCAGCAGCACCGTCTCCGCGCGCGGATTGCCGCAGCTCGCGTAGTGCACCTGCCCGACCGACAGATCTGCGAAGGCGCGGCGGATCTTCATGGCTGCGTCTTGTCGGCCGGCGGCTGCCAGAGGCCCGCATGCCGGAGCATGCCGAGCGTGCGCGCAAGCACGTCGCGCCGGTAGGCCGCCACGTCGCGGCCGTCGTAGTCGTAGAAGCCGCTGCCGGTCTTCAGGCCGAGGCGGCCTTCGGCCACCATGCGATCGACGATGGCCGGCGCGGCGTAGCGCCCCTTGTCGATCGAGGCCGACATCTCGCGGCTCGCATGGTGCAGGATGTCGCAGCCGCCGAAGTCGATGAACTCCACCACGCCGAGCGCCGCGAAGCGCAGGCCCAGGCCGTAGCGCGTGGCCTTGTCGATCTCCTCGGCGGTGGCGGCGCCCTCCTCGATCATCCGCGCCGCCTCGTTCATCACCAGCGCCTGCAGCCGCGGCACGATGTAGCCGGGCGAGGCGCCGCAGACCACGGGGAGCTTGCCGATCTGCTCCATCAATTGCTTGGTGCGTTCCAGCACGGCCGCATCGGTGCCCGAGTGGCAGCTCAGTTCCACCACTGGGATCACGTACGCCGGGTTGAGCCAGTGCATGTTGAGAAAGCGCTCGGGCTTCTTCACCAGCGCGGCGAGCTGGGTCACGAGGATGCTGCTGGTGGTGGAAGTCAGGATGGCGTCGTCGCGGCAATGCCGGTTGAGCTGCTCGAAGGCCTCGCGCTTGGCTTCCAGCGTCTCGGGCACGCCCTCGAAGACCAGCTCGGCCCGGGCCAGCGCGCGCGGCGCATCGGCGGCCGGCACGAGTTCGACGCGGTCGGCAATCGCGCTCACCTGCGCCGCCTCGACGACGCCGAGTTGCGCGAGGCCTGAGAGGCTGGCCTCGATCTCGGCCCGCGCTTCGGCGCGAAGCTGCTGCCAGGCCTCGTCGCTGCGCGGACGCAGATCGATCAATGCGATGCGATGGCCCGCGTAGGCAAAGGCGATCGCGATGCCGCGGCCCATCCGCCCCGCACCGACGGCGGCGAAGCGCGGCGCCGGCGTCTCATTCGCCATCGTGCAGCCTCCTCTTCAGCTCGGCCTTGTCGAGCCCGGCCAGGCCCAGTCGCTCGAAGGTGCGCGGCCCCTGGCGCAGATCGCGGCCGAGGAAGCCGCCGACGATGGCCAGCAGGCCGTGCGCGATCGGCGCATCGACGCCCGCGTAGCGCGCCGCGGAGGCGAGAAAGGCCAGGCCCAGTTCGGTGTCTTCGGTGATGTAGCGATGGGCGTAGAGGTCGATGTTCTCGCGCCAGTCGCCCGACTTGACCAGCTGCTTGTGGGCGTCGCCGTACATCCACCGGTCGTTGTTGTAGTGGTCGGCCAGCGGATAGTGCGGCGCGCCCTGCCCGAAGGCCTCGCGCACCGCGATGCGCTCCTGGTCGAGCCGGTCGGTCACGTCGCGCACCGCGCGCTGCGTTCCTTCGTTGTGGATGTCCCAGCGCTCGAAGTGCTGCAGCGGCGCGGCGTTCATCACCATCAGCGGTGGGTGGATCACCGGCCCGGCGTTCATCAGCGCGCCCGACAGCGCGTCGCCGCAGCCATGCACGCTCGGATAGGCCTGGCGGATCACCTCCAGTGCCTCTGCCTCCTTGCGCGCCGGGTAGACGCCGGTCGGCAGGCGGATCGCGCGGATGGTGACATTGACTTCGCGCTCGCCATGCTTGCGCGCCAGGTAGGGCAGCGTGCCGGTCTCGGCCCAGGCCACGTCGGCGCGGCTGCCGGCCTCCTTGACGACGCGCGCCATCACGAAGCTGCCGAAGGTGCCGGGCGGGAGGAACACCACCTGGCCGTCCACCAGGTGCGGCGCCATTGCGCGGGCGATGTCGTCCTGCGCGCTGGCCGGCGTCGGGATCACGACCAGCGCCGCACCGCGCAGGGCCTCGCCAATGTCGGCGGTCGCCAGCGCGATCGGCACCTCGCGCGCGCCGCGCACGTCCTTCAGCGTGATGGCGCCGGCCTGCCGCACGGCGGCGAGCGCATCGGCGTCGCGCCGCCAGAGCCGCACTTCATGGCCGGCTTCGGACAGGTCGGCAGCGGCGGCATAGCAGCCGTGGCCGCCGCCCAGGATCGCAATTTTCATGGTCGAGAAGAAGTTGTGGGCCACGGGCCGCCGATCCGCAAATCAACGGGCTCACAGATACATTACTTTTCAACCATTCAATTGTCAACTATCAAGAACCCGACCCAGCTCCGCCATCGAATCGACGAAGCCGTCGGCATCCACGCCGCGCACCGGCTCGCCGTGGTTGTAGCCGTAGCTCACCAGCACCACGGGGCAGCCCGCCGCCCGCGCCGCGCGCGCGTCGTTGCTCGAATCGCCCACCATCAGGGTGCGCGCCGGCGCGCTGCCCAGCGCCGCGCAGGTCTTCAGCAGCGGCAGCGGATCGGGCTTCTTGCGCTCGAAGGCATCGCCACCGAAGACCACGTCGAAGTAGCCCTCGAGTCCCTTGGCGGCCAGCAGCGGACGCGCGAAGGCGGTCGGCTTGTTGGTCAGGCAGGCCAGACGGATGCCGCGCGCACGCAGCGCTGCCAGCCCGTCGACGACACCCGGGTAAACCTCCGCATGCCGGCCGTTGATGGCCAGATAGTGGTGCTGGTAACGGCGCCATGCCTGGTCGTACAGGGCGTTGTCGACTTCCCGGCCTTCGCGCGCGTGGCGCAGCACCGAATGGATCAGGTGTTCCGAGCCCTTGCCGATCAGAGGCGCGACGGCCTCCGCCGTGACCTCGCGCAGTTCGAGCCCGTGAAGCATGTAGTTCAACGCGACGACGAAGTCGCCGAGAGTGTCGACCATGGTGCCGTCGAGGTCGACGATCGCGGCGTCGAAGTCGGAAAGGTGCAAGCGAATGGTGTTCAAAGCGCGCGGTGGGAAGCCCGGAATCGCCTTGATTCTCACGCGTCGCGATCAGGGCTCGCAGCGGCAGGGGCAAGCGCTAGGCCTCGGCCAGCTCCGGGGCTGGTTCGAGCCGGCGGCTCGAAGGCGCAGGGACCGCGGTGAAAAACCTTCCAGCGCGCGGCATGTGCGAGCGTCGTTCGCTGCGCGCGGAGCAATACCTCGTGGCTGCGCGCAATCTTGCGCCAGTTGCCCCCAGCGCCAGCGACGGGTCATAGGGGATCGTGGACGGCATGATCTGGCGGGTGTTGGTTTTCGCGACAAGACAGCGCCGCGCGAACGCGCTAGCGGAAAGTCTGGGCCTCGCACCTGGTGATGGCGCTGACCGATCGACGACCAAAGAATGACCAACCAACGACCCTCTCGCCCTAGGAGGGGCAATGGGCGCCCGATCGACCAGGTTTTCGCCGCCTCTGCGGCGACCCTCAGGCTTCGGTCAGCGACTGCGCCGCCACCACCGCCTCGGTGCGGTTGCGCACGTTGAGCGCGCGGAAGATCGCCGCCAGGTGGATCTTGACCGTGCCCTCGCTGATGCCGAGCGCGCGCCCGATCAGCTTGTTGGGCTTGCCCTGCGACAGCAGCTGCAGCACCTCGACCTGGCGCTCGGTGAGCACGTTGCGCAGATGTTCGAGCGTCTGCGCCGCCGCGGCGGCCGACGCGCGCTGCGCGGCATCTCCCGCCGCCACGCCGGCCACGATGCCGGGCGGCACGGCCGCGAGCATCATCGGCGGCACGTAGACGCCGCCGGCGAGCACCAGCCGCACGGCCGACAGCATGACCTCGGGCGAGTAGGCCTTCGGGATGAAGCCCAGCACGCCGCGCTCGAGCGCGCTGCGCATGATGGCGGGGTCTTCGTAGCCCGAGAGCACGATGACCGGCACGGCCGGGTGGCGGCGCCGGATCTCGTCCACGTGGGCCTGGCCGTCGGCGCCGGGCATGTTCAGGTCGATCACGGCCAGGTCGATGTCGTCGGAGGCGCCGGCGAGCAGCTCGTCGACGCTCATCGCCAGAACGAACTCGATGCCGGGCTCGATTTCCGACAGTTTGGCCTTGACCGCCTCGATGACGAGCCGGTGGTCGTCGGCGATCAGGATTTTCATGGCGGCCCCAACATAAGTGAACTCAACGAGTACGAAAGATAACGGCGATCGCGGCACGCAGCAAGGCTCGCCGGCTCCACGAACGACATAGTCCCCAAGCGATATGGCGGGCCCTGAGGGGCGTTGAAAGAATGAATCCCACATCCAACGAAAAACAGGGACATCGGCATGTGCCATCGATGCAGGCGCAAACCCAAGGCTCCCGCCATCACCGAAGAATAGCGCGAGCGTTTCATGGCTCGCTTGTTCGACTGTTTCTGCGCCCTGTTCTCCTTTGGCCTCGAACTCGACGCGGCGATCGCCGGCGGGCGTATGGCCCTTTCGCCCGACGCGGTGCAGCGCCGCGCCCTGGACCTGCTCGAGGAGGGCCGCGTTGCAGCCGGGGCCGCGGGCATCCCGGCCCAGCGCATCGAATCGGCATCCTTCGCCATGGTCGCCTGGCTCGACGAGATCGTCGCACACAACCCCGGCTTCGGCTCCGGCGTGACGCCGCTGCAGGTGCAGCTCTTCAATTCCAACAACGCGCACAGCGAGTTCTTCCACCATCTGTCGGCGCTGCAGGCGGACGACGGCGAGGTGCGCGAGATCTACTGGCATGCGCTGGTCCACGGCTTCAAGGGCCAGTACTACTTCGAGAACGGCGACAGCGGCGAGCTCGGCAAGCTCAAGGAGCTGCATGGACAGCAACTGCCGGTGCAGCCGCTTACGCCGGACACCCTGGCCGCAGACCGCATCACGCCACAACCCTACAGCGTGCCCGACCCGCCGGGTCCACGCATCCCGGAGCGGCGCGAGCGGGCGCTGCTGCGCGCCACCGGCGCACTCGCGCTGCTGATTCCGCTCTTGTACCTGCTGGGCTCGATGCTGAACGGCCCGCGCGAAGCGCCGCCCACGCTGGCCGAGCGCGTCGAGCAGCAGCTCCAGAACTACGCCTGCGCGGACCTCGCCGCCACGGTGGGCGACGGCGGCGCGACGCACGTGAGCGGCTTCGTCTCGCTCGCGGAAGACAGGGCGCGCGTGGAGCGCGAGGTGCGCGCCATGCCGGGCGTGAGCGCGGCGAGCTTCCAGCTCCAGTTGCGCGTATGGCCGCACTGCGAGGTCGTCGCCGTCCTCAAGCCCTACCAGGCGCGCAATCGCGACAAGCGGCACGGGCTGAAGGTCGCGGCCCTCAGTGCGCAGAACGGCCGGCTGCGCGAAGGCGACCTCGTGCTGATGCAGGCCACGAACGCCGACTACGACGGCTATCTCTGGATCGACTACTTCACGGCCGACGGCGCCGTGATGCATCTCAACGCGGGCCGCGGCCAGGCCCGCCTGCGCGCCGGCGAAAGCATCGAGCTGGGCCGCGACATCCCGTCGAGCTGGCTCGTGAGTCCGCCCTTCGGCACGGTGCTGGTCACGGCCCTGTCCTCGCCCACGCCTTTCAACGGAGCCGCCGACAGGCCGCCCTTCGAACTCGCCTCGGCCTATCTGCAACGGCTGCGCGAATCGCTGGCCGCCAACGAAGCGGGCGCGCGGCCGATCGCCGACTTCGTCTTCCTCGAAACCGTCTCGCGCTGAGCAGCGTCTTCGACCCTTCCATGAATGCCCTGCACCCGTTGCCCACCTACTACTGGCCACTGCTCGCGCTGTGCCTGCTGGGGCTTCTCGCCTTCTGGTGGTTCATGCTGGGCTCGCGCTATGTCGCGCGGCGGCGGCTGCTGCGGCGGCGCATCGAAGTCCTCGGGCCGCCATCGACGGCTCCGGAGCAGGCGGCGCTCGCCGCCATGCGGCAGGCGATCGTGCAGGCGCGCGAACTGCTTCTTCGCTCGCCGGCGCAGCGCGCGGTGCGCAATCCGCTCTACGACCAGCCCTGGTTCCTGTTCATCGGCGACGAGTCGGCCGAACTGCCCGGGCTGCTGGCCGCCGCCCGCCGCGCCTCCCCGCCGCTGCTGCAATTGGAGCCCGACGCCGGCGGCGATGGCTTCTGGCGCTGGCACTTCCTGCGCTCGATGATCGCGATCGAAACCAGCCCGGCCGCGGTGCGCGAGCCGGCCTCGCGGCACGAGCGAAGCCTTTGGTACCAAGCCCTGCTGGCGCTCGCCAATCAACGGGAGCGCCTGCCGCTCAACGGCATCGTGGTTTGCGTGAGCGCCGCGAGCCTGCTTGGCGACGCCCAGGCGCTGGCTGCCGATGCGACGCGCCTGCGGCAGCGGGTCGACGAAGCGGCCGAGCATCTGCGGCTGCAGCTGCCCGTCTACCTGGTCGTGACTGGCCTGGAGCGGATCGGCGGCTACGAGGTGTTCCGTGGCGCATTGCCGCCCGGGGCGTTGGCCCAGGCGCTGGGGCATCGACTGCCGGCCAATGCGACGGGTTTCCGGCTCGATGAACTGTTCAGCCCGATGAAGCTCCGGCTGCACGCCTTGCGCATGGGCCTGCTGCGCAGCCAGCCGGAGCCGGCGCGACGGCTGACCATTCACAGCTTCGTGGAGCACCTGCGCGCATTGCAGCCCGGCCTGCGTACGCTGGCGGAACACATGTTCGACAACGGCCTCGGCCGCACGCTCGCACCGGCGCACTGGCGCGGCCTCTATCTCACGGCCGCACCTTCCCTCGGCGAGGACGACGCTTTCGTCGCCGATCTGTTCCAGCGCTTCCTGCCCAGCGACCAGCCGCTGGCGCGTCCGTAGCGATGCGGCTACTTCTTCGGCGCCGGCGGCAGCGGTGCCGGCTCGATGCGGATCTGGATCTGGCGCGCACCGAAGCTCACGCCGACCAGCAGCGGCTTGCCCGGCTCGATAGCGCGCACCTCGCGCCAGCGCGCGCGGTCGAGGTCGCGGTAGGCCGCCATCACGCCGATCGCCTTGATGTCGGCCGCCAGCGTCATCTCGAGCTTCATGCTGTCGCCGGGCCGCAGCAGCAGTTCTTCGCGCTGGGCCATCTCGGCGCCGAGCGTGGCCTGGTCTTTCTCGAACAGCGAGAAGAAATCGGCGGCCTCGAAGGCGCCGCTGGTCTTGAGCGCATAGACGCGCACCGTGAGCGGCGAGGCCCGGCCGCGCGCATCGGGATTGGCATCGGCGCCGGCCGCCAGCGTCATCGATATCGGCGTGACCACCGGCTTCGGCGGCGGCGGCGGGCTCGAACAACCGGCGGCGAACCCAAACGCCAGCAGCATGCCCAGGCCCGCCAGCACGCGCCGAAGCCCCGCATCCTGAAGACGTCCATAGGGCGAACGGCGTGTACCAGGGTCTCTCATGCTATTTCCTTCGTTGCATTGACCGGCCAGGGAGCATCTTTGATTATCCATAGGGTCTGCTGACATATGAATCACCCCCGCGTGAGGCCCCACAGAGGGCCCAATCTAGGCGCCAAGCGGAACTGGGTTGCACACCCAGTGAGCATTGGCAACGACGAGTGGGCCCTCTGTGGGGCCTCACCCGGAGGGCCGGGGCGACAAGGGGCGCATGGCGTCGTTGCGGTCCTTGCCCGGGGAATCCGGGCTGCGGCCCGCGCCTAGCCCTGCACCCCTTGCCGCCCCGGCGCGGGGGTGATTCATATGTCAGCAGACCCCATTGAACTCGAACAGGCAACATGCTGACTCCCGAACTCGTCGAAGCCCTGCAGGCGCCCGTCAGCGAAGCCTCGCCATGCGGTGACGACCTCGAGTACGACCCGGCGTTCACCGCCTTGGCCTCGGCGGCACAGGGCAAGCCCGAGCAGCAGTTCGGCGACACCGTGATCTCCGCAGTGGAACCCGAATGGCGCGCCGTGGCCGAACAGGCGCAGGCCCTGCTGGGCCGGACCAAGGACGTCCGGGCGGCCGTGCTGCTGCTGCGCGCCAGCACCCGGATGCAAGGCATCGCCGGCTTCGTCATGAGCCTGCGCCTGCTGACCGGCCTGCTCGACCGCCACTGGGAAGGCATACATCCAAAGCTGGATGCCGACGACGACAACGACCCCACGATGCGCCTCAACGCGCTCGCGCCGCTGACCGACGAAGGCATGGTGCTGCGCGACCTGTACGAAGCCAATGTCGGCGTGGCGCGCGGGGTCGGGCCGATCCGCGTGCGCGACATCGCGATCGCGCACAACGCACTGGCGCCGGCCGGCGCCGAAACGGGCTACTCCGCCGCGCAGGTCCACGGCGGACTCGAGGCCATCCACGGCGAGACGCCCGAGGTGCTGCAGACGCTGATGGAAATGCCCACGCTGGTCACGCAGCTGCAGACGCTGATCGTCGAGCGCACCGGCCGCACGGACCTGATCGATCTCGGGCCGCTGCGCGCGATCGCCAACGTATTGAGCAAGGCCTGCGCCGCGGTAGCAGGGCCTGCGGCGCAGGCCGAGGCAGAGGCAGAAGCTGTTGCGGACACCGGCACCGGCGGCGCTGCCGTCGCGCGGGCCGCGGTACCCGGCGAGATCCGGACCCGGCAGGACGCGCTCCAGACGCTCGACCGCGTGATCCGCTATCTCGAACAGGCGGAGCCTGGCAATCCGGCGCCGCTCCTGATCGCACGCGCCAAGAAGCTAATCGGCGTGAGCTTCTTCGAAATCATGGCCGATCTCGCGCCGAACGCGCTCGACACCATCGAGACCGTGACCGGCAAGCAGACCACCGCGTGAGCGCCACGCGTCTCGCACCCCTCCGACACCCACCCTCGCAAGGAGCATTTCCATGTCCAAGAGCAGCCAGAAATTCATCGCCCGGAACCGGGCGCCGCGGGTCCAGATCGAGTACGACGTGGAGCTCTACGGCGCGGAGAAGAAGGTCCAGCTGCCCTTCGTGATGGGCGTGCTGGCCGATCTCTCGGGCAAGCCGGCCGATCCGCTGGCGCCGGTGGGCGACCGCAAGTTCCTCGAGTTCGACGTCGACAACTTCGACGTGCGCATGAAGGCCATGAAGCCGCGCGCCGCCTTCTCGGTGCCGAACACGCTGACCGGCGAGGGCGAGCTCAAGGTCGACATCACCTTCGAGAACATGGAGGACTTCTCGCCCGCGGCCGTGGCCAAGAAGGTCGATGCGCTCAACAAGCTGCTGGAAGCCCGCACCCAGCTGTCGAACCTGGTCACCTACATGGACGGCAAGGGCGGCGCCGAAGACCTGCTGGCCAAGGTGCTGGAAGACCCGGCACTGCTGCAGACGCTGGCCGCCAGCAAGAAGCCCGACGAAAGCGCCGCGCCGGCTGCGTGACGCCCATTTTTTGCACACGAGGAGAACCCGACATGGCTGAAGCACTCGAGCAGCAGAGCGCCCTGAAAGACGTTGCCTACGAAGGAAGCGACTTCTCGTCGCTCCTGCAGAAAGAGTTCAAACCGCGCAGCGACGAAGCCAAGAGCGCCGTCGAGGCCGCGGTGCTCACGCTGGCGCAGCAGGCGCTGGCCAACACGCAGGTCATCGGCAAGGACGTGACCAAGTCGATCCAGGCCATGATTGCCGCGATCGACCAGAAGCTCACCGAGCAGATCAACAAGATCCTGCACAACGAGGAGTTCCAGAAGCTCGAGAGCGCCTGGCGCGGCCTGCACTACATGGTGAACAACACCGAATCGGACGAGAACCTCAAGATCCGCGTGATGGACGTCTCCAAGAAGGAGCTGCACAAGACCTTGAAGAAGTTCAAGGGTGCCGCCTGGGACCAGAGCCCGCTGTTCAAGAAGATCTACGAGCAGGAATACGGCCAGTTCGGCGGCGAGCCCTTCGGTGCCATCGTCGGCGACTACCACTTCGACCAGAGTCCGCCCGACGTCGAGCTGCTGGGCGAGATGGCCAAGCTCGCGGCCTCGGCGCATGCGCCGTTCATCACCGGCGCGAGCCCCAACCTGATGCAGATGGAGTCGTGGCAGGAGCTCGCCAATCCGCGCGACCTCACCAAGATCTTCGGCACGCCCGAATACGCGGGATGGCGCAGCCTGCGCGAGTCCGACGATGCCAAGTACATCGGCCTGTGCATGCCGCGCTTCCTGGCCCGCACCCCCTACGGCGCGAAGACGAATCCGGTCGAGGAGTTCGATTTCGAGGAAGAGGTTTCGGGTTCCGACCATGGCAAGTACAGCTGGGCCAACGCGGCCTACGCCATGGCCACCAACATCAACCGCTCGTACAAGCTCTACGGCTGGGGCTCGCGCATCCGCGGCATCGAGTCGGGCGGCGCGGTCGAGAACCTGCCGCTGCACACCTTCCCGAGCGACGACGGCGGCGTCGACCAGAAGTGCCCGACCGAGATCGCGATCAGCGACCGGCGCGAGGCCGAGCTCTCCAAGGCCGGCTTGCTGTCGCTGATCCACCGCAAGAACTCCGACTTCGCCGCCTTCATCGGCGCGCAGTCGCTCAACAAGCCGGCCGAGTACGACGACCCCGACGCGACGGCCAATGCCAACCTCGCGGCGCGGCTGCCCTACCTCTTTGCCTGCAACCGCTTCGCGCACTACCTCAAGTGCATCGTGCGCGACAAGGTCGGCAGCTTCAAGGAAAGAGCCGACATGGAGCGCTGGCTCAACAACTGGATCATGAACTACGTCGACGGCGACCCGGCCAACTCGTCCGAGGAGACCAAGGCCCGCAAGCCGCTGGCCGCGGCCCAGGTGGTGGTCGAGGAAGTCGAAGGCAATCCCGGTTACTACAGCTCCAAGTTCTTCCTGCGGCCGCACTATCAGCTGGAAGGCCTGACGGTGTCGCTGCGCCTGGTCTCGAAGCTGCCGTCGGCCAAGGGCGGCAAATAAATTTCGGCGAATCGTTGCAAACGGAACGAGCAGTTCGTTCTCTTTACAGCTGCCGAGCTGGCCCGCGGGGCGCACTGCAAGGAAGCTGATTTTCTTGGGTTCATACAAACTGAAAGGTGAGCATCATGGCCGTAGACATGTTTATCAAGGTCGGCGACGTCAAGGGCGAGTCGAAAGACAGCAAGCACAAGGAGGAGATCGACGTGCTGGCCTGGAGCTGGGGTGCCAGCCAGTCGGGCAGCATGCACCTCGGCAGCGGCGGCGGCGCGGGCAAGGTCAGCGTCCAGGACCTGTCCTTCACCAAGTACGTCGACTCCTCTTCCAATGCGCTGCTGCTGGCCTGCTGCAACGGCAAGCACTATTCCGACGCGACGCTGGTGGTGCGCAAGGCGGGCGAAGACGCACAGGAGTACCTCACGATCACGCTGAACGAGGTGCTCGTTTCGGCCGTCTCCACCGGTGGCAGCGGCGGCGAAGACCGCCTCACGGAAAACATCACGCTCAACTTCGCGAAGTTCAAGTACGAGTACAAGCCGCAGAAGCCCGACGGTACGCTCGATGCGGCCAAGACGGCGGCCTGGGACATTCGGGCCAACGTCAAGGCCTGAACGGCTCGGTCGAGGCCGGCGCTCGGAGAGCGCCCGCCTCTTCGGCCGCGGAGACCCCTGGCGCTACGGAGGGGTCACCGGCATCCGCTGTGTCACGTCATCATCCGCATGCAGCCAAAGCGCGATGGCGGTGTAGTTGTCGTGCCCGGGCTTGGCACGCGCCCTGACCTCAGCGTCGAGCTGCTCCACCCACTGGCTGGGGTTGTGCGAGGCCTGCAGCGTCTCGCGCAGGCACTCGTCGCCCAGCGGCTCCCAGAGGCCATCGCTGCACAACAGCAGCACGTCGCCCACGGCCAGCGGCATGCGTTCGGAGACGGCGATCTCCGGTGCTTCGTCCGCAGAGCCCAGGGCCGACAACAACAAGTTGCGCTTCGGATGCAACCGCGCGCCCTCTTCGTCGATCATTCCGCCGGCCACCATCTGCTGGACGAGGCTGTGATCGGTAGTGCGCGCCACCAGTGCGCCGCCGCGAAACAGGTATGCGCGGCTGTCGCCGCTGTGCGCCCAGACGAGTTGGTTGTCATGCAGGTCGATGGCGGCCAGCACCACGGTGGAGCGCATCGCCGCCAGCTTGCCGCCCTCGGCCTGGCGCGCGACCACGTCGCGATTGGCCTCTTCGAGCAGGCGGCGCAGGCCCTCGCCGTCGAGCCCGGGCGCCCCGGCAAAGCCGCCGAGCGCGCTGCTGCGCACGGTGGCCGCAGCCACATCGCCGCCGCCGTGGCCGCCCGCGCCGTCGGCCACCAGGCAGGCAACGAAGCGCCCGTCGTTCCACTGGCCGAACACGTCCTCGTTGTAGTTGCGGCCGCCCTGTTTCGACAGGGTGACGATCTCGATTTCCATGAGGCCTACCTCTGTTCTTCTTGCGTCAGCCGCCGGACTTCAGACGCGCCATCTGCTCTTCGTAGGCTTGCAGGAAAGCCTTGCCGAACAAGGTGTGGAAATCGTCCTCCGCTTCGCTTGCGATGCCGCCGTAGAGCGCGGTGAACTGGTCCCACAGCTTGGCTTTTCGGTTGGCGGCGAACAGGCTGTCGAGCGCCGACTTAGCTGCGATTTTCTTTTCGAGCTCGTCCGGCGCGAAGCGCTCGATCACGTGAGCCAGCGCGGCGCGCATGCCGACCATCACACCGAACTGGTGGGCGCGCAGATCGTCGAACGCATCGCGCATCGCGGCGTCGGCCGGCATGAAGCCGCGCATGCCGGGGCCGAGCAGGTGCGCGAGCGCGACCTCGGCCGAGGGCGAGAACTTGAGCGGGTTGTTGGCCTGGGCGGCAATCATCGTGACCTCGGCACGCAGCTCGCGCTTGAACTCCTGGCGCGTGAGCAGCAGTTGCAGCGTGCCTTCGGTCGCTGCGCGCAGCAGGACGCCTATGCGTTCCATCATGCCGGGCGTGAGCGCCTCCGGCATCTGATGTGTGCTGCCGAGGCCGCGCAGGAACGCGGCAAGCAACGCGTCGGACGAGGACGCAGGGATCGAAGCGGGAGCGGCGGCAGCTATTGGGGCCGCCCGGGGCAGCGGCGCAGCAGGAGGGGCCGGCGCCGCGATCGGCGGCGTCGTTGCCTTGGGCGGCACGTAGCCGTACTGGCCGATCGGCAGGTGGTCGCTGCGCGCAGCCGGCGCCACCTGTGCGTTGCCCTGCAATGCGGCAAACGGATCGCCGGCGCCGGCCGTGTTCGGTTGCAGCACCGGGTCGGCCAGCGGCGAATGGGCCAGCGGATCGCCGCCCATGCCGTTGCCGCCGGTGCCGCCGAACAGCGCATCGATGCCCGCAGCTTTGCCGGCCGGCGGCGCGGCCATGTCGGAAAAATCATCGAATGCGCCCGCGCCCCCCGACGATCTCGCCGCACCGGGCGCCGGCGCAAGCAGGTCGGCAAAGGGATCGATATCCGTGGGCCTGCTGCCGCTGCCCGCGCCGCCGGCGAACGGGTCGGGGAGCGGCACCGCCGAAGCGTCTGCGGGCGCCGCGCGGTGCGCTGGCGCAGGCGGCGTTGCAGGCCCAAGTCCTGCGAGCAGATCGGCGAACGGATCGTCGTCGGTCGCAACCGGTCCGCCCGGTGAAAACGCAAAGGCGCCCAGCGGATCGGCTGCGGCCGCCACCTGCTGCACCGAAAGCTCGAAGCCACCGATCGTGAGCCGGTCGCCATCGGCCAGCAGCGCCTCCTTGCCAGACCCGAGCGCGGCGCCGTTGTGCACCATCGGGTTGCTGCCCCGATCGACCACGAAGAACTGATCGCCGCGACACAGCACCTGCGCATGGACCCGCGACACCGTGCGGTCGGGATCGTCGAGGACCAGCGTGTTGGTATCGGCACGGCCGATGGTGCCGCCGGCGGGACCGAACTGTGCCGAGACCGCCCTCCCGACTGGCGCCCCGCGGAGTTTGACTACGACCAGATTGATCACGATTCGTGCTCCCAGGTCATGAACGCATCTGAAAGAAAAAGAGCCAACCGGAAACCACACCGAACAGTACCGCGATCGTCAGCCAAGTGCGACTGGCGGGGCCGAGTTTGAAGCCGTCGCGGGACAGGCGCCAGAGGGCTGCCAGCAGGAATGCAGCGGCGAGCAGAGGAAGGATGTACTTGGCGGCCACGCGTGTCACGCTCCCATGGCGTCGAGCCAGCGTTGCTGGCGCCAAGCAGGGGCCGCGGTGTTGAACAGCGGGGTTCCGGGGTTCATCAGGCACAGATGGACGGCTGCTGCCTTGCGCTGGCGCTGAAAGCCGGTCTTCAGAACGGACAGGCAATGCGCCGGCGACGGTGGTTCGCCCATGAAGTACCGCGCGCCTGCCGCAAAACGATGGCTGTTGGATCGCCACCAGGCGCCGATCTTTTCGGGATCCGGCCAGGGGAGACCGTCGTCTTCGTCCATGGCAACGCTGTCGTCGTTCGGATCGTCGTTGGGGCCGAGTTCGACGTTCTCGGGCGGCTTGCGATCGAGATCGAGGTGCGCCACGTCGAGGCCCGTAATCAAGCTGAACGACTCGCCCGCAAGGCGCGTGAGTTTCAGATCGTGCATCTGCTGAATAAGCCAGGGCACGACTTGCGGATCGCCTACCGTGCCCGCGCCGCGGATCGCATCGCGAACGCTTTCGGGTCTTTCGAGCATGGCCTTTAGCAACGGCGCGGCCTGGGCTGAAGTTGCGAGCTTGAAAAGAAGCGAGAAGGCCTCCGCGCGTTGCGGTCCCGGCAAGTGGGTCGCTTCATGCAGCGGGTGGATCGGCGCGTGGCGCTCCCCCAAGAGAACCGCTGAACGCGCAGCCCAGAAGCGGCAGCTGGCGTCGGCGTCGTTCAGCGCACCGTTGCAACTGTGCACCAGGTCACGTCGGCCGCAATCACCCGCCGCGCGCAAGGCCTGAGCTCGAAGGGCCGCGTCTGCATCGTCAAGTGCCGGTGCCAGGAAGTCGCCCGGGTCGACCATGTGGAAGGCGCACGCGGCTATGGCGACCCTGCGATGGAACGCAACGGGCGAAGCCAGCATGTCCCGGTTGATACCCCGAAGCGACTGAGCTGAAACCCAACCGACGGCAAGAACAACGGCTTCCTGCACGTCAGTCAGCAACTCCGCGATCGCAAGTATTCGATCAAGCTGGCCGGTGTCGCGACTGTCGAATGCAAGCGCAACGGCAGTAAACATCTCGCCGCATCCTGTATTGGCCAGCGCCGCTTGGGCTAGCCGACCGCCGACATGACCCGCCACGAGAAGTCCATCGAGATGCGCGGCCAGGCGATCGTCGAGGCGACGCAAGTGGTGCAGCTTCGCATGCGGCGCCTGCACGAGGTAGAGCCGCTGATTGCACAGCAGCGCCGCCTCTTCGACGTGGCGCGCCACGACAAGGGGAACGTGTTGAACGGTACCGGCGGAGACATGCGAAGGCTTCATGCTGTGCGATGGCCTCAGTCGTATTTGGTCCAGGTTACGCCGTCGAAAGAGGCCACGTCGGCCTTGCCGATCGACCACAGTACGCCTTCTTCCGTCGTGAGGTTGTAGCAAGTCACCGGGCCCATTTCGCCGAAGTCGACAGGCACCAGGCGGTTGCCGTCCAGGGTGTAGAGCGCGAACATGGTCGCCACGTACAGCTTGTCCTGGAACCAGCACAGATCCCACAGGTCGACCGTGACTTCGTCTTCCCACGCGATCGATGCCCACGCATCGTTGCGCCCCTTGACGAGGACGCCACCCTGTCCGCAGGCGTACACGTTGCCATCGCCGGCACAGCACAGCGCCGTGAGGATGACGTTGGTCGGGCTTGCGCAACTCGCCCAGCCCGCACCGTCGTAGCGCCATATCTCGCCGCCCCATCCGGCGGCGTAGATGTCGTTCTCGGCGTAGCCGTCGATCCCCTCGAAGCCGAATTCTTCGGTCTGGTCAGCGCGCGGAGCGCTCATGTCGCGCCATTGCTTTTCGCCGGTGCGCCTGAACACTTGCCGCTTGCTGCCGCAGGCGTAGACCTCGCCGGCAATCGTGCGTGCGTGGCGGATCATGACGGGCTGCGGTCTGATCGCGTCGTCTTCCCGCTTGCCGCCCACGTAGGTGGCGACGTCGCCGTCCTCGCCGATGAGAACGACCTTCTCCGCCGGGAACTTCGCGATGGCGATCGCCGTGGCATTCCAGGTCGTATTGAAGGCATCTCCCCAATTGCCCTTGTAGAGGCCCACCAGGCTGACGTGATTGATGTCTTGCTCGATCAGTGTCTTCATCTGGCTGATGACATACACCAGGTCCGCTAGCCGGGCAGCGCCCCTGACGAACTCCCGCGACTTTGAAACTCGTTCACCCATGAAAGCTCCTTTCGGCTACGGCAGTGGGGCGCCCAGCCTGCCTGCTGTTTCGTTGACGGTCGCCTGCACGTCCGAGTAGTGGGACATCTCCGTCCTGCCCGTCGACGAGTGCTTCACGTTCTGGTTCTGGTCGCCCAGGCCCTTGTGCCCCTCCTTCAGTTGCGCCTCGATGCATTCCTCCTTGCAATTGGGCGCCACCGCTTTCGCGCCTTTCGCGCAATGCTTGGCTTCTGCATCGAAGGACACGTGCGTGCCACTGGCGACCGGGGAAGTGGTCTTGTGATGCGTGTGCCGCAGCCCGTGCGTTCCCGAGCAACTGCCCCCTTCGGTGCACATGCACGGGGCCTTGTTCATCTCGTAGGGCTTCCATCCCGCCATGGGTGTTCCACCGAAGCTGTCCTTGAAGAAGGAACTTTTCGGGATGATGTGATCGCCGGTCTGCGCGGGGCAGCAGCCACCAATGCCATCGGCGACTTCGGGCGAGGCCTTGTACGGCACGAGCCTGCACCGGCGTGCCGCAAGACAATCGTTTGCGCTGGCCTTATTCGCGGCTCCTGTGAGATCGCTCTTGATGGATGAAAAGTCCCCCGAAAGACCCGTCTCGGCGCAAACATCCTTTCCATCCTTCTTGGCCGGCTTGTATTCCTTGCAGGCTTCCTTCTCCTTGGCCTTGTCCTCGTCGCACAGGTTCTTGATGTCGCCATCGGCCATCGAATCGACGAAGGGCCAGGGGATCGCCTCGTTGGCGGTCGGGCTGCCGTGGTTGTTCGTGGTCTTGTCGAGATGGCGCACTGCGTTCTCGCCTTCGAACTTCACGTCCATTGACCAATCGATGAAGTAGACCTTGCCCTTGATCTTGCTCGACACCACGCCCTTCTTGGCGGCACAGCCCGCTTCGTCGCCCGTCGATGTCTTGAAGTAGGACTTGTTCTTCAGCATGACCTCCTGGCCGGAGATTTGTACCGACGAGCTTCCGTCGGAGGTGTCCGATGCGAGGGCGGTGTTGGGATAGGGCACCGGCACGCCCGGCGGGGTGGCCGGGGTTTCGGGCGGCGTCATGCAGACGTCGGGCGTTGCGCAGATCGTCTTCCCTGCGCCCGCCTTGCACGCCACCTCGCGCCCGTTTGCAAAGACCTTGTTGGCCACCTCAGGCTCCCGCCGAATGCCACGAGAAGATCATCGACGCGCGCCGTCCGTCCTCGTTGCCAAGATGCAGGAGGGCGTTGGTGCCTTTTGAATACGCCTTCTCGCACGCGGTCTTCAGCACCGCGATCATCACCAGGCCGATCGATGCTCCCACTTCGCCGATGCAATCGGCCGGATGCCAGACGTCGAATTCGGTGCGCTTGGTTCGGTCGACGCGCGAGAATGCGAGCGCAGCTTCCTTGAAGGCATATTGCCCGCCGGACGCGTCGATGATCTTGAACTCGAGGATGCTTTCGCCGCAGCCTGCGTCGCCCAGCGCCTGCTTGATGGCAGCGGTCAGCCCGTCCGCCCTCAAGGGCTCTTCTGAGTCGATATGCGCCTTCTCGACCGCAAAGCCGAGGCCATGACAGGCCAGCTGGCCGTCCGGCTGCCAGCGCAAGGGTTCGACGAGCAGTGCAGCCGCGCCCTCGCCTGGAATGAAGCCGTCGGAATTCTGGCTGGTGAGCAGGCGGTCGCGCCGCTCGCAATCCGCGAGCGTCGCGCCGACAAGCAAGCAGTCGCACGCTGCCACGAGAACCTTCGTGACGCCGGCCGTTTCGATCAGGTGGCGGGCATGATGCAGCGCCACCGCCGCCGACACGTGCCCATTCGAGATCACCATCGACTGCGCATGGAACCTGAAACCCAGCTCTTGTTCCAGCGCGGAGAAGAAGCGCGCGTCGTCCAGCACGATGCGGCCGGCACGCTTTGATTCGGCGAGGCAGAGCAACAGCGGCGTGGCCTCGCAGCTCGCGCGGTCCATGCCATCGAGGCACTCCTGCACGGCGCGTGCCGCCATCTTGAGCAGGCGCCGCTCGCCCCGAAAAGGCTCGGTGAACGGGACTTCGCATCCCATGAGCCACTCGCCGGCCTGGTCGCGAAATCGCGTCTCCTGAAAGTTGTCGATGGCCCCCCGGATGGCTGCGCAGGTCGAAGGCGCATCGAGGCCGACGCCGGTGACGAGCCCGGTGCGCCTGATCGAAAGCGGCTTCGTGGTCACGGCGCGTTCTCCAGCTTCTCGGGCCGCTTGCTGCTGACGAGGTCGCGCAGCGACGGATGCCAGGTCTTGCCGAGCTCACGTGCCCGCCACCATCCGCGAGACATGGTCCCGGCCAGGACGTTCGGGATCTCGAAGATGCTTTTCTTCAAGGGAAGCGTTGCGCGCCAGGCCAGCGTCACAAGCCCTTTGTCCATGTCGAAGGCGATCGTGTCGAGCACGGCGTTCACCTGTTCGTGGCCGCCTCCGCGTCGGAAAAAGGTGATCGGCACATCGCGGCAGGGCAGGCTGAACTTGGCGTGGCCCGTTGTTGTGAGGTTGGCGAGCGCCACGTCCTGAAGGCCGACCGGATAAGCAATCTGCTGGTCCTGCGGCGCGGCCTGGTAATAAGCATCCTGAAAGTCGGCGGGCAGGAACGGAAAGGTGTTGTCGATCCAATCCTGGTCGTAGGTGCCGGCATAAGGAAGGCGCGATGCCCAGCCTCTTCCCACCGGCCCGAATGACATTGGCGCAAAGTTTCCGTCGGGTGCATCCACCGGCCGGTTGGCTTCCTCGGTGTTCGGCAGCGGTGTTCCGTCAACGTACTTCGCCTGCAGGTTGCGGTGCCAGCCCCGGCCAACCGGATTGAGCATGTAGGCGCCATGCTGGTCCGGGTCTTCGTGCAACTCGTCGACGCCGCCGAATGCCGCGTCATAGGAGATGGGCTTGCTGACGAAAGGCAGCGCCTGCGAAGCGCGCACACCCGACAGGCCGCTGGCCCAATGCCGATCGCCCACGACCGCGAACACCTTCTGCCATGCGCCGATGCGCGCGCCCGCAAGCACGCGCTCGGTCGGCTCGCCATGGGGCGCCCATGCGCTGCCCGAAATGAGGATGTCGCATCGCAGCTTGCGTGGCGCGAAGTCCACCTCTTGCGATGGCGCGGAAAACCCCGGCTCGCCGGTGAAGGTGTCAGCGGTGATCAAGGGCAGTTGGACCGGATGGAGTTGCGCAACACGGCCCTGCTCGGGAATGCCGAAGGTGCCCTTGACCACAACGACCAGCAACTCGCGCCCGGACGGCTCGACCCCCTGCGTGTATCCAACAGTCATTCCGGTGGCGTTGATGACTTCCATGAGGGATGCCCCGCCTCAGTTGATCTGCACCGCGCCACCCTTCACCCGGTTGACCCCCGTCGACCGGCTCAGGACGTAGCTCCCCTGGATCAGGACCTTTCCGGCGCGCGTCAGGGTTATGCTGGCCCGGCCGCAGCGCATGACCAATTGCTCCCGGGCGCTCAGGATCATCCGTTCGCCGTCTGCATCCACTTCGACCTGTGCCGGCCGTTCCGCAAGCGGCCAGGCCTCGGAGTGGCGCAGCACGCCCATGACGATGGGACGGCTGGCATCGCCACCCTCGAACATCAGCACGACGTGATGCCCTATGTGGGCGCCGTGCAAGTCGACCACCGCGCGCGCGCGCACGGCCGCGTTGCCGAGTTGGCCCGCGAACAGCACCAGCGGCGTGCGTCCCTCGTCCGTGATGGCGATCAATTCGCCCGTGACGACGGACGGCAGGCTCTCGCTCTGGTGCAAAGCGGACCGTCCGGACAGCAGCTGTTGCAATTCCGGCGCCGGCGCTTCCATCACGGCCTGCCCGTTTTCGGTAATCAACTCTTCGATGGACTGTCTTTTGCTCATGGTGTTCTCGCTGCGAGATGTCAGTTCTGAAGAATCTTCGAGCCCTTCATCACGATGTCGCTGCTCGCCTTCACATTGATCTTCCCCGAGCCCTCCACCGTGATGTCCTTGCCCTTGATCACGATCGTTCCATCCTTCTTCATCGTGATGCTTGCACTACCCGTGGTGATGGAAATCGAATCGCCCGCGCTGATCGTCAGATTCTTGCCGACCGTCAGCGCGTCGTCCTTGCCCACGTTCGCCGTGCGCCCCTCGCCAACAGAGCGCGACTCGTTCTTGCCGACGCTGGTCGACAGATTCGACCCCACATCGATTGAGCGGTTCGAGCCCACGCTGGTCGACTGATTGGCGCCCACGTTGATGGTCTGGCTCGCGCCCACCGTCACGGCCTGCATGGCGCCGACGGTGATCTCCTGCGCCGCGCCGACCGAAATCGTTTCGTTCACGCCCACGCTGTGCGTCCGCTGCAGCGCCACCGTCGCCGTTTCGCTCGCACCGACGCTGATGCTGCGGTTGGCCCCGATGGTGATCGTTTCATTCGCCCCCACCTTCTCGGTCCGGTTGACGCCGATCGTGATGTCCTCGTTGCTGCCGACCTTCTCCGTTCGGTTCACGCCGATCGTGATCGTCTCGTTGTTGTCCACCGTCTCGGTGCGGTCGTGCTTGACGTGCGTGGTCTCGTCGTGGTCGATGGTCTTCGTGCGATCGTGTCCGACCGTGTGCGTCTCATCGTTTTCGACCGAGATGTCCTGGTTCTTCTCAGCATGCAGATACACCTGCTCGCTGCCCTTCTTGTCGTCGAAGCGGAACTCGTTGCAGTTCGCGGTGCTGCCCTTGGGCGTGGACCGCGTGCGAAAGCCGCTTTGCGTGTGCGAGTCGAAGGGCTTGGGCTGGTCGTCGTTGTAGACGCGCCCGACGATGATCGGCCGGTCCGGGTCGCCGTTCAGGAAGTCGACGATCACCTCCTGCCCGATGCGCGGAATGAAGTAGCCGCCCCAGCCCTTGCCCGCCCACGGCTGCGACACGCGCACCCAGCAGGTGGACTTCTCGTTGCTCTCGTCGTAGCGGTCCCAGTGGAAATGCACCTTCACGCGGCCGAAGTCGTCGGCATGGATCTCCTCGCCCTTCGGCCCGACCACGATCGCGCTCTGCGGGCCGGGCATGGTCACGCGCGGCGTCAGCCGCGGCGGCCGGAAGGGCGTGTCGGCCGGCAGCACGGTGAGCAGGAAAACGCCGTTGCCGCGCACCGGCTGGTGCAGCTCCGGCGCGCTGCGCACGATGTCCTGCAGCGCCTCGATCCAGTGGGCGTTGATCGGGTCCTCGCGCAGCAGATCGAGCAGCACCTGGCCCTGCCGCTCGACCTTGCTTTCGCTCTCGCTCATGCTCTCGTAGCCCGGATGCGTCACGACGAAGGCGCAGCTCGCGATCAGGTAGTCGCCGTCGGCGCCGCCCGCGGGGTGGCCCTTGAAGCTGAAGTTCATGCCGGCGGCCACATCAGGCCAGCGCGTGATCGCCCAGTTCAGTCGGCGGCGCGCCACCAGCTCCTCGGTGCGCACCTTGGCGGCGTCTTCGGTGTCGGCTTCGCGAAAGTAGCCGCCGGGGAACTCGAAGGCTTCGAAATCGGCCAGCTCGTGCACGTCGGGGTCACCCTTGTCAGCGCTGAGCTTCTTGCGGATCGCCTTGAAGTCGCTGTCGCGCGAGGCGAAGCTGCCGGTGTCGAGGCGACGCGAATCCACCCACAGGCTGATCTCGTTGAAGCGCGCCTCGCTGGCGCCGGTGGACACGTAGTTCAGCGTGTCAGTCACCGGCAGCTTCTCGTGCGCCACGTCGCTCGCATCGGAGAGGTGCATGGTGCCGGGCGCGTCGTGCGCGTCGAACCAGTAGTAGACGCCCTCGTCCTCGAGCAGCCGCGAGAGGTACTGGTAGTCGCTCTCCTGGTGCTGCACGCTGTAGCGGCGCGCGTCGTGCGTGCCGATGACCTTGTCGGTCTTGATCTTCTTGAAGCGCTTGATCGGGCTGTCCTCGAACACCGCGTCGAGCAGGTCCAGCACCGGCTTGTCCTGCAGGATGCGCGAGTTGCTGCGCTTGGTGAGCAGCCAGAACCACGAGCGCAGCGTGAAGCAGTATTCGAAGTAGCGCCCCACGCTGCCCTTGCGCATGAAGCGCACCGCATGCCCCTGGCAATGGCGCTCGTGCTTGGCGCCATCGGCATCGAGGAACTCGAACACCACGTCGAAGGCACGGCCGAGGATGTCCTTGGCGTCGATCTTCTCGTTCGCCGACAGCACGGTCAGCTCGTAGATCGCCGGACGCGACAGGCTTTCCTGGCCCACCACGCTCCAGAACATCAGGTCGTCGTTGACGGGCGAGTCGCTCTTGATGATGAATTGCGTGTCGGCCATGGATTTTTCTTTCTGTGCCGAGCTAGGACGAACGAGAGGCCGCCGCTTCGCAAGCCCGTGCCGACACGATCCAGCCGTTCACCGGCTTGCCGCCTTCGATGCGCAGGTGCGCCGCCGCCACCGCGCCGACGACCATCCCCGCGTCCGCGAGCACTTCGCGCAGGTAGCTCTCGCGATGGCTGTAGCGGCCGTGGTGGTGCAGATGGAAGCCCGCCTCCTTCATATCCTCCGGCGCATCGAGGGCCTCGACGGTGAACACCAGCCAGCCGCCCGGCCGCAGCGCCCGGGCCGTGGCCTTCGCCACCGCACGCAGGTCGCCGAAATAGCACAGCGTGTCGGCCGAGATGACGAGGTCGTAGGAGGCCGGCGCCGCGCCTTCGATGAAGGCCGTGAGTTCGGCCTTGGCCAGCACGTCGTAGACCTGCCGCGCCCGCGCCCGCGCCAGCATCCGCTCCGAGAGATCGACGCCTTCCAGGCGCCGCGCGTAGGGTGCGAGCAGCGGGCCGCACAGCCCGGTGCCGCAGCCGGCGTCGAGCACTGCGAGCTCGCCCCGGGGGGCGCCCAGCAGCCCGTCCACGGTCTGCGCGATCAGCTCCGGCGCGCGGTAGTGCAGGTGCGCCAGCTTGGCGTCGAAGCTGTCGGCAAAGCCGTCGAACACCTTCTCCACGTAATCGTCGGCAGCGCGCTCCGGCACGCCTTCGCCCGAGCAGGCCGCGAGATGATGGCGCGCCGCCGGGTTGCCGGGTTCGTCCTTCAGCCAGTCGCGGTACACCTGCGCCGCCTCCTCGAAACGCCCGAGCATGTAGTAGGCCAGGCCGAGCGCCTCGCGCGCCGGCGCATGGCCGGGCTTCAGCAGCAAGGCCTCGCAGAAGCAACGCATCGATTCCTCTTCGCGCCCCAGTCCATTGAGCAGGCGGCCGAGATTGGTGTGGGCCTCGACGTTCTTCGGATCCAGCTCGATGGCGCGCCGGTAGGCGCTCTCCGATTCTTCGGGCCGCCCCTGCTCGCGCCGCAGCACGCCGAGGTTGTTAAGGATGTCGGCGCGCGCAGGCGCCAGGCGCACGGCCTGCTCGTAGGCATCGGCGGCGGCGTCGACCTGGCCGCTTTCGAGCAGCACGTTGCCCAGGTTGTTGTGCCAGTCGGGCACGGCCGCGTTCAGGGCGATGGAGCCGCGGATCAGCTCCAAGGCCTGGTCGCTGCGGCCGCGCTGGTGCGCCAGCACGCCCTTGAAGTGCATCGCATCGGCGTGGGCCGGCGCTACCTGGAGGATGCGCTCGTAGAGTTTTTCCGCATCGTCGAGTCCTCCGGCGCGGTGCAGCTGCACGGCCAGCGCCAGCGCCTGGTGAGGACCCAGCCCCTCGGCGAGCGGCACGAGACGACGATGGGAGCGCGTCTTCCTTTTCTGCATCCTAGATCGTCTTCAAGAAGCTGATGGCGTAGTACGACCAGCAGTCGGCCAGCTGGCGTGCATCGGCGGGGTTCGTCCGGGCCAGCGCCTTGCATCCGGGAATGCCATAGACCAGCGCTCCCGCGGAGTCCTTGTCCGTGGTGCCCAGCACCTTGTGCGTCAGCTCGTGGTAGATGGTCGCGGCCGGCCCTTCGTAGCGGTCGGGCTTGGTGAGGAAGCGCTGGTTGATCACCACGCGCATGCCTGAGCCCGTGTGGTTGCCGGCATTCCACACATAGCCGTAGACGCCGGGTCCGACCACGTCGTCCACCGTCGGCCCGAGCGGATCCACACCATTGATGTAGTGGTTCGTGATGGTCTCGCGCAGCACGAAGGTGACGGGCCGCGTCTTCATGGCCAGCAGCATGGTCTCGGCCTTCTGCAGCATGTCCTCCATGGCCGCTTTCGACGCGATGCCGAACCAGGAGGTGTAACGCTCGAGCTCGGGCGAGCCGGCGCCGCGTCCGGTGGCCACGCCCATCAGCGCGGCGCGCATGCCCATGGTCGCCTTCTGCGCGCCGAGCATCGCGTCGGCGTAGCCGAGCCGCGCCTTCTGTAGCTTCTCGCCCGCGAAGCCTTCGTAGCGCACGTTGTCGAAGTTGGGGTCCGTCTCAAGCTTCAGCAGCATGCCGCTGTAGTCAGCGCCGAGCTGGCCGGCAGCCAGCTTGCCCGCGCCGCCGGCGATCTCGCCCAGCAGGCCGGCGGGCCGGTTCATGCGCTGGATGTTGCTCTTGGCCGTCTGGTGCTGCGCGCTGGCCTTGTCCTCCTCGCCCAGCTGGCGCAGCAGGTCAGCCACCGCCCCGTCGCTGTTGCGGATGCTCCTCAGGGGATCGTCCTTGGAGTCCGTCCAGTTCTTCACTGCCAGCTTGAGCGCTCCCAGGGTCTGCGAGTCGGGGCGCTCGGTGAAGGACTTCAGCGCGGCGTCGACCACGCGCAGTTCGGAGCTGCGCGGCTTCGTCAGGCCGCGGCGCGTGCGTCGCATCCAGGTGTCGTAGCTCATGACGGGCATGCTCGTCTCCTCGACGTCAGTGGAACCTGTAGGAGAAGCCGCCGTCGGCCACGCCGACCTCGACCTTCTCGATCGCCTTGCCTTCCATCATCCGGTTCAGGAACTCGCGGCTGACGTCGGGCAGCATGGTGTTGGTGAGGATGGCGTCGATCATCCGGCCGCCCGATTCGCTTTCGGTGCAGCGGCTGACCACCAGCTTGACGACCTCGTCCGAGTAGTCGAAGGGGATCTGGTAGCGCGCCTCGACCCGCTTCTTGATGCGCTTCAGCTGCAGCTCGACGATCTTGCCCAGCATCTCGTCGGAGAGCGGGTAGTACGGGATGGTGACCAGCCGGCCCAGCAGCGCGGGCGGGAAGATCTTCAAGAGCGGATCGCGCAGCGCCTTGGCCATGCCCTCGGGCTCGGGCATGAGCTCCGGGTCCTTGCACATGCTGGCGATCAGGTCGGTGCCGGCGTTGGTGGTGAGCAGGATCAGCGTGTTCTTGAAGTCGATGCTGCGGCCTTCGCCGTCTTCCATGAAGCCCTTGTCGAAGACCTGGAAGAAGAGCTCGTGCACATCGGGATGGGCCTTCTCCACCTCGTCCAGCAGCACCACGCTGTAGGGCCGGCGGCGCACGGCCTCGGTCAGCACGCCGCCTTCGCCGTAGCCGACATAGCCGGGCGGCGCGCCCTTGAGCGAGCTCACGGTGTGCGCCTCCTGGTACTCGCTCATGTTGATGACGATCATGTTCTGCTCGCCGCCGTACAGCGCCTCGGCCAGCGCGATCGCGGTCTCGGTCTTGCCGACGCCGGAGGTGCCGGCCAGCATGAACACGCCGATCGGCTTGCTGGGGTTGTCCAGCCCCGCGCGCGAGGTCTGGATGCGCTTGGCGATCATCTCCATCGCATGGTCCTGGCCGATCACGCGCTGGCCCAGCAGCTTCGGCAGGTTGAGCACGGTCTCGATCTCGTTGCGCTGCATGCGCCCCACCGGGATGCCGGTCCAGTCGGCCACGACGGAAGACACGGCCTGCGCATCGACCGAAGGCAGGATCAGCGGCGACTCGCCCTGCACGCTGCTGATCTGGGTTTGCAGCTCGTGGAGTTCGGCGAGGAGGGCGGTGCGGTCTCCATTGTCCGTTCGCACTGAGCTTGGCCCGTCCTGAGCTTGACGAAGGGTCGAAGTGCCGGCCCCGGCTTCGACAAGCTCAGCCCGAACGGTTTCGGTTGGAGCGGGCGCATCCACCGGTTTGTTCCCCGCGCGCAGCTTGCCGCGCAGTTCGAGCAGCCGGTCGATCAGCCCCTTCTCCTCCTTCCAGCGCGCATTCAGCTTCTCGAGCGCGGCATTGGATTCGGCAAGCAGCGCCTGCACCTGCGGCGAGCGCTTGCTCACGTCGATGCCGATCGCCTCCTCGCGGCCGATGATCTCGCTCTCGACCGTGAGCGCCTCGATGCGGCGCTGGCAGTCTTCCACTTCGGGCGGCATGGCGTGCTGCGACACGGCGACGCGCGCGCAGGCGGTGTCGAGCAGGCTCACGGCCTTGTCGGGCAGCTGCCGCGCGGGGATGTAGCGGTGCGACAGCTTCACCGCCGCCTCAATGGCCTCGTCGAGCAGCTGCACGCGGTGGTGCTTTTCGAGCACGCTGGCCACGCCGCGCAGCATCAGGATGGCCTTGGTCTCGTCGGGCTCGGGCACCTGCACGACCTGGAAGCGCCGCGTCAGCGCCGGGTCCTTCTCGATGTACTTCTTGTATTCGGCCCAGGTGGTGGCGCCGATGGTGCGCAGGTTGCCGCGCGCCAGCGCCGGCTTCAGCAGGTTGGCCGCGTCGCCGGTGCCGGCCGCGCCGCCTGCGCCGACCAGCGTGTGGATCTCGTCGATGAACAGGATGATCGGCGTGGGCGAAGCCTGCACCTCGTCGATCACCTGCCGCAGGCGTTGCTCGAACTCGCCCTTCATGCTGGCGCCGGCCTGCAAGAGGCCGATGTCGAGCGTGAGCAGCTTCACGTCCTTGAGCTGCGGCGGCACGTCGCCGCGCGCCAGGCGCTGGGCGAAGCCTTCCACCACCGCCGTCTTGCCGACGCCGGCCTCACCCGTGAGCAGCGGGTTGTTCTGGCGGCGCCGCATCAGGATGTCGACGATCTGGCGGATTTCCTCGTCCCGCCCGGTCACCGGATCCATCTCTCCCTTCTTCGCCTTCTCCGTGAGGTCGACAGCAAACTTCTTCAGCGCATCGCCCTTGCCCATGGCGGCCGGCGCCATCGCGCCGCTCTCCTCGCCGGGGGCGCCGCTTCCCATGCCGCTGCCGTCCTGCGCTCTCATCTTCGATTCGGGCGAGGCATCGCAGATCTTGGCGAAGTTGTCCGCCAGGTCCTCGACCTTGACCTTGTCGAACTGCTTCGACAGGCCGAGCAGCGGATTGCGCAGGCTCGGCGTCTTCAGCATGCCGACCAGCAGGTAGCCGGTGCGCACCTGCGCCTCGCCGAACTGCAGGGTGGCGTAGGTCCAGGCGCGCTCGATGGCGTTTTCGATGTGCGGCGAGAAGTCGCTGATCGCTGTCGCGCCGCGCGGCAGGCGGTCGAGCGCGGCCGTCATGTCCTTGGCGATGACGGAAATGTCCAGCTGGTAGTGCTGGATCACGCGGTGCAGGTCGGAGTCCTGCGCCTGCAGCAGCTGGGCGAACCAGTGCTCCAGTTCCACGTAGGGGTTCCCGCGCATCTTGCAGAACACCGTGGCGCCCTCGATCGCCTTGTAGGCCAGCGAATTGAGCTTGCCGAACAAGGCAGTGCGGCTGATTTCACTCATGAGCTTCTCCGTATGCAGTCAAGACGAACGGCCCTGTGGCTTTATTGAAGAGCGACATGCGAAAGAACGGCATCGCCGTCGATGCGGACATCGGGCGCATCGCGCTCGCGCTTCTGCTCGCCAAGCCATGAAGCCCAGCCCAGCCGGGGCGCGTTGCCTCGCTGCCGGCCCAGGCGCGTGGGCGGCACCTGCTGCTTTTCCAGAATCAACTCGGCATCCCAGTACAGCTCGTCGCCCAAGAGCTGTTGCATCCAGCGCTGCAGTGCGGGCCGCGCCGAGCCGTTCGGCAGGAACATGCGATAGCGCTCGAAACCGAGCGGCCCCAGGTGCAGCCGCACGCGGTGCTGGCGATCCCAGGCGCGCCGGCCGAGCATCGCGCCCATACCCAGCGAACGCGAAGCCTCGCCGCGGCCCAGGCGCGTGAGTTCCTCCGGGGGCAGCGTCATCCAGTGCCCGACCCAGGGCTCGAGCCGCACCGGCACGCCGAAGTAGCCTTGCAGCACCGCCTCCACGCCCTCGGCGTTGTGCACGCGGCGTGCGAGCCAGCCCGAGAAATGCAGCCGCGCGTCGTCGTGGATCTCGTCGCGCTCCTGCCGCGCGGCGGTGCCGATGCCGACCAGCGCGCCCACCTGGCGGCGGAAGGCGTCTTCCTTCGGCCGGTCGAGTCCGACCGCCGGCCTGGCCTGGGCCCAGGCGCGGTAGAAGAACAGGCTGAAGCGGTGCGCGAAGCTGTCGAGGAAAGCGAGCCAGGTCGGATCGCCATGATTGATCGTGCGCTCGCGGATGAAGTCGCTCAGGTGCACCGGCAGCGGCCCGTTGGGGCCGAGGTAGCCGAAGAAATGCTGGCGCAGCCGCGGCGGCGAATGCGAGCCGGCCGGCTCGAAGCGGCTGAAGCTCGCGGGCGCGAAGGACAGCGATGGCTCCTGCCCGACGCGCACCGACTCGGCGCCGGGCAGCAGCGCGCGGCCCCAGCGCGGCGATGGCGCCGCGAGCGCCTCGAGCCGCCGCATGAGGGCGAAGTAATCGTAGGCCCAGGGCTGGTCCGCGCACGCCTGCAGGCGCTCGGCCACGCTCTCGGGCCGCGCCGCCGGCACGGCTACAGGATCGGGCGTGCCCCGCACAGCGGCCTCCATCGCATGATCTCGCCCTTGCCCGAGGCGGTGAGCACGGTCTCGACGAAGTGATTGACCTCCACGTGGCGCGCCAGGTAGCGCGCCATGACGGCGCCGAACAGGAAGGCGCTGTGGCCGTGGAACGCATTGCGGTCGACCTCGAGCGTGACTTCGAGCCCGCGGCCGAAGGCGATCGGCCCGGCCAGCGGCAGCCGGCGCGCCACCGGCTTGGCGCGCACCGACAGCAGCCCGCGCACCTGGCTCTGGCGCACCTCGTCGGCGTGCGTCGCATAGAGCATCAGCATCTCGCGCAGCGCCGCTGCGCCCTCCTCGCGCGAGCTGTCGGCAAGCGACAGGTAGTTGAGCGCCAGGTGATCGACCACGCGCCAGCCCAGGCCCTGGCCCACCACCGGCGAGACCGGACGCGAGGGGCCGCGCACCATGCGTATGCGCTGCACCGGAGAGGAATCGATGCAGTCGAAGTCGCTCTCGCGGCCCAGCGGCATCAAGAGCGACAGGTCGCGGTTGGTCACCAGCGCGCTCACGGCCAGCTGCCGCAGCGCGCCGGAATAAGGCGCCTGCTGCGGATCGACGATCTGCATGTAGAGCTCGGAGCCGATGTGGCTGCTGCGATGCCCCTCAGTGCGCTGCTTGACCGAGAGCATGCGCGGCTCGCGCGTGGTGGTGAAGTAGGCCGGGTGGCTGTGGCGGCTGCCGTGGAAGGCCGCATAGAAGGGCAGGAAGGGCTGTTCCAGCGCCGCGCCGGCGGTGCCGGGGTTGCCGTGGCCGACCACCTCGGTCACGGTGTGCACCTCGAAGTCCTGCGGGCGCGTGCGGTCGGGCACCAGGTGGAACTGGCTCTCGCCCTCGGTCACCGCCACGCGGTCGAGCCGCTTGCCGAAGAGGTTGACGACCGGCACGCAATGCAGCTGCACGTTGTCGGCACTCACCAGTTTCTCGAGCGCCGCATCGCCGCGCGAGAACAGCACCACGATCTCCACCTCGGTCACCGCCATCGACGCGAGCACGCGCTGCAAGCCGGTGACGCGCGCGAACTGGAAACGCTGCGGAAAGGCGAAGTACTCCTGCACCAGCCGGTGGCCGGAGAAGCCGGTCGCGGTGACGGGCAGCAAGGCCTCGTCGTCCTCGAAGCCCACGGGCTGCACCGCGCTCGCGGGCAGATGCCGCACCGCGCTGCCGGCCGCGCCCGTGGCCGCGCCGCCGGCGGCCAGCGGCTGGACCATCACGCCGATGGGCTTGCCGAGCATGCACTCGTGCAGCTGCCAGGCCACGTCTTCGGCACCGCCGAAGTGAATCAGCAGTTCGTCGAGCGGGATCTGGTCGAACTTGAGGCCGGCGGTGGCGCGCAGCGCGATGCGCAGGCCGCCGCGGATCTCGCGCGACTGCGCATGCTGGGCGAGCGGCAGGTCGGGCGCGTAGCTGAAGTACTGCGCCCGCAGCACTTCGACCGGCCAGATGCGCAGCGCCCGCGCGGTGCGGAACTCGCAGTGCGTGTTCTGCCCGACGGCCTGGCGCGCGCGCAGCCCGCTGCCGCGCGGCAGCGTGGGCCCGGTCGCGAGATTGGCATCGTCGGGATCGGCCGCCATCGACACCACGGCCATCGAGGGCGTGGGCGCCATGAAGTGCGGATAGACGATGTCGAGCAGGTGCCCGGTGAAGCGCGGGTATTCGGCATCGAGCTTCAAGGCGACGCGCGCCGACAGGAAGGCGGTGGCCTCGATCAGCCGTTCGACATAGGGGTCGGCGACCTCCTGGCCCTCGATGCCGAGCCGGTTCGCGATCTTCGGGAAGGCGCGCGCGAACTCCGCCGAGCTCTCGCGGAAGTAGCGCAGTTCCTGTTCGTACAGGGTCAGCAGGCGCGGGTCCATGGCTGGGTTACCTCCGGGCGCCGCCGGGCCGCCCCAAGGCGGCCGGGCCTCCCCCTCGGGGGGTGGCGAAGTACGCAAAGCGACAAGCCGGGGGGCTCATGTTCTCGGGCTTGTCATGTCCTCAATTTCGATCCGGCCCTCCTCCAGGTCGATTCGGCTGCGCATCAAAAACTCCAGCGGCACGGGCTGGGCCCAGAGCATGCCGCGGATCCGAAGGCCGATGCGGTTGTGGGAATCAAGTGCCGAGCCTTCCATGACGAGTTCAACTTCGAGTGTGCGAGGCAGGATGCGGGGCTCGAACTGCAGGATGGCGTTCTTCAGAGCCTGTTCCATGCTGACACGCTGAACGGAGGACGTGAACTGGCCGGACAGCATAGGCAATCCGTAGTTGAGCACCGAGCGAGCCGCATTCGGAAAACGCTTGTCGTCGAAGGCCAGGCCATGGCCGGTGGCATTGAAGAGCCAGCTCAGGTCGCGCAGCACGGCCTGGCGCAGCGCCTGCCGGGTCAGCGTGCGCTTGTCGTCGCTCTCGCGCTGCTCGCCGGGTGCATGGTCGACCAGGCGATCGAGCAGCGAGGGCTGCAGGCGTTCCTGTGCAGTGAGCTCAGGCATCGCCGGTCGAGAACAGGATCTCGCGCACGTCCATCAGCGCATGCTCGGCGCCGTCGCTGCTGCTCAGCATGCGCTGGCCGAGCCCGGCCCAGACCTCGGGCTGCAGCTCGCGCCACTCGGTCTTGCGCGCGAGCTGCAGCGCGCCGTCGCTGCTCTTCTCGGTGCCTTCGTAGCGCACGGGCACCAGGGCCAGCGTCTCGCCGCCGTTCTCGAACTGCAGATGCGCCGGCAGCCACACGCAGTCGCGCAGGTCTTCGGGCGGATCGAGCTTCACGTGCGCCAGCCGGGCATAGGGGATCCAGTAGTAGCGGCCGTTCACGAAGGCTTCGAGCACCGGGCCCAGGCGCATGTCGGCGTCGGCGAGCCATTCGAAGGACTTGCCGTCGAGCGTGCCCGGCGTGGCGGGCGCGGCGTCGAAGGCGCGCTGGCGCAGGTCTTCGGCCAGCTTCGCATCGCCCGCGCCCTGGCGCAGCAGCGATTCGATCAGGAGCGCGAGCCATTCGTCGGGCTGGCCGAAGACCATCGGCGTGCGCGTGCCGGCGAACACGTCGGCGCGCAGGCCCTCGCAGCGCACGGCCTCGCCGTAGACCTGTTTCATCGGAATGGCCATCGCATCGAGCTCGGCCGCGACGTTGAGCTGGTTGAGCGCGCGCTCCCACTGCCCGAGCACGCACAGCAGCTGGGCCAGGAAGACGCGCAGCTTGCTGTCTGCGGGCTTGGCGCGCACCTCGTCGGTCAGGGCCTTGAGCGCGGACGCGGGGTCGGCGGCCTGGAGGAATTCGGCAGAGTTCGTCATGTCCGGCCTCACTTTTTGATGGTGCAAGTTCTGACGGCGCCGCGCAGGCCGGTCTCGCTCTGCGGCGCGGACCGGATCTCGAGGCCCTGGTACTCGATCTGGATGATCTCGCGCGGCCGCGCCGACTTGGCGGCGGTGAGCATGGTGTGGTTCAGCAGGCGCGCCTGGGTCAGCTCCAACTCCAGGTGCGGCTGCAAGTCCTTCGAGGTGTCGCCGCCGGCCTTGTAGACCGAGATCACCACCTTCAGGTCGTTCACCTGGTCGCGCAACAGGCTGGCGATCGACGCGCTCGCGGCATCGCAATCGCGAACGACGAAGACCGCGGCGGCGCGCAGCTGCCCCTTGGTGGAACCCGGCGGCGAGAACACGTCCAACTGGTAGCGGAAGCCGCCGACCTCCAGACGTGACTTGCCGTCTGCGAAGGGGCGCGCCGAATCGCCTTCGATCGCCTTGCCCTTGGATTCGAGCAGCATCCAGTAGTCGTCGCCCGCCTCTTCGGAGACCAGGTCGAGCAGGCGCAGGCCCTCGTCCGGGTCCACCGCGCCATCAGAAGTCCAGCCCATGTCGATCTCCTAGAAAAAAATCATCGCGGCAAAGAGCTGCCGCTCCTTCGGTGCATTGAACAGGCCGCGCACGCGCAGATCGGCCAGCGCCGGATCGACGCCCGCGCCGAACAGGCGCGGCGCGCTGTGCGGCACGGCCGGCGTCGCCAGCACGAAGAGGCGCGCACCCGCGCTGTGCAGCCAGGGCAGCTCGAAGTGCTTGGCCGCCGGCTGCTCGCGCGTGCCGCGTTCGAAACGGTTGCTTGCGCCGGCGGCATCGGGGTACACCGGCCGCAGGCCGCCTTCCGCGTCGATGCCGACGATCACCATGTCGAGCGAAGTCCCGCCGGTGTTGCGCACGTGGAGCACGAGGCGCTCGCCCGCGAGCAGCGGGTTCGGCGTGGTGCTGCGCGCGAGGGGCTCGCTGCGCAGCATGCGGTCGGCGCGCCAGGTTTCCAGCGCGGCCTCGAAGCCGTCGAGGCGCGCGCCGCCGGCCAGCCGGTTCAGTTCGCCGAGCCACTTGAGACGCGCGAAGCCCTGCAGGCGCTCGCGCAAGGCCGCGGGGTCGGCCGCGACCCCGCTCGTGCCCGAACCGAGCGCGGGCGAGAGCGGCTCCAGCCGATGGCCCGCGGCGCCAAGGTCGGTCCAGCGCAGATCGGCTTCGCTCGCGTCCTCGCCCGCGCTTGCCATGCGGATGGAGGCGGGGTAGTCGAGGCTCAGTCCCGCGGGCAAGGACTTGCCGGCGCGCACGCGCAACGCGAACGCGGCCGGCTCGGCCAGCGGGGTCACGCTCCACAGCGCGCTGCCCGGCACATCGCGCAGCGCGGCCGGCACCGGCAGCTGCGCGCTGCCGAGTTCGAGCTGCGCGAGCGTGGCGGGGGCGCTGCGCCGGGTGCCGTCTTCCAGGCTCGCGAGCACGCGCAGTTCCTGCCGCGGCACCAGCCCGTCGAGCTGGCCGGCCTGGATCGCGAGGCTCGCGCCGCTGCGCTGCGCACGCCACGTCGGACGCGTGGCCAGGGGCTGCGCACTGTTGGCGAACAGCGGCGCATCGAGGTTGCCTTCGGCCACCGGCGACGGCAGCTCGCGTTGCGGAAAACGCGCCTCGAGCTCGGCGATCACCGGCGGGTAGAGCGCGAGCACGCCGTCGAAGAGTTCGCGCCAGGTCGCGGGTCGGCGCTGCAGCGCCTCCGCCACGGCCCAGGTCAGGAGACCCTGGGGCTGCGCGTCGCGGCTCTTGCGAGGCAGCCGCAGCTCGGGCGTGACCTGGTGGCTCTCGGAGGCGAAGAAGGCCACGTAGCGCGCCCGCGGCACGGCCGGCGCCGCGGGCGCGGGGGGCATGGCGGCGCCGGCAACGCCCTGCGCCAGCAAGTCGGCGCGGATGCCGCGAAAGCGCACCTCGTCGTCCGGCGGACCTACGACAAGCTCGGCGCTCGCGGGCGCGCGGCCGCGCGTCATCGAGGCGGCCGAGCAGGTGTCGAACACCGACCAGACGAACACGTTGCGCGCCAGGAAGGCCCGCACCCAGCCGTCGACATCCACGTCGCGCAGGCCGCCCGGCAAGGCGCCGCTGCCGCCCACCGCGCCGCGCACATCGCGCGCGAGGAAGTTCTCGGCCAGGCCATCCGGTTCCTGGTAGCGCTTGCTCGCATCGCGCCAGCGCGTGCCGTGGCCCGAGAAATACAGCAGCACGAAGTCGCCGCTTTGCGACTGTTCGAGCAGCCGGGCCAGCGCCTCGTGGATGCGCTGCGCCTCGGGCAGCGCGGCGCCGCTCACACCGTCGGCCAGCACCGCGATGTCGGCGGCCGCAAAGCCCTGCTCGAGCAGGGCCTGGCGCATCAGCATCACGTCGTTGCGCGGCGCCTGCAGCCACAGCGACGCAGGCTGGTAGACCAGCTCCGACACGCCCACCAGCAAGGCGCGCTGCGCCGCACTCGCGCAGGCGCCAGCGGCCAGCATGGCCAGCAGCAGCACGATGCGCAGGCGGCGCCCGGTCATGGTGGCCTCCCCGGTTCGACCAGCCATGGCGGCCCCACCGATTCGACCAGCGGCGAGCCGGCCAGCATGGCGCGGCCCTGCGCAGCGTCGGCCACGAAGCGCAGGCGCCAGCGGCCGTCGGCCTCCGGTCCGCCCACCAGCTCGGCGCCGGCCGAGCGCAGCAGCGCGTTCGCATCATCCATGCCGACGCCGGCCTTCCAGCGCAGGCTCAGGTCGGCCGGCGCGGCGGAAGTGACGGGGCCCTGAACTGAACGGAACCTGACCTGGTCGTCTTCGCCGCCCGATCGCATCAGGGCCGCGTTCTGCACCACGACCACCAGCGCCAGCAGCGCCAGCGCGGGGCGCACCACGCGGTCGGCGTCGAACCAGGCCTTCACGCGCGGCCACCAGCCCCCTCCTGCCGGCGCCGCGACGGCAAGGCTGCCGGGCTTCGGCGTGGCCTGCAGCGGCGTGGCGAGACGCGCGGCGGCTTCGAGGTAGAGGCTCTGGTAGTCGGCGCGCGGATCGCCTACGCCCAGCGGCGTGCCCGAGAGCACGGAGAACACGCCGCCGGCCGTGCGCAGCGCGATGCGGCCGGGCTCGGGCTCGATGGCCAGCGGCTGCTGCACGGCCCATTCGTCGTGCACCGCGCGGATCGCGGCCAGCCGCGTGGCCGAGACCTCGCCGAGCACGCGGGCGCAGAGCTGCGGCGTCTGTTCGAGCGTGAGCACGTTCCAGGTCTGGATCAGCCCGAACATGGGCTCGAAGGGTTCGTCGCCGGGTTCGAGCAGCACGTCGTAGGCGCTGGCCCAGTCGGCTTCGCCGGCGGCCATCCAGCCGCGCCATAGCGTGTCGTGCAGGCACTTGTCGAGCAGCACGCCGAGCAGCCGGCCTTCGTGCAGCACGCTCACCAGGCGGCCCGGCGCCCAGCGGGCCGGAAAGGCGCGCTGCGCCACGGCCTCGCGGCGGCGGGCCAGCTCGGTCAAGGGCAGGAGCAGGGTCTGGTCGGACTGGCGCGCCGAGATCGCGGCCGGCTCGGCCAGCGTGGCAGCGCCCTCGCCCGCAGCGGCGAGATCGCCACCGCGCCCGAGGGTGCCGCGGATGAGGCTGAGCGGGGGCCAGAGGTCGATGGGCATGGTGCTTGGTGTCCTATGTCTTCAGGCATAAGACGCTTCAACGCCCAGGATTTTGAAAACCTGCAGGATCGCGCCCATGTTGCCGGCCTCGATGGCGATGCCGAGGGTCTGCGAGATCCACTGGCCCAGCGTGGTGCGCGCATAGTCGGCCGGCAGGCCTTCGCGCTTGTGCACGAGGCCGAGCCGGCCGGCGCGGTAGTGGTAGGAGGCGATGGCATGGCGCGAGGCCACGCCCGACAGGCCGCCCGCCGCCTCGCGGCCGAAGCCTTGGCACAAGAGGATGCGCTCGGGCTCGGGCAGCCCTGCGATGAAGGCGCGCGCCGCGGCGTGCACCGAAGGCGCGCTGAGGCCGTGCTCGGCCAGCTCGTCCTGCGCGTTGTCGGCCGCGCCGACGTGGGCCTCGAGCTGGCTCTCGGTGATCTGGTCGCCGATCGAGAGCTTGCGGCGGAACGCGCTCGCGCGCGTGCAGTCGATCAGGTAGCGCCGGAAGTAGGCGCACAGCGCGAAGGCGCTCGAGGGCGCACTGTGGCTCGCGGCCTCGCTGCGCGCGGCATCGTCCGCTTCGTCCGGATCGGCGTCGAGCCGCAGCACCTTGACGTAGATGAACTGGGCCACCAGTTCCTGCCGGCCTTCGCCGAGCACGCGCAGCTCGGGCGGGTTGCAGCTGCGCAGCGCGTCGCCGACCATGCGGTACATCTCGCCCATCTCGTCGGAGGACAGCGTCTGCCTGCGCCGCCAGAGGCGGACGAGTTCGACGCTTTGTTCCGACGAGAGGGTTTCCTGCATGGTGTGTTTCGACTAAGGCAGGTTTGCGCTTTGGGCCGTCCGCACGGGATGCGGTGCGGGTGGTCGATGCGTGCATGCGCCTAGGAGGCCCAGCGCCCCCACCGCCGCGCCCATCAGCCTTGCTTTCCTAGTCATCGACGCACGCGCCTTCTTCAGGCACAAGGCATTGCGGCAAGTCAGCACCGACCGCCGCCCCACGCGTGCGGATGGTCGAGGTCGCGGCCGCCGCAACCGCCAGCCCGCGCGGCAGCAGGATCCAGAGCTGGCCCCGCTCCTTCATGCGCCGGGCCTGGGTCGCGGCCTGCTGGCCGTTGCCGAAGAAATAGTCGGCCCGCACTGCGCCGCGGATCGCACCGCCGGTGTCCTGCGCGATGGTGAGCCGCTGCATCGGCGTGCCGGTGCCCGGCGCACGCGTGGAGACGAATACCGGGTAGCCCAGCGGCGTGCTGCGCGGATCGACGGCGATCGAGCGGCCGGCCGACAGCGGCACGCCGAAGGCACCGACCGGCCCGCCGCCGGTGCTCGGCGACTCCTTGAAGAACACATAGCTCGGGTCCTTGATGCCGGTGCCGATCACCGGCCCGGCCACGCGCCGCCCCGGCACCACGACCGCGCCGCTGTTGACCGGACGCGCGAGCGTGAAGCCGCGCGTGCGGATCACCGAGGTGTCGTTGCCGTCCTCCTCGTCGTCGCCGTCGTCGAGCTCGAGCTCGATCGCGCCGCCGCGCACCTTGACCGGACTGCGCGCCTTGCCCGACGAGGTCTGCGCCAGCGTCGGCCGGAAGGGCTGGCCGTTCTGCTCGGCATAGGCGACGCGGATCACATCGCCGTTGGGCAGGCGGATGCGGCCCGAGCCCTGGATCTGCATCTCGTAGAGCGCGGTGGCGCTGTTCACGAAGGCCAGCACGCGGGCGTTGGGCGCGCCCTTGGTCTCGATCTCCTCGCGCGTGTAGTAAGGCAAGAGGCGCTTGCCCTCGATGCGCAGGCGCACCTTGCGATCCAGCGTGTCGCGCGTGATGGCCGAGAGGTCGAGCGCATAGAGGCCGGGCGCCCCCATGTCGCGCGTGCTGAGCCCGCTCTGCACCACCACGTTGCGGCCTTCGACGCGCGCCGCCACCGTGCCGCTGCCGGCCGGCAGTTTGCGCGAATCGGCGAACAGCATGTCTTCGGGCTGGCCGTACACCGGGTAGATGAAGGGCGGCGCGTACTGCCGGCTGCCGGTGATCTCGGGCTCGAAATAGCCGGTGACCACGCCGTCGGGCCGGCGGTCGTCGTCGCGGATCTGGTAGGCCGAGAACTCGCGCTCGAAGAAGCCGCGGATGGCCGGGTTGCTCTTGTCGTCGACGGCGCGCGCGCGCTCGCAGACCTGCCGCCACTCGGTGCCGCGGCCGGTCAGCACCTTGCAGCTGCCGAGAAAGGCGGGCCAGCTCTCGGCGAAATCGTCGCGGCCCCAACCCGGCACCGCGTCGAAGCCGACCGAGGTGTAGGTCGCGAGCTGGGTCGAGAAGGTGCGCGACTGGCCGGCCACGCTGGCGCCGGCAGCAGCGGGGCGCGGGGCCGAGGCCGGCGCGGATGCGGCCGGTGCCGGCGCGGGTGCCGCAGGCGCGACGACCGAAGCGCTGGCCGAGGCCGGCGCCGGCGCCGCTGTGGAACTGGTGGCGCCCGGTCCCGGCATCGTGCCGCAGGCCGCGAGCGCGGCCATGGCGACGGCGGCGGCACCCCAGCGGGCGGGTGAAGCGAAGATCGGCGAAGAGAGTTTGTTCATGAAGAACTCCTGGTCTGGGGGGCGAGGCCTGGCAGGCCGCTGCCCCACAGACGATTACTTCTCGGTGATTCTGAAAAACGCCGTGCCATAGACGTCGTTGCACGGTGTGTTGGGCGCGCACACCGGCTTGCCGGCGAGCGGCGGCGGCCCGCTGCCGCGCGCGGCCTCGAGCGCCGCCAGCACGGGCAGCGGGAACTGCGGGAACACGCCGTCGTTCTGGATGCCCGAGGCGCTGAAGTCGCGCTCGTGCTCGCTGACCAGCACCGCGAACTGGTTGATGCCGGCCGGCCCGCCGGCGTCCATCGGCCACGAGGCGCGCGGCAGCGAGAGCGAGGCGCCGGCGGCGATCTTGTTGTACTTGTCGAGCAGGTTCGGGAACAGCAGGAACAGCTCGCCGCCGCTGGACAGCAGGTAGACGTAGACGAAGCCTTCGCGCTTGCTGCGCACTTCGAAACCGAGCCTGTCCTTGCCGACCGCGACCTCGGCCTTGCGCGGACTCGCCGCCACCTCGAAGCCCGGCGCGGCGCCCTCGGCCAGCGAGTGCAGCGACTCGGCCGGCGTGCGCGGCTTGGCTGGAGGCGGCGGGGGCGGCGGCGGTGGAGGGGCCGGTGCCTGGGCCACTTCGGTGGGTGGCGGGGGAGCGGTGCTGACGGGTGTGGTGTCACCGGACTGACCCTGGAACCACCACCATCCGCCCGCGGCGGCAAGGACCGCCACCGAAGCGACGGCAGCGATGGCCGCGCCCTTGCCCTTGGGAGCAGGCGCGGGTGCGGGCACCGCAGGACTTGCGCCGGCAGCACGCCCACCTGCCGCAGCGGACGAAGGCGCCGGCGGGCGGATCACCGTCCGGTCGCCATCCAGGCCCAGCGCTGCGCGCAACTCCTCCATCGACTGCGGCCGCGATTCGGGCCGCACGCCCAGGCCGGCATCGATGGCCGCGAGCAGCCCGGGGCTGTAGCGCTGCAGCAGCGCCTCGTTGCCCGCCAGCGGCACGTAGCTGTCGGCCAGGAGGCGCGCGACCGAGGGCGGCGGCGCGCGGCCGCTGACGGCCACGTGCATCACGGCCGCGAGCGCATAGACATCGGTCCACGCGCCCTGCGACATGTCGGGCATCTCGGCGTACTGCTCGATCGGCGCGTAGCCGGGCTTGAGGATCACGGTGATGGCCTGCGTCTTGTCGGTGATCACGCGCCGCGCGGCACCGAAGTCCAGCACCACGGGACGGCCCGAGCCTTCGAGCAGGATGATGTTGTCGGGCGCGATGTCGCGGTGGTAGCAGTGAGCGTGGTGCATCACCGCGAGCGCCTGCGTCACGCCGTCCATGATGCGCATCAGCCAGGCTTCGTCGACGCCCCCCGGCATGCCAGCCAGTGCCTGCCGCAGCGTGTCGCCGCGGTAGAAAGGCATCACCATGTAGGTGGTGCCGCGCTCCTGCCAGAAACGATAGACCTTGAGCAGCGAGGGATGGTCGAACTGGGCCAGGAGGCGCGCCTCGTTGATGAAGCTGCGCATGCCGAGCTCGAAGGTCTCGCGGTGCCGCTCCGACAGCGGCGCGACCGTGCCGTCCAGCTGGCGCGTCGAGAGCGAGGTCGGCAGGTACTCCTTGATCGCGACCACGCGTTCGAGCGTCGGGTCCCACGCCTCGTAGACCACGCCGAAGCCGCCCTGCCCGACGATGCGCGTGACCTCGAACTCGGCCAGCCGGCTGCCCACCGGCAGCAGCCCGGCCTCGGCGTTGCTCGGCGCCTTCTCGGCGCGCGTGATGCCGGCGACGGTGGGCATCTCGCTCGCCGGCAGCGCGGCGCCGCCGGAGATGACCGTCGCGCCTTCGTCCGGCGTGGGCGCAGGCGCGGGCCGGCCGGTGACGACCTGCGTGCGGTCGTCGCCCTCTTGCGGCGGCGTGCCTGGCGGCCGATCGTCGTCGGGGGTCATTAGGCAACCTCCGCGCTGCGCGCTGCGGTATTCGCCTTGGGAGCGGCCCGGCGGCTCACGATGCCTCCCCTTCCTGCGCCACGGCATCGGGCCCGAAGCCGAACAGCGCATCGAACTGGTCGTCCTGCGGCAGGCCCTTGCTGGTCATGCCGGGGCCTCTTTCGGCCACCGGATCGGTGAACCACAGCGAGTGGCGCGCCACCGGCAGCACCAGCGACGGCCCGTCGCCCTCGCTGGCCTCGGCCGAATAGCCTGCGAACAATTCCTGCAGGCGCGCATCGAAGCGCAGCGCATCGAGATCGTGCTCCAGCCCTTCGAGCGCGGCCTGCGATGCCAGCGTCCACCAGTGCCGCGTGCGCGCCAGCACCGCGCCCTGCAGCTCGGGTCGGGAGGACACCAGCTCGGCCGCGATCGTGAAGGGAAAGTAGCGCCCCACGCCGTCGACCGAGGGCATCATCACGCCGAGCCAGCCGCCGGCGCCGATCACGCCCTCGCCGAGCACGAAGCACCACAGCGGCGCCTGCAGATAGCGATCGGTCCAGTCTTCATGCCGCAGGCGCTGGCGCGCCAGCCCTTGCTGCAGCCAGCGGTCCCACTCGCTGCGAAAGGTCTCGGGCAAGCGGCGGTTCGCAAAGTCGCCCATGCCGGGCAGCTTGCCGAACCAGCCCGGCGCCATGTTCGAAGCGGCATCCTGTTGCGAAGTCACAAGCCCTCCGGACATGCGAACTCGCGCAGCTCGCGCAAGCGGATCGGATGCTGCACGCTGTTGGTCGTGACCTCGAAGCGGGTCTTGCGCGCGCCGATCTGGAAGATGATGAAGAACTTCTCCGGCGCGTCGCCGGCTTCGAGCTGGCCGTCGTCGAGCACGCGGAACAGGGCCCACGGCCCGTCGACCGCCATGCCCGAGCTGCCGCTGGTCGAGGGCGGGCTGACCTGCACGCGCACCTGGTTGCTGCCCTTGGGGCCGGGCCACTGCACCGCCATCGGCACTACCGGGCCGTGCGCGTACCTCACGAGCTGGCCGTCGACGTCGAGGATGAACTGCGTGATGCCGGCATCCATCTCGACCGGCTTGAAGTCCAGCCGCATCGAGGGCCCGCGGCCGCCGGCGCGGAAGAAGATGTCCTTGATGCGCGCCGCGCGCTCGAACTGCGCGATCGCCTGCGCCGTGATCGCGCCCTGCTCCGCCACCGGCTTGTAGCGCCAGGGCCGCGTGCTGGTGTCGACCAGCGAGGCCAGCCGCTTCTGGAAGAAGTCGTCCATCAGGCCGCCGGGGCCGAACATCTGTCCGAAGTCCTCGGGCAGCACGTCGCGCTTGCTGCTCTGGACGAAGGGGTAGCGCCCGGCGATGGCCCGGGTGCAGAACTCGGTCACCGGACGCAGATCCTGGCTCAGGCTGCCGCGCTCGGCGACGCGCGCCTGCGTGGCGCCGGCCTGGCTCAGGTTCTCGACCATCGTGCGCACCGGCTCGGGCAAGCGCCCGGCATCGGACTTGAGCTTGCCGGCCACGTCGCCGGGCGGCGGCGAGCTGCGGCTCTTGACCGCGGTATCGACCGCGGTGAGGTAGACGTAGACCTCGTTGAAGAGCTTGAGCGCATCGTCGATCGGCGCCGGCCCGTTGGGCGTGGGCGAGGTGACGAGCCGGCGCAGCGGCTCGAAGCGGTCGTCGACGATGCTCTCGATGCGCCTGGGCGCGGCCGTTGGCTTGCTGGGGTCGCCGCCGAACAGGTCTTCCAGACCCTTGCGCGTGTTGCGCACGGTCTCGGTGGCCTTGCTCACCACGTCCTTGCCGGTTTCGGCCGGCGTCAGCGTGGTTTCCTTGACCACCGCGCGCAGGAAGCTGGCGAGCGGCGAGCCGGTGCCCGAGAGGATGCGCGCGGTCTCGATGTTCTTCTCCAGGCCGGTGGCGCGCACCAGGCGCACGTCGGACAAGAGCGCCTCCCACACCTTGACGTATTCCTCGAGGTAGAGCCGGCGCACGCGGTCGGTCAGCGCGCCGAGCGCAGCGGCGTCGCGCATCCGGTCGGCCGCGCCGCGCTCCTGGCCCAGCACCCACGGGTCTTCGTTGGCGAGCAGGCCGGTAAGCACCGTAACCTCGTTCTGGAAGCGCTTGTGGTAGCCGTCGTAGGTGAACATGCCCGGCACGCCGTCGGCGAGCGGCTTGCCGCTGATGCGCTCGAACACCAGCGGACCCGCGGGGCCGGCGGCGGTGGCGACGCTGAAGGGCGGGATGTCCTTGCCGAGACGCTGGCGCTTCAAGCGGCTGAACACGCGCTGCTCCAGTGGGTAGCTCGCGAGCACGGCGCGCACGTTGCGCACCAGGTTCTCGTCCATCTTGAGCGGCGAGCGCGGCGGACCCTGTGCGATCAGCACGTCCAGCTGGTCCTCCAGCAGCTTGCGCTGTTCTTCGGGAATGCCGCGGTCCAGGCTGCGCGCCCAGTCGAGCGTGATCCAGGCCTTCAGCGCGTCGGCATCGAAGCGTTCGGGCTGGTGCAGCATCAGGTAGGTCTTGAGCGCCTCGTAGCTGAACTCGAGGTTGTCCTTCTGCGCCGTGCGCAGCTGGTCCTCGATGCGCTTGGCGAGCTGCGGCAGGAAGGCCTCGTTGAGCGCGCGCTGGTGCGCCAGCATCGCGGCGGCATCGAGCTTGTCGCCCTGGTAGAGGCCGAGCGTCATCGACAGCGGTTCTTCGCCTTCGCGGTTCTCGGACGTCTTCCAGATGTTGCGCAAGGCCTGCAGCACCGGCGCCACTTCGACCAGGTTCGACACGCGCGCGGGCAGCGCCGCCAGCGTCTGCCGCGCCGGATCGACGCGCGCTTCGACCGCCTTCAGGTAGTTCATGTTCTGCCAGGTGCTGTAGCCCCAGGCGGCGAGCAGCGCGACGGTGAGCAGCGTCATCGCGGTCACGCCCGCCAGGCGCAGTGTGTTGCGGCGGCGTTCGAGCTTGACGTCGGCACCGGCGAGCCGCTGCTCCGGGAACACCACGTCGCGCAAGAGCGAGGTGAGGAAGTAGCTGCGCCCGCTGCTCTTCTGCGGCGGGAGCATGGCGCGTTCGAGCCCGAAGCTGCGCGCGAGGCTGCCCATCACGCGGTCGATCGGGCTGCCTTCCTGTGTGCCGCTGGTGAAGTAGACGCCGCGCACCCAGGGCGGCTGCGCGAAGCGCGAGCCGGTGAAGACCTGGTCGAGCAGGTCGGACAAGAGCGGCCCGATGGAGCCGAACTGCGCCGGAAAGCCGAAGATCGCGGCGCGGCGCGTGCCGTCGGTCTCGCGCTGCATGCGCTGGATCAGGCTGTCGTTGATGCGCTCGTGCAGCAGGCCGAACTCGCGCTGGAAGGCGGTGGCGAGCCCTTTCTCGTCGACCTGCGCGCCCTCCTCGGCCGGCAGCGTGAAGCCGAAGACCTGCGCGCGCTGCTCCTTGCCCAGATCGGCGAAGTATTCGCTGAAGCCGTAGACCAGATCGCTCTTGGTCACCAGCACATAGACGGGCAGCCGCGTCGTGAGCTTGGCGTCGAGCTCCAGCAAGCGCGCGCGGATCGCGGCCGCGAGCGTGCTGCGCGCCTCGGTGCCCTGGCTCAGCAGGTCCGCCACGCTGACGGTGAGGAACACGCCGTTGAGCGGGCGCCGCGGCCGCACCTTCTTCAACAGGCCGAGGAAGCCTTCCCACGCGCTCTTGTCTTCGGTCTGGTGGCTGTCCTGCGTGGTGTAGCGGCCGGCGGTGTCGATGAGCACCGCGTCGTCGGTGAACCACCAGTCGCAGTTGCGCGTGCCGCCGACGCCGCGGATCGCGCCGGGGCCGAACTTGTCGGCGAGAGGAAACGAGAGGCCGGAGTTGATCAGCGCCGTGGTCTTGCCCGCGCCCGGCGCGCCGATGAACACGTACCACGGCAGGTCGTAGAGGTAGCTGCCGCCCGAGAGCGAGAGCCAGTCGCGCCAGCCCGGCTTCTTGCCGGCCGCGTGCAGGCGCATCTGCTTCAAGGTGGCCACGGCTTCGGTGAAGCGCGTGTTGAGCACCTTCTGTTCGCCGTTGTCGGCGCCAGCCGCGGGCTGCGCGGTGGGCGCCTTCATGAGGCCGTCGGTGAGATGCCGGCTGGCCTTGCGCGTGCGCCAGCGGCGGTAGACGGCGCGCAGCACCACCAGCAGCACGATGGCGCCGATCAGCACGGCACGCGCGAGCTCGCTTTCGAGCGGGGCCAAGGCGCCGATCTTGATCAGCGGGCCGATCCACCAGATCAGCAGTGCGACGACGAGCAGCGCCAGCGCGGTCAGCAGGAGGGGATGGAAGAGCCATCCGAAGAGCTTTTTCATCGCTTGGCTCCCGCGAGCTCGGCGGCCACCTGGTCCGGCGGGCTCAGCAGCACGATGTCGACGCGGCGGTTGCGCGCGCGGTTGGCCGGCGTGTCGTTGGCCGCGACCGGCTCCGCATCGGCCTTGCCGTCGGAACGCATGCGCGCCGGCTCGACGTAGTTGGAGAGCGCGCCCTTCACCGCATCGGCGCGCGCGGCCGAGAGATGCCAGTTGGACGGATAGCGCATCGAGCGGATCGGCTGGTTGTCGGAGTGGCCGGTGATCAGCACCTCGCCCTTGACCTCGGCCAGCGCCTCGCCGACGCGCTTCAACACCGGCAGCGATTGCGCCATCGGGTCCGCACTGCCGGAGCCGAAGAAGCTGTCGCCGCGCAGCCGCACGGTGCTGCGGTCGGCCTCGTCGGTGACGGTGACCAGGCCCTGCTTGATCTCGGGCTCGAGGAACTTCGCAAGCCGCGGCGACTTGGCCAGGATGGCGGGCGGCGCGATCTGCAGGTGCGGCACGCGCAGGCTGGACACGGCCGCGTAGGTGGAATCGGAGCGGTGGTTGAGCGTAAGCCGCAGGCCGAACCACGCGAGCGCCAGCAACAACGCGAAGCCGGCCGCGAACACCCACATCGGCAGCGACTCGCGCAAGCGCGCCGAGCCCGTGCCCTGCCCGCGCCAGTGCGGCGAGAGCTCGGCCTCGACCGGCGGGCGGTCTTTCGCGATCAAGTCGGCCAGGCGCTGGCGCACGGTGTCGAGCTGCGCGCGGCCGTTGTCGATCACGCGGTAGCGGCCTTCGAAGCCGAGCGCGAGCACGCTGTAGATCAGCTCCAGCAGCTGGCGGTGCGTGGGCACGTCCTGCGCGAGCTTGGCGAGCAGCTGGAAGATCTTCTCGCCGCCCCAGGTCTCGTTGTGGAACTGCACGAGCAGGCTCTGCTTGTTCCAGCCGCCCTGCACGCCCCAGGGCGTGTTGGCCACCGCCTCGTCGAGAGAAGTGCAGAGGACATAGCGCGCGGCCAGCACCGTCTCGTTGGAGATGCCGGCGCGGCGCGCGGCGGCGTCGAACTGGTTCACCGCATCGGCTGTCGATGCGCGCAGCGACTGCACATTGGGCGCTTGCGCCAGATTGCGCAGCTTGCCGATCAACACCAGCAGCTTGGCCGCGGCCGACACCAGCGGGTTGAGGAGGCCCAGCTCGCCGATCTCGGCCGGCAGCGGATCGGCGCCGCCGCCCATCGACGTGGGCGGCACGGCCGGCGTGCTGCCCCCGGGGCCGCGCGGCTTGGGCTTGATGACCGTGCGCTCCGACTCGAATGCGGCGAAGGGGTCCGGGGTTGTCATGGTGGTGCTCCGGCTATTGCACGGATGGACGGTTAGGAGCGGATCGCCCAGAACGCCAGGTCGAGACCCGGGAAGTCGCCCGCGATATGCATCGCGACGCCGCCCGACTGCTCGAGCTGGCGCCAGAGGTCGCTGTTGCGCGTGTCGAGTTCGAAGTAGTTGGCCCCCGAATGAAAGGGGATCTGCCGCGGCGCCACCGGCAGCGGCATCAGCGTGACGCCCGGCAGCGCGAGGTTGACCAGGTCGCGGATGCGCTCGACCGGCGCGATCTTCACTTGCGTGGGGAAGCGCGCGCGCAGCGCCTCGCTCGGCATCTGGGCGTTGACCGCGAGAACGAAGGTGGCGTTGCGCTGCAGCTCGACATCGGGAATCACGGCCACGCGCACGCCGTGCTTGCGGTCGTGCAGCTCGATGCGGATGGCCGACTGCTCCAGCACCATCGACAGGCTGCGCCGCAGGTCGTCCATCACCGGCTTGAAGCTCATCGCCAGGTCGTCATGCACGTAAGGCCCGAAGCGCGTGACGCGGCGCGAATCGCGAAAGCTCGCCAGGTCGCCGGCCAGCGCGAGCGCGTGCTCGTAGAAATGCTGCGGGTGCAGCATCGCGCTCCTTGCCAGGTGCGCGAACACGGCCTCGTTGCGGTTGACCGTCTGCAGCAACATGAAGTCCGCGATCTCGGCCACGCCGCCGGTGCCGCCCTGGCTCATGCGCCCGGCCAGCGCCTCGCCGCGCTGGCGCAGCAGGCCCAGCAGCTCGTCGAGCCAGGCGCGGATGACCGCATGGCCCGCCACGTCGAGCAGCGGCGGCAGCAGCACGCGGTCGAGCTGCACCTGGTTGTCGACGCGCCGCTCGACCACGCGCGCGACGTTGAGCGTGGTCCAGGCGTCGGTCGCGTCGCCGGCACGCATCAGGCGCGTGTGCAGTTGCCCCAGCTGCAGCATCGCGGTGCGCTCGCCGGCAGTGTTGGAATCGGGCACATCGGACTCCAGCACGCGATGGCGCACCAGGTCGTCATAGGCCTCGGCATCGGCCTCGCGCGCGCCCGCGCGGCGCAGCGGCAGGGCCAGCACGACGGCCTCGTCGCGCATCGTGCTCGGGATGTCGATGGGCTCGGGCAGCGGGTCGACCGCCGGCATGTCGAACACTGTGCCGTCGCCGAACAGGCCGACCGCGCGCACCAGCGCCAGCTTGCCGAGCGAGAGCGCGGCCTGATCGATCTCGAGCTCGGCAAAACCCCAGGCATAGGGCGTGGTGCTTCGCAACAAAAGATGCCGCGCATGATCGGCATGGCGCTCGCTTTGCTGCAGGTGCTGAGGCTGCAGCAGCATCCCCTCGCTCCAGACCACTTTAGTTCGCCAACTCATCCGCGCTCCGTCGACGGCGGGGCTCCGCCTGAATGGAAACATCTAGTTTCCGGCGCGAGGGAGCCCAGGCAAATCTGGCTAATGGCCTAGGCGGAGCACGCGGGATAGTGCTAAGGGGCTAGGCGCAATGCAGCGCAAGCCCTGCAGAAATACGAATTGCCATCGGCATGAGCGTGGCGGATATTCGATGGCATGTCCGCCCTACGCGCCGCTGACGATCCAGCCGACGGGGGTGCGCGCGTGCGCCGGCTGCTGGGCTTGCTGGCGCTGGGGCTTGCCGTCGTATTCGCGCTGAGCCCCGCACAGGCCCAGCCGGCCGACAAGCGCATCGCGCTCGTGATCGGCAACGCGCGCTATCCGAAGGTGCCGCTGGACAATCCGGAGAACGATGCGCGGCTGATCGCAAACAACCTGCGCAAGCTGGGCTTCGACGTCAACGAGCAGCTCAACGTCAACGTGCTGCAGTTCAGGCGCGCGCTGCGCGAGTTCGCGCGCCGGGTGCAGGAGGACGATGCGATCGCGGTGCTGTATTACGCCGGCCACGGGGTGCAGATCGACGGCCGCAACTTCCTGCTGCCGGTCGACATCAACCTGCGCGACCAGGAGGAGGTGAAGGACGAGTCGGTCGACATCGAGGAGCTGTTCTTGAGCCGCATCGAGAAGGCACGCTCGCACCCGCGCATCGTGATCCTCGACGCCTGCCGGGACAACCCCTTCGCCGGCAAGACGCGCAACATCCGCTCGGCCGGCGGGCTGGCGGAGATGGGTGCGCGCGGCACGCTGATCGCCTTTGCATCGGCGCCCGGCGCGCCGGCCGAAGACGGCCCGAGCGGCCGCAACAGCGTCTACACCAAGCACCTGGCCACGGAGATGATGGTGCCGGGCCTGGAGGTCGAGCAGATGTTCAAGAACGTGCGCGTCAAGGTGCTGCGCGACACGCGCGAGCGGCAGCTGCCGTGGGTCAACACCTCGTTGACCTCGAACTTCAGCTTCAACCCGGTACGGGATGCGCAGCCGGCCCGAGAGCAATCGGCCCGGGAGCAGCCCGCGCGCGAAGCAGTGCAGAAGCCGCCGGCGCGCGAACCTGCGGGCCGGCGCTTCGAGCCCAACGAACTCGAGAAGCAGCTCGAGCGCGCGCAGCGCGAGCTCGATGCGGGCCGCGCAACGGTGCCGCCACCCATCCAGCCACCGGCGCCTCAGTCCCCGCCACAGCCGGCCGCACAGCCGGCCCCGCAGGTGGCGGCGCTCTCGCCCCCCGCGAGCAGCACCACACCCGCCTCGGCAGCGCGCAAGTTCCTGGACCGCGCCGAAGTGGAGCAACTCCTCGTCGGCAAGACGCACACCCTCAAGGACATCGGTGCGGGCTACCTGATGCGCTGGGACATGCGAAGCAGCGGCCTCATCTACTACAACAGCCAGAGCATCGGCAACGCGAGCAGCAGCGGCTCGGGCCGCTGGGAGCTGAAGAACGACGGCAGCCTCTGCGCCAGGTTCAACCCCGTGCCGCCGGGCCGGCTGACCGACGCGCGCAGGCCCGACGACGGCTGCTGGCACTTCTACCGCGACGGCGAGAAGCTCATGCGCGCCAGCGCCACGGCGCCCCAGGCGCAGCCGCAGGCAGAGATTGTGAAGATCCAGTGAGAGCTACTCGGCGCGAATGTCGTTGGCCTTGACGACCTCGCCCAGCAGCTTGTAGTAGTCGCGCGTGAGCTGCGCCAGTTGCTCGGGCGTGCCGCCGCCGGCGTCGTCGCCGCGGTCGGCGATGGTCTTCTGCACGCCCGGGTCCTTGAGCGCGCTGTTCATCGCCGTGTTGACCTTCTTCACGATGTCGGCATTCAGGCCGGCCGGCCCGTACAGGCCGATGAAGGAGATGACCTGGAAGTCCTTGATGCCCTTCTCGGTTGCGGTGGGCACGTCGGGGAAGGCCGGCACGCGCTTGGCGCCGGTGGCCATCAAGGCCTTGAGCTGGCCGGACTTGAGGAAGGGCGCGACCACGGACGAGGCGTCGAACATGCAGGGGACGCGCCCGGCGATCAGGTCGGTCATCGCCGGACTGCTGCCCTTGTACGGCACGTGGCTCATCTTGGGCTTGCCGATGCGCTCGCGGAAGAGTTCCATCGCCGTCTGCACCAGGCTGCCGGGGCCGCCCGAGGCGTAGTCCACCGTCTTGCCCTCCTTGTCCTGCGCCTTGACCCAGGCAATGAACTCCTCGAGGTTCTTGACCGGCAGGCTGGCCGGCACCACCAGCATCAGCGACGAGGTCAGCAGGAGGCCGATGGGCGTGAGCTTGAGCGGGTCCGCCACCGGCGTGTTGCGGTAGGTGTGCGGGTTGAGCACCATGTTGCTGCCGTTGCCCACCAGCAGCCTGTAACCATCGGGCGCTGCCTTCGAGACGAAGTCGGTGGCGATGTTGCCGTTGACGCCGGGCTTGTTGTCGATCACCACGCCCTGGCCCAGATTGGTCTGCATGCCGGCAATGAGGACACGCCCCGCGAAATCCGTCTGCCCGCCCGGCGGGTATCCCACCACCAGCGTGACCGCCTTGGTCGGCCAGGCGCCCTGCGCGGCGGCGAATCCGGGCAGCATGCTCGCGCCGAGGCCTCCCAATGCGAGTTGCAACGCGGTGCGCCGCGAAAGAGAGGCGTTCGACTCGATGGGCATCATGGTCTTCTCCAGACGTAGGCAGGTGTGAGCGGCCCATCTTAGGAGCGTGCCGGGTGCCCCACAAGGCTCATCGGGCCGCGCCGGCGCCCGTCGAGAAATTGAAGCTCTTGACGAAGGACACGCCGTCGTTGGTGCCGGCGACCCTCACGGCGTAGTCCGTGTTCGGCAGGAGAGAAGCATCGGGAATGATCAGCGCCTGGTTGGCGCTCAGCACGGCATTGGGATCGTTGTCCCGGGTCATCGTCGGCCGCAGTACCACGGGGACGTTCCCCGACAACGTCTGCATCGTGGCCGAAGAGATCGCGAGCGCCTGTCCGGTTCGCACGGCCACCAGCAGGCCGGGGCCGAGCGGGCTGGCCCGCAGGTCGCGGCCCGGTACGGGGTTGGGGGTTTCGTTGGTGACCTCGAAGAAGATGCCGCTCGTTCCTTCGCACGGATAGGTGAGCACCTGGTCGCTGGCCGGCTCCTGCCGCCCGGCATCGCGCTTGTAGCCCAGGTTGAACTGCTGCACGGTACGCACGCCGTAGATGCCGCTGGTTCCGAGCTCGTCGCTGCCGCGGATCGCGATCCCCACATCGCGATAGCCTGCCAGCATGCCCGCTGCGTGGTACGGCAGCGCAAGCAGCGCGCGCACGGCGAATACGCCGGTGCCCGCGGTCGAACCGGAATAGTAGAGGCCGGAGATCTCGTCGCCCACGCCGCCCAAGGAGTAGCCCGCTGCGGTGACGCGGTCCGCCGGGGTGATGCCGGTGAAGCCGGTGGTGCCCGGCGTTTCGCCGTGACTCAGCTGGTTGTTGAGGATCTGCCAATCCGCATGCGCCGTAGCGGCGCTGTCGAGCTGCGCGTTCTGCGCCAGAAGACCGAATCCGCAGCGCCCGCGCTCTGCGTTCAGCAGCGCGAAGGCCTGGTGCGCCTCGGAAGATGCGCTGTAGCTGTCGGGCGGGACGGAGCTCACCAGCGTGGAGGGCTGCCCGCCGTCCGCAGGCGCGCTCGGCGGGGTCGACGTCGTCCCCGGCGGCAGCGCCGCCACGCCGCCGCCCCCGCCGCCTCCCCCGCCGCAGGCCGCGATCAAGGCGCAGAAGAGGGCCGCGAGCGCATGGCGGCAGTGGTAAGCGGATATGGAAAAAGAAAGCGAACGCATCATGCCGCTATGACGTCACGAAATCACGATCGTTCCTGTCAGCGCGCGGCCATCGTTGACGTAGGCAGGCGGACCCCGGAGATCAGCCGCCCTCTAGGCAAGTCCCGGACAGACGCTGACGGCATCGCAGACTAAGCTGAAACCGACGGCGCATTCCTGCCGTGGCCACTCAACCAAGGAACCGACATGCCTCGCTATGTAGTCGAACGCACCTTTCCCGAAGGCCTGGAGATCCCGGTGACCGATGTCGGCGCGCGGGCCTGCGGCATGGTGATCGCCAACAACGCCAAGAAAGGCGTGAACTGGGTCCACTCCTATGTAAGTAAGGACCACCGCAAGTCCTTCTGCGTCTACGATGGCCCGAACCCGGAGGCGATTCGCGAGGCGGCGGGCGACAACAGCCTGCCGGTCGACAGCATCACCGAAGTGACTGTGCTCGATCCCTACTTCTATCGAGCCTAGCTTCGACCGCTCAGGCGTCGCGCGCAGCAGACAGCAGCTTGGCGCCAAGCAGCACCATGATGCCGCCCGCCGCGCGGTCGATCCAGCGCTTGTAGCGCAGGTAGGCCGAGCGCGGCGCCGCCGATGACAGCGCCAGGGCCACGATGGCGTACCAGCCGGTCTCGATGCAGAAGATGACGACAGGCAGCGCGAGCGCCAGCGACAGCGGCACCTCGCGCGGCAGGAAGGCCGCGAAGATGCTGGCGTAGACCACGGCCGTCTTCGGATTGCTGATCTGCGTGGCCAGGCCCAGCAGCAGCGCGCGCCGGCCGCGCTGCCGGTTGCCGCCCGGCACCTGCGCCTCGGCCACGTCCAGCGGCTGCTTCGCGCCGCGCCAGATGCGGATGCCGAGATACACCAGGTAGAGCCCACCGAGCAGCTTGATCGCGAGGTAGAGCGCCGGCACCGCGAGAAAGGCCGCCTGCAACCCGACCAGCGCCGCGACCGCAAAGGCGATGCCGCCGAACCCCATGCCCAGCGCCGCGGCCAGCCCGTCGCCGCGCGAGGCGACCGCCGTGCGCGCGACCATGACGAAGCTGGGGCCGGGGCTCATGGCGCCGACGATCATGGCGCCGGCGATGCCGAGCAGCGGGAGGGTGATGTCCATGGTTGTGCTTTCGCTCCAAAAGCGCGATGGTAGGTGCTTGTCTTCAGGCCCGCGGATCACAGGAGAAAACCATGCTTCAGAAGTCACCGATGTACGCGTACATCCCGGCGCAAGATGTTGCCCGTGCGAGGCAGTTCTACGAGCAGAAGCTCGGCTTCAAGCCCACGGCGGAAGTGGACGGCGGTGTCGTCTACGACTGCGCAGGCGGCACCAGCTGCTTCCTGTACCCGACACCCAACGCCGGCACCTCGAAGGCCAGCCAGGCTTTCTGGCAGGTCGAGGACATCGAGAGCGAAGTGGCCGAGTTGAAGGCGCGCGGCGTCGTGTTCGAGGACTACGACATGCCGGGGAAGGACGAGAACGGCATCGTGAACCAGGGCGGGGCGAAGGCCGCGTGGTTCACGGATACGGAGGGGAACATCATGGCGGTGATACAGGGCGTTTGAGGTTCGCCGATCACTCGCCCGCCGTTCATGGCGCGGAAGAAACCCGCGCAGGCGCCGGCTCGAACTGCTCGCGAATGTTCTTCGCGATCCTTGCGGCCAGCGCGTCGACCGCGTCCTCATAGCTCTGCGCAACTTCTTGCGGCTTGCCGACCAGTTCGTCGAAGCTCGCCCAGCGGTGGCGAGCGTCCGCGGGAACGCTCCAGGATGCGTTGCCTCTCGAATCGGCGCCGTAGTAGATGGTCTCCCCATAGAGCGTGTCTGCATCCTGCGGACGAATCAGATAGGCGCTCAGGTTGACGCGCGGCACGTAGTCCATCGAGAAGCGCGAGGAATACATGCCGACTTCGTTGAAGTAAATGTGCAGCACCGGGTCGGTGACCGGCAGGCCCGTGTAGTCGATGTTGTCGGATGAGGATGCCGGCCGGCGAATACCCTCGATCACCTCTGCTTCGTAGCCCTGCGTACGCAGTTGCTTGACCAGTGCAGCGGTCAACTTCGAGCCCATGTCCTTGCGCATGGCTTCCATGCGCAGCGGCGCGATCCCGCGTGGAAGTTCGCTTAAGTCGTTCGTGTTATGAGGCCGAGGCCGGTGGCTTAGGGCCTGCCGTCGCGCAATACCGCCACCTGCTGCGCATGGCTGCGCTCGATACGTTCCAGCCGCGCCGCGCGCGCTTCTGCATTGACCCACATCGCGGCGAGCGCGCGCCGCTTCGCGAGCTGGTAGTCCAGCTCGGCGGCCGGCAGCAGCGCGGTGTTGTCCGCCGCAACGTAGCCGAAGGGCGCATGCAACGACTTCAGCACTTCGCGCTCGCCGTCGCCGCGCGGCCCCTTGGTGTGGCCGTAGTCGACTAGAAAGTCCTGCAACTTCTTCTGCAGCGCGAGGGGATGGGCGCGCCGCATCACGAACACGGCCGCAGGAATGGGCTCGGACTGCCAGATTACGTGGAGCCGATCGGCCTCGGCCGGAAACTGCTGCCTGAAGCGCTCGAAGTCGATCGTGTTGTTGGTGGCCACGTCGGCATCGCCGTTCGCCACCGCGAGCGCGGTGGCCTGGTGCGTGTCGACGATCTCGCTCTGGAAGCGCGTCTCCATCAGGATGCCGTTCGGCAGGAAGAGCTGGAGCTGCGGCACGATGAAGCCCGAGACCGAGCGGCTGTCGCCGCGCGCCAGGCGCCAGCGTTCGGGGTGGGCCAGCAGCTCCTTCAGCGAACTGAGAGGCCCCGTCCTGCGCGCGAGCAGCAGGGCGCGACCGTCGGGCAGGCCGTCGACCCGCGCCACCTGGGCCAACACGTTCATGCGCCGTTCTGCGACGGCATCGAGCGCCAGCTTGGCCGACAGCAACGCGAAATCGATGTCGTCGCGGCGGAGGGCCTGGGCCAGCGATTCGTAGGAGGTCACGGAGAGAACGCTCACCGGCCGGCCGAGCGCGCGGCTCAGGTCGTCGAGCAGCGGCGTCCAGTTGCCGCGCGACTCGACCGCGCCGCCGACCGGCAGCACGCCGAAGCGGACGGCCGGCGGCGGCTCGGCGAGAACGCTCTGTGCGAGTGCGGCAGTGGCTTGCCAGCCCAACGCGGCAGCCAGGGTGCAACGCCACGCCGCGCGCAGCACGCACCGCCTCGTGCGAGGCTCAGGGTGCGCCGTTGCGCAAGGCCGCCACCTGCTCGGCATACCCGCTCTCGATGCGCTGCAGCCGGGCCTGGCGCGCCGCCTCGTTGACCCACTGCGAGGTCATGGCGCTCTGCCTGGCGAGCTGGTAGGCCAGCTTGGCGGCCGGCAGCAGCGAAGTGTTGTCGGCCGCGACGAAACCGGCGAGGTCGTGCAGCGACTTCAGCACGGCGCGCTCGGCGTCGCCGCGCGGCCCCTTGGTGCGCGCGTAGTCGACCAGGAAGGCCTGCACCTTCTTCTGGAACTCGGGGCTGTACTCGCGCCGCACCACCAGTTGCGCGTGCGGGATCAGTTCCGACTCCCAGATCACCTGCAGCCGCTCGGCCTCGGCCGGGAACTGGAGCTTGAAGCGTTCGAAATCGGCCGTGTTGTTGGTCGCCACGTCGGCCTCGCCGTTGGCCACGGCCAGCGCCGTCGCCTGGTGCGTGCCCACCACTTCGCTGGCGAAGCGCGTCTCCATCGCGATGTGGTTCGGCAGGAAGAGCTGCAGCTGCGGCACGATGAAGCCCGACACCGAGCGGCTTTCGCCGCGCGCCAGGCGCCAGCGCTCGGGCTGGGCCAGCAGGTCTTTCAGCGTGGTGAACTTCCCGGTCTTGCGCGCGAGCAGCAGCGCGCGGTAGCCGGGCAGGCCGTCGTGGCGCGTGACCTGGGCCACCACGCTCATGCGCCGCTGCGTGACGGCATCGAGCGCCATCTTGCCGGACAGGAAGGCCATGTCGACCTGGTCGCGCTGGATCGCCTGCTCGAGCGCCTCGTAGGAAGTGACCGAGAGCACGCTGACCGGCCGGCCGATGGCGCGGCTCAGGTCTGCGAGGAGCGGCTCCCAGTCGTTGCGCGATTCGAAGGCGCCGCCCAGCGGCAGGATGCCGAAGCGCAGCGGCGCCGTGCTGGCGGCGGCAGCCGTGCCCGCGCTTTGCGCGGCGGCCGCGAGCGGCGCGCCCAGCAGCAGCGCCAGCGCGCCCCAGCAGGGCGGCGGCGCGCCGGGCCATCATCCGCAAACGCCCGGAATGCGGGGCGGGAGGAGCAAGGGGAGCACCGGCGGCGCAGTGGACAGGAAATTGCATCTTCTTCGGGAACGCGTTGGCTGGTGGCCTTAGGGCTGGTCAAAGCGGTTCTGTCGAGAAC
>NZ_JAGGNV010000044.1 GCF_018614955.1 Variovorax paradoxus
GAGCTAAGCGGATACCCCATATAAAAATACAGTCAATCGATCGCCATGGGCCTCCCTTCCTTCGACTCCTTTTCCTCCTCCGCGCGCCACAAGGTCTGGCGCGGGGACGAGCTGGGCCTGGCCGACGGGCAGGTCATCGGCACCGGCCATGCAGCCCTTGATGCGCAGCTGCCCGGCGGCGGCTGGCCGGTGGGCGCGATGACCGAGCTGCTGCAGTCCGCGCCCGAGGCGCATGCCTGGCAACTGCTGCTGCCCGCGCTGGCGCAGGCGGTGCAGGGCGGCACCGGCCCGGTCGCGCTGATCGGTGCGCCTCAAGAACCCTTCGGCCCCGCGCTCGCAGCGCAAGGCCTGCCGGTCGAGGCGTTATTGTGGGTGCGTTGCGAGGCATCGGCAGCCAAGTTGTGGGCCTGCGAACAGGCCTTGCGCTGCGCCGACGTGGCCGCCGTCCTGGCCTGGCTGCCGCAGGCGCGCGTGGGCGAGCTGCGGCGGCTGCAGTTGGCGGCGGCGCAGCACGATGCGCTGCTGTTCGTATTCCGCCCCGAGACGGCGGCCCACATGACTTCGCTGGCGCGTTTGCGCCTGCGGCTCGAAGCCTGCGCGGAAGACCCCGCGCAAATCGACGTCCACATCCTCAAGCGCCGCGGTCCGCCGCTGGCCGCGCCCATCCAGCTGCCGGCGCGCAGCGAGCGCATGACAGCGCTGCTCGCGGCCAGCCAGCTCAGGCGCAAGTTGCGGCGGCAGCAGGAGGGCGGGTTGCAGCCGATGGCCGAGGGCGCGACCGTGGTCCGCCTCGGTCTCCACCAGGAGAAAGGCCATGCACTGGATCGCATTGCGCTGGCCGCCTGAGCTCCTCGCCGATATCGCGCTGCCGATGCCGCCCCCCGAAGCGCTCGGCTGGTGGGCCTTGCAGTTCACGCCGCGCGTCGCCTGGGTCGACGACGAGGCGCTGCTGCTCGAAGTCTCGGCCTGCGAGCGGCTGTGGGGCGGGCGCCTGTCGCTGATGCGCGAGCTGGCGCGAACCAATCCCGCGCCGGTGCCCGTGCAGCGGGCGCAGGGCGCGACCAGCCGGATCGCGCTCGCGCGGCTGCGCATGTTCGCGCGCGGCGAAGAGCCGCCTTGCGACACCCCTTCCGACCTGCCGCTCGACACGCTGAGCGCGGCGCGCGACCACCTCGACGTGCTGGCGAACCTGGGCTGCCGCACCTGGGGCGATGTGGCGGCGCTGCCGCGCGGCGGGCTCACGCGCCGCTTCGGCAAGGAACTGCGCGAAGCGCTCGATGCCGCCTATGGCCTGCGTCCCGAAAGCCATGCCTGGCTCACGCTGCCCGACGCGTTCGAGCAGAAGCTGGAACTCCCCGCGCTGGCCGAAGGCGCACCCGAGCTCATGTGGTCGGCCAACCGACTGCTCAGCGGCCTGCAGATCTGGCTGCGCGCGCGCCAGCGCGGCGTGGTGGCGCTCGAACTGCAATGGACGCTCGACCTCCGGCGCTTCAACGGCGTCGACCTGCCGCCGCACCAGCAGGTCACGGTGCGCACGGCCGAGCCCACGCAGGACATGGCGCACCTGCGGCGCCTTCTGGCCGAGCGGCTCGCGCTCACGACGCTGGCCGCCCCTGTCAGCTGGCTGCGCCTGCGCTCGATCGAGACCACGCCCTGGGCCGGCGCCAGCACCAGCTTTCTGCCCGAAGACAACCGCAAGGGCGACAAGCTGCACGAGCTGGTCGAGCGGCTCAGCGCGCGGCTGGGCGCGCAGCAGGTGCTGCGCGCGGTCGCGCAGGCCGACCATCGGCCGGAATGCAAGCAGGTGTGGAAGCCCGCCTTGCACAAGGCGCGCGCCGATGCTTCGCCACCCGCTGCGCAGCCGGATGTGTTGTATCCGGCCTGGCTGCTGCGCGAGCCCCTGCGGCTCGAAATGGAAGGCGAGCGCCCCTGCTACCAGGGGCGCCTGCGCAAGCTGGTCGGGCCGCAGCGGGTGGAGGCCGGCTGGTGGGGCGAGGGCCAGCCCGTGGTGCGCGACTACTACATCGCGGAAAGCCCGAAGGCCGGCCTGGTGTGGGTCTATCGCGAGCGGCCTTCGTCCTGCTTCACTTCCGAGGCGCCGCGCTGGTACCTGCAAGGCATGTATGCCTGAACTCAGCGACAAGCAGATCCAGCGGCGCGCACGGGCCTCGGCCACGGTGCATGCGCTGCCGTGGCGGTCGCAGCCCGAGCCGCTGCGGGCGCCGGCCTTGCTCTCCTATGCCGAACTGCACTGCCTCACGAACTTCAGCTTCCAGCGTGGCGCATCGCACCCCGAAGAGCTGGTGCAGCGCGCCTACGACCTCGGCTACGAGGCGCTCGCGATCACCGACGAATGCTCGGTGGCCGGCGTGGTGCGCGCGCACGAGGGCCTCAGGGAATACCTCGAGACGCTGGCCCCCTCGGAGCGGCATCCGTTCCGGCTGCTGTTCGGCAGCGAGTTCCTGTTCGAGCGCTTCAAGCTGGTGGCGATCGCGCACGACCTCGAAGGCTGGGGCAATCTCTGCGAGTTCATCACTGCGGCGCGCACCACGGCGCCCAAGGGCACGTACCGCGTGAGCTGGGAAGGCAGTGATGTGGCCTCGCTGCGCGATTGCGAAATCCTTTTCGTGCCGCTGCGCACGCCGGGCGCCATGCCCGATGTCGCAGCGCTTTGTGCCGATGTAACGGAAGCCGCGCGTCTTTTCGCGGGGCATCTCTGGATCGCGGTCGAGTTGCAGAACGAGCTCGACGACGACCTCTGGCTCGCCGCCTTGCAGCAGGCGGGCATGCAGACCGGCGTGCCGCTGGTGGCGGCCGGCGACGTGCACATGCATGTGCGTTCGCGCAAGCCGCTGCAGGACGTGATCACCGCCGTGCGCGAAGGCAGGCCGGTGGCCGAGTGCGGCTTTGCGCTGCAGTCCAATGCCGAGCGGCACCTGCGCTCGCGCCTGCGCCTGGCCGAGCTCTATCCGGCCGAGCTGCTTGCCAACACGCTCGAAGTCGCGCGGCGCTGCAGCTTCGATCTCGACGTGATCCGCGAGCACTACAAGTACCCGCTCGAGAACGTGGCGGGCGGCGAGACGCCGGCCCAGACGCTGGTGCGCAAGACCTGGGAGGGCGCGCGGGACAAGTACCCGCAGGGCATTCCGGAGAAGGTGCGAACGCAGGTCCAGCACGAGCTCGACCTGATCGTCGAACTCCACTACGAGATGTTCTTCCTCACGGTCGAAGACATCGTGCGCTTTGCGCGCTCCAAAGACATCCTCTGCCAGGGCCGCGGCTCATCCGCCAACTCGGCCGTCTGCTTCTGCCTCGGCATTACCGCGATCGACCCCGATACTGGCCACCTGCTGTTCGAGCGTTTCCTGAGCCGCGAACGCAAGGAGCCGCCCGACATCGACGTCGACTTCGAGCACCAGCGGCGCGAGGAGGTGATCCAGTACATCTACAAGAAATACGGCCGCGACCGGGCCGCCATCGCCGCGGTCGTGATCTGCTACCGCTCGCGCAGCGCGCTGCGCGACGTGGGCAAGGCGCTCGGCATCGACGCGCGCCTAGTCGACGAGTTCGCCAAGGACCACTACTGGTTCGACCATGTCGTGCTCGACCAGCGCCTCGAAGAAGCGATGCAGCGCGTGAGCGTGCGCGAAGACATGCGGAAGCTGTACCAGTGGATCGAGCTCACGCAGCAGCTCCGAGGCTTTCCGCGCCACCTGAGCCAGCACGTGGGCGGCTTCGTGCTCACGCAGACCAAGCTGACGCGCCTGGTGCCGGTCGAGAACGCGTCGATGAAGGACCGCTCCGTCATCCAGTGGGAAAAGGACGACCTCGAGGCCATGGGCATGCTCAAGGTCGACGTGCTGGCGCTCGGCATGCTGAGCGCGATCCGGCGCGCGCTGGCCATGGTCAACGGCTGGCGCCGCACGGCGCTGCAGATGCACCAGATTCCGAAGGACGACGAGGCCGTGTTCGACATGATCTGCGACGCCGACACCATCGGCGTGTTCCAGATCGAGAGCCGGGCGCAGATGTCGATGCTGCCGCGCCTGCGGCCGAGAACTTACGAGGATCTGGTGATCGAAGTTGCGATCGTGAGACCGGGACCTATCCAGGGCGGCATGGTGCATCCCTATCTCAAGAATCGCGAAGTACTGCGCAAGGGTGGAGCGATCCACTATCCCTACCCGGCCCTCGAACCTGCCCTCGGCCGCACGCTCGGCGTGCCGATCTTCCAGGAGCAGGTGATGCAGATCGCGATGATCGCGGCCCAATTCACGCCCGACCAGGCAGACCGCCTGCGCCGCTCGATGGCGGCCTGGAAGCGCAAGGGCGGCGTCGAGAAGTTCTACGAGCCGCTGGTCGGCGGCATGGTCAAGAACGGTTACGACCGCGAATTCGCCGAGGCCATCTTCAAGCAGGTCCAGGGCTTCGGCGAATACGGCTTCCCCGAAAGCCATGCCGCGAGCTTCGCGCTGCTGGTGACCGTGAGCAGCTGGCTCAAGCTGCACGAGCCCGCCTGTTTCCTGGCCGCGATGCTCGACTCGCAGCCCATGGGCTTCTACTCGCCTTCGCAGCTGGTGCAGGATGCGCGGCGCCATGGCGTCGAGGTGCGGCCGGTGGATGTGACGGCGAGCGAGCTCGATTGCACGCTCGAGAAGGCGGCTGTTCTTCCATCGGAGCTGTCCCCGCGCTTCGCTAACCGCCTCGGCCAACCCGGCCAGCCCGCGGTGCGCCTCGGCTTGCGCCGCGTCATGAGCCTCAGCGAGGCCGGCGCCCAACGCATCGTCGAAGCCCGCGTCCAGGCCCCGTTCACCAGCACCGAAGACCTGGCCTTGCGCGCCGAACTCGACGCCAAGGACATGGCGGCGCTCGCAGCGGCCGATGCATTGATCACGCTCTCGGGCCATCGCCGCCAGCAGGTGTGGGATGCCACCGCGCAGCGCCGTGCGCCGGCGCTGCTCAAGGGCGTGCCCATCCACGAAGCGGCCTTGCAACTGCCCCTCGCGCCCGAGGGTGAGGAGATCGTGGGCGACTACGCCTCGCTGGGCTTGACGCTGCGCCGCCATCCCCTGGCGCTGCTGCGCCCGCGGCTCGCGCGCATGAGGCTCTCGAGCGCCGAACAGCTGCGCGAGGTGCCGAGCGGCCGGACCGTGCGCGCCTGCGGCATCGTGATGGGACGCCAGCGCCCGCAGACCGCCAAGGACACCATTTTCGTCACGCTCGAAGACGAAACCGGCAACGTCAACGTGATCGTCTGGAGCCACGTGGTCGAGGCCTGGCGCGAGCCGCTGCTCAAGTCGCACCTGCTCGCGGTGCAGGGCACCTGGCAGCGCGACGTGGACAGCGGCGGCGAGGTGCGCCACCTGGTGGCCACCGGCTTCAAGGACCTCACGCCGCTGCTCGGCCGGCTGGCCAAGAGCAACAAGAGCCGCGATTTCCACTGACAATCGTTCAACGGCCACTGCGGCCAGCAGCGTCGCCTGGAGGTAGTTCTCATGTCTCTTCTTGTCGTTGGCCTCATCCTGTTCCTTGGAATTCATTCGGTGTCCATCGTCGCGCCCGCCTGGCGCGATGCGCAGGTCGAACGGCGCGGCGAGCGGGTTTGGAAAGGCATGTACGCCCTGGCCTCGCTCGCCGGCCTGCTGTTGCTCATCTATGGCTATGGCCTGGCTCGCCAGACGCCGGTGGTGCTCTACACGCCGCCGCCCGCGCTGCGGCATGTCGCGCTGCTGTTGATGCTGCCGGTGTTTCCACTGCTGTTCGCGGCTTACCTGCCCGGGCGCATCCAGCGAACGGTCAAGCACCCCATGCTGCTTGCCGTGGCGCTCTGGGCAACGGCGCACCTGCTGGGCAATGGCACGCTGGCCGACGTGTTGCTGTTCGGGGCTTTCCTCGTCTGGGCAGTGGCTGACTGGATCTCCGTCCAACGCCGCGCCGTGCCTCGCAGAGTGCCTGGCGCTCCGCCGGGTGCTCTGAACGACATCATGGCGCTCGCGGGCGGCTTGGTGGTGTATGCCGCTTTCCTGTGGCAGGCACACATCTGGCTGACCGGGGTATCGCCGCTCGCTTAGTCGGCAGAACTACTTCTTCGGCGCGTCCAGCTTCGCCTTCGCCGGGCCGAGCTCCGCGACATCCGCCCATGCCTTGGCATCGAAGCGGAACTCGGCGACGGCGCAGGTGGGCATGTCGACGATCTCGCTCGACAGCCGGTGCGCGAGCTCGGCGAACTCGGGGTTGTGGCCGAAGAGCATCACGCGGTCCAGCTTGTCGTCGAGTGCGCAAATGACGGCGAGCAAGTCGTCCGGGCTGCTGGCGTAGAGCCGCTCATCGACGACGATGCTCTTGCGTGCATAGCCGATCTCGTCGGCGATGAGTTGCGCCGTCGTCAGCGCACGCAGCGCCGGGCTCGACACCAGCAGATCGGGCTTCACGCCGCGCTTGCTCAGGCGCTTGCCCATCCTGGGCGCGTCATCGCGGCCGCGATCGTTCAATGGCCGCTCCCGGTCGGGCAAGGACGGATCGTCGCGGCTCGACTTAGCATGCCGCACCAGAAACAAGGTTTTCATGGTCAGCTTTTCATGGTGGGGAATATTGTCGGCTGTTGCCTGAAGTGGTGGAAAATTTCCCTCGAGCTACCTGGAGTTCCGCCATGGTTGTGCCGTCGCTCTCACCTCGCGAACGCGGATTGCTGATCCTGTTCGCCTTGCTGTGGGTGACTGCCATCGTCGCACCCGCGCTGCCGACGCCCGAACTGGCCGCCGCGGCCTTTGCCGACAACCGTGCCTGGCACGGGCTGCCGAACGCGATGGACGTGCTGAGCAATCTGCCCTTCGCAGCCATCGGCATCTGGGGCCTGCTCCGGCTGCGCCGGCTGGACCGGGCTCACAAGGACACACAAGACATCGTGCCGGGCCCGCAGCCCGCGAGCCAGCTCCCCGACAACGCGCTCGATTGCGCCTGGATGTTCTTCGCGGGGCTGATCCTCACCGCCGCGGGGTCGGCGTTCTATCACCTGCAGCCCGACGGCCTGCGGCTGGCCGCAGACCGTGCCGGCATGGCGGTCGCGTTCGCCGGCATCCTGGGCATTGCGGTCTGCGACCGGGTGAGTGCGCGCGCCGGCTGGCCGGCGGCCTGGTTCACGCTGGCCGGAGGGCTGTTGGCAGTGGGCGTCCATCACGAAACCGGGAATGTGCTGCCGTGGGCATTGGTCCAGTACGGCGGCATGGCGCTGGTCCTGGCGCTGGCGCTGGCCAAGCCGGTGAGCGGCGCCATCGGGGTCAAGCTGGGCTGGGTGATCTTCTTCTACGGCCTGGCCAAGCTGTTCGAGTTGTCGGACCACGCGATCTACGAGGCGACGCAGCAGCTGGTATCGGGCCACACCCTCAAGCATCTGACGGCGGCGCTCGCGGCCCTGCCCGTGCTGCACGCTCTGGGAAGGCAGACCCTGCGACACGCTGGGGGTGAAGCGATCGTCACGCCGTAGCTGCCCCGCTTGCGCCGGGCCGGTCAATCCCGTACGCTGGGTCGGCAGAGGCAAGTACGCGATCCCAACGATCCGCCCGGCGGGCCTTCCGGGCGAAGGAGACCACCCATGCCAAGCCGATCGAACGGCCTCGCGGCCGAAATGGAGACCGTGCGCACACTGGCGCTCGTCGGGGCCTCGGCCTCGGGCAAGACCACCCTGGCCGAGGCCTTGCTGCACAAGGCAAGCGCCATCGGCGCGACGGGCAGCGTCGAACGGGGCAGCACCGTCAGCGACCACGATCCGATCGAGCGGCGCATGCAGCATTCGCTCAACGCGTCGGTGATGCACCTCACGCATGCCGGCACGCGCATCCACTTCATCGACACGCCCGGCGGCCCCGATTTCCTCGGTCAGAGCCTGCCGGCGCTGGAGGCGGTCGAAACGGCGGCGGTGGTCATCAATGCCGCCACCGGCATCGAGCCGATGGCCGTGCGCATGATGGAGTACGCGGCCTCGCGCCACCTCGCCCGCATGATCATCGTCAACAAGATCGACTCGCAGGGCGTCTCGCTGGCGGGCCTGCTGGCCGACATCCAGGCCACCTTCGGCCGCGAATGCCTGCCGCTGAACCTGCCCGACGGGGTCGGCAAGCAGGTGGTGGACTGCTTCTTCAACCGCTTCGGGCAGTCCGACTTCGGCCCCGTCGAAGCGGCGCATCGCGCGCTGGTCGAGCAGGTGGTCGAGGTCGATGCGGCCTTCGTCGACCGCTATCTCGAAGAGGGCGACGTGGATCCGGCCGAGCTGCACGCGCCGCTCGAGCAGGCGCTGCGCGAAGGCCACCTGATCCCGGTGTGCTTCGTCTCGTCGCGCAGCGGCGCCGGCGTGGCCGAGCTGCTGGACGTGATCGTCAAGCTCCTGCCCGACCCGACCGAGGCCAACCCGCCGGACTTCATCGTCGGCGAGGGTGCCGATGCCAAGCCCATGGAGGCCAGGCCCGACCCGTCGCTGCACGTGCTGGCGCACGTGTTCAAGGTCACGGTCGACCCCTATGTCGGCAAGATGGGCATCTTCCGCGTGCACCAGGGCACGCTCACGCGCGACAGCCAGCTCTACATCGGCGACGGGCGCAAGCCCTTCAAGGTGGGCCACCTGTTCATGCTGCAGGGCAAGGACCATGTGGAGGTGTCGCGCGTGCTGCCGGGCGACATCGCGGCCGTGGCCAAGGTCGACGAGATCCATTTCGACGCCGTGCTGCACGACGCGGCCGAGGACGACCGGGTCCATCTCGCGCCGCTGGAATTCCCGATTCCCGTTCACGGGCTGGCGATCGAGCCCAAGCGGCACGGCGACGAGCAGCGCATGTGGGAGATCCTCGGCAAGCTGGTCGACGAGGATCCCTGCCTGCGGCTGGAGCATGTGGTGGTCACCAACGAAACCATCGTCTACGGCCTCGGCGAGCTGCACCTGCGCGTGCTGCTCGAGCGGCTGCGCGAGGTCTACCGCTTCGAGGTCAACACGCGGCCGCCGCGCATCGCCTACCGCGAGACCGTGACGGTGCCGGCCGAGGGCCACCACCGCCACAAGAAGCAGACCGGCGGCGCCGGCCAGTTCGGCGAGGTGTTCCTGCGCATCGAGCCGCTGCCGCGCGGTTCCGGCTTCGAGTTTGCCGACGAGGTGCGGGGCGGAACCATTCCGAGCCAGTTCATCCCGGCGGTCGAGAAGGGCGTGCGCGAGGTGCTGGAACGCGGCGCGATCGCCGGCTACCCGGTGGTCGACGTGCGCGTGGTGGTCTACGACGGCAAGCACCACAGCGTCGACAGCAAGGACATCGCCTTCGCCACCGCCGGCCGCAAGGCCTTCATCGCGGCCATCCAGGCGGCGCGCGCGATCGTGCTGGAGCCGGTGGTGCAGATCGACATCGCCGCGCCGGACACGGCGATCGGCGACGTCACGGGCGACCTGTCGGGGCGGCGCGGCCTGGTCACGGGCACCTCCAACGGCTCGGCGGGTACGGTGCTGATCCGGGGGCAGGTGCCGCTGTCGGAGCTGTCAGGCTATCAGTCGCGGCTCAACGCGCTGACCAGCGGGCAGGGGCGCTACACCATCGAGCTCTCGCACTACGATGCGGTGCCGCCGGCGCTGCAGCAGACGCTGATGGGGCAGCACCGGGTGCGCGACGAGGAGTGAGGCGGGATCGTCTCCCGCGCTCAAACAGCGGCCTGGCCCCCGGTTGCGGCGGACGGCATCGCGGCGTCGGAGATCGGCGGGTGCGTCACGATCGACTTCAGTTCGGGCACAGGCTTCGCGAGGCGAGCCAGATCCGGCTGCGGCCGCTGCGTCTCGGGCATGCGCGCGAACGCGGCTTCCATCGCATGCGCCATCGACAGCAGTTCGGCATCGCCGCGGAAGCGGCCGATGAGCTGGAGGCCGAAGGGCATGCCGCCCGCGTCCACGCCGCAGGGCAGCGCGAGCGCCGGGTTGGTGGCCAGCGTGACCACGTAGGTCAGGCCCAGCCAGTGGTAGTAGTTGCGGAGCTTCTGGCCGTTGATCTGGTCGAGGTAGGGCAGCGTCCAGGCGAAGGGCGACACCGGCGTGGTCGGCGACAGGATGAGATCGAAGTCCTCGTAGAGCGCCTGGAACGATCGGAAGATGCGCGTCTGCTCCAGGTGCGCCCAGGTGGCGTCCGCCATCGTCATGTTCGCGCCCATTTCGTAGTTGGCCCGCACGTTGGGTCCGAGCGAGGCCGGGTCGGTCTCGTAGGCCTCGCGGAATGCCGCGACGAAGCTCGCGGCACGGACCACGTCGAAGCAGCGGTCCGCTTCGCCCATGTCGGGCCGCACCTCGTCGACGCTTCGGAACAGGTGGCGGATCGTTGCGATGCGCTGGCGGAACAGCGCGCGTATGCCGTCGTCGACCGGGCAGACGCCGAAGTCTTCGGTGTAGCCGACGCGCAGCGAAGCGAGGTCTGCAGGCGCGAGCTGCGTGAACGCGCGGCCATCCACTGCGTAGGTGAGCGGGTCGCACGCATGCTGGCCGACCGAGGCGCCGAACTGCAGGCAGGTGTCGGCCACGGTGCGGCCCATCGGTCCGATCACCGAGATCGGCGTCCAGCCGAGTTGCCGGCGCTCCACCGGCACCAGGCCCGGCGAGGGGCGGAAGCCGACCACGCCGCACAGTGCCGCGGGAATGCGCAGCGATCCGCCGGTGTCGGAGCCCGTGGCGACCGGCAGCATGCCGGTGGCGAGCGCAGCGGCCGAGCCGCCGGAGGAACCGCCGGCGTTGCGCATCGGGTCGAAGGGATTGCCGGTGGCGCCCCAGACCGAATTGCGCGTGTTGGCGCCGGCGCCCATCTCCGGCACGTTGGTCTTGCCGACCACGATGGCACCCGCGGCGCGCAGGCGCGCGACGAGCGCGTGGTCGCGCGCGGGCACCTGGCCTCGGAAGCGCGGCGAGCCGTAGGTGGTCAGCAGGCCGGCGGTGTCTTCCAGGTCCTTGATGCCGATGGGCAGGCCGTGCAGGCTGCCCAGCGCTTCGCCGCGCAGCACCTGCGCCTCGGCGCGCCGGGCTTCTTCGCGCGCGCGCTCGAAGCAGGTGGCGGTGAGCGCGTTGACGGCCGGGTTCAGCGCCTCGATGCGCGCGATGCTGGCCTCCAGCACCTCGACGGGCGAGACCTCGCGGCTGCCGATCATGCGGCGCAATTCGACGGCGGACTGGTCTGCAAGGGTGTGGCTGGATGGCATGGATGTGCGAGGCCCAGAAAAGGTCAGTCGGGTTTGATATTCGATTGTTCCGCGATCTTGCGCAGGCGGGCAATGTCCTTGCCGACCATGCCGCTCCAGTCCTTGATGGGCGCATAGGCGGGCTCGAAGCCCACGCCCTTGAGCTTGTCGCGCAGTTCGGCATCGTCCATGGCGGCGGCCAGGGCCTGCTCGAGCTTCTGCTTGACTTCGGGCGGCAAGCCGCGGGGCGCGACCAGCACGATCCAGGAGCTCATCTGGTAGCCGGCGTAGCCGCTCTCGGCCACGGTCGGCACATCGGGCAGCAGTGCCGAGCGCGTGGCGGTGGTGACCGCCAGCGGCTTGATCTTTCCGGTCTTGATGTGCGGCACCGCGGCCACCACGCTGTCGAAGGCCAGCGGAATCTGGCCGCCGACCAGGTCGGTCATCGCCGGCGCGCTGCCGCGGTAGGGCACGTGCGTCATCTTGACGCCTGCCGCCGCCTTGAACATCTCGCCGGAGAAGTGGGACACGGTGCCGTTGCCGAAGGAGCCGTACATGTACTTGTCGGGCGCGGCCTTGGCCGCTGCAACGAGTTGTTGCACGCTGTTCTCTTGCACCGACGGGTGGGCGACCAGGATCAGGGCCATGTTGGCCACCATGCCAACGGGCTCGAAAGCCTTGACCGGGTCGTAGGACAGCTTGGGCTGAATGGCCGGATTGAGGGTGTAGGTGGAGTTGGAGCTCAAGAGCAGCGTGTAGCCGTCGGGCTTGGCATTGGCCACGAACTGCGCGCCGATGGCGGTGCCCGCGCCGGGCTTGTTGTCGACGATCACCGGCTGCCCGAGCCGGGCTTCGAGCTGCCGCGCCAGCAGGCGGCCCATTACGTCGCCCGCACCGCCCGGCGGAAAGGGCACGACGATCTGCACCGGTTTTTCCGGATAGCCGGCGGCCTGGGCGGGCAGCACGGCCGCGAAGGATGCGCAGGCCCATGCTGCAGCATGAAGAAGGGTGCTGGTGCGGAGTTGCATGAAAGTCCTTTCGGTGATGGTCAAGGAATTCTCTTTAACGAGAATTCTCATATCCGAGTAAAACCGAAAACGTGCATGAATCGTGCCAGTAGAAGCCCCACTGGCGCCGAAGTCAACGCAGGCGCCCCGGCCGGAACGCGAGGGGATCCACGCCGTGGGCGAGCAGCTGCGCCGGCGGTGCCTCGTGATGCAGCAGGGCCGCAGCCAGCTCCGAAGCGCCTGCGGCCGTCTGGATGCCGTAGCCGCCCTGGCCGGCAAGCCAGAAGAAGCCTTCGCGGCCTTCGTCCCAGCCGAGCACGAAGTCGCCGTCGGCCACGAAGGAACGCAGGCCCGCCCACGCATGGCTCGGGCGGCGGATCGAGAGCGTGGTGGCGTTCTCGATGTGGTGAATGCCGAGGGCCACGTCCAGTTCCTCGGGCACCACGTCGTGCGGCGCGACCGGTTCGGCATTGGCAGGGGAGCCCAGCAGCTGGCCGGCGTCCGGCTTGAAGTAGAAGCTTTCGTCGATGCCGACGACCGCCGGCCACGCCGCGCAGTCAAGGCCCTCGGGCGCGGCGAAGGTGAAGGCGCTGCGCCGCCGCGGTTCGAGCCCGACGCGCGCGGCCTTGCACAGGTCCGCGATCTGGTCGGCCCATGCGCCGGCGGCGTTGACCAGGGTGCGCGCCTGCACCTGCTGGCCATCGGCCAGGCTCAGCTGCCAGAAGCCTTCGGTACGCACCGCCGCCACGAGCTCCGCGTCGCAGCGCAGCGTGCCGCCGCGCGCTCGCATGCCCTTGAGGTAGCCCTGATGGAGTGCATGGACGTCGATGTCCTGTGCATCCTGCTCGAAGATGGCCGCATGCACGCGGTCGGCGCGCAGCACCGGCACCATGGAAACGGCCTCCTCGCCGGTGACGAGGCGGACGTTCGCGTTGCGCGACAGCGCCTCGAAAGTCGCCTGCAGTTCCTGCGACTGGGTCTCGCTGGCGATGTAGAGCGCGCCGCGCGGGGTGAGCAGCGGATGCGCGGTGAAGCCTTCGGGCGGTTGCTCGTAGAACGCGCGGCTCGCACGCGTCAGCGCCCGGATGGCCGGCGTGCCATAGCTTTCCATGAACATCGCGGCGGAGCGGCCGGTCGAGTGATAGCCGGGCTGGGACTCGCGCTCCAGCACGATCACGCGCGCGCGCCGTGCCAGCTGGAAGGCGAGCGATGCGCCGGCGATGCCGGCGCCGATCACGGCGAAGTCGAAGGTAGGCGATGGTGTGCTCATGGCAGCTGAATTCTCATTTACGAGAATTATCGTTCTGGGGCACGTGTACGGTCAAGCCGCACCCCCTTGCGCCATAATGCGCCGCCCCATGGTCCGTACATTGCGTCCTCCGCCCACGCCGCCCGCAAAGAAACCGCGCCGCACCCGATCGGCCGCCGCGCCCGTCGAATCGATAGGACGCGACGTCATGGGCGAGCGGCTGCGCTCGATCCGCAAGGCCGGCAAGCTCACGCTGAAGGAGCTGTCCGTTCGTTCGGGCGTTGCCTTGTCCACGCTGTCGAAGATGGAGCTCGGGCAGATCTCCATCAGCTACGAGAAATTCGCCGCCGTCGCGCGGGCGCTGAACGTCGATATTTCGCGCCTGTTCGATCCGGCCGCGCGCCGCGCGGGCAAGGCGGCGCCGACCTTCGTTCACTCGGCGCTCGACAGTGCCCCGAGCTATGCCAGCGACCAGTACGAATACCGGATGCTGTGCACCGATCATCCCGCGAAGATCATGGAGCCGATGCACGGCCGCATCCTGGCGCGCCACGAAAGCGAGTTCGCCGACTTCATCCGGCATCCCGGCCAGGAGTTCTGCATGGTCTTGTCCGGCACCGTGCGCATCCGCTTCGAGACCGGGGAGTCGGTGCTGGTGCGGCGCAACGAGTCGGTCTACTTCGACAGCAGCGTGGGGCATGTCTACCTCTCGGTCGGGAAGGCGCAGGCGCAGGTGGTGGTGGTCATGTCCGGGTCTGCGGCCCGCAGCCCATAGCGGCGCCCGCGCTCGCCTTGGCCGCTGCTTTTCGCTAACCTTGCGCGATGAATACAGCACTCGCCTCGCAGCGCGCCGGCGTCGGCGTCGGCGTACCCATCGGGCCGCCGCCGCCCGCGCCCGATCTGCCGATCCCGCCAACGCCCGCGCAGCCACCGCCGCCGCCACCCGAGGGCGACCCGCCGGCGGTTGATCCGCCGATGACCGACCCGGGCGCGCCGCCGCCGGTGGCCGATCCGCCGCCCGGTGCGGCGGCGCTGGGGCGCCTGCATGCGCGCCGCCTGCGCGAGATCTACCGTTCGGCTGGCTGGCCTTGCTGCGACGCCATCGAGGTCGACCTGCTGGCGGCCGGCCTGCTGGAACGCGTGCGTTCGGCGCTGGGCCACGAAACGCTGCGCGTCACCGATACCGGCATCGAACACATCGCGCGCGCGCTGCTCGTCAACCGCGCGGTGCTCTCCAAGCATGAGGCGCTGGTCGAGCAGGTCGCGCGCGAGATGACGCGCGCCGGCCGCGTGGCCTGGCGGGCCTTGAGCCTGCGGGCGCGGCTGCCGGCCGCGAACGAGGGCGACAAGCCGCGCTGGTGCATCGCGCGGCCAGACGTCTTCTCGATCCGCAACACCAGCGTCGAGGCCTATGCGCAGCCGATCGTGCACGAGGTGAAGGTCAACCGCGCCGACCTGCTGAGCGATCTGCGCAAGCCCGACAAGCGCGCCGCCTATCTCGACCTCGGCGGCGAGTGCTGGTACGCGCTGGGCTGCGACGCCAGGGGCCGGCCGGTCGGCGAGCCGGACGAGATCCCGGCCGAATGCGGCGTGCTGATCGCGCAGCAGGGCCGGCTGGTGGTGGCGCGCTCGGCCGTGCACCGCGCGCTGCCGCGCATGCCCTTCAGCCTCTGGATGGCGCTGGCCAAGGCCCAGCCGGTGCCGGGCTTCGACCACGAGTCGCAGGATCTGCTGTAGGGAACAAGCACCGTGAAGGAACCGCGTCCGGATTCGCCTTTCCATGCCATTCGAGCCATCGACTACTCGGTCATCTTCGTCCGCGACATGACAGCGATGCGCCGCTTCTATGAAGACGTCCTCCGCTTCAGCCTGACGCGGGAGCTGTCGCCGAACTGGATCGAGTATCGAGTCGGCGCCAACACCCTGGCATTGGCAACGCCCGGTCGAACTGCAACCGATGCGCCGACGCCGAAGGGCAGCGCCTCGCTTCAGCTGGCATTCAAGGTTTCCGCGCCAGATGTCGATCGGTGCGCGGCCGAACTCGTGCGGCAGGGCATCGATCTTCTTTCTCCCCCGACCGATCAGCGCTTTGGCCATCGCACGCTTTTCTTTCGTGACCCCGATGGAAACCTGCTTGAGGTGTTTGCCGAGATATAGACGCCTCAAGCAAGGCGCGGCGCCAGCTGCACTGTCAGTGCGGCCAGCAGCCCCTGCGCCGTGACGCAGTGCCACATCAAGAGCGTGTTGTCGAGGGTGGCGCGGGCGGCGGGCTGGAGCCGGCCGATCCAGGAGCGCGCCAGCACGTAGCCGCCCATCAGCAGCAGCACCGCGACGTGGAAACCCTGATAGCCGAGCAGCATGCCGACGGTCGCGCTCCAGGCCTGTGCGCGCGGGTCGAGTCCGGCTTGCAGATGGCCGGCCATGTCGAGCGCGAATGCGCCGCTGGTGCAGGCCATCGCGAGCAGCACCAGTGCGCGCAACAGCCGCTGGCCGCGCACCTCGGTCGAGCCCAGCGCGCGCGCTGCGCCTGCCATCAGCAGCGAGCCGGCCGCCAGCAGCGCGGCCGAGCCCAGCGGCCAGCGCGTCGCCGGCAGCGCGGCACCGGCCGGCGGGCACACGTCCGCGGCCATGGACACGTGAAGATGCGAGAACACGAAGGACGCGAAGATCGTCATGTCGACCGCGATCAGCACGATCACGGCCCACCATGAATGCGAGGCGCGGCCGGCGGCGCCCACCGGCAGGTAGACGCCGCGCGCGACGCGGGCCGTCGCGCTCGGCGGCGGCTGGTCGCAGCCCCAGAGCCAGATGAGGATGGCGACGATCGCGAGCAGCCCGCAGGCGAAGGCCGGCACCATGCGTTCGACCGTCAGCAGCAGGAAGAAGCCCGCGGTCCCCGCCGCGGCGACCACCGGCCACCAGCCGTCGGTGGGCAGCCGCAGCAGGTGCAGCGGCCGCGCATCGCGCGCGCTGGTCACCAGCGTCTCGCGCCCGCCGAACACCGTGCCGGGCAGCCAGTGGCGACCGGCCTCGACCTCCAGCGGCAGCGCGGGCCGGTCCCACAGGGGTTCGCGCGAGATCACATCGGGAATGCTGCGCACGCCGTAGTCGCGCGGCGGCAGCCATTCGAGCGTGCCGGCCCGCCACGGGTTGCCGTGGTCCTTCTCGGGCCGGCGCAGCGTGCGCGCCGCATCGACGATGAACAGCAGCACGCCGGCCGCCAGGGTGAAGGCGCCCAGGGTCGACAGCAGGTTGAGGCCGTTCCAGCCCAGATCGCCGGGGTAGGTGTAGACGCGCCGCGGCATGCCCATCAGGCCCGCGATGTGCATTGGAAAGAAGGCGAGATTGAAGCCGCCGAACATCAGGCCGAAGAACCAGCGGCCCCAGCGCTCCGACAGGCAATGCCCGTTGAACACCGGCGCCCAGTAGTAGAAGCCCGCGAACAATGGAAACACCATGCCGCCGATCAGCACGTAGTGGAAATGCGCGACGATGAAGTAGCTGTCGTGCGCCTGCCAGTCGAAGGGCAGCACCGCCACCATCACGCCCGTGAGGCCGCCCAGCACGAAGATGAAATGGAAGCCGAGCAGGAACAGCGTCGGCGCGTTCAGCCGCACGCGGCCGCGCCAGAAGGTCGCGATCCATGCGAACACCTGCACGCCGCTCGGAATGGCGACGATGAAGCTGGCCGCCGAGACGACCATCATCGAGAGGTTGCCGAGGCCGGCCGTGAACATGTGGTGCGCCCACAGCGCGAAGCTCACGATGCCGACGCCGGCCAGTGCCGCCACCACGCCGCGATAGGCCACCAGCGGCGTGCCCGCGAGCGTGGCGATCATCATCGAGACCATGCCCGCGGCGGGCAGGAAGATGATGTAGACCTCCGGATGGCCGAAGAACCAGAACAGGTGCTGCCACAAGAGCGGATCGCCGCCGCGCGCCGCGATGAAGAAGGGCCAGTCGAAGGCGCGCTCGAGCTCGAGCAGCGTGGTGGCCGCGGTCACCGCAGGGAAGGCGAACACGATCATCAGCGCGGTCACCAGCATGGCCCAGGCGAACACCGGCATCTTCATCAGCGTCATGCCCGGCGCGCGCGTGAAGAGGATGCCGATGATGAGCTCGATCGCGCCCGCGATGGCCGAGATCTCGATGAAGCCGATGCCCAGGAGCCACCAGTCCGCGCCGCGCCCCGGCGAGAACTCCTTGCCGGTGAGCGGCGGGTACATGAACCAGCCGCCGTCGGGTGATTGACCGAAGAAGATGGTGCAGAAGAAGGCGATGCCGCCGATCGCATAGGCCCAGAAAGCGTAGGCCGACAGGCGCGGAAAGGGCAGGTCGCGCGCGCCCAGCATGCCCGGCAGCAGGTAGACGGCCACGGCCTCGACGATCGGCACCGCGAACAGGAACATCATCACAGTGCCGTGCATCGTGAAGAGCTGGTTGTAGGTCTTCGGGTCGACGAGCCCGTTGTCCGGCACGGCAAGCTGCGCGCGCATCACGAGCGCCAGGATGCCGGCCAGCACGAAGAAGAGCATCGCGGTCGCGATGTAGAACACGCCGATGTGCGTGTTGTTGACGGCCGAGAGCAGCCGCCAGCCTTCGGGTGCCCGCCAGGCGCGTTCGAGCGCCTCGCGCTCGCCGTCGGGGCGCGGCAGGCTGGAGGGCAGGGTGTCGGCCGCGGGTTTCATTGGAGCACGCCGAGCCAGGCCGCGATGGATCGAAGGCTCGCCTCGTCGATGCGCGCGCCCGACGAGGGCATGCGTGCGCCGGGCTTGAGCTGCTGCGTGTGCGCCACCCATTGCGCGAGGCCGGCGGCGTCGTTTGCCACCGTGCCCGCGCCGAGGTAGAGGCGGCTGCCGACGTGCGTGAGGTCGGGGCCGAGCCGGCTTTCTTCGCTCACGCCGCGCACCGTGTGGCAGGCGTTGCAGCGATGGGCGAGAAAGGCTTCGCGGCCACGCTCGATCTCCGGCGAGGACGAGGCCGCCGCGGGCCGGGCCTGGGCCGCGAGCCAGGCATCGAAGACTGCGGGCTGCTCCGCCACCACGTGCAGCGCCATGCGTGCATGCTGATCGCCGCAGTACTCCGCGCATTGCCCGCGCCAAGTGCCGGGCCGGTCGGCCTGCAACTGCAGGTGCTGCACGCGGCCCGGCAGCATGTCCATCTTGCCGCCCAGTGCCGGCACCCAGAAGCTGTGGATCACATCGGCGCTCGAAAGACCGAAGTAGACCGGCCGGCCCACCGGGATGCGGATCTCGTTGGCGCCCACGATCTCGGCGCCGGTAGCCGGATCGCGGTAGCGCAGCTCCCACCACCACATGCGCGCGGTGACGCCGACGATCAGCGCGTCCTTCGGCGGCGCGATGCGCCACGGCGGCTTGTGCCACTCGCTGTAGGCGAAGAGCGCGGCCAGCACCGCGGTGGGGAACACCACGCCGCCGCCGAGCACCCACCAGCGCGCATTCACCTGGCCGCCGCGCCGCCGCACGGCCAGTGCGAGCAGCGCCATCACAGCCACGAAGATCAGCGTCGCGCCCAGCACCAGCACCGTGCTCACGCCCAGCAGCGTCTCGGCCACCGGGCCCGCGGCATGCAGGGCGGATTGCGAAGCGGTGCCGCTCATTCGAGTGCGAGCAGGTAGGCTGCCATGTCGCGCGCATCCTCGGGCGAGACGCCCATCGCGGGCATCACGGTGCCGGGCACCACGGCCTGCGGCGCAACGATCCAGCGCGCCAGCGTGTCGGGACCGTTCGGCACCTGGCCCGCGATGTAGCTGCGGCGGCCGAAGGCCTTGAGCGGCGGGCCGACGGTGCCGCGCGCGATCGGGACTTCCGGAATCGCATGGCAGCTGCCGCACTGGTACTGCCCAAGCAGCTGCTGGCCGCGCGCGATCTGGGCCGCCGGCGCCTTGGCGTTGGGCAGCTTGCGTTCGCCGAGCTCGCAGCCGCTAACGAGCGCTGCGATGGCCAGCAGCAGCAGCAGTGCGGTCCACGAGCCGGGGCGATCCAGCAGCAGCAGCAGCAGGTAGGCGGGCATCCCGCAATTCTCGTGGCGCGAATGCGCCTTGCGCCGACACGGCGGCGCTCTCGCGCGTCGGACAATGCCGCCAAACATGGGAACCTCGAAGACCGTCCTGCTGACGCTTGCGGTGCTCGGCCTGGCCGCGGCGGCGGGCGCAGCGGTGACGGTGTGGGGCGGGCTCTACAACATCTCCGCGACCGAGCAGCACACGCAGCCCGTGTATTCGATGCTCGAGACCGCGATGCGGCAAGCGGTGCGGTTGCGCGCACGCGGCATCGAGCCGCCGAAGCTCGACGACGAACGGCTGGTGCTGCGCGGCGCCGCCTGCTTTCGCGACAAGTGCCAGCAATGCCACGGCGGCCCCGGCGTTGCGCAGGGCGACATCGGCAAGAGCATGCAGCCGTGGCCCGGACCGCTGGTCGATGCGCGCCAGCACTGGAACGCGCGCGAGCTCTACTGGGTGACGAAGCACGGCATCAAGATGAGCGGCATGCCGGCCTGGGAATTCCGCCTGGCCGAGGAAGACCTGTGGGCCGTGGTCGCCTTTCTCGAGCGCTTGCCCGACCTCACGCCGCAACAGTACGCCGAGGCGACGCGGGCGAGCGTGACGGTGACGAGCGGCCCCGCGGTGCCAAGTGCCTGTGGCCCCCGCGTGGCGACGAATGCCGATGCGCAGGGCGATGTGCGCCGCGGCGCCAAGGCGATCCATCAATACGCCTGCGGCACTTGTCACACCATCCCGGGCGTCACCGGCTCGTCGCCCAACGTCGGCCCGCCGCTCGCCGGCGTGGCGCGCCGCGCGATGATCGGCGGCAAGCTCGCCAACACGCCCGACAACATGGTGCGCTGGCTGCGCCACACGCGCGAGGTCGACCCGCAGACAGCCATGCCCGAGATGGGCGTGACGGAGCAGGATGCGCGCGACATCGCGGCGTACCTGGCGACGCTCGACTGAGTCGATCTCAGGTCGTGTAGTCGCCGCTGGCTTCGGGCTGGAACAGGATCTCGAGCACCTCGGCGTGGCCTTCCTCGCCGCTGGGCAAGGTCCAGCTCGCCACCGCGCCGAGCCGCAAGCCGATCAGGCTCATGCCGACCGGCGAGAGCACAGAGACGAGGCCGGCGCCGGGCTCGGCGTCCTTGGGGTAGCAGAGGGTCAGCTTGTGGCGCTGGCCCGAGGGCACATCCGCGATGGTGACTTGCGAATACATCGTGACGACATCTGCCGGCACCTCGCGTGAGCCAAGCACCTCGGCGGCATCGAGCAGGGCTTCGAGCCCCGGATGGGATTTTTCGTCGAGCAGCTTGCTGAGACGAAGGTGATCGAGCTCGGTGAGCGTGCGCTCGCCGCGAATAGTTGTCGTCGATGACATGAAGCACTCCAGTCGAATGCGGCCGCAGGGGTCGCTGTCGCGCGGGGCTTAAGCCCGGCGATCGATGGTTGCGCTAAACGAGAAGAGGGAAGGGGGATCGCCGGGCGGAGGAAAGTGCGGCTGGCGTGCGCTCAGCGGGCCGGGTCTCCTTGCCATCGGCTGCTTGCGCGCGCCGGCCTGCCGCGAGGGCGGCGGGGGCTGCAGCGGGGCAGTCAGTGACGAGGAGGACGGTGGCCGGGAAGCGCATGCGACCCATTGTAGGAGGCGGTGCGAGGGGCGGCTTGGCGGATGACCCTTCGAGGAGTGCCGAGATCGAGCGGGTCAGGCGGCCGCGCCACGCAATGCGTCGGCCCATGTGGGAGAGACGCGCTGAGATGCCAGTTCGAGCGGAAGCCCGGGAATGGTCAGCAGCCGCAAGGCCTCGACGGACGTGTAGTCCTGATTGCCGGCCAGGAAGCGCATCCGGCAGCCGCCGATGGAGATGCTGTCGCCATCGACCAGATGCTGCGTCTCCTCCACCTTGACGTCGTTCACATAGACGCCGTTGCTGCTGGCCAGATCCTTGATCGTCACGAACGGACCATCGAGGATCAGCACGGCATGGAGGCGGCTGACTCGTTCATGCTTGATGACGATGTCGTTGGTCGTCGCCCGCCCGACGGTTGTTTCCGGCTTGCGCAGCTTGATCTGCCTGGTGGTGTTGGCGCTTATCAACAAGAGGAGTTTGGGCATGTCTCGCGTTCTGTTCTGTCGTTCTCGTATCGGCAGATCGATGGACGCTGGAGCGCCAGGCACGCGTCTGCAGACCTTTGTCCGTCCCTTCAATGGGGGCGGATCGGAGGTCGGCAGAGGTTAGGGATGAGCACCTCGGGAGTAAAGCGCTTTGGATGAATGGGGCGCATCGATGGCGCGAATACATCCGCGAAGCGCAACGAAAACGGCCCCTGCAAGAGGGGCCGTGATAGTTGGATTTGGAGCGGGTGAAGGGAATCGAACCCTCGTATGAAGCTTGGGAAGCTGCCGTTCTGCCATTGAACTACACCCGCAGCAGGCGCGGATTCTACTGCGGTCGCTGCCGCCTGAACGCCCAGCGTGGCACGCGCTGCGTCACTCCGGAAACTGGACCACCGGCCCCGCAGCCTTCTTGCCGGGCGGCACATAGGCGGGTGCCGGCGAACCGCCGGGGCCTAGCGAGCGGGTGAATGCATAGATGGCCTTCAGGTCGGCATCGCTCATGGCGCGGACATTGAACCAGGGCATGGGCGGGCGCGGCCGCATGTTGCGCGCATGGTGGATCCATTGCTGCTCGCTCATGCTGGCCATCATCAGGCGCAGATTGGTGGCATAGGTCGTACCCCAGGGGCCGGCCCAGCCCAGGGAATCGCCCGTCAGCCAGAGTTTCTCGTCGACCTGGCCGTTGCTGGGGCCGTAGTTGGGCGTGTGGCAATCGTTGCAGCCGGCGACCTGAATCAGGTAGCGGCCGCGGCGCAGTTGATCCTTGCCTGCTTCCGCAGGCCCGGCCAAGGTGCCGGCGCAGGCGAGAAGGGCGAATGCGGTGGCAACGAATTTCGGGTGCGCTGTCATGGAGAACTCCTTGGACGAGATCGACGGGGAAGAATCGTTTCCTTCGGCTTGCGCTGAACCGGCCTGGCCGGCGCCGGACCGGGCTGCGCCGCAGCCGCGACCAGCGCCCGGATCGCCCAGCGCCTGACCTTGCGCGCCTCGGCATCGTCGAGTCGAAGCACATCCTTGAAGACCACCATGGCCTCGGGACCGATCACCAGTGCGAGCGCGTGCTTGAGGTTCTTCAGCGCCGCCGGCTTGATGGAGCCGTTCGCCGGCGCGAGCGCGGCTTCGAGCAGCGGCGTGCGGCGGTTCTGGCGTCCCGGCAGCTGCGCGTCGGTTTCGCCGCGAGCGCTTCGCTCCAGCGACTGCGCCAGCATCATTCGCAGCGGCGCCTCGTTGGCCGCGATCATCGTGTGCAGCGCGTCGTCCACGTGCTCGAGACGGGCGACCACGTCGTTCGCCGGCGCGCCGCGCAGCGCATCCTCCGGCTGCGGCGTCTCGATGTCGATGGATGCCTCCAGATGCAGCGCCTCGACGTTCGGAAAATAGCGGTAGGCGGTGGCGCGGGAAACCAGCGCCTCTTCGGCGATCTCGTCGAGCGTCGGCCGGCGTCCCTGTTTCGTCAATTGCGATGCGGCCTGCAGCAGGGCCTTGCGGGTGCGCTGCTTCTGCTGCGGGCGGCTTTCGTTGCCGGCCATGCTCAGGCCACCTGGGGCAACTGCTGCAGGATGGCGCCCAGGTCGACCCAGACGTTCTCCCGGCGGATGTCGCCGTTGTCGGCGAACTCGATCACGTGCAGCAGGCGGAAGGCCAGCGGACGGTCGCGGCCTTCCATGCCGAAGGGGTGGCCCGGCGCCCGGCCGCTCCATAGCGAATCGTCGACCATGAAGTTGTCGCCGTAGAGGCGACGCCTGGATTCGACCTTGCCTTCGGACAGGTCGGCGAACAGCGTCTCGTAGAACGGGCGCGCGCCCTCGCGGCTGCGGCTGGGGCCGCTGGGCCAGCCGACCACGTCGTGCTCGACGTCGGCGGTGAGCGTGGCCAGCACACCCTCCACGTTGTCCTGGGCTTCGAAATTGAAATGCTCGTCGAGCTTGCGATCCATTTCGCTGCGGGTCAGTGCCATGGCGAGTGTCCTTGCGGGTTGAAGTGGCACGCATCGTAATGAGATTTCAGTCTCATTACAAGAAATTAATCTCATTTTGATCCGGGAACGCCCCAGCCCGCCACCGTCCGGACGCACGGGTAGATTTCAAGGACGCCAGGTCAGGCGCCGGAGCGAGCAAGTCGCAAGAATGAGCCTCCGCCTCTTCAACGCGTTCACTCCGGGAGCACGCCATGACCTCTCTGACCTACCAGACGCTGGACAAGGACGTCCGGCAACTCCAGCAGTCCGACGTCGCCGCCTTCGCGGCGCAGATCGGCGGCGGCGTTCTCACTGCCGCCGATGCCGCCTACGACGAAGCGCGCAAGGTCTGGAATGGCACGGTCGACCGCCGTCCGGCGCTGATCGCGCGGTGCATGAAAGACAGCGATGTCCAGGCCGCGGTGCGTTTTGCGGCGGCGCACAAGATGCTGCTGAGCGTGCGCGGCGGCGGCCATCACATCGCGGGCAACGCGGTCGCGGAGGGCGGCCTGATGATCGATCTGTCGGGCATGCGCACGGTCAGCGTCGATGCCGCCACGCGCACGGCGCGCGTCGCGGCGGGCGCGCTGCTCGGTGACTTCGATCGCGAGGCGCAGGCCCATGGCCTGGCCACGCCGCTCGGAATCAATTCCACCACTGGCGTGGCCGGGCTCACGCTCGGCGGCGGCTTCGGCTGGCTGACGCGCCGCTACGGCCTGACCATCGACAACCTGCTGCGCGCCACCGTCGTGATCGCCGACGGCACCGAGCGCGTCGCCTCGTCGACTTCGGAACCCGAGCTGTTCTGGGCCCTGCGCGGCGGCGGCGGCAACTTCGGCGTGGCGACCTCGTTCGAGTTCCAGCTGCATCCGGTCGGGCCCGAGGTGTACTCGGGCCTGGTGGTCTATCCGTTCGCACAGGCACAGCAGGTGCTGCGCGCGTGGCGCGACTTCACCACCAACGCGCCCGACGAGCTGAGCGTCTGGACGGTGATGCGCAAGGCGCCGCCGCTGCCCTTCCTTCCCGAATCAGTCCACGGCACGGAGGTGGTGATCTTGCCGCTGGTCTACAGCGGCGATGTCGAAGCCGGCGAGCGCGCTGCCGCGCCGGTGCTGCAGTTCGGCGAGCCGCTGGGCACCGCGCTGGGGCCGACGCCCTACGCCGGATTCCAGTCGGCCTTCGATCCGCTGCTCGCGCCGGGCAGCCGCAACTACTGGAAGTCGAACAACTTCAGCACGCTGAGCGACGAGGCGCTCGATCTCGTGATCGACTCCGTCCGCCGCCTGCCGGGGCCCGAGTGCGAGATCTTCATCGCCCAGCTCGGCGGTGCGATGGCGCGCGTAAAGCCGGAGGACACCGCCTTCGTCGGCCGCGATGCGCGCTACATCATGAACGTGCATGGCCGCTGGTCCGATCCAGGCGAAGACGAGCGGGTGCGCGTATGGGCGCGCCAGGTCTTCCAGGATGCCGCGCCGCACGCCACCGGCGGCGGCTACGTCAACTTCCTGACGGAGGACGAGGCCGAGCGCGTCGCCGGCAGCTATGGCGCGAACTACGCGCGACTGCAGGCCGTGAAGAAGCGTTTCGATCCGGGCAACCTGTTCCGCATGAACCTGAACATCGAGCCGGCGCCCTGAGAGCGTTGCGCCTTCGTCAGTGCGCGGCGGCCGAACGCGCGTGCCGGTGCTTGCGCAGCAACTCGAGCGGCACCTCCATCGCGTGCGCTGCCGCCGCCTTTGCGCGATCGGCATACGGATGCTCGGCCCCGACCTCCGCCGGCGACCAGCCGCAGCGGCGCAGCACATGGTTGAAGGCATGCGCGCTGGTCCAAAGGTCGGACTTCTGCGTGCGGAAGGTGAAGGCGAGCGAGACGGACAGCTCGGGCCCGGTGTGCACGCGATGCGGCGCGATGAAGGGATGGTGCACGCCGAGGCCGGGCCGCAACTCGTAGCGCATCGCCTTGGCTTCGAAGGAAGGCTTGTAGTTCGGGCGCTGGCTCGCGAAAGCCGCGAGCAGGCGGTCCTTCTCGGCGGAACTCATGATCTCGTCGTCGTGCGGATCCCAGAGCATCACCTCCTTCTCGCCGCGCACCTGCAGCAGGAAGTTCATCTCGCGGTCCATGTGGTAGGGCGTGACCGCGTCGCGCGTGGAGATGAAGACATAGGTCGAGTACCAGGTGATCACCGGATCGAGGTCTTCGATGGCCGCAGCGATCTCGGCCAGGAGGCCCTCCAGCACCGGCCGGTAGCCGGCATCGCGCTCCGGGTTGTAGATGCAGATGTAGGCCTTGCGTTCTTCGAAGTGCTCCAGCACGTCGTCCAAGCGGAGGCCCTCGCGGTAGCGCTCGTAGGAGGAGTCGAAGTTCGCATCGCCGGGAATGGCGCCCACGCGGTACTGCACCTGCTCGCGCGGCAGTCGCCGGCAGAGCGCGAACAGCGCGTCCAGCGAGAAGCTGGGGTGTTCGCAGAGATGGTGGTGGATCAGGAAGGGCCGCAGGTTGTAGGCGCTGCGCACCACGTCGGGCGCGAACTCGAGCAGGTGTTCCGTCTGTCGTCGCGCTCGCGCCGCGAGGGTGGCGGACTGTTCCCGGGTGACGAATTCACCGAGCATGACGACCTCCTCAGGCCAAGCCGATCGATCTTGCCGTGTGCGTGACGCGCCGGCGCCCAGTTGTTGTTTTGCTGAAGAGTACTCCTTTTGTTTTCAATGCTCTAGCGAATTGGCCTCAGCTTCGCTTCGCGCGCCACTTGCGAATCAGCAGCGCATACACCCCCAGATTGAGCACCGCGACGAAGGTGCCCGACGCGATCTGCGCGCCACGGGTCAGGCCCTCGGGATAGATGGCGCTCAGCATGTAGTGGTCGATGAAGCCGCCGCTGTAGCCGCCCTGGCCGGCCGCGAGCCGCAGCTGGTTCTCGAGCGGCGTCAGCGGGCATTCCCATCCGAACCAGGCCACCCAGGCACCCCAGAAGACCGCCGGCAGGTGCAGCCAGGCGAGCCGCGGCCAGCGCCACACGAGCAGGCCGCCCGCCACCACGAACAGGATGAAAAGGCCGTGCAGCACCAGCACGGCGTCGGCCAGCAGGCGTTCGTTCATGGGGCCGAGCATAGGTCTTGGGCAAAGCAACAGGGGCATGCGGGACAGAGGGCCAAACCTATAATCGAATGTTCAAGCAAATCAAGCAGTTAGGTGGGTTCGATGCAGGGGCTGCCCGCTCGGCCGCCTGTCTGAGAAGTCCAATCCAAGATGAGCCAGCCCACCTTCAGCGTTGCGGACATCCGCAAGTCCTTCCTCGATTTCTTCGCCTCCAAGGGCCATACCGTGGTGCCGTCGAGTTCGCTGGTGCCCGGCAACGACCCGACGCTGATGTTCACCAACTCGGGCATGGTGCAGTTCAAGGACGTTTTCCTCGGCACCGACAAGCGCCCCTACGTGCGCGCGGCCTCGGTGCAGGCCTGCCTGCGCGCCGGCGGCAAGCACAACGACCTCGAGAACGTCGGCTACACCGCGCGCCACCACACCTTCTTCGAGATGCTGGGCAACTGGAGCTTCGGCGACTACTTCAAGCGCGAGTCGCTGACCTGGGCCTTCGAGCTGCTGACCCAGGTCTACAAGCTGCCGGCCGACAAGCTCTGGGCCACCGTCTACATCGAGGACGACGAGGCCTACGACATCTGGACCAAGGACATCGGCCTGCCGCCCGAGCGCGTGGTGCGCATCGGCGACAACAAGGGCGGACGCTACATGTCCGACAACTTCTGGATGATGGCCGACACCGGCCCTTGCGGCCCGTGCTCCGAGATCTTCTACGACCACGGCCCCGAGATTGCCGGCGGCCCGCCCGGCTCGCCCGACGAGGACGGCGACCGCTACATCGAGATCTGGAACAACGTGTTCATGCAGTTCGACATGCAGCCCGACGGCAGCGTGAAGCCGCTGCCCGCGCCCTGCGTCGACACCGGCATGGGCCTCGAGCGCCTGGCCGCGATCCTGCAGCACGTGCACAGCAACTACGAGATCGATATCTTCGACGCGCTGATCAAGGCCGCTTCGCGCGAGACCGGCGAAAAGGATCTGGACAACAAGAGCCTGCGCGTGATCGCCGACCACATCCGCGCCACCGCCTTCCTGGTGGCCGACGGCGTGATCCCCAGCAACGAGGGCCGCGGCTACGTGCAGCGCCGCATCGTGCGCCGCGCCATCCGCCACGGCTACAAGCTGGGCCAGAAGAAGCCCTTCTTCCACAAGCTGGTGCCCGACCTGGTGGCGCTGATGGGCGAGGCCTACCCGAAGCTGGTGGCCGACGGGAAGCGCATCACCGAGACCCTGAAGGCGGAAGAGGAGCGCTTCTTCGAGACGCTCGCCAACGGCATGGAGATCCTCGACGCGGCGCTGGCCGATGGCGCCAAGCTGCTGCCGGGCGAGGTGGCCTTCAAGCTGCACGACACCTACGGCTTCCCGCTCGACCTCTCGGCCGACGTGTGCCGCGAGCGCGGCGTCGAGGTCGACGCGGCCGGCTTCAACGCCGCGATGGAAAAGCAGAAGGCCGCCGGCCGCGCTGCCGGCAAGTTCAAGATGGACCGCGCCGTCGAGTACAGCGGCGGGGCCAATACCTTCACCGGCTACGAGCACCTGGAAGAAAAGGCCAAGGTCGTGGCCCTGTACTACGAAGGCGCGCCGGTCCAGGAACTGAAAGAAGGCCAGCCCGGCATCGCGGTGCTCGACACCACGCCCTTCTATGCCGAGAGCGGTGGCCAGGTCGGCGACCAGGGCGTGCTGGTGGCCGAAGGCGTGCAGTTCGGCGTCGACGACACGCAGAAGATCAAGGCCGACGTGTTCGGCCACCACGGCACGCAGACGCAGGGCACGCTGAAGGTGGGCGACGCCGTCACCGCGCGCATCGACACGGCGCTGCGCGCCGCCACCATGCGCAACCACAGCGTCACCCACCTGATGCACAAGGCGCTGCGCGAGGTGCTGGGCACGCATGTGCAGCAGAAGGGCTCGCTGGTCGATGCCGACAAGACGCGCTTCGACTTCGCGCACAACGCGCCGGTCACGCAAGCGCAGATCCTCGAGATCGAGAAGCGCGTGAACGCCGAGATCCTGGCCAACCAGGCGACACAGGCGCGCCTGATGGACATGGAGTCGGCGCAGAAAACCGGCGCCGTGATGCTCTTCGGCGAGAAGTACGGCGACACCGTGCGCGTGCTCGACATCGGTTCCAGCCGCGAGCTGTGCGGCGGCACGCACGTGGCGCGCACCGGCGACATCGGCCTGTTCAAGATCGTGAGCGAGGGCGGCGTGGCCGCCGGCGTGCGCCGCATCGAGGCGGTGACCGGCGCCAATGCGCTGGCTTATCTGCAGGAGCTCGAGGCGACGGTGAACAGCGTGGCCGCCACGCTGAAGACGCCGGCCTCGGAACTGCAGCCGCGCCTCACGCAGGTGCTCGACCAGGTGCGCGCGCTGGAGCGCGAGGTCGGCGCGCTCAAGGGCAAGCTCGCATCGTCGAAGGGCGACGAGCTGCTGGCCCAGGCGGTGGACGTGGGCGGCATCAAGGTGCTGGCCGCCAAGCTCGACGGCGGCGATGCCAAGACGCTGCGTGAGACCATGGACAAGCTCAAGGACAAGCTCAAGACCGCGGCCATCGTGCTGGCCGCCGTCGACGGCGGCAAGGTGCAGATCGCCGCCGGCGTCACGGCCGACACCATGGGCCGTGTGAAAGCGGGCGAGCTGGTCAACTTCGTCGCCCAGCAGGTCGGCGGCAAGGGCGGCGGCAAGCCCGACATGGCCATGGCCGGCGGCACCGATGCGGCAGGTCTGCCGGCCGCGCTGAAGTCGGTGCAGGGCTGGGTGGCGGAACGGATCTAGCGCACATGGCCGAGCCCGACTCCGAGCCCGTGCCCGTCGACGTGCTCGTGATGGGTGCCGGCACCATCGGCTGCTTCATCGGCGGCAGCCTGGCGGCGGAGGGCGTGCGCGTCGTCTTCGTCGGCCGCCCGCGGGTGCTGCAGGTGCTCGCGCGGCGCGGGATCACGCTCAGCGATCTCGACGGCATGGAGCGCCACGTGCCGCCCGACGCGCTGCATCTCGAGGAGCGGGTGCCTCAGGGCATACGGCCCTCGCTGGTGCTGCTGACCGTGAAGAGCAACGCCACCGCCGAGGCCGCGGCCGAGCTGGCCGAGGCGCTGCCGGCCGGCACGCCGGTGCTTTCGCTGCAGAACGGCATCTCGAATGCGGACGTCGCATCGAAGGTCGCCCCCACGCTCTATGTGCTGCCCGGGATGGTGCCGTACAACGTGGCCGAGATCGAACCCGGCAGCTTCCACCGCGGCACGGTCGGCCGGCTGGCCGCCCGGCGCAGCAGGGCGCTGCGACCCTGGCTGGCCGTGTTCGAGCGTGCCGGCGTACCGGTCGACACTTACGACGACATGCTGTCGGTCCAATGGGGCAAGCTGCTGCTCAATCTCAACAACCCGGTCAACGCGCTCTCGGGCCTGCCGCTGCGCGAGCAACTGCTGGACCACGGCTATCGCCGCTGTCTGGCGGCCCTGATGGACGAGGCGCTGGATGCCCTGTCGTGGGCCAACATCGCGCCGGCGCAGCTCGCGGCGGTGCCGGCGCGGCGCCTGCCGTTCATCCTGCGCCTGCCGACGCCGCTGTTCCGCCTCGTTGCGGCGCGCATGCTGCGCATCGACGACAAGGCGCGCTCCAGCATGGCCGACGACCTGGCGCTGGGCCGGCGCACCGAGATCGACGCGCTGTGCGGCGAGGTGGTGCGGCTCGCCGAGTCGAACGGCGCCCGCGCGCCGATCAACGAGAAGATGGTGACGCTGCTGGAAGCCTGGCCCGAGCGGCCGGAGCATTTGTCGGCAGAGCGTTTGCAGTCGGCACTGGGTTTGACATAGACCCGAGGATTCGCATGCAAGTACTGATTCTGGGCAGCGGGGTGATCGGCACCACCGTGGCCTACTACCTCGCCAAGGCCGGCCACGAGGTCACCGTGCTCGACCGCCAGCGGGCGCCGGCGCTGGAGACCAGCTATGCCAACGCGGGCGAGGTGTCGCCCGGCTATTCGGCGCCCTGGGCCGGGCCCGGCGTGCCGCTCAAGGCCATCAAGTGGCTTTTGATGCGGCACCGCCCGCTGGTCGTCAAGCCGATGCTCGACCCGGCGATGTGGCGCTGGGGGATCGCCATGCTCTGCAATTGCACGCATGCGCGCTACGAGCTCAACAAGGGCCGCATGGTGCGGCTGGCGGAGTACAGCCGCGACTGCCTCCAGCAGCTGCGCGCCGAGACCGGCATCCGCTACGACGAGCGCTCGCTCGGCACGCTGCAGCTGTTCCGCACGCAGAAGCAGCTCGACGGGACGGCCAAGGACATCGAGATCCTCAAGGCCTACGGCGTGCCCTACCAGTTGCTGGACCGCGAGGGCTGCCTGCAGCACGAGCCGGCGCTGGCCGCCGTGAGGGAGAAGTTCGTCGGCGGCCTGCGCCTGCCGGGCGACGAAACCGGCGACTGCTTCAAGTTCACGCAGGCGCTGGCGCGTCTGGCCGAAGCGGCGGGCGTGCGCTTTCGCTTCGGCGTGGGCATCACCGACATCGCGCGCGACGCCGCCGGCGTGACCGCGGTCCATACCGAGGCCGGCCCCTTTCATGCCGAGCGCTACGTAGTGGCGCTGGGCAGCTATTCGCCGCAGCTCCTGAAGCCGCTGGGCATCCGCCTGCCGGTGTACCCGGTCAAGGGCTTCTCGATCACGCTGCCGATCAGCGACCCGGCGATGGCGCCCGAGTCGACGGTGATGGACGAGACCTTCAAGGTCGCCGTCACAAGGCTTGGCGACCGCATCCGCGTCGGCGGCACCGCGCAGCTCTCGGGCTACGACCTGCGGTTGAACGACCGGCGGCGCGACACGCTGGAGCACGTCGTCACCGATCTGTTCCCGCAGGGCGGCAGCGTCGAAGGCGCCGAGTTCTGGACCGGTCTCAGGCCGATGACGCCCGACGGAACGCCCATCCTCGGCGGCACGCCCCTCTCGAATCTGCTGCTGGCCACCGGCCACGGCACGCTGGGCTGGACCATGGCGGCCGGCACCGGCCGCGTGATGGCCGACCTGATCGGCGGGCGCTCGCCCGAGATCGATATGGAAGGCCTGGGCTTGGCGCGCTACGCCTGAGCGGCAGGCGCCACGCCGGCGCCCTGGATGCCGTGCCGCGCCAGCGCCTCGGCCACGAAGCCGCTGGCCTTCATTTCCTCGACGAAGGCGGCGAGCGCCGCGGCTGCCACGGCGCCGCGCGACGCCGGCGTGCCCATCGCCTGCTGGATCACCATGAAGCGCCCGGGCAGCGTGCGCAGGCCGGGCGTGCGCACGGCTTCGGCCTCGAGCACCTGCCGGATGCCGGCCGCCACTTCGACCAGGCCCGCGTGCAGGCTTTCGAACACGCCCTTGGCGCCCTGCACGCGCTCGATCTGCGCCTCCTTGATCTCGCGCGTGAGGAAGAGGTCGTAGGCGCTGCCGGCGCCGACCGCGATGCGGACATCGCCCTGGTCCACCTCCTCGTTGCGCCGGATCGGCGAAGCCGCGGGCACCAGGTAGCTGCCCTCGATCAACACATAAGGCGCAGTGAAGCGCAGGCCCTCGCTGCGCGCCGGATCGATCGCGAAGAAGCCGATGTCGGCCTTGTCGTTCCGCACCGCATCGACGGAAGCGGCCGCTTTCTCGAACACCACCAGCTCGATCGGAACCGACAGGCGCTGCGCGAAGGCGCGTGCCAGGTCGACCGAGACGCCGGCTGGTTCGCCGCTGGCCGCATCCTTGTTCGCGAGGATCGGGTTGCCGAGATTGATGGAGGCACGCAGCGTGCCGGTGGGCGCAAGCGCCGAGACGATGGCGGGGGTGATCGGCGAGCTCATGGCCCCAGTTTACGGGCCGCGTGCCGTGATCGCTTCGAGGCCGGTGCGCTCGATCACCGGCGCTGCGGTCGGCGAGTTGAGGTAGCGGATCAGTTGCCGTGCCGCCTCGGGCTGCTTCGAGCCGGTCGCGATGCCGGCCGAGAACACGGTGACGCGCTGCACTTCCGCCGGCAGCGGGCCGATGTAGTCGATGCCCTTGATCGGCAGCAGCTCGCTCACCTGCTGCAGGCCCAGCGCCGCATGGCCGCGCGCGACCACGGTGCCGACGCGTTCGCTGAGGATGCGTCGGCTCTTCGGCTTGACCTGGTCCTCGATGCCCAGCTTCTTCAGCAGCTCGGTCTCGTAGTAGGCACCGCTGGCGCTGGCCGAGTAGGCGATCGAAGGCGCCGCGAGCAGCGTGCGCTTCAGCGCATCGACCGTGCTGATGTCGGGCTTGGGCGCGCCGGTGCGCACCGCGAAGCCGATCGACGAGCGCACCAGGTCCACCTGGCTGCCGGACATCACCTTGCCTTCCTTCACCAGTGCGTCGAGGGCAGGACGCGCGAGGATCACGATGTCGGCCGGCTCGCCGCGCGCCAGGCGGCTCGGGATCGAATCGCTGGCCGCGCCCATCGAGGCGCCGTAGGCGGTCTGCACCTTGCGGCCGCTCGTCTTTTCGTAGCCGGGCGTGAGCTCGTTGTAGGCGGCGGTGAAGCCGCCGGAGGTCATGACGTGGATCGGCTCGGCCGCGGCGTCGGGCTTGCCGCCGAGGCTGCTGCAGCCGGCGAGGGCGAGTGCGGCAAAAAGCAGCGCCGCGCGGCGCGTGAGCATGGGAAAGCGCATCTTCAAACTCACTTCTTGCATAGGCCGAGCACCCACTCCTGTTCCGTGCATTCACGCCCTGCGGGTTGCGTCCTGGCCCAGGCCGGCCCACCCGCCGCGGCCTGCCCGGCAATGCAGGCGCGCAGCCGCTTTTCCATGGGCCCGTAATAGCGCCATCCCTGGCCAAGGGCGGGCAGCTCCAGGCGCACCTGCTTCCACTTGGGATGCCCGTTGGCCTGGAGCTTGTCGAAGTTCTTGCAAAGCGACTCGGCAAATCGGCCGAGATTTCCGACCGTCGATTGCAGGCCGTAGTCGTAGGTGACCAGATAGGCCTTCACGGTCAGGGTGGGAATGTCGGCCGTGAGCCATGTCGAGTAGCTCGCGGCGCGTATCGTCGCGGGAAAGTAGGTCTTCTTCGCACGCGCTGTTTCCGGCGCCGCGTCGTCCAGCTTCAGGATCTTGATGTAGTTGCGCGCCTCGGGCTTCATGTCCGAGAACAGCTTGGCCGGCTGGCCGGCCACGATGATGGCGACGTCGATCGATTTGTCGACGGTGAGCTTGGCGAGCGCTTCTTCGTTGCTCAGATACTGCGCGTTGGCAGCCGGTATCTGCTCGCCGAACATCAGCTGGTAGAGCGTTCTCGACGTGAGCGCCGTGCCGCTGCCGAGCGCTCCGACGCCGATCTTCTTGTTCTTGATCTCGTGGATGGAGTTCAGCGGCGAGTCGGCACGGGCGACGAAGTAGATCTCTTCGTCGTAGAGCGGCATGATGAGGCGCAGCGGACGAATGATGTTGCCCGCGTCGGCGTTTCCAGCCTTCGCCTCGTCCAGGAAGGCCTGGTAGACATCGGACTGCACCAGCGCGAGTTTGACCCCCGACTCGAAGCGCATGCGTTGAACGTTCTCCGCCGAACCCTTCGACTCCAGGACGTCGAGCTCGATGCCGGCGGGCTCGGCCACCCACTTGGCAAGGTCGCGGCCTATCTGGATGTAGGTGCCGCTTTTCGATGCAGTGACGATCTTGTACTGCGCCCTGGGCTGCGCGAAGGCCGAGGATAGGAGGACCACCATCGCTATCAGCCCCGTCAGGATTGATCTGATTGGCATTGCCGGCTCCAGTGAAGGTTGTTCATGGTAGTCCTGTCGGGCGATTGCCGATACATCTGTGCTGCGCGCATCTCATCTCTCGCACAGAGCCAGGGCCGCAAGCGTGTCGTTGCACTCGCTCCTTCCGGGGGCCGCCGTGCCGATCTCCGGCGCGGGCGCTGCGATGGGCGGCGCCTCCGCTGCCGGCGGCGCTGGGGCGGGCGACGGCGACGGCGACGGTGCCGGCTCGGCCAGTCCGAGCACCCTGGTCGCTTTCTGGGTGGCCTCGCGCAGCTGCTCGCGCTTGGCGTCTTGTTCGCGCACTCGCCGATCGAGTTCTTCCCTCAAGTCCCGCACGCCAGGATGATCCGGATGGGCGGCGACCAGGGCGACCAGCGCACGCTCCGCGGCGCTGAGGTCGCCACGGCTCAAGGCGCCCTGCGCTTGCGCCAGTTTCGCCGAGAACTCTCGCGACTGGTCCGTCTCGTGCTGCTTGTCGACATAGCGATAGCCCAGCGCCAGAGCGAGCACGAGCAGAACAAGCGCCGCTACCATGCCGATCGCCGAGCGCCTGAGGACAGCGCCGGGACGCGGCGCCACGGCATGCTGCGCCGGCAGCTCCTCTTGCCATTCGAACGGGGCCGGGACGAAGCGGGCAAGCTCGGCGTCCACATCCTCTTGGCTCTCATCTGTCGCACTGGCGCCGAACGTGAGGGACGCATCCTCGCCGCAGTACGGACAGAACTTGACCCGCCCATACAACGGCGCAGCACAACGCTGGCAAGGCACCGAGAAGTCCAGGTCCGAATTGGCCAAGCCCGGTTGGACGAGACGGCTCATGCGTCGATGCGCCAGCCTGGCAGGCGACGCTGATCGGGGTGATAAAGAAACAGGTGGCCCGAATAGACGAAGGGTCGCGTCATCCACGGCCGGGTCATGCGGGCAACCCAGAACTGCACGTCATGTTCGCCGCGCAATTCGAAGGTGGTGGTGCACGTCTCGTTGGACGCAACAAGGCCATCCACCGAGCGGATATTCGGCACGCGCGCGCACAGCAAGGTCGATGCCGAAGTCGATTCCAGCAACGGGCAGATCACTTCGTCGGTGCTGGAATCGCTGCTGTCATCGGGATCGAGCCATGGATCACCCCGCAGGCGTGTCTCGAGCTGAAAGCACGCCGACCCGGTGCACAGCCGGGGTGAGCTCGCAGGTCTGACTTCCGGCTCGCTGAGGCCCAGTTGAACAAAGACGATCTGCCCTCCCTGGTCGTCCTGGAGCAAGCACTGCTGCCATAGTTGACCGCTGTCGGAAAGGTAGGGGCTGCCCAGATCGAAGCGCGGCGTGATGCCCGACGCCCATGGCAGAAAGGACGTTTCGAACGCCGCGCCGGCGCCGCGCTTGACCATCAGTTGGCCCATCGAGGTCATCCAGACAATCTGCCGGTGATCGGCCAGCGGTCGAAACCATGGCGCTGCCGCTGCCGCTGCCGCGAGCGGTGGCCCATCGACACGGCGAAGAGCACCGCCATTCGGGTCCAACGCGTAAACGCCGAGTTTCCTGTCTTCTTCCAGCATGGGCACATGAACCCTGCCTTGCCACATGACCGGTGCGCCTACGCAGCGTCCGCCTACGAGGTGCGATTCGTAGGTCCGGCCGATAGGATTGATGGACACGATGGCCAGTCCGTCATCGGTAGGCATGAACAGCCGGGTGGATTCTTGGGGGTCCTGCACCACCATGCCCCAGGCGTTGTCGACTAGAGCGCTTTCAACGAGTATCTCCGCGCCTCTCGGGTAGACCTCCAGCCAGCACTCCGAGTGCGGCAGCCAGTGGTAGATGAGTCCGCGCGAAGAATCGATCGCGAACAATCTGGACTCGCAGGTATGGCACGCGCTCACAAGGAACTGGTAGTTTCCCGCGGGCGGCATCGCCAATTGGTGGTCCGGCAGGGACTCGATGCTCAGCGTCGGCCGCAGCGTCAGCCGGACGGCTGTCAGGCCCAGCCCTTGCGGCTCGTCTGCAGCGGAACCATCGCCGCCGAAAGGCGGCAGCCAAACATCCAGATGGGCGATGGACGGTTCAGGCAGCGCCTTGCCCGTCATGGGAGAAAACTTGAACGCCCCGGGATAGAGTGCCAGAGGCCTCGTCCCCCGATCCGCCCCATCGAAGCTCACGCGGGCGCCGACCAGCGCCGCCAAGTCGAGCGGGTTGTACACCGCCGGGGCTGTACCCAGCCCTCTGAAGTCGGCGAGATCAAAAGCACCCGTCGTCGGATTGCGCGACCATGCCTGATCGCCCAGCTCCCAACGCTCGTTCTGATGAGACGACGTCAGCGACGCGGACATGCAATCAGTGTAGTGCGCGCTTATCGCCTGCGTGCGGCCGGACTTGAGCGTCCGGATGAGGGAATCCCCGCCCTCCAGGGAGGGGAGGATGTCAACTCACGGCTCGGTCCGCCCCGCGCCGCCGCCCCACATTTCTGCGGCGACTTCGACAGGATCGCGCTCCCCGTACGAGGCGTAGATCTCTTTCGCGAACTCCGTCGATTGCTCGGGATCCGCCAATCCTTCGGACAGGCGGCACCACTCGGCCAGGAAAGCGCCAACCCATCGGCTCATGTGGTCGGTCATCGACTGACGCTCAGAAGCTGACGCGGGTGGCGATCAGTACGCCGTCGACGACCTGCGCGCCCTCGATGGTCACGGCGACGCCGTTGTCCAGGTTCGCAGCACTGCCGTTGACGAACACGACGCCCGCGCCGCCGGCATTCACCGGTTGCCCCCGGACCCGGAAGC
>NZ_JAGGNV010000045.1 GCF_018614955.1 Variovorax paradoxus
GGGGTGATCCTCCTGGAGCTTGCGCAATAGCGTGACGGCCATCAGCTTGGGTGCGGCCTTGAGGAGCGGCACCACCTCGGTGTCCCAGACCTGAGCAAACGGATCGGCTCGCGAGCGCCAGTAGCGCCGAGGGTTCTGAGAAGGCAGCGTCGCCGCGCTCTCGATGCGTCGCGCGCTACGCTCGCTGATGCCGGCCTTGGCCGCAGCCAACTCCTGGGACTTCTTCTTGCGGGTGTTCATATAGAGGCGTACCTGCTGATCGGTGATTCGGGGACCTGACACGGGGCCGACCTCTTCTTGAGACCTGAACCCGCCATCGTGAACCCCGCCCACCCGGCGCCGCCGGTGGCTCGTCGTCTACGGCGGCTACGCCGCCTCCGACTCCTCACCACCGGCCATCATGGATGTCGTTCAGCCGGACAAGATGAGTGTCGCCGTCCAACAGGCGGTACCTGCTCGCAATGGTGCTCCCACCAGCGCGCCCAGTCGCGCCCGCCGATGATGACGTGCGGACGCAGGTTGTGCAGCACGAGCAGCGAGCCGATGCGGTTCATGTGGAGGTGCGCTCCTGCGTCAGCCGGGCGAGCTCGCGGTGCGTGCGGCGCGCGTCTTCGTCCTCGGGCGTGGGCTCATGCACCACTGACCACACACGCTCGCCGCGATGATGGCGCAGCAGCATCGCCAACAGCTTGTCGCCATCGATCCGGTCGGTCTTGGCCCGCCTGGCGTGCCGGTTCACCTCGATGCTGGAGGAGTCGACGACGATGTTGTCGACTCCCTGCTCGATCAGCCAGCGATGCAGCCACCAGCCGTCGCGGCCTGCTTCGTAGCAGGAGTGCACCCGCGGCCCGAGCTGGCAGCGCTCCCGGGCCTTGCGGATGCAGTCCGCAACCGCAGCCGTGTCGCCGGCGCCCACGTTGTACCGGCTCGGGCCGCGGTGGCCATCGCTCGTCGTCACCTTCCAGGACTTGTCGCCGAGCTCGAAGCTCATGTACAGCTCGCCCTGGATCGCCGTATCCTCACGTTGTGGGACTGCCTGGGTTGTCGACATTTCCATCTCCTTGCCAAGAAGTTAAGGAAATCCCGTTCTAGCTAAACGGGTCTCGCTCGGGTAGTCCCACATAGCATCTTTCTCGAGGCGGCTACTTCCGCAATGGGCACGAAACCGTAGACCCCCTTCGCCCGCCTGAACGGCAGCTCTCGCTTGCGGATTCAACCGGTCGATGCAACACACTGAAGCTGCCGTAGGCAGAAGGAGTGTTGCAGATGGCGTACCGGACACGAACCTACTACACAGACAGCCAGAAGGCATTGATGTGGGAGCGATGGAGGGAGGGATGGACCCTCCATCAGATCGCTCAGCTGTTCAATCGGGCCCACACATCGGTACAGCGAACTCTGTCCCGTACGGGCGGCATTCGGCCGCCGGAGCGAACCCGTTCCCCGGTGGCACTGACACTAGCTGAGCGCGAGGAGATCTCGCGTGCCCTGGTGGCTGGTTTCTCGATTCGCGCGATCGCTGTGATCCTCGGGCGAGCTCCGTCCACCATCAGCCGCGAGATCAAACGCAATGGTGGTCCGGGATGCTATCGGGCGACCCAGGCCGACCAGGCAGCCTGGGAGCGAGCCCATCGGCCCAAGCGCTGCAAACTGGCTGAGAACCGGTTCTTGGCGCGCATCGTCACGGAGAAGCTTCGACTGCAATGGTCACCGGAGCAGATTGCGGGGTGGCTCAAACACACGTACCCTTGCGATGAGACCTGCCACGTGTCACACGAGACCATCTACCGCAGCCTGTTCATTCAAGCCCGCGGGGCCTTGAAGAAGGAGCTGCTGCAGCACCTGAGACGAACGCGAGGCATGCGCCGCTCGCGCCATCACACGCAGAAGACAGACGCCCACGGAAGAATCCTCGACGCCATTTTGATCAGCGAGCGCCCGGCCACGGTTGAAGACCGCGCAGTCCCTGGTCACTGGGAAGGCGACTTGCTGTTCGGAAGCTCCAACAGCCAGATCGCCACGCTGGTTGAGCGTCAGACACGCTACGTGATGCTTGTGAAGGTGACCGGCAAGGACACGGAGACGGTCGTCAACGCGCTGGTCAAGAACGCTCGCAAGCTGCCGCAGGAGCTGTACAAATCGCTGACCTGGGACCGAGGTAAAGAAATGGCGGGCCACCAGCAGTTCACCTTGGCGACAGATATCAAGGTCTATTTCTGCGACCCTCAGAACCCGTGGCAACGTGGAACCAACGAGAATACGAACGGGTTGCTGAGGCAGTACCTTCCCAAGGGCATCGATGTCTCGACCTGCTCACAGGCCAAACTCAATGCGTCGGCGCGGAGGTTGAACGAGCGTCCCAGGATGACTCTTGACTTCCAAACACCGGCTGAGATGTTCAGCCAGATCGTTGCATCGACCGGTCGAATCCGCACTGCCAAGCCGCCGATCTGTTGAATGCTCCAGCGAGCAGCCGTGGGTGACCCTCGCGCTCGGAATTCCCTTCACGGAGGATTCTTTGGCAGTGGACCCGAAAGCAACGTGTCCGGGCCACGTCGAAAGTCGAAAACCGATGGCTGTTGATTCTTCGCCTGGACGCGCTTTCCATTGACCGATACCTCTCGTGAGTTCCGAGTGCCTGGATCAAAGAAAACAAGGCGCGCTTCACCCTTTCCGGGCGACTTGGAAAACTGACCGTAGAGCTCAGGAACGCTGTCCACTGCGTATTGCAGCCACTCACCAACAGTAATCGACCCATTGGTCGGCCGGCGATCCGCTTTGCGTTGCGCCAGACCATCCTGTAGCAGCGCGTACGAGAGGAGTCCTTGCCCCTTGTCTTGACTCTCCCACGCTAGATCATTGGGTCGCGTTGATGCAAGAACTCGCATTCCCTTGTCGTAGGCTAGTTGCCCGAGACCGCGGGCGCCCATGGGACCTGGCTTGAAGTTCGGTGACTCCACACTGGCCGACGAGTGACAGGCATCGATGACCAAGACGATTTCGTCAGCCACCAGATCCCTTAACCAGTACGCGAGTTCTGCACTCGAGATCTGCCGCGTAAGATCCAGGGGCGGACCGTCAGATCTGTTCGGCGACTTTGGTCCGCTGTTGTATGGGACGAGATAGAACTCGTTCTGATAGTTAAGGCCATGCCCAGAAAACAGAATGATCACAGTGTCATCAGGCGTCGCAGGGCCACTAGCTACTGCCGGGTCATTGGCGCTTCCAGCAACCGCCTCCAGCACTTGTCGAATACGCGCCTTTGTGGTGTCGGCCTTAACGAGGTGCCGCTCAGTCATCGACTTCTTCCACTCACTTGTCAGTGGCACAGGGATCACCTGGGTGAATCTTTTCGTATCGCGCAGCGCTGGCACGACAGTGTCAAGAAGCGCACGGGCGTCTTCTGCCGGGTAGCGAAGGTCGAGCGCCTGGTCCTCGTATGCGCTTGAACCGATCGCTACAACGAAGGCGCGTCTTTGGACGCTTTTACTGGCTTGGACTGGTAGCTTGCGTGTGCGCGTAATGCTCTTGACGCCATCCTCGTTGTACGCGTACGCTGAGAACTGCAGTTCTCCATCACGCTCTAGATGCGGTAGCCGGATTCCAGGAATGCTGACCTCACTCTGATCCGTTCCAGAGAGCAGATGACTTCGCTTTCGCCAATCCGCGCGTTCGCTCTCGGTGGGCGGTTCTGGCGAAGTAGGTGCTGGGAGCCGTGCGACGAGCTGACCGTTAAGGCGCACATGAAGGTCGAACGCACCACTAGTGCTTCTTGCCGAACCCGAACGCATTGCCTCGTGCGTCCCGGAAACGCGGAGTCGCAGCGTCGCTGTATTGTTGGGACCAACCTCTGGCACGAAGATCTCAACGTCGGGCCTCGCCCGATTGAGCGTGTCGATCGAACGAGTTGGGGGGAACGCCTCCTTGCAGGACCTGGGTGTTTTTCGCTCCTCTAAGTGACAATCCATGAGGCGCGGAAGGAGACGCGGCTCCCAATACTCGCGCATAAACAGCTCTGGGTCCAAAGCACGCATCAGGTCATCCCTCACCACCCAATATGCGGATGCCTTGCCTTCTGGATCATAGGTGTCGAAGCGCCCGTGCCCATCCGTGAAGAGCCATTGCTTGCCATCTCCGAAGACGAGACGCCCAAGTTGCGACCCGGTCCACGTCAGCACCTCCATGTGCTCTGCGTTTCGCACCAACACGACGAACTCGCCGATGAAAGCGCCGTCTTCTGCCGCGCCCAAGTGACCAGGCATTGGCCGCAGGCGAATGTCGCGAGCCGTGTAGTGCACCTTGTAGAGGTTCGTCTGTCGGCCGACCGCGAGTAGCATGTCTGCCTGCTGGTTGAACACTAGTCGCGTAGCGCCTTCCGGTGCTGGACGAGGTATGAACTGAGAGGCGTCAGTCGCCCGGACGTACAAATGCGAACCCACCGCGAGCACGCGAGAGTCCGGAGAGAGGGATGGTCGAACCATCAGGTCGGACGATTGCGGCACGTTGAGTGTCTGCACGAGATTCAGGACATCGCGCTCAAGCTTCAGGACAAAGACAAAATTGGACAACGAGTCAGAGACGACGGCTGAAGTCCCCGAGCCGGCGCACGCAATCTTGAATGCGTCGCGATGCTCTCCGAGGTTTGCACTCGCCACTTTTGCGAAGATGCCCTGGTTATCAGCCTGCAAAATGTTGACTTCCTTCGAAGAGAGCACCCATAGGGTGTGTCCATCTTCGGACGAGCACAGAGCGTTTGGCTTTGCCGCCATGGGCACCTTCTGTTGCTTCGGAAACTGGGCTGTGTCGACCGAGGATCTTGCCTCGTGGAACCGCAACTGCCCATCGCGTTCGAGGATTGCAATTGCGCCAAGGCTTCCGGCGATCGCATAGGGCTTGTTGTAGAAGAAACTCTCCTCCAAGTACTTGTGATAGTCGTACTCATACGTCCGCAAAGCTCCTGCCGAGACATCAAAAATTCGCAGGGGCGCCATGCTTCGAGAGGCCACGATGAAACCTGGACCAGCCTCTACCTCGACAGCACCGGTCGGTCGTCCTGAGAGGCTTTGAATCACAGTGGGGTCAGCTCTCTCATGGTTCAATCGCAACAAACTGGTCCCCGCAACCATGGCAAAGGCGCCATCCGCAGGAGAGGCAACGAAGCCGTCCCACTCCGGATCCTCCGTCGCCCGGAGGTCCGCGGGCCCAAATATAGGCGCCGCAAAGAAAGCTTCCTTCACGTTCCCGAGCGCAGTCTTGGAAAGAGCGCATGTCTCGAGCCCAACATCAAGGACCACGGCTGAGTAGTTCTTGGTGACGACCACCATCTCAGTCGCCTTCTTCCCACGGCCAGCGATGACGGAGATGTCCGCTTCAAGTTTGCACTTGACGTCAGCCAGTTTCATGGGCCGGCGATCCGTGCATTTTCCGGGTTCCGATGCCTGTGGATCAAGGATGTAGGCTTTTCCGGAGAGATCGACCACGATGAAGCCGCGGCCCATCGAAGCAATTGCGCGTACTTTCTCGTCGCCGTCATATACGCAAGCGAGGCTGAACCTGCTCTGCGATTGAGCGCGCGCATCGATGCGCCAGAGCACCACGCGCGTCCCATCTCGCGATGCCAGCGCCACGTACTGAGACTCTGGGTTGACCGAAAGAAAGCTGGTAAGGTTCGCAAAGTACAGAGTCGCTGACACGGGTAGACCCGCACTTGACTTCGCGGCGTCGAGGGGTTGCCATAGCAGCCTCCGATCCTCAATGGTCCGAGTAGTAGCTCCTTCCTTCCGCTTAATTTTCCGATTGAGATTCACGACGATGGCTGATTGAGTAGCGAACTCGAACTGGAAGTCGCTTACCTTGTACTGGATGCCTGGCGCGGTCGGAGGAAAGTACTTGAGCGCCCGCGTCCTGCCCGTCCTTCCATCCACTTCCAGCAGCCGACCTTGGCTTGTGGCCACCAGCCACCGATAGTCTGGGCTTGGCACAGGAACCGGACGTGACCAGATGGCCGTATCACCTTTCGGAACTTGAGCGGCACGTAGTTCGCGGCCCTCGAGGGCATCAAGGATGAATGATCGGGTGCCATCGACGACGAACAGAAAGTGTCCGTCTGGACTGAACGAACTGGCGGTCCAGCCCGACTTTATGAACAGCGGGAGAAAGCTCTGGGTAGCAAGCGCGACAGTAGCGTCGGTCGCCGGGAATCCGGAGCTACTGCTCGCGGCGAAACTACGGGTGGCGCCCAGAAGCCCCAGGCTGAATGCGCACGAGCACAGCAGAACTCCAACAGCTGTTCGGCATCGTGCAATGGCCTCGTGAACCTGGGTTTCCATGGCCGCGGCTTCTCTAGACTTCACGGGGTTGCTAGCGCAACACTCCAGGACGCTGCTTATAGTCCTTCCAATGGACGCGCGGATCCGTAGGAGGGGTCTTGAGTATTCGCTTCTCTCCACCTGCCTTGAGCCTTGCGTTCTCCTTCCATGGGCCTTCCCCGCCGGCCCTGACGCCAGCGTATATCGTGGTTACTTGCTCGCTGCCAATCTCGAAGTCCTGCATTGCCAGTTTGAAGATCATGTCGCTTCGTGCACGACTCAGGCCTTGTGTCCAGTAGAGGTAGTCGTGAATCACCGCCGCATAGGCGTAGTGGCCGTCCGGCCGAAGGAGAGACCAAAAGGCACGAGGGATGCTTGCGAAGTCAGTAACGAATCCAACCGGCACCGTCACCTTCGGCAACTTGCCCCGCTGGTCCGCGTTTGGTTTCCACGAAATCTCCTTCGTCAAGAAGTAGGTTGGATCGGCGAACCTCCCCAAGTAGAGCAGGCCTTCGACATCTTTACCGGCGGTCTTCCAGCGTTCGATCCACTTGTCCATCCACGCCTCGGGGGTGGGGTCGGAATCCGCAGACCCTGCCCCAGCGCTTGTCGACGATGCCGGCGGCGCTGAAGACGACGGTAGGGAAGCTTGTCCCCAAGCCAGCGGCGCAAAGCTCCAGCCTGCGGCAATCTGCAGCACGTGGCGACGATTCGGAAGTTTCACAATTGCGCTCCTCTCATCTTCGGGGTTCGGTGGTTGGCGACTACACGGCACCGTCCGGGCAAGCAGTGCTTATCTCATCAACAGTATGGCGGGCAATGGGGAGAATGCGGCCCACACGATCCCTTCATATCATCTCCGCGGCGCCGAGTACTTACGATTGGGTAGTTGCCATGTAGGCGTGCGCTGCGCGTAGAAGTTTCTCGTCCAGAAAGTGTGAAGGCCTTCTCACGGATCTTGCAGTCACTTGAAGCGCTGCGTCCAAGAATCGATGGATTCGCGTGCGGGCCAAAGGCGCGGCCGCTGCTCGGTCGTACTCCTCATCAAGAAGCGCGACCTCAGCCGCACTACTGCAAAGCCCGTTAGCGGCACACGTAATGAACGCTACGTCCGCTTCTGCAGGAGCCCAGCGGGCTTGCTGCCAATCTAGGAACGCCGGGCCCGCTGGACTCAAGACGATGTTGTGCGGGCTGAGGTCGCCATGGGACATAACGGCACGATGCGGTTCCTCCGAGATTTGCCCAATGAGGCTCAAAGCCAAGGACAGGTCCTGCCCTGGGGAATCAAGCGCTGCACATTGTTGGGCTAGTTCATCGCATATCGAACTGGCGCTATGCCTGGGCAGCCAAAGGTCCGCCACTATTTGATCAAGCGCAGCGCGAACTTGCATCCACAGTTTTGAGGATGGTGGCAGAGATAGGCGCCTGTACTGGCAGAAGAAGTCGCGACCACGGGTTGAGTTATCAAGAGTCGGCCTCGCGCGAGTCGCCAACCCTCAGCCGAGTCTGCAGCAAACTCACTTCTGACTCTAGCTAGAGGAGTTGGCACAACTAAAAAACATGTGCGCCTACTTGCAACCATTGGCGCAAGACCTGAGCTTGTCAGAAGCCCACGCGTGACAGTTCCGTTTAGAGGTGGGATCGCCCATCCTCTCGCACGCGCGAAGGTCCGCCTCATATGATTGGCCACAGTCACTTTTGCAGTCAGCCCATACGGCCGAAGCGGCGGCAATGAGAACTAGTGGAAGAAGCAATTGGCGAGCACTGATGCGCATTGTCGTCTCCTAAGTGGAAGCCTTACGGCTCACTGATGGCTACCGCGAGGTGTACCACGGAGCACGCGCAACGACATCCTCAGAATGAGGGGTGCCCCCCGGGGAGGGCCACTTTCATCGGCAACGCCGGCCACAGGATCACCACGCGCTCTAACGCACACCGCATAGCGACTTTCGCGGTGACTCCTGCCTTCCTGGACCTCAGTGATCGGCATGTTCTACATCACCTTCGTTCCGATGGCGTTGGGAAACGTGGTCTGGTTCTTGATCGTCACTACGCACCGGCAACGGTTTCGGACTTTTCACTGTCATGGTGCTGAGGTGGCCTTGCTCAACGGCGCCATCGCGCCAGATCGACGTAGGGTTCGAGGACCAAGGCTGGATGGTCCTCGTTCACCAGGCGCGTGAAGTCGGGTAGCCAGGTCAGCGAAACAAGTTCGCTTACCCCGAACCGGCACACGCCTGCCATGCTGGCGGATGGAAACACCTCGCTTTGAAACTGGTCCTTGAGGTTGAGTATCTTGCCTGCAAGAGGAACCGGTCTGTGGCCGGCCTCCGTCAGCTGAGCCCGCTTGCTGGATCGATCAAAGAGTTGGACACCGATCGACTCTTCAAGCTCCACCCGCACGATCGAAGTCCTGAAGTTCAGGTCTGGGCCCAGATTCCCACTTCGGCGGCCAAGAGAGCTGTCGTTTGTCGCAGCGATTGCCACGCCGGCGCCGGCGACCTGGCTGCGGGGTTCCCCCGGTGGGTCGCGGCCCAGGTCGCGCCGCGCCGAAGGGATGGCGGCCCGAGCGGAATTGCGGAATCGCCACCATTCGCCCCGTTTATGGACCCCTATCCGGGGTTGCGAAATGGGAGCCATCGAAAAGCTGAAACCCAGGGCGATCGGTGCAGGGCAGGGGAGGGGCCGGGTCGGCGCGATCCCCCCGAACGACTCATCCAGACTGACTGCAGACGCTCGGCCATTGCCTGTTGGACGTCCGCAGTCTTCGTCAGCAGACATAGCGCCGGACCTACGGCGAAGGATTGCGAATCGCTACTTCTTCTTCGACCTCGAGTGGAAGCTCAGGACGCCGTCCAGCTCCTTGAGCCCATCGTCGTCATCTTGCATTGGCGTACCGCTCCAATTCTTCACTGGTTCCTGGGGCCCGCTGTCCTGCTCAAACCAAATCAAGGAGAATGTCTCGTCGAATGTGGGGTAGTGCTTTGCCATCTCCGTCAGGTCGTAGCCCTTGGGCCAATCTCGAAACCACACGTCTTGTGAAATGTCAGAGTCCTCGCCCGACCAGTCGCCAGACTGAATGAGTCGGTGGGCTACCGATCCGTTGGGAACTGGTGCACGCATCTCCACCCATGCGTTGAGCCCACGAAGTGCCTTTGACCGTGACGCATATCGAACAACCTTCGAATCCATGAAGACAAAAGCACACGGGTAGTCGGTGGTGGCGGCTAGGCGTGAGGCGCATGCGGCGAACGAAACCACGTACTTGGCGCGCAGTTGCTCGATCAACTCAAACGACGGCTCGTCCTGATCCACATCGCGCTTGAACGCATCGAATGGCATCAACAATTCAGAAGCGAAGATGTCACAAGCGATCTCGTTGTCTTCGCGCTTGGCGTAGGACCAGGAGGGCGTTTCCTGGTGATTTGAAGCGAGCCCCAAGACAAGATGTGCGACTTCGTGGCAAGCCGAGAACCGCTGCCGCTCGCGACGCTCCAGTTCGTTGACCACGATCGAAGACTTTCCGTTTCGACGCGTGAGCGTGTAGCCGGATTCGCCGTAACTCATCTCTTCGTAGGTCAGCTTGGCATTGACCTTCTGCGTGTACACCGACAGGTCCTTGTCGATGTTGGACAGATCCAGTCCGAGCATGAACTGGCGCGCCCGCGACCTGATCGACACCTCGTCGATCATTCGTCATCCTCAAGTGCCTTGCGTACGCGCGCTTCAATCGCCGCCATGTCCGGGCGTCCGCCGCCGCGGTGCCGCATCGTGGCACCCATCTCGAACATCTCCGCCGTCATGTCCGTCGTGAGCACGTGCTCAACCCAATCCGGGTTTACGTCGTTGTTCAACATGAACTGAGCCATCTCGACCTCCTTGGGCTTGGCCTTGAGCACCCGAAGCACTCGCGCGAGCAGATCCTCTGACGGGGACTGCTTTTCGCCTGTCTCTAGGCGATAGACATACGTGTGATCGACATCGGCGAGCTGTCCGAGCTCGCGCGACGATAGCTCTCGGGCTTCGCGCAGCTTGCGCAGAAGCAACCCCAGGCCGGATTGCGCCATCGAAAAAGGTTCCTTTCGGGTTGAAATCAGCGTATAGTGTTGCCTGGACAGGCAACAGAAGCTGGATCGGCATAGGTAAACAAGCCTCAATGCCAATCTAGGCCACGTTGCCTCCGCAGACAGACAGTGACTATGCCACCCGCCTCTTGCGTTTACAAGTGCCTACTTCGAAAGGAATGAGTCAATGGCCAAGAACAAGCCCATCGGCGACAGCGCCCGCGTCGGAGCGGTCCGGGACCGCTCGCAGGTCTTCAACCCCCAGACGCAGGTCTGGACGAAGCGCGACACCTCGAACGGCCGCTTCATGGACCAGAAGGCCGACGGCGACCCGTTCAAGGGCGTCCGTAAGGAAAAACTTGTGAAGTAGGCGCGGCGGGTCGGGCCGCTGCGTGCGGTCTCTCGCTCACCCATTGGAGATCAGCATGCACCGCGACCTTCTCATCAACCCCGTACGCCGCCGTTTCTCGGCCAGCGCGTCTGCCAAGTTTGTCTTCTTGGCTGAAGCCATCGGCCGCGCCTACGAACCAACACAGACGCAACTCAACGATCTCGACCGCGCGTACCAGAGCACCGGCGAATACTTGGCCGCCTGCGCGGAGTTCGACGGACTGCTGTATCGGGTGCACGCGTACGGCTCGCGACAACTCGGCACCATGGTGCGGCCGATGGATCCGTTGCGCGACGGGTATGACGTCGACCTGGCTGCTTGTCTCGCACGCGAGGGTCTCTTGCGCTACGGTGGTCCCGGCGGCCCGGCGCGGCTCATCGAACACATGTACGTTGCGCTGAAACGCTACGCCGATCGTCACGACTTGAAGCTCGAGCGCGACGACCGGTGCGTGACGATGACCTACGCCGGCGGGATGAGGGCAGACTTCTTGTCCATCATCGACGACCCGTCCAACGTCGTCCTGTACGGCGACACCCACGGGCGCATCCCCGATCGCGACCTGCAGCGCTACCTCTCCACGAACCCGCGCGGCTATTGCCGGGCGTTCGACAAGATCGCTCTCATCGCGCCGACGTTTGAAGGAAGGGCGGCGCTCAATGCGACGTTCGACTCGATGCGCAAGGCGGAGCTCCTCCCCCTGCCTGATTCAGACGAGGTGTTCGCCCGGCTGCTGTCTCGGCTGGTGCAGCTCACCAAGATCAATCGCAACATCGCGTTCGGTGCGCCTCGAAACGGCGTCAGCCTCGCGCCATCCTCCAGCATCTTGACCACGTTGGTCGCGAACGCCTACGCAATTGAGGCGCCGAAGTCCCATGATGGCCCGATGGATCTGCTGCTCGACATCGTTCAGTTGATGCCAAAGCTCATCAAGCGCTTCCCGATGCCCGACGGCAGCGAGTTCTGGCACCTGGACAACCCCACCGCGCAGAACGACAACTTGGCCGCCTGCATGGACAGCTTGGCCAAGCAGAAGGCATTCGATGCCTGGCAAGAGCGACTAGTGATGGACCTCAACGCTCTCGTCGACGCCATCGACCAGAGCGCCGGTATGGACGTGGTCGCTCGTGCTGTCGAGCGGGCCTTCGGTCCTCGGGCGCGGACTGCCGTGCTCGAAGACAACTCGCAGCGACGCGAAGCCAATCGCTCGAGCGGCCGAGGAATTTTCGTGCTCGGGTCCGGTGCCGGAGTGATGACTGCCGCGCGCTCCCACACCAACTACGGTGACTGAATGCGCATGGTGCCGCCGGTCCGGATTCCTACGCTCGCGCAACGTGCGATGGAGCTGCGTGCGCTCAACTTTCCCGACGCGCGCGTGCGACTCAGCCAGGGGCGCGAGCTTCGCTTCGATTTCTCGATCGCGCCGACAGTGTTCTCGCGTCTGTACCGTTGCAAGTTGCTGCTGACGCCAATGAGGTCTCCGGTGATGTTCGTCGTGAAGCCGGACCTGTGCTCGCTGGCTGATGGGCGACCCTTGCCCCACGTTTATCACCACCACGGGCCGGGCACGTGCTTGTGCCTGTGGCTGCCGCGCAAGAACGAGTGGCAATCGCAAATGCGACTGTTGGAGACCTACTTGGCCTGGACCGGCGAGTGGCTGAACTATTTCGAGGAGTGGCTCGCCACGGATGAGTGGGCGGGCGGCGGAGAACACCCGCCGCTCCCAAAAACGCGGCGGCGCGCAGCAACTAGGGCAGTTAATCCATGAGCACTATCGCGGAACGGCAACTTCGCCCCGAGATGCTCAACCTCGTGCGGGCGCGAACGTTGGTCTACCGACGTGCCAAACAATGCCAGGCACTCGTCCTAGGGTTGAACTTGACACTGCCGGTCGCATCGGCGGTCGCGTCGGCGTTTATGCCTACGGCGCGCCCGGCGATCGCGCTGGTCGCGGTCATTCTGGGCATCTTCGACGTGACCGTCATCGAAGGCTGGATCAAGTCGCGTCTGAAGGTCGGCGCGAGGCTGCAGGAAGAGTTCGACTGCGAGGTTCTCGACATCGACTGGAATGAGTTTGTTGCGGGCGCCAAAGTCGACGCCGAAGAGACCTTCGAGGATGGCCGGCGCACTTTAGGCACCGACGGGGAGAAGCGTCTGCGCGACTGGTATCCCACCAGCGTAGCGGACATTCCCGTTGAAGTCGGCCGGCTGATCTGCCAACGCGAGAACGTGGTCTACGACAGTGACCTGCGGTTGGCTTACCGCAGGCTTCTCTTCTGGTTCATCGTCGCCTTTGTGGTCGTGGCGACCGCGGTGAGCTTGGCAATTAACCCATCGTTCATATCTTTCGTGCTCGCGTCGATGCCGGCGGCTCCTGCGCTGACATGGGCGTTGCGCGAGCGCTCTAGGCAGGGCGAGACCATCGAGACATTGATCCGACTGAAGGCCGAGTCCGAGAAGCTCTTGAAGGCGGCCATCACCGGCATCGACCCGGTCGAGGGGCGGCGTCGTTCTCGCGAATTGCAGGACGCGATCTTCGGCCACAGGTCGACGGGCTCTCTCGTTTTCGAGTGGCTTTACAACCGCGTGCGCCCACATCTTGAGTCCAAGCTGGTTCACGGCGCTGAATACTGGGTGAACCTGTACAAGAAGGTCGTCGCATGAGAGTGAGCGTGCCGCCACAGTTCAACCTTCTTGCCTTGGGCGCAAGAATTCAGCCGCAGGGCGGCGAACTGTTCGCGGCGCGAGCTCACCGGATGTCGAGTCGCGCACGCCTGGAGAAGTCGTTTTCGGTCAGCGGTGTCCGACCCATTGGCAGCCACGCACGTGGGACAGCCATCCGTTGGTACAGCGACCTGGACACGATGGTGATCATGCGCAAGGGCGAGGTGATGTGGGGGGGCAAGCTGGTCTCCTCGGACACGCTGCTACGTAGAATCGTCGACGACCTCGGGGAACGCTATCCTGCTTCGACCGTGCGCAAGGACGGCCTCGCGGCAGTCATCGAGTTCGGTGGCAGCAAGCAAAGCCTTGACCTCGTGCCGGGCATCTTCGTCCGATTCAATGCTGGCCGGCCAGTTTTCTTGATTCCGGACGGCATGGGTGGCTGGTTCGAAACTAGCCCCCAGGTGCACGATCGCTACTTCGAGCAAGCTCACGAGCGCAGTGGCAAGAAGCTTGCGAAGGTCTCGCAGCTGCTGAAGTGGTGGAAGCATGCGCGCACGCCTTCGCTGCCCATCCACAGCTTCTACATCGACATGACGCTTGCGTCTTGCGGCATCTGCCTGCCGGCGAAAACGTACGCGAACTGTCTGCGAGATTTCTTCCGCGTTCTCAAGGATGGCAGCTGCGGGGCGCTCACGGACCCATGTGGAATCGCGGGTGATATTCGATCCACAGACACGGAGGTGCAACGTCAGTTTCTACTCAAGGCGGCTGAGTACGCCGCCTTCCACGCGGACGCTGCTCTTGCCGCAGAGCCGCGCCGGGACTTCGAGGAGGCCAATCGGCAGTGGGGCAATTGTCTTCAATGGTGAGTACTAGCGTTCTAGGTTGCCAGTGCGGTTCGTCTTGCGCACGGCCAACTCTATGAGCGCAAAAATCGTGAGCCAGGTAGTCGCCTTGCCGAACGTCATTTCGGCACATCGGAGTATTCGGCGCGATTGTTACGATGGTGCTGGAGCGTCAAGGACGGCAAATGGCCGCAACGCGTCTGTTCGCCAGTCCTGCGCGCAGGTCGGCAACCGCTGCGACGAACGCCGGCCCGGTGCGTTCCGGCTTGGGGCGACGCACAGGTGGCTCTGAAGGGTGGGGGCGGAGCAGCGCGAGTACATTGGCTTTCCAGATGAACCATGAGTCTCGGAGTCTTCATTGCCAGAGAATGACCAACAAACCCGGACCAGTCTGCTCAAGGAGGCAGGGGCCAACATCGCCGGAGCGAAGGCTTGGCACTGGTTCTCCTATCACTTCTCAATGCTGCCACCGCGTCCTCTGGCCAGTAGCATCGTCGATGCGTGCGCCGACTGCGAGCAGAAGCTTCCCGGCCTTGGCTTCCAGTTCGTCAAGGAAATTGCCGCAATCTCTGGCAAGGAGAAACACGAGCCGCACTATGACCAGCTCCTGCAAAAGCTTGCCGAGATCCTGGTGGTCCGGCAGTTGCTGACTCTCGAATGGTCTGCGGGCACGACCTTCCAGCATGAGCCGGCGGTTAGCGTCGATGGGAAGCGCCCAGAGCTTCGGGTCGTCACGCCAGAAAGGACGTTCCTATTTGAGGTTAAGGCGCCGGCACTGCGTGAGCACATCCGCGCCCGGCGAACTAACGCATTTCAGGTCGCCGGCCGAACTCTACCGATGGCCCAGGTCCATAAGCTTGCGGGCGATGCAAATCTCACGCTCCCTCGCGACAACCCAGTCAAAGACTTCTTGCTTGATGCGGACAAGAAGTTTGCCCCGTTCAAAGCAATTCAGGCAGAGACGGCGGTGCTCATCATCGTGTGGGACGACTTCATCTATGAGCCGATCACAGCACTGAAGCATGAACAATGTGGGCTACTCACGGCCAACTCGTACGTGAGGGACGCGACGGGCGCCGCTGTGCAGTTTCCGAACATCGACGCGGTCGTGCTGGTGCGGCATCTGACCTACTTTATGAGGGCGGCTGCCGACCAACCGCTCCAGGAGCGAGCGCATGCGCTCGACTTCGGCGGCGAACGTGCACTTCCGAATGTCTTTATGCCCATAGGCGATCCAGGGCTAGTGCCGGAGATGGTCCGGCAGGGCCTCCGTGCCGTGAGGTGGGACGATCCGTTCTTTCAGCGAGCCGCCGAATACCGCCCTAAGGACATTGTGTTTTGGATGTGAGGCTTGGCCCAAGTCTAAGGACGCTCCTCGAGGCGTCAGGGACCAGCGCCTTTCACTGAGCAGGCTCGCGCGGAATGGCGGCGGCATTGTGCGAGAAATGTCTTTCGAGTCCTGCGCCTGCGGGGGCGACCATCGAGTCACTCGTGCAGTAGCCACGCCACTGTAGCTCTAACTCGTTTGTTTGCTTCTCCGATCCGTCAATAGCGCCGCATAGGGTCCACTTCGGCGACTCGCCACCCCAATATCCCGCTTTGTGCACCTGACGGAGCGGCGAACGTCGGGTTCGTGGCGCTGATCAGCCCTTCGGCTCGTCGGCCGGATGGCCGCAACCGCTGCGAGCCGGGCAGGGGGCAGGTCGCTCGGTGCCCACAGGTCTGGCGGCCGATCATTCGCTGGCCTGTGCTGGTTCGGGATGACGCTCGCGCCATGCGCGCAGCGCCTGTCGATAGCGGTCCATGGCGAGGTCGTGCAGGTCGAAGATGCAGGGCTCGCACCCGTTGCCACAGCAGTTCTCGAAATCAGGCTGCGGGGGAGGCTGCGGTTGTGGGTCGGGCTCGGTAGACGGCGTCATCGTCGGGGACATTTATGCTGCGGCTGGGCTGCCGTGATCAGTCTAGCGGAGCATCTCGACCTGCCGACTACCACTTGGATGCGGGCCCCGCTCCGCAGGATAGCGTCACGAACCGGACGTCTGATCGTATACGTCCGTCGGTCTGCTTTCCCTGCCAGGCCGCACAGGCGCGCGCTCCCGGGATCTACGATTGAAGTGATTGAAGGCTCTAGCATGCAGCCGTGGGTGGCCGCGGCCATGACGGAGGGACGGCCAACGCCGTTCGTCAAGGAAGGAGCGCATCATGGAAGCGCACGTCACTTCAAACCATTGCCCGTGGAACAAGGGAAAACTGGTTGGGCAGAAGGCTCCGTTGAAAGCTAAGGAGATCTGGGCTATTCGCACGCACCTGCAGATGAGCAAACGCGTCCGCGACCTCGCGCTGTTCAATTTGGGCTTCGATAGCAAGCTGCGAGGATGCGACTTGGTCGGACTGCGAGTCCGGGATGTCTGCCACGGTGATCGGGTTTCCAGTCGCGCCATGGTCACGCGGAGCAAGACGCAGCGTCCCGTGCAGTTCGAGATCACGCAGACGACGCGTGAAAGTGTCGAAACCTGGATTCAGCGCCGGCATCTACGCTCCGACGACTTCCTTTTCCCAAGTCGGGTCACGGGGGCGGCGCATCTCGGCACACGTCAGTACGCCAGAATCCTCCACGGGTGGGTGGAGGACATCGGATTGGACACCGTGGAATACGGAACGCACTCTATGCGGCGCTCCAAGGCTTCGCTTATCTACAAGAAGACGAAGAACCTGCGGGCGGTCCAGATTCTGCTGGGCCATAGCAAGCTGGAAAGCACCGTCAGATACCTCGGAATTGAGGTGGACGACGCTCTGGAAATTGCGGAGCAGATCGACGTCTAAGGCCTGATGGCAGCAGGCGGCGTACGAAGCGCCCCTTGCGGGCGCTGAACGGCCGCTCGGATTAACTCGCATGACTTCGGCTTCAGCTGCGAGCAAAGCCGGGCGCCGTTGTCTCCTCGGTGCCCGTTGCAGTAGATCGATGCAGTTTGCCAGGTGACTCCAGCGCGCCGATAGCGGTCCTGTGGCGGCGTGATTCGTCTCGCAGGTCGGACTGGTTGCAGATGTTAAACACCTGCGAGCCGGACGTCTGAACCCAAGCTGATAAGCAGTCACCCACGATTTGATCAGCTCGAGCAAGCTTACCGACGCTTAGACGTTATCCCTTCGAACCTATGACTCCACCTGACGCAACGTGACGTTCGCCCACTACCCCTCCTGAAGCCCCTCCGTTGCCGGCTCACAACGCCGACTCCGGGCCGATGCCGCAACAATCGAGCGTACAGGAGCGGGGAACAGAATGAGCGATTGGGATTTTCTTCACGAGATGCATGACCGTGGCTACAACGCCGAGGACATAGCTGACGCTGCCGGCAGTGGCGCTGCGCCTTGGGAATGGGAGTACATCGACAGGGAGTGGGCCGAGGCGCAGCTTAAGAACGAAGCTGAGGAGGATGCCTCCTCAGTGAAGCCAATTCAGAGCAGAGAGGGCTTTCCGTTCAGCATCCTGAAGCAGACGGAAATCTTTCAAGATCTGGTCGACTGCGCGGCGCGCCACCTTGAGAACACTGGCCGATACCTACAGGTCTGGGGCGAACTCGGCGAAATCTACGCAGAGATCAAGTTTGGGCTGCGCCGCCATGCGACCCACGCGCCAGGATCGGACGGAACGATTGACGGCAAGCGTGTTGAGGTCAAGACCATCTCGCCCGAGAAGACCAGCGACCGTGTGCTGGTTAAGAGCCAAGGCGATTTTGAGCAGCTGCTGATCGTCCGCATTGATCGGGAGTTCCAGTTTCGAGGCAAGCTCCTCGACCGCAGTGAGCTAGGGGGCGGCGCTGGAAAATTCCTTCACGGGCGGCTCTGATGCTTCCCATGATCTATGGCTTGCGTGACCACGAGCGGTACGTCTACCACTACACCAAGCTGTCAACGGCTCGCGATTACATCCTGAAGAATCGAAGTTTGCGGCTTGGCAGCTTTGCGAACACGAACGATCCAATGGAATCGAAGGACTGGACGTTCAACCTCTCGACTCGCAAAGGCATTGATTTGGGCCAATACGATTTCGAGAAAACTTCGAGATGGCTATCAGCCGCGCTCAAGTCCAAAACAAGATTGCTGTGCTTCTCGCTTGATCGGCCGCCACTGTCCGGGGATCACACGAAGGACATTTTCAGTCGCGGCTTGGCGAAGCCGCGGATGTGGGCCCAGTATGGTGACACTCATGCCGGGGTCTGCCTCGTCCTCGACAGGGCCAAGCTTGTCGAAGCCGTGAAAGCGACGTACCAAGGCGTCATTCACATGTGTGGGCCGGTCCAGTACAACGACCAATCATTCATACGTTCGCTTGATCCACATGAGTTCATGATCGATGTAGACCAGTTGGAAGCCTTGGGTCCACCTGGCTATGTTGGCGCGCATCTGAAAGCACACTACAAGACCTTGTTCTTCTCAAATCTCTTGGATTGGCGCGACGAACTGGAGTGGCGAATCGTCGTCTTTGCCGAAACGGATGGCGACCTGTTCCTTCCGATTGAAGAATCTCTTGCCGGTGTGATTCACGGCGCTTCAACGTTGCGCAAAGATTCTGAGTCGTTGTTCGAGTTGACAGACTCATGGAACGTCGAACACATGGGCCTCATATGGAACAACAGCGCGCCATGGTACGACCTGGGGAGTGCCTCTTGGTCTGCCTCTGATCGAGCGATCCAAGCGCGACTAGCAAAGGGTGGGAATAGGTAAGGCGCGGGCGCGTGGCGCAAGGGTTGCGGCGAGCGTCAGACGTTAATCCCTCTACAACGTAGGCGGCATTGTGCTTTGCCATTTGCCGCGAAATACTCCCCCTCTGGAGGCCGCGCGCTCAGCGAAGGCGACCTCAGAGGTTGATCGCCGTCTTAACCGCGTCCCATTCGGCCGAAAGAGCGTCATTCATTTCCCCGAAGTACTTAGACGACAGTGTGATGCCCGCGCTGGACTTCGTCGTCTCATACATGGCCATGCTCTCCAAGGTCATAGCCGCGAACTCGGATTTTGGAGGTGGCCCCGCAAATAGGCGGTAGGTCGACTCGTAGGTCGCTTCGCAGCGCGTGCGTAGCCACTCCAGTCTGAGCCATTTCGACAGGATCTGTTCGCTGAAGACAGCTTGCGAGGCGGCCAAAACAATTCCGATGTCCGCCTGCCGATTAAAGACACAGATCAGATACACCGCCACATAAATCGTTGCGCGCCAACGTTCGAATCGGGCCATGCGTCGGGTAATGGCTTTGCTGAAATGACTGTTCTCCAGCAATTGCGCTCCCAAGCGTCGAATTGGATCGGTCTCGGCGTTGTTGTAGTAGCCATCGGTCTGATCGTGCGTAAGGTTAACCCCAAAGGCTTTGGAAAAGTAGTCCTTCCGACGATTGTCTTCGGCTCGCGGCGTCAAGTAGAGCCGCAAGAACAGGCCGCAGCCGAATAGGGCGATGACGGCGAGTGCGAAAGCTGTTAGCGTGACTTCGTACAAGCGAGGAGTAGTCTTGTCGACGAAGAGCGAAACCAGCGACAGCACTGCGGCCACGTAAAACAAGAAGTCGGAGAGCTTTTCAAAGAGTTCAACCGAGTCGTAGTAGTTGCTGCGAATTGGGTCGGCGCGTGACATGCTGATTTATCCGTGTTGCGGAAACTGATCACCGAAAACTTGACGCCATAGCCGAATTGCTTCCTTATGGTCATCATTTCCGCCGTACGTGTGCCACCATGCACTGCGAGTCAGCGAGATTGCGGTATCGAAGCGCTTCAAAACCTCTTGTCGATCGCTCCAACTCAAGTAGTCGTCGACAAGACCGGTGTCGTAGTAGATGTAGCTTTCGAGTAGTTTTCGCGAATTCTCGAAAAACTGGAAGACATTCCAACTAACATTTTCCTGCTTTCCATTGATTGCTTTGATGGCAAGCACTTCGATGTGATAGCTGGTCAAGTAATCGCTGTGGCCGCGGTTCCAGTGCTTCATCATCTTGATCATGCGTCGAAAAAGATGGCCGCATTCCGTGGACTTAGCTTCGACAACGGCAGCCAATTCCTTCGGCTTAGATGAAATCCACGTGTCGTTGTTCGAATCCGGAACTTCGTAGTGCGAAAAATTGCCTTGCGAATCGACAACTCGCGCCACTGGAACAATGTCTGCGTTGGGCCATGTTTTGTAGTGGAGGGTGATTGCTTGTCCGTTGCGGCGCGTGCCGGTGCGCCATTCTGCGAGCGCATCGCGGACGGATTGAAGCACCTGCGTGGGCGTTTTGTCCTTGATGTGTTTGCCGTAGTGCAGTACCACCATGACGTCGACATCGGCGGCGCTCTTCAGCGCGGTGAACTTTGGAATGGATCCAGTGCTGAACGCTTCGAGAATCGTGAAATTTTTCTCAAGAGTCTTGACGATGTCGTCTCTGCGTATGTTCGCGCTGCTTCGAAAGTCGCCGTCCAAATTGATGTTTTCATAAAACTGGTCGAATGAGACGGCAACTGTGTATGGCATAGGGGTGGGCTTGAATGCGCACACAATGTATCTGATCGAGGCAGCGTCCCGCTTGCGTCGCCAGTCGATCACGCTGGAGTACGAACAGCGCCTGCGCGGCGAGCCGTCGCAGAAGCGGGTGGGCTGCGTTGATGGTCTGCGCTGCTACAAGTGTTCGAGTGTTCGCCTACACCTCACGCTTGAAAACGGGCGCGGCAGTTTTCCAACCGATCGTTTGGACATACCTACGGTCGCGAAGTCGGGCGCGCTCGCGGCTACAGATCCGGCGCGGGAAGGCTGCGCGGCTTCGCTAGGCAATGTCGTAGGCGTTGCGCGCGGGCGGGTCGATACGCGAGGTAGGGCGCGGGCCGTTCGCGGCTCCTAGCCCGGCCCGGAGAATCCCGGTTCCGGGCGCGTTCCTGGCAACCCTCCAGACAGCGGCAGAGGGTAACGCGGAGGGGATCGCGCCTAAACGAACACTCCGTCAGATGGAAACAAAGGTTCTGATCGAGAACCTGCAATCATCCGCGGCTGAAATTCCGCAACGTGGCGGCTATAGCCAGTGCGCATGCAATTGAGTGACGTCTTCCGCTGCGGACCTCCAGCTAAAGCGTCGCGGTTGAAGGACCGCAAACGAGCACGGTGCCGCCGAGCGAGACGGCCTTGGCGAGGCCGGCAGTGCAGCGAAAGCGGCTGCTCCTGTTGGCAAAGGCAATTTGCTTTGCGCACCTTTCCGAGAGCAGGTCGTGCGCGTCCGCACAGCGCCGGTGACCCGACGCTCAATCATGACGGCGGGTACTTCCGCTTTCGCTGCGATCCAGACCCTCAACGGCTGCTCAGGCGTGGTCACGGGCAACGATACGGGCTGCGTGCACCAGCGTCGTCAGAAAGGGGCAGGCGAGCGAACGACTTCCACCGGCCCAATCCCGCTGTAGACGGTCTCGCCGTTCTTGAGCGATGTCACGATCCAGCGCTCGCCAGGCGTCACCTTGTAGTCGCCAGGGTCCAGCGGTAGCTCTCGCTCCTCATGGATGCCAAGGCCCAGCCAGGATGGCATGCGCATAGCGTTGGGTTGCGGGGGAAAGTTCTTGGGTGGGTTCGAGTGGGTTCATGGTTCGTCGATATTGCCTTCGTCGTCCCACGCCTCCCGAGCCACCTCAACCGGATCACGGTTCACGTTCTGGCGATAGATCTCTTCAGCCAGGTCCAAGACCGCAGGGCAGAGGCTAATGTGGTCGTGGGCTTATCCCCTTCGACCTTTGCGCCGCAGCTTGAGCAGTAGGCCTGGCCATCAAACAGCATGGTGGCGCACAACTTGCACGTTTTCATTCACACTCCTTGGAAGTGGATGTCGTGATCAAACTGGCTGACGCCCTCTACTCAGGCGAAGTACCGCTGCCATGTGGGCGAGCGCTCTCGCGCAAACTGCGAACTTATTGTTCGTTTCCACCGACGGGGGACCACAGTTCGACAGAATGTCGCCAACTGTAAACGCCCGCGAGCGAAACAGCGCGGTTTTGATGTCACTGTCGGTTGCGTTGAGCGGTGCGTCGCCCGGCAGCCTCGGCTAACGCACTGCACGACCTGTCACGCATCGCCAGCCATGTTCCGCTGTCCTGGGATATGGCGAATCCGTTCAGGCGGCCGCGTGCGCGAGCTTGTGTAACGATGGCGCCGGAAGCTCAGCCGGTGCGGCTCTCCCATCAGTTGCGGCGCGCGCTCGGGACCCCGCCCCGCCCGCAGCCTAAATGGGCATTGGCTAAGCGCCTCGCTTCGATGGCTCTACGTCCAGGTTGAAAATCAAATCAACGTGCAGCAGCCCTGTACCTGGAGCATCTGGAGGCTGTGGCACGGGCATTCGTGTTCGACCGCTTCCTGGGTGCGCCGCTCGCGGTCGTCGTCACGCACCGATACTCCAGGTTTGGATCGACTTGGGCGCTGCGCGACTAAAACTCCGTCCAGGCGTCAGCCCTCAAAAGGACCTGGAGTCAGCGGGCCGCTACGCTAACCACCGTCGCCGCGTCGAGAGTACCGGTCACAGGAAGATCTTCCAGCATCTGGAATGCTTCCACTGCGTCGCGCGTGCCCTTCCCGAAGATGGCATCCGCGCGCACATCGATGCCGCGTTCCGCAAGTCCGAGCTGCACGAGCCGGATGTCCAGCCCCTGGAGCATGGGAATTTGCAGCGCTATCGGCCGCGCACCCGGCTCCGGGCCGTCGAATGCGTCAGGCGGCATGGCGGCCATCGTATGCAACGAGACCTCTTGTCCCTGTACCACCAGCGGTAGCCCGAGTCCCCAGTTCTGCAGTTCCATGAGGCGGCCGAACGTGTCCATGCGGTACACCGTCTTGCGCAGCAACTGATTGTTGTGGGTGGCGAGCCAATCCCGTCGGAGCTCAACGTACCGCGCGAGCCAGACCTTCTCCGTCACCTGAGAGGGCGGGCCGATCTTCGCGCTGACCCGGTCGCGGATCAAGCGCCACGAGCCGTGAACATGCGCGTCGTAGACGACGGCGATGCCTAACGGCAGCGTGATGCCAAGGCTACCGGCGGCACGCGCCGCTGGCGCCCAATACTTCTCGTCAAAAAAGGCATCTTGCACATCGCGCATGACCGGGTCGTCGGCCGAAGCTCGCAGCACGTTCTGCAGGAACTCGTGATCGTTCAAGGTGACGTCGCGCTGTTGCAGGTGAGGCAGGAACGGCAATAGTCGTGCGCCAAACCGTGCGGCCGGGTTCGCGATGTAGCGCTCTATCAGCAGCGCCAGGTTACCGCTGCCGAGCGTGGTCTGGGAGCGTCCAAAGGTCAGCTGACCGGTATCGCCCGGCAGCACGGTGACGCTGCCGTATTTGCCGACCACGCTGCCGGTCTCGAAGAGATTCACGATCGCCTTGCAGGTGCGCTGCTGCGTCAAGGTCAACTCGCTGCTCCCCGCGAGTTCGAGCGCGTGAGACGCCACCGCATCCAGTGCAAGTGGGGCCGCCATGGTAGTGGACCCTGGCGGTGCGGTCTCCAAACGCGGGTCGAAAAAGCTGATTACGCATTGACCGGGGGCGCCCGCGTGCGTGCAGCCGACGACGGTCATGCCCAAGGTGCGCAGGAATTCCGACTCGCCGTCACAGTTCGCGCAGGACACCGGGCGTTGTTGGATGTTGGGCATGGGTTGGCCTTCATATCAGTTGGACTGCAACTAGTCCACTGAAGCATTGAAA
>NZ_JAGGNV010000046.1 GCF_018614955.1 Variovorax paradoxus
CCAGATTGACGCGCCGCAGCTCAAGCCAGCCATCGCTTGAGGCACTGCCAGCCCTCACATTGAAGCACGGCTTGCCAAGGAACGCATCATCATGATCAAAGGTCGACGCGCCCGAAACGTCCGCGGGTCACTGCACAGAAGTGACCGATCCAAAAGAAGGGGCGCGTCGGTAACCGGGGTTTGCCAGTGCGCCTCGCGCGCATGCAGCATGAGGTGCAGGGCTTGCACGCCCTGCACGGATAGAAGTTCGTCCGAGCACTGGCTCGAACGCTCGCCATACCCCGACCTCGGATCACGATGCATCACCGGTGCCACGCCACCGCCTCAGTCGCTCAGCAACACACACCGCTCATCGATACGTTGATCAAAAAAGTCTTGACAAAGGAGTCCCCATAGAAGCGGCCGTTCGGTGCCGCTCTCGACCCGCTTGCCTGTGGTGCGAAACAGAAGCGAACGTCGGGGGCTTCGTCCCGCGGCAACGAGTTGTCGTTCGATTGGATTCGATGTGCGGGGGGTAAGATGCCCCGACATGGCCGGACTTGAGCAAGCGATCCGCTTCTGCACGTCACAGGATGGCCTGCGCCTGGCATACGCTACGACAGGCCGAGGTCCGGCGTTGGTGCGCGCCGCGCACTTCCTCACACACCTCGAGTTCGACTTGGAGAGCCCAGTATGGCGTCCCTGGCTTGCTGAGCTCAGCCGCGACCGCTTGCTGGTCCGCTACGACGCGCGTGGGTGCGGCCTGTCGGACCGGACTTCGGCACCGCTTTCGCTAGATGCATGGATTGCAGACCTCGAGGCGGTAGTCGATGCCGCCGGCCTGGAGCGCTTTGCCCTGTTCGGTTGTTCGCAGGGCTGCGCCGTCTCGGTTGCCTATGCGGTTCGCCATCCCGCGCGCGTGTCCTGCATGGTGCTGTTGGGGGGCTATGCGCGCGGCCCCATGCGCCGAGATCCGACGCGCGCGCAGATCAAGGAGGCCGGCCTGCTGCTCGAACTGGTCGAGATGGGCTGGGGGCGCGACAACCCGGCGTTCCGCCAAGTGTTCACCTCGCTGTTCATTCCTGATGGAACGCCTGAGCAGGTGCGCTGGTTCAACGAACTCGAGCGCCTGTCTTGCAGCCCGGAGCATGCTTCCCGCAGCATCGCCGCCTTCGGCCAGATCGACGTGAGCGAACTTGCCGCACACGTCGCCTGTCCCACGCTGGTACTGCATGCGCGCGGGGACGCCCGCGTGCCATTCGAGGAGGGACGAAGGATTGCCGGGCTGATCCCGGGCGCTCGCTTTGTGCCACTGGAAAGCCGCAACCATGTGCTGCTGGAGCATGAACCGGCATTCGCGCATTGTTTCGGCGAAGCCCATGCTTTTCTCGATACGCATGACGCAGCCCCACGCCGCGCACCGGCATTTCCTGGTTTGACGCCGCGCGAGCGCGAGCTCCTGGAACTGCTGGCCCATGGCCTCGACAACCTGCAGATCGCGGCTCACCTCGGGCTGACGGAAAAGACGGTGCGCAACAAGGTCTCTGCGGTGTTCGACAAGCTCGACGTGGCGACGCGAGCGCAGGCCATCGTGCACGCGCGCGAGGCCGGGTTCGGCGCCGCACCGCTGCCGCGCTGAGCCCGATGACGGGCGACCCAATGCGGGCGCCCGTGCAGGGGGCGGGCGCGCGGCATTCTGGGACGGATATCGACCCTTCGGGACCGGTGTCCCGACCTAAGGCGGGCTGTGGCCACACGCCGCACCCGGCTCGGGACAATCGCCTCGCGCGACAAGCGTGATGCCGCGCTTCAATGAACTCCGTCGCATCCACCACCGCCCGGAGGCCATCATGCTGCAATCGATCAGTTCATTCCATCGTATCGTCGTCGCGCGCCTTGCGAGGCCGCGGCCCACCACGAGGCATCGCGTCTGGCACTGGCTGCAACGCTACTGGCAGTCGGAGTGCCGCCGAGCCGAGCGGGCCGATCGATTTGTGCCCCGCTACTAAGAAGCACTACCACTACCCGCACCCCATGCTTCATGCGCCGGGGTCGGGCCTGCCCGATGAACAACTACTAAGCCGACGGTCGCACGCTTGGCGCGCCGCAAACAACCTTGCTGTCTTCGCTTCCGCGCCGAGGAAGGGCCGCTTCGGGTCGAGGGCAGAGTCGATGTGCGTGCCGATCAGAGCAAAGGGGCCAGTGTGCGGCGGCACAAAGTGGGGCACAAGCCCTTCGTTTTGGATTCGGCCTCTTCGTAGCCGTCATGGAGCATCTAGGTTCAATGACCAACTTGAGTTGGTCTTGCCTTTGAGGCTGTGAAGGTTACAGTCATCCGCTTCCGCAATTTCGCGAGCATCACGGAGGACGAAATGAGTCAGGACCCGTTTGCAGAGCTGAAGAAGCGACAACGCGAGATGTGGGCGTCTTTTGCGCCGACGGCCATGTTCACCACTCCGGTGGCTGGTCACCTCGTGAAGTTTGCGCAAATAGGCGCGGGCGAGACTGTTCTCGACGTGGGCACAGGAACCGGTGTCGTGGCCATCACGGCTGCGCGAGGCGGTGCGCGAGTCACCGCATTGGATCTCACGCCCGAACTGCTTGAGCAGGCTCGCGAGAACTCTCGCATCGCACAGCGAGAAGACATCGTGTGGACCGAGGGCGACGCCGAGCAGCTGCCCTATCCCGACGCGTCATTCGACGTGGTGTTGAGCCAGTTCGGACACATGTTCGCGCCTCGCCCCGAGATTGCGATTGCGGAGATGCATCGCGTACTGAAACCCAACGGACGAATTGCCTTTGCCACCTGGCCGCCCGAGCACGTCGTTGGCCGCATGTTCGCCTTCGTGGGTCGCAACTCGCCGCCACCTCCGGCTGGGGCATCCCTGCCTCCGCAATGGGGCAACCCTGCCATCATCACCGAGCGCCTGGGCGCCCTCTTCGACGCGCCCTTTTTCGAGCGCGGCACGATGGCTTTTCCGGCCCTCAGCATCGAGCACTACCGACTATTCATGGAGCGTTCAGTGGGCCCGATGCAAAAGCTTTTCGAGAGCCTCGCGGCCGAGCCCCAGAAGCTCGGCGTCCTTAGGGCCGAGTTCGATGCGCTGGCCGCCCCATACTATTTTGACAATGTCGTGCATCAGGACTACCTCCTGACGCGCGCGCAGGCACGCTGAGGCTTCGCCGGTCGCGCAGCGCCTTTCGATATCGCCTGCGGGACGGCGGGCCGCTCAGTTCCGGACATTGCGTGGCGGCGCCCGGGTAACGGACGGCTCTCGGCCATGAATAGACGGTCGTCCTTGCGCTCCAGACCTGCCGTTCGAATCGACGCGATCAACGATGGCGGGCAGCCTTGCTGCCGAATCTCAACGTCCGAGAGCGGACCTCCATTGGAGGGCAGCCAAACGGAAGCGGTCTTTCAGGACAGGTAACAGCGGGTGTGATATCGCCGGGAATAGCGCTGGAGCATACACTGGCTCTCGGTGCTCGGAGGTGCCTAGCCATGACGATGCGCGCGACGCAGACGGCCAAAGAGCTTGACATCTACTGCGCTCAACTGGAGGCGGCGGGTCTCGACGCTCCATGGTCGCGTCCCGGCCCTTTGATCCCGCCCAAACCGACTGCAGCACAGGTGCATCTGTGGCGATGGCGCGAGATCGAACCCTTGCTGCGAGAGAGCAGTGACTTTCTCAGCCTGCACCGAGGCGCCGAACGCCGAGTGCTGAGGCTGCGCAATCCCGGCGTCCCGGAGCGTACCGCCGCGCACAGCCTGGTGGTGGCGCTGCAGTATCTCCTGCCCGGTGAAGTGGCCCCCGCTCATCGGCATTCGCCGAGCGCGATCCGTTTCATGCTGCGTGGCGAAGGCGCCTACACGACCGTCGACGGCCAGCGATGCGCCATGCAGCCAGGCGATCTGGTCGTGACGCCGAGCATGGCGTGGCATGACCACGGCAACACAGGCGCTCAGCCGGTGATCTGGATGGACATCCTCGATTGGCAGGTCGTGCGGTTTCTGGAGAACCTGACCTACGAGGCATACCCAGAAGACCGGCAGGCAGAGATATCCAGCCCAGGGCCCGATCTCTTCCATCCCTGGTCTGAGGCGTACGCCGCCCTCCTGAGTCTTGCCGAGAAGGAATCGGATCCGTTCGACGATGTCCTGCTCGAGTACACGGACTCGGTGAGCGGTGGCTCGCTGCGGCCCACCGTCGGCTGCTACCTGCAAATGCTGCGAAGCGGGATGCAGACTCGAGCCCACAGTGAGTCAAGCTGTGCGGTCTACCACGTCATCAGCGGCAATGGGTTTACGACAGTGAACGATGACAGGTTGGAGTGGGAGGCGGGTGACTTTTTCGTCGTGCCTCCGATGGCGCGGCACGCACATGCGAACACGGGATCGGAGCCGGCACTGCTGTTCAGTGCGCAGGACAGGCCATTGCTCAAGGCGGTGGGTCTGTACCGGGCCGAGCCTTCACTGTGAACCGTCATCTTCGAAATGCATCGGGCATCAACGGCGGATTGTGTTGAATGACTCGCCCCATGTCCAAGGAGCAAGCCATGTGCACGCAGAGCGACGTCGAGGCCCTCGACCTGCTGATCCGCGGCTTCCAGGTCTCTCGGATGTTGCGGCTGGTGGCTGACTTGGCGGTGGCCGACAAACTTTCCGATGACGGCGTGCGGAACGTGGACGAGCTGGCCTCCGAATGCGGCGTCCAGTCCGCGCCGCTGCTGCGCGTGCTGCGGGCGCTCTCGGCGTTCGATGTCTTTCGGGTCACCGTGGACGGTCAGGTGAGCCACTCGCCGCGCTCGCGCCTCCTGCGGTCCGACGCGCCGACGAGCCTGCGCACTGCGGCCCGCTTCTGGGCCGCGCCGGGATCCTGGAGGGCATGGGGCGAGCTCGATGCCGCCCTCACCGGTGGCATTCCCCATCAGGCGGCGTGGCAGACGAGCCGCTTCGACTATCTGCGGCAGCACCCCGACGAGGCCCGGCTCTTCGATGCATTCATGGCCGGAATGCGCGACAACCGCCACGAGGCGATCGCCGCGGCATACGATTTCGAAGGCGCCGCCCTGATCGTCGACGTGGGCGGGGGCAACGGCGAGACACTGCGTCACATCCTGCGCCGCTTTCCGCGCGCCCGCGGCCTCGTGTTCGACCGCGACGACGTCATCGAAGCAATTCCGGCCGCGGCACGCCTGGACGGGCTCATCGAGGTGCAAGCGGGCGATTTCCTGCAGCGCGTGCCGGCCGGCGCGCACATCTACCTGCTCGTGCGCGTGCTGCACGACTGGTCGGACGAGGACTGCGTGCGCATCCTGAAGAATTGCCGCGCCGCGATGCCTGCGAAGGCCCGCCTGCTGATCGTGGAGCAGCTTCTCGATCCCGATCCCCAACGCGGCCGGCCCACGGCCTATCTGCTCGACATCCAGATGATGGCGATGTTCGGCAGCGCGCGGGAGCGCAGCCGAGAGGAGTTTGAGAGACTGCTCTCTGCGTCAGGATTCGTGGCCATGCGCGTGATTCCGGCGGAGTCCGCGGTTTCCATCGTTGAAGCGACGTCCGCGTAGCCCAGGTGTCTTCAAGGGCCGGGACAGACCGGAGACCAGCGTCGAGGTGCTGCGCGACCGATGGGTGCCTATCGGCGACGTCGGCAATGTGGATGCCGACTGACAGGTCACGTTCATCGGGCAGGTCAAGGACGACCGTCAGCAACGGGTCGAAAGCGCCGCGGAGCGTCCCCTTCAGGAAGCCCGCTCACTGCAGAGAGCTGCTTCGCTCTCGCGTGTTGGGCGTAAGCCCGTTGGCTTCCAGTTCTTCGCGTTGAAGCACTCGCATGGACGCGTTGCCTTCTTGCCATTCACCAAAGTGACCCGGAAAGCATCGGCGCGGCAACCTTCGCCGCTACCCGTGACCATAGGCGATCACATTCGAATGCAACGAAGCGAGCGCAAACTCCTTCAGCAAGATGTCGCGAACCAGATCGGAGTTTCTCCCGCGACGGTCGCCAATTGGGAGAAGAACAGGACTCCACCGCCCGTCTCGCTCATTCCTGCCATCGTCCGGTTCATCGGCTTCGACCCGTCCCCAGAACCGGCAACGCTCGCGGAGCAGATGCGCGCGTACCGGCAGCGGCACGGATTGTCGATCAAGGCGGCGGCACGTCGCGCCGGGGTGCACGAGGATTCCTGGGGCCAGTGGGAGCGGACGGGACTGATCCCGTGGAAGCGGTACCGGGTGCTTCTCGACGAGTTCCTGGCTCAGGAGAGTCGGAAGATGACAGGTCATCCACCCTGACGACCTTGTTTCTTAAATAGCGACGTAGTTGGTCCCCAGTTGCGCCCGGGGCCCCAGAGACCCTACAGGCGCCGCAGGCAAGCTTGTAATGCCCATCAGACGGCGTAATCTGGTGATGCCATTTGACAGGACAGGTTGTTGAAAGGACTTCGCAAGAGGGACGAGTAGCGCAATCAGTTGCTGGAGAGTGACGGCAGCCCGCCTCTGGATGACCTCAGGTGGGCTGTTCCTTTTCGGAAGACCGATCCAGGCTGACGCTGCACCACACGGCCCAAGAGCGCAGCCTGTTGCCCGGCGGGCCGACGCTGCTCAAGCCCGGTCCGCAAGAGCGGTAGTGCGCACGTCCATCTCCGAGAGTGCGCCGACGCGCCGCGGCCACTATGGCTTCACCTCCACCGCAAATCCGGGCTTGATCAATGTCGACAATCGCGCTGCATCTCAGTTGGTCAAGTGAATGCAGCCATTGGTTTCCCGGTGACCGACGCGCGCGGGAGACGGCGTTCCGTGAATGCCCCAGTGCGGTTTCGAAAGTCCGATCCAGGTGCTGCCCACCGGATTGTTCGGGCCGGGCGGCACTTCGACCTTCTTCGCCTTCGGTGGCGCATTCTTAAGGAGCCCGGGATCGTAGGTGAAGGTCGGATTCTTCACTTCGTTGGTGATCTTCATTCTGCCGAGTTCCAAGGGATCAAGCCGCCCGCCGATACTGATCGGGAAGCCGGCCAGCGCATTGCCGTCGCGGTCGAGCACGAAGAGCATGTGCTCGGACTTGTCGATCTCGATCGACGCCGCGGCTTTCACAACCGATGGATCCGCAGTGCCGGCCACGTTCGTACACACCGTAGGGGCAGGTGCGGACCGAGCTCGGCGTCAACGAAGTCGTGCACCTTCACCTGGGCGGGCTCGCCCGCGGGGTGCCACTCCTGGCCGCCGTTCTTGAACGGGCCCACCAGTTCCTTCTTCTTCGTGTCCACCGAGATGACCGGTTGCCCCCGGGCCAGGGCCGCGGCGACGGTGGCGTTGATGTGCTCGAACTGCGCATTTCGATCCGGGCTCTGGTTGCCTTCGATGACCTTGGCGTTGGCCTGCAGGCTGAAGCCTTCGGCCTTGAGTAGCCGCCCCACCACGACATGGCTGACGCTTTGGCCTCGGGCCTGGAGTTCCTCGGCCAGTACGCGCAGGCTCTTGCAGCTCCAGCGCAGCGGCGACTGCGGATCACCGCGCGTGGTCGGATCCACCAACGCCAGCAAGTCAGCCACCAGCGTCGGATCCTTGTGCGTCAGCGGCTTGCGGCCGCCGCCGCTGCGCCGCACCGCCGCGCGCGGGGCCAACACCGCATCCGCCATGAACTCGTTGTGCGCGCCTTCGAGTTCCTGCATGCCCGCCATGATCGTGCCGCGCGCCAGCCCCGTGGCCGCCGCCACCTGCGACACCCCGCCGCGACGTGGTCACCATTCTCAGGTCGAGATTGCGCCCGACCGCTTAGTGCCTCTGGTGGCTGCGGGTGTGGAAGGTCGAGCCGACTTTTCCGTTGCGGCATCTTCAGCCACCAACACCCCTGCCGAAACTATGAATTCCGCTGCACCTCGGATGTCGCCGGCCAGTGCCTTGCTGGCGGCCGCGGCGTCCCTCTTCCTCAAGGCAATGATGACCCGATCGTGATGGTTAGCCGAGACGTGCTTGGTAACTCGCGCGGACCCCGACCGAAAGTCGTAATTCACGATCGGCCCGATGCGCAGCCACAGTGACTCGATCATCTCAAGCAGCATCGGCATACCAGCTTGCCGGTAGATCGCGAAATGGAGTTCCTTGTTGAGGGCGACCAGTTGCGATACGTCCGGACGTTCCAGAGATATTTCGCGAGAGAAGCGCTCGTTCGTCGCCTCAATTTCTTGGAGGCCCGCGTCGTCGACGAGGGTGGCGGCGCGAGTTGTGGCCAGACCTTCTAGGTTGACCCGGATGTCGGTAATTTCGCGGAACTGGCTGACCGTCATCGTCGGTACGCGTAGGGTCCGGTTTGGAAGCAGCTCGAGGGCCTTTTCCGAAAGCAGGCGACTAATCGCCTCTCGCACCGGCATAACGCTCACTCCAAGGCCTTCTGCCACGGTGCGCAACGAAAGCTGCTCGCCAGGCATCACGCGGCCGCTCATCAGCAATTCGCTCAGTTGTTTGTAGACATCGCCTCTGAGGGTCTGGCGGGTCACCGGTGTGACGAGGGCAGAGAGGTCCATGCTGAAGTATAGCCCGCGAAGCTGTGATCTCAGATCAAAGATGCTAGGGTTTTCCACTACGGCATGCTGTGATCACACGTTCTATGATCACACAACCGGAACAGCTCGCCCTCGTTCGATCCCCTCACTCTTCACCCAACTGGAGCACTGCATGGCCCGAATAGTCGTCAATACCCGCGTCGTCAGCGATGCGGTCAACAAGCCGTTACCCGCCTATCTCCCGGTCCCGAGCTGCACGGCCCTCGCGCCCGCTGCGGCAGCACTCTGCGTCAGCGGTTCGTGCCCAGGCGTGCTCAGCAATACGGAGGCGTCAAAGTGAGTGCGTCGCAAGTCACCTCGGATCAATCTCGCCAGCCAGTGGCTGTCATCGGTGCCGGCCTGATCGGCCGAGCCTGGGCGATCGTGTTTGCACGTGCGGGTCATCCGGTTCGGCTGCACGACGCGGACGCCGGCACGATGGCCGGTAGCCTGGCCTACATCGAGGAACGCCTGAACGAACTGGCCGGGTTCGGCCTGATCAACGACCCCCCAGCGGAGGTGCTCTCGCGGATTCGCTGCGAGCCAAACTTGGCCGACGCACTCCGCGACGTCGTGCTGGTGCAGGAAAACATCCGCGAAACCGTGGAGGCGAAGACCGCCATCTTCGCCCAGCTCGATGCGCTGACGCCCCCCGACGCGGTGCTCGCGAGCTCCACCTCATGGCTGCCCGCGTCGACCTTCACCTCTGACCTGCCCGGCCGAGCACGATGCCTTGTCGGCCATCCGACCAATCCTCCATACCTGGTGCCGTTGGTCGAACTGTGCCCGGCGCCTTGGACCGATCCCAAAGTCATGGAGCGAGCCCATGAGCTCTACGCGGCCGCCGGTCAAACGCCAGTGTCTTTGTCACGCGAGATTCCCGGCTTCCTACTTAACCGCGTGCAAGCCGCGGTGCTCAACGAGTGCTTCACGCTGTTCGAACAGGGCCTGGCCAGCGCCGACGACATCGACAAGGTTCTCAAGGATGGGCTCGCCTTGCGCTGGTCGTTCATGGGTCCCTTCGAGACCATCGACCTCAACGCACCGGCAGGTGTCAAGGACTACGCGAAGCGCTACGGCCAGCAGTGCCGCGAAACCATGGTCGATGTCCAACCGTTCAGCTGGGCCGACGACACGGTCGCTCGGGTCGACGTTGAGCGCCGCAAGCAACTGGACATCGCCGACATCGGCACGCGCTCGGCCTGGCGGGACCGTCGACTGATGGCCTTGGCAGCCCACAAGCGCACAGCGCCGAGCGCGTAAACCCTAAGTATCAACCGGAGTACAGCATGCCTCGCAAAGTCATCATCACTTGTGCCATCACCGGCGCCATCCACACGCCGTCGATGTCGCCCTATCTGCCAATCACGCCCGAGCAGATTGCCGAGTCCGCAATCGGGGCGGCCGAAGCCGGCGCGGCAATCGTGCATTTGCACGCACGGAACCCGAGCGACGGCAGCCCATCGCAAGACCCAGCCCTGTTCAAGCAGTTCTTGCCACAGATCAAGGCCGCAAGCAACGTCGTCATCAACCTCACGACCGGCGGTGCGCCGACCATGTCGATCGAGGACCGGCTTCGCCCTGCGCACGAGTTCAAGCCGGAAGTTGCATCGTTGAACATGGGCTCGATGAACATGGGTCTGTTCCCGATGCTCAATCGCTTCAAGAAGTTCAAGTACGACTGGGAGCAGCCGTACCTTGCGGGCAGTCATGACCGGATCTTCAAGAACACCTTCACCGACATCGCACACATCCTCCAATCGTGCAGTGAAAATGGCACCCGCTTCGAGATCGAGTGCTATGACATCGGTCATCTCTACACGGCCGCGCACTTCATCGACCGCGGACTGATCAAGCCGCCGTTCCTGATCCAGTCGGTCTTCGGCATCCTGGGCGGCATCGGCGGGCACCCTGAAGACGTGCTTCACATGCGGCGGACAGCCGACCGTTTGTTCGGCGACGCGTACCAATGGTCAGTGCTACCGGCTGGACGCAGCCAAATGCCCATCGGCGCGCAGTCGGCGGCGATGGGCGGACATGTCCGCGTTGGTCTTGAAGATTCGCTGTGGGACGGCCCCGGCCAGTTGGCGCAGACGAACGCCGACCAAGTTCGTCGCATGCGCGGGATCCTCGAGGGCCTGTCACTGACGGTGGCCACCCCCGACGATGCCCGAGAGATTCTTCAACTCAAGGGCGGCAACAACGTCGCGTTCTAGTAACGCGTCTCATCGGCGCGCCCGGTGCGCAAACATTCTTATACGGAGATAGGTCAAATGAAACTCACATCTAGACGCGAAATTCTCAAGATGGCTGCTGCTGGGACGGTCATGTCGGCGCTCAGCCCAGCCGCGGTGCTCGCACAAGGTTCGCCATGGCCTTCAAAGCCGGTGTCTCTCATCGTCGGTTATCCGCCCGGCGGCCTTACAGATGCCGGCGCGCGTTTCGCCAGCAGGGGGATGGCAACGGCGCTAGGTCAACCGGTCCTGGTAGAGAACAAGCCTGGTGCCTCCGGCAACATCGCTGCATCCGAGGTTCAACGGGTAAATGACCCTTACAAACTGCTCGTGGCGAACACGAGCTTCGTCATCAACCCGCACACTTATGCCACACCTTCGCCAGTTCCCACAGACTTCACGCCCATCGGACTGATCCTCGAGTCGCAGTTGGTCTTGGTTGTCAATCCTGCAGCACCAGCCAAGAACCTCGCAGAGTTCGTTGCATGGGTCAAGGCAGAGAGCGGCAAGGGCGGCTTCAGCTATGCCTCATCCGGCAATGGCGGCAACACGCACTTGGCGATGGAGTACTTCCGAGAGCGGGCCGGTCTGCCAAAGATCGATCAGGTGCCCTACAAAGGTAGCGCACCGGCCATCCAGGACGTCGTCGGGAACCAACTGCCATGCATGATGGATGCGGCCTCGCTGCTAATTCCATTCATCACCAGCGGAAAGCTGCGCCCGATTCTTGTGACTGGAAGCACCCGTCTTCCCGCACTGCCGGAGGTTCCCACCGCAACCGAGCTCGGCATCAAGGATTTCGTGGTGACGGTGTTCGTCGGACTATGGGGTCCGCCGAAATTGCCGGCTGACATCGTTGCGAAGGCCAACGCTGCCATGAACACAGCGCTTTCGGATCCGTCGACCAGCGCGCAAATTAAGAAGAACGGGGACATGGTTGGGGGAGGCACGCCGGAGCGGCTCGCAGTCCTTACTCGGGATAGCTACAAACTCTGGGGAGAGGTGGCGCGCAGAAACAACATCCGGGCGGAATGACTGGGCGAGCCGCCATGACAGCGCCCCGGGTGTAGCGCCGGTTCGAATCGCCAAAGCCGCGCATGAAGGGTATGACTCAGGGCGGTGATCGCGGGAGTTGGACTGACGTCAGCGAGGGTCCAACTGTGGCCGCCTTCGATGAACGCTGGAGGCCGAAATCGATGCTCGGATTTGACGGACGTCCCTCGGTTTTCGCTTGGCTGGCCGGCGGCGAGCATCGTCAAGTCCGCCGGCAGAGCGATAGCGCAGTCGAAACCCATAACCTCATCAATTTTGGAGTCTCCTTTGGCCGCTTATCGCTATGGCGAACACGTCCCTCGCATTCACGAAATGACCTACATTGCTGACTCCGCGACGGTGATCGGCCAAGTGGTTCTGTCGCGCGACTCAAGCGTCTGGTCCCAGGCAGTCCTCCGCGGCGAACCGATCCTGATAGGTGAAGGCAGCAACGTCCAGGGAGGGGGCCGTACTGCACAACGATCCCGGCTCTTCCTCGTGCTCCGAAGCTCGGTGCTCACGGGCACCGCGCCGGCGCTGACAGTGAAAGCGCGGGCCGCCAACGTCAGCTTCTATGGGGACTTGTTTGTCAAGTCTTTCGATCAACATCTCGATGAACGGCGTTTCATGGTGGCACCTTCATGTTGCTGAGCGGATGAGGCAGTGGCGGCGTTGGTGACGCATCTTGATCCGAGGTCGGGGTGTGGCGAGCGTTCGAGCCAGTGCTCGGACGAACTTCTATCCGTGCAGGGTGCGGACACCCTGCACCTCATGCTGCATGCGCGCGAGGCGCACTGGCAAACCCCGGTTACCGACGCGCCCCTTCTTTTGGATCGGTCACTTCTATGCAGTGACCCGCCGACCTTGCGGGCGCGTCGACCTTTGATCATGATGATGCGTTCCTTGACTGCCCGTGCGTTAGAACAAGGCTGCTCGGGACTTCAGGCAGTGGCCGGCTTGAGCGACGCCCCGGCCGGGATCTCGCCGTACTGCAGATAGCGCCACAGCGCGATCGCCAGTCTTCTCGCCAAGGCGACGATGCCCACGCGGCGCATGCGCTTGCCCCCGCCAGCGAAGCGCCGGTTGAACCACTGGGTCAACGCGCTGTCGGGCTGCAGGCGCAGCCAGCCCCAGGCGAGTTCGACCAGCATCGTACGCGCTCGCTTGTTGCCCGCCTTGCTGATGCCTTGCTCGATCTGGCTGTCGCCGCTGGCATATGGCGTGGGTGCCAACCCCAGGCACCCGCCCAGCTCGCGCCGGTTGGCGAAGCGCCGCCAGCCGAACACTTCCTTGACCAACACCCAAGCGCCCTTGGCTCCGATGGCGCGCAACTGGGCCAGTTGCGCCACCTGCGGCTGCTTGCCATCGGCCAGTTCCTGGCGCCGCTCGGCCCCCAGCACCCTGACCTGCTGCTTGACCAGCGTCAGCCGCGCGCTCTCGCGCTCGATCTCGGCGCGCAAGACAGGCGGCACCTGCTCGCCATGACGCTCCCACCAGGCGGCCCAGTCGCGCCCGCCGACGATGACGTGCGGGCGCAGGTTGTGCAGCACCAGCAGCGAGCCGATGCGGTTCGTGTGTGAGGTGCGCTCCTTCGTCAGCCGGGCGAGCTCGCGGTGCGTGCGGCGCGCGTCTTCGTCCTCGGGCGTGGGCTCATGCACCACCGACCACACACGCTCGCCGCGATGATGGCGCAGCAGCATCGCCAACAGCTTGTCGCCATCGATCCGGTCGGTCTTGGCCCGCCTGGCGTGCCGGTTCACCTCGATGCTGGAGGAGTCGACCACGATGTTGTCGACACCCTGCTCGATCAGCCAGCGGTGCAGCCACCAGCCGTCACGCCCTGCTTCATAGCAGGAGTGCACCTTGGCCTGCGGCTCGAGCTTGCAGCGCTCTCGTGCCTGGCCGATGCAGTGCGCAACTGCGGCCGTGTCGCCGGCGTCCACGTTGTACCGGCTCGGGCCGCGGTGGCCATCGCTCGCTGTCACTTTCCAGGACTTGTCGCCGAGCTCGAAGCTCATGTACAGCTCGCCCTGGATCGCCGTATCCTCACGTTGTGGGACTGCTTGGGTTGTCGACATTTCCATCTCCTGCCAAGAAGTTAAGGAAATCCCGTTTTAGCCAAACGGGTCTCGCTCAGGTAGTCCCACATAGCATCTTTCGGGTGGCGAGCTTGGCTGGCCGAATGTCTGCAACGGCGCGCATACCGGCCCCTCAGCAAACAGAAATCGTGGTTGCCGCAATGCGGCGGTTCGTGCTTCAGGTCTCATCGCCGACGGCGCAACTTTGAAAAGGCGTCCGGTCTAACTTTGAACTCGGCGCTAGCAAGCTGTTGATTTGCTTGGCCTTGCAGGTGTGACAATCTTGGAGGAGCTCAAATCCAAATGAGTTCGTTCAAAGTTTGGCCCGATTTCCGTCAAACTAAGGCCCCAAATTTGACGACGGCGCCGGCAAGCTGTTGATTTCCAGAGGGAAACGCCATCGCCGCGCGTTTTCGATGCGATGGGCCCGTCGGCGAACCAGGGTACGGGAGAGCAGGTGGCCTGAAGATGTGAGGCCGTCAGCGAACGCGAGGGAGGAGGGCGGCGGTCGTCTTCCATAATCTGCGCTGCCGCGAGCTCGACGGATCCGTCGGCTTCGAACTCCAAGAGGCCGGATGCGGCCACCTGCGGTCGTTCGCGAAGGGCAGCTGGCGAGCGCCCTACTGGATGGCTCAGGAAACGATAGGCTCAAGTAGTCAGCAGGTCTGAGATGCGCATCACCGCGACCGTGCTTCCAATGTTAGAGCCACCCTCCTTACCTCCCGGTATGCACGTCCATACATCGCCCTTTTTCACGGTGAACTTCATGTCGCCTTGATCGATTTGGAGTTCGCCCTCGGCCATGTGACAGATCATGTTGTTCTTCATCGGTAATAGCGGGAAGCTCGATCCTGGCTGCACAGTCAGCTCGCGAAGCTGAACCTTGGGATAGCCTCGGATCATTGACTTCCCTTCACCGAGAGTTTTCACCGTGACCCCCTCGGCGATTTTGGTTTCGTCTCCTACTGCAGCGAGCGCCTCTTCACGCGCCCCCAATATGAATGCTGACACGGCCGCCAACCCCGCCGTCAAGGTCTGTCGCCTAGCAAAGCTTGCCATTTGATTTCCCCTTTCAGTTATTGCCCTTTTTGGAGTCCGCTGCTGCGGCCGACTGCCAGACTTCAGTCTAGCTAAAGCTATCCAAATGTAAAGGTCAAGACGGGCCGCGTTCGTAGGGGCCGACAGCCGGTCTGGTCGGCCTGGGTCTTGCCACTGGGCTGGTCGCGCAGACCAGCAGCGATTGGCCGCAGCGCGTCGAGCGAAAGCTGACGGGCCTCACCGCGCACCGGCCATGACGGTCATTGCCGAATACAAGCCTGGCGAAGGCGTCGACCTGCATTTTCATCACGGCGTTGAGGCTGTGTACGTGGTGCAGGGTGCCTCGGTACATGCGTCGGGCAAGGACGCGATGGCACTGCCCACAGGCGCGACGGTGCCGAACCTGCTGGCGTTCCCAGGGTTGGGTGATGAACGCGAGCACGCGGCTGGCGGTCAACCACGACACGCCGAATACCTCCAGTCCGAGGATCTCGCCCGCAAGGAGCATCCAGTCGACGTGCGTCAGCGCATGCAGCGCGAACAGGGAGATGGCCGCGACCTGAGGCGCCTACCGCGCACGGCTTGGCCCCTTGGTGTGTAGCGCCCCCTTTTTGAGCGGCTGCTTCTATGGGGACTTGTTTGTCAAGTCTTTCGATCAACATCTCGATGAACGGCGTTTCATGGTGGCACCTTCGTGTTGCTGAGCGGATGAGGCAGTGGCGGCATTGGTGACGCATCTTGATCCAAGGTCAGGGTGTG
>NZ_JAGGNV010000047.1 GCF_018614955.1 Variovorax paradoxus
ACAGGCGGCACCTGCTCGCCATGACGCTCCCACCAGGCGGCCCAGTCGCGCCCGCCGACAATGACGTGCGGGCGCAGGTTGTGCAGCACCAGCAGCGACGTGATGCGGTTCGTGTGTGAGGTGCGCTCTTTCGTCAGCCGAGCGAGTTCGCGGTGCGTGCGGCGCGCATCTTCGTCCTCAGGCGTCGGCTCATGCACCACCGACCACACACGCTCGCCACGATGGTGGCGCAGCAGCATCGCCAACAGCTTGTCGCCATCGATCCGGTCGGTCTTGGCCCGCCTGGCGTGTCGGTTCACCTCGATGCTGGAGGAGTCGACCACGATGCTGTCGACACCCTGCTCGATCAGCCAGCGATGCAGCCACCAGCCGTCGCGCCCGGCTTCGTAGCAGGCGTGCACCTGGGCCTGCGGTTCGAGCTTGCAGCGCTCCCGGGCCTTGCCGATGCAGTGAGCAACTGCGGCCGTGTCGCCGGCGTCCACGTTGTACCGGCTCGGGCCGAGGCGGCCATCGCTTGCCGTCAGCTTCCACTTCTTGTCGCCGAGCTCGAAGCTCATGTACAGCTCGCCCTGGATCGCCGTATCCTCACGTTGTGGGACTGCTTGAGTTGTCGACATTTCCATCTCCTTTGCCAAGAAGTTAAGGAAATCCCGTTGTAGCTAAACGGGCCTCGCTCTGGTAGTCCCACATAGCATCTCACTCCCTGAAGGGCTGACCTTGGCCCGCTTCGGCGGGCTTCTTTTTGCCCTCGATCCGCTGGCAACAGCATCCTTGCGATGACGAGGCCGTCATGCTGGGCCCTTGTCCTCGTCGCCACGCAGTTATTTGGGGACGGCACACTGGTCCCGGGTTCGCAGCTGCAACCTCAGGCCTACGGGCGACATCGTGAACGCCAGCCGCTCCTGCACCTCGGTGCCGTCGGCGGTGGACACATCCGCGATCTCGAATGCGCCCAGCAGCATCGCGGCCACCATCTTCATCTCCGACAGCGCGAGGTAGCGGCCGGGACATGTGCGCGGCCCCGCACCGAAAGGCATGGCGACGCGCTTGGCCGAGCCCGCGGCCCGGGCCGGGCCATCCCCGGCGAGCCAGCGTTCCGGCCGGAACGCCTGGGGATCGGGGAAATGCGTGGCATTCACGGCTCCGGGGCGCATCAGGCACATCACCGGCGTGCCGGCAGGCACTGCCACACCGTCCACCACGGTATCGCGCACGGCCTCCTGGATAAGGAGCGGGGCGACCGGCTTCAGCCGCATCGTTTCGTGTGCGCAGGCTTCCACGAAATCGAGCTCGCCCAACTGCTCGTGGGTGGGATGGGATTGGTTGCCGAGCACGCGGCGAACTTCCTCGGCGGCCCGTTGCGCGGCCTCGGGATGGCGATGCAGCAGCCAGACCATCCACGCCAGCGTGTTGGCCGTCGTGTCCTCGCCGGCCAGCAGCATGGTCAGCATGTTGCCCGAAACGTCATCGTCGCTCAGCTCGGAGCCGGGTCGGTCGCGCTCGGCGACCATGGCTTCGATGAGGTTGCGGGGGTGCTCGCGCAGTTCAGGCTCGTCGGCGAGCCGTTGCCTCGCGGCGGCGATGAAGCCGTTCACGGCGCCGTGCACCGCCGCCAGATCCGCTTCCACCGCGCGGTCGCGCCGCGTCAGCCAGCGCGGCAGCGGCGACAGCACGCGCTTGGCCAACGCGGGCAGCAGCTTGTCCAGATGCTTCTGGATCACCTCCTCGTCCGACTCCACCGTGTTGATGTCGGTGCCGAAGGCGAGGCCCGCGGTCACGTCGACGGTGTAGCGCATCAGGTCCGCCTGCAGGTCGATCGCACGCCCTTCGTCAGCGGCCCGGCGCCAGCGGCGCTCGAAGCGCTGCGTGACCTTCACCAGCGTGGGATGGAAGGCCTTGATGTGGGTCGGGTCCAGGCCGCGCAGCACCATGGGCCGATGCCGCCTCCATTCGTCGCCGTTGACGGTGAAGAGGCCGTTGAAGCCCAGCGAGCGGGCGGCCGCGTTGAGCTTGGCGCCGCGCTGGAATCCGTCGGGCCGGTCGCGCAGCACTGCGGCGACCGTCCCCGGGTTGGAGATGACGACGAACTCGCGGGAGGCAATGCGGAAGCGGTAGGTCTCGCCGTACTCGCGCGCCCACTGCTCGACCTTCTGGTGCAGGCGTTCGCGCTCGATCTGCAGGGCATTGCCCAGCAGAGGCAGGCCGCGCGGCCCCGGCAGGTCGCGAATGCGCCGCACGGGTGCATCCGCACGCGGTCCATCGGTGGTGATCGCCATGTCGGTCCCTTCGTGCGCCGGCGCGCCAAAAGCGCGGCATCTTATCTCGCCAATTGGAGGCCATTCAGAAACCGAACTGGAAGAGTTGGTTGTTCAGCCAGCGCCGCAGCACATCCACCGGCCGCGGCGCGGGCGCCTGCGGCAGGCGCGGGGCCACGCCACGTTCCATGCGCAGCACCGGCCGATCGGCGCCCTGCGCGCACGCGACGAAGCCCATGCGCTTCATGAAGCGGATCATCTGGTGGTTGGAAGACGGAACCTCGCCGACAAGCCGACGCAGGCCGGCATCGCGCGCGGCCTCGAGCAGGCGATCGAGCAATGGCTCGGCCAGTCCCTGGCCTTGCCAGAAGTCGGCCACGACAAGCGTCAGCTCCGCGCAGTCGCCGTCCGTGCTGACGTCGTAGCGCGCCTCCCCGATCACCTCCTCATCGTAGTCCAGCTTCAGCGTGGCGATGAAAGCAGCATGGCGGACGCCGTCCACGTTGACCAGGTCCAGCAGCATGGCCGGCGTGCAGGTACCGAAGCCGCGGCCGTACCGCTCGCCGCGCGATGCGGCCGACAGCCTGGCGACGAAGCCGCCGAAGCGCTTCGCGTCGTCGGAACGCAGGGCGCGGATCTGAGCTGGCGCGCCGTTGCGCAGCCGAACCTGCCGCGGCACTCCGACGGCACGCCGCGTCGCGGCGATGGCTGCGGCCGTGGTGGTGTTCAGCTTGATCATGGCGCTATTCCGTTGGCTTGTGAGAAACGAGCGCCAAGCTTCTCGCGCCGCGCCCTTCCAGTCCTTAAGTAGTACTGAAGCGTGCTGAAGCGCGCTTCAGGCGGCCGCGGGCCTGCCGAATTCAGGACGTTTAAGGGCCGCATTCATGACGCCGCCGCTGCCTTCGGCGACAGTCCCCGCACGGACCCGGCCGGGTCCCACCGATCCGCCCACGAACCATGGCCCTGAATGCCCCCCGTTATGTCTGCCTGTCCGACCTTCACCTCGGCGCCGCCTACAGCACCCTGACCTACGCCGACGCTCAGGGGCGGCCCGATCCCGGCCGCCCCAGCGACACCCAGATCGCCTTCGGCAGCGCCTTGCGCCAGCTGCTGTCCACCATGGACGGCCCACCCCCGACACTGATCCTGCTGGGCGACGTGCTCGACATGGGCCTGTCGCCGATGGGCGACGTGGCGGCGGCGTTCCGGTGCTTCGCGGAGACGGTGATGCAGGATGGGGGCCGGCCCGTGTTCGCCCCGCGCGTGCTGTACGTGCCCGGCAACCACGACCACCATCTCTGGCGCATCGCGCAGGACCAGCAGTTCCAGGACGCGCTGCAGCAGGGCCGCGTCGAGGACGACCTGATCAAGCACACCGCGCTGTTCGAGCCTGCGGGCGAGGAGGCCGAGGCCGCCCGGATCGGCTCAGCGATGCTGACGCGGCTCGCGGCCGGCTGTCCGGGCCTGGCCGACGCGCGGGTGGACATCGCCTACCCGAATCTCGGCCTGCTCGATGACTCGCGCCGCCGCTGCGTGGTGCTGCACCATGGGCACTACATCGACCCGATGTACCGGGTGATGACGATCCTGAATGCGCAGGCCCCTGGCCGCAGCGCGGGACGCAACCCCGGCGCCGTGACGGTCTCGGACCTGGAGGGCCAGAACGGCGCCTGGGTCGATTTCATGTGGTCCGACCTCGGCAGCTCCGGCATGACCGGCGCCGGCGCCGGCAAGCTCTACGAGGTGATGCGCGATGCCGCCGCATCGCACGATTTCTCGCAACGGCTGGCCGCCCTGCTGGTGGCCAAGCTCGACCAGAACTTCGGCATGAGCGGGAGCATGGACGTGTTCCAGGGCGTCACGCTCAGCCAGCTCGTGCTCGGCACGCTCGACGCCACGCTGGGCCGGGGCGCCGAGTCGCAGCGCGACGGCTATGCCGAAGTGATGAGCGCCGACGACGTGGCGGACCTGCGCTGGTACCTCTCGGGGCCGGTGAAGCTGCAGCTCGAGCAGGCCGGGCTCAAGCCGTCGGAGCTGGATTTCAGCTTCGTCTTTGGCCACAGCCACAAGCCTTTCGAGGACGAGCTACCGGTGGCGGGCTTCGACCGGCCAGTCGGCATCTTCAACACCGGCGGCTGGGTGATGGACCAGCCCACCATGACCACCACGCAGGGCGCCTCGGCCATGTTCATCGACGATGCGCTGAACATCGCGTCGCTGCGCCTGTTCAACGACCCGGTGAACGGCCGCATGCCCCCGGTGCACGCACGTGGCGTCGGCGGCTTCCGCGACCGGGACAACCCGATGCTGGCGGCGCTGGCCGCCAGCATCGAACGCACGGCACCGGCCTGGGAGGCGTTCTCGCGCAACGCGCAGCAGGCCACGCAGAGCCGCGCCACGCTGCTGCTCGACGAGTTCTTCACCGCCTCGGTCGCGGTGATGGCGGACGCGCGGGCCGAGATGGACGCCCAGACAAAGACGATGGCAGGGGCGAAGGCATGACGATGAAACCCATTTCCCGCTCGCTCGATGAGATCGCCCCGCATTACACGGTGGTCGTCGTGGGTTCCGGCTATGGCGCCGGCGTGGCGGCTTCGCGCCTCGCGCGTGCCGGCCAGACGGTCTGCGTGCTGGAGCGCGGCCGCGAGATCCTGCCCGGCCAGTTCCCGAACGACCTCGCCACCGCGCAGGCCGACATGCAGATCGACGGTGCGCGCGGCAAGCTCGGCGCACCCGACGGCCTGTACAACCTGCACCTGAGCGACGACATGCTGGCGATGGTGGGCTGCGGCCTGGGCGGCACCTCGCTCATCAATGCCAACGTCGCGCTGGAGATCGATCCGCGCCTGTTCGACGCGACGCCCTGGCCGGCCGAGTTCCGGCGCGACCCCAAGCTGCTCGATCCCTACATCGCACGCGCGCGGCAGATGCTCGACCCCTCGCCCTATCCCGAGGATTCGGAAGACTTCCCGCCGCTGAACAAGCTGCTGGCGCTACAGAAATCGGCCGCGGCCATGAAGAAGCCGTTCAAGCGCCCACCGATCGCGGTGAACTACGTCGACCAGGTGAACCCGTTCGGCGTGACGCAGCCGCGCTGCAACCTGTGCGGCGATTGCACCAGCGGCTGCAACGTGGGCGCGAAGAACACCACGCGCATGAACTACCTGCCCGACGCCCACAACCACGGCGCGCAGATCTTCACGGGCGCGCAGGTCAGCCACGTCGAGCGCGACGGCGCGCGCTGGCGCGTGTACTTCGACGAGGTCGGCTTGCGGGGGCCGGACGGTCCGGCCGCGCAGGCGACCGCCGGCCGGCGCAGCGTCAGCGCGGACGTGGTGATGCTCGGCGCAGGCGCCCTGGGCTCGACCGAGATCCTGCTGCGCTCCAAGGCGCACGGCCTGCCCTTGACGGACCGGCTCGGCCAGCGCTTCTCCGGCAACGGCGATGTGCTCGCGCTGGGCTACAACAGCTACTGGCAGTCCGGCACCGACGCGGAGGACCAGGTCGTCCGCAGCCAGATCAACGGTGTGGGCACGGGGCGCAACGAGGTCGCGCCGGCCGATCTGCCGGGGCCGTGCATCACCGGCGTGATCGACATGCGCCAGACGCCCGAGGTAGGTGACGGGCTGGTGATCGAGGAGGGCGTGATCCCGGGCGCGCTGGCCCCACTGCTGGCGCCGGCGCTGTTCTTCGCCGACGCGATGCTGGGCGGCGAGTTCGCGTACGGCGCCACGCAGGCCAAGCCCCGCCTGCTCGATGCCCAGGTCCTGGGCGAGGCGGTGCAGAACGACCCCGGCAGCCTGACCGGGCTGGCCTACACCGGCGCGGTGGCCCGCACGCAGACCTACCTGGTGATGAGCGTGGACGAGGCGGCCGGGCGCCTGCACCTCGAGGACGACCGGCTGCGCATCGACTGGCCGGACGCAGGCGCCAGCGCCACGATCGCCAGGGACGAGGCGTGGCTGCGGGCCGCCAACGACGCGGTCCAGGGCCAGTTCATCCCGAATCCGCTGTCGGCCGAATCGCTCGGCCGCAAGCTGATCACCGTGCACCCGCTCGGCGGCTGCGGCATGGGCGACAGCGCGCGCGATGGCGTGGTCAATCACCAGGGCCAGGTGTTCTCGGGCAACGAAGGCGAGGCGGTGCACGAGGGCCTTTACGTCTGCGACGGCGCGGTGCTGCCCGGCGCGGCGGGCGTGAATCCGCTATTGACCATCACGGCCTTGGCCGAGCGCACCTGCCAGAACCTGTGCGACGCGCGAGGCTGGGTGATCGAGCTCGGCCTGAATCCGCGCCAGGTCTTGCCGGCGCGCAGCGCGTCCCCGGCTCCCGCCTCGCCTCCGGCCTCACCTCCTTCGGGCCTGCTGGAGAGGCTGAAGCGGGAGATCTCGTCGATCGCGCATGACGCCGAAGCGCTCCTCCAAAGCGTGACCGCCCATCTCGAAGCGGGCGCCGTCGAGTTGGCGAAGCACGCGATCAAGCTGCTCATCGAGAAGGATCCGGCGCTGCTCAGCCCGAGCTTCCAGTTCACAGAAACCATGCAGGGCTGGATCAGCACCGACGCGGTGGTCGCGCGCCCCGACGCGGCACGCCGCATCGCAGACGACTACGAAGTCGCCTGCGCCTGGGGCCGCGTGCGCAACCAGACGATGCGCTTCGAGCTGACCATCCATACGCACGACCTGCACGCGATGGTCTCGGACCCGACCCACGCGGCATCCATCTCCGGCACGGTGACCTGCCCGGCGCTGTGGCACGAGCCGATGCCGGTGACGAGCGGCGTGTTCCACCTGCTGCCGCCCGATGCGCAGCGGGTGGAAGCCTGGACCATGACCTACGAGATGATGCTGCAGCGCGGCGACTCGCGGCTGCGCTTCAAGGGCCACAAGCTGCTGCACCAGCGTCCCGGCTCCTCACCCTGGACCGACACCACCACGCTCTTCGTGCGTGTGCACGACGTCGAAAGCGTCGAGCGCCCGCTGGTCGCGCAGGGCATCCTGACGCTCGGCCTCGAAGACCTGCTGTGGCAGGCGTCCTCCATCCGGCTGGAGCCGCCCGCCAACCTGCTGGGCGAGGTGGAGCAGCGGGTGCCGGCCGCGCGCGACGCAATCAACGCCGTCTACCTGGCCAAGTTCGCTGGCTTCTTCGCCACGACGCTGTTTCGAGCCTACGGCGGCCTGCTGGCGAACCTCAACAACTTCCCGGCGCTCGACCTCCCTCAACTGCAGCGGCGCGCCTTGCGCGCACCGGTGCCGGTGCCGCACAGCGTGGACGTCGGCGATGGCTTCAAGATCAAACTCACCCGCTATGACGGCGGCGCGCGCGGGCCGGTGGTGCTGGCGCCAGGCTTCTCGGTGCGGGCGTCGTCCTTCGCCACCGACACGGTGGAGCAGAACCTGGTGGAAGCGCTCTGCGCGCGCGGCTGGGACGTGTGGCTGTTCGACTACCGGGCCAGCCCCGATTCCGGCAGCCCGATCGCCCCCTTCACTATCGACGACATCGCCCGCATCGACTGGCCGGCCGCGGTGCGCTTCATCCTGGAGGCCACGGGTGCACGGGACCTGCAGGCGGTCGCGCACTGCGTCGGCTCGATGAGCCTGCTGATGGCACTGCTCGACGGCATGACCGGCGTGCGCTCGATCGTCTCCTCGCAGCTGACGCTGCATCCGGTGACCAACTGGCTCAACTACGCCAAGGCCGACCTCGGCCTGGCCCGGCTGCTGCAGGGCTATGCACCGCTGGAGGACCGCTTCGACAACGTGCCCGGCACCACCGACCTGGACCGCGAGATCGACGTGCTCGCGTGGAAGGTACCCATTCCCGCCGGCGAGGACTGCAAGAACCCGCTGTGCCGCCGCGTGTTCTCCATCTTCGGCCCCTCGTACGCGCATGCGCAGCTGAACAACGCCACCCACACGGCACTGGCGGAAATGTTCGGCTGCGTGTCGCTACGCCCCTTCGAGCAGCTGAGCCTGATGATGCAGCAGGCCAAGGCGGTGGACAGCGAGGGGCGCGACGTCTACGTCGTGCCGGAGAACGCGCCGCGGCTGGCGCTGCCAATCAGCTTCGTGGCCGGCGCCGGCAACCAGCTTTTCTTCCCGGAAACCTGCATCCGCACGCAGAGCTGGCTGTCGACCTTCAACGATCCTGCCCTCTACACGCGCCACATCTTTGACGGCTACGCCCACATGGACCTGTTCATCGGGCGCGATGCAGCGCGCGACGTCTTCCCCTACCTGATCACGCAGCTCGAACGTGCGGACCCGCGCTAAGACCCCCGGACACCAGCGCCACGGTGGCGTCCTCGTCGAGCCCGGCCCCTTCGATGCACCAGGCCTCGATGCTGGCCGCAGGATGGGCCGCACCGATGAGCGCCAAGGCGGCCGCCCTCGTGCGGTCGTCGCTGGGCGTGCGCCGCTCGCCGCGCCGCTGGCGCGCGGCGTCATCGCAGCCGATCAGCAGTGCGGCCTCGCGCAGCCGGCGCTGGCGCGCCGAAAGCAGCGCCAGCATGACCGCGAAGTGGCGCAGCCCGACCGAACGGCGGCAATGCGGCAGGCTTCGAAGCACCTGGGCCTGGGCCTCCTCGAGCGCGCCCTGGCCGGTCAGCGCATGCGCGTACCAGTTCAGCGCAAAAGCCATCATCTGCGCATCGGTCAGCGGCGAGCGCTGCAAATGGTCGATGAGCCCGCGGAACTGGGCCACCGCCTCGTCCACATGCCCCAGTTCCTGATGCATGGCAGCCAGGTTGTTGAGCACATGGAACAGCGTGCGCGCGTTGCCCTCCGACCGCACCAGCGGCAGTGCCTGGGAGAAGGCAGACAGCGCCTGGACGGGCTGGTCCTGGTAGCGCCGCACCATGCCCGTGCAGTACAGCCAGGTGCCCTTGAAGGCGCGCAGGCCGGGTTGCTCGACCAGCTCGCGGCATTGCACCAGCCTGCGCTCGGCGCTGTCGAAATCGCCGCTCACGGCTGCCACATAGGCGTTCGAGCACAGCGTGAGGGCCAGCAGGCCGTGCGGCGGCTCTCGCTCGAAGATGTCGCAGGCCCGGTCGAGCAGTTGCATCCGCCGCTGCGCGCTGATGCCGCCGTGCAGCCCAACCAGCGCCATGCCGAGGCTGAACTCGGCCACCACCTGCGACTGCGTGGCCTCGTCGATCAGGGGCTCGGCCATCAGCATCCAGCGCAGGCATTCCGGGTAGCGGCCGGCCTGGTACATCAGTACGGCGGCGATGTTCACCAGGTCGAGCGCCAGCGCGGCATCGCCGCCGGGACCGCAGGCCCATTCGATCGCGCTGCGCAGGTTGTCAATCTCGGGGCTGCAGGCCAGCACCCACTGGTCCACCGTCTCGGCGCCCAGGTGACCGGCACGCACGCGCCGGTCGAGCGCCGACTGCATGCAGCGCGCATGCCATTGACGCAGGTGGTTCCATTCGGAGGCCGCCTCGAGTTGCTCGCGGGCGTAGACGCGGGCCGTCTCCAGCAGCCGATAGCGCGGCACCGGGCCGGCATCGACCACGACAATCGACTTGTCGACCAGGTTGCCGAGATGGTCCAGCACGGCCCACACATCGATGCTCTCGTCGGACGCTACCTGTTGCGCCAGCTCGAGGCCGAAGCCGCCGACGAACACGCCGAGCCGGCGGAACACCTTCTGCTCATCCGCGCTCAGCAGCGCATGGCTCCAATCGAGCGTGGTGCGCAGAGTGCGATGGCGCGAGGGCGCATCGCGCACGCCGCTCTTCAGCACATGCAGGCGCTGGGCCAGGTGCTGCCGCACGCCCTGCACGCCCAGGAGAGGAACGCGCGCAGCGGCGAGTTCCAGCGCCAGCGGCAGGCCGTCGAGCTCGTGGCAGATGTTTACCACCGCGTCCAGATTGCCTTCGTCGAGCCGGAAGCCCGGCTGCATGGCGCCGACGCGGGCCACGAACAGGGCCACGGCGCCATGCGTCGCCGCAGCGGCGAGGACGGCATGGTCCGGGACCGCCAGGGCGCCGAGCCGGACCGGCCGCTCGGTGGCCAGCTTCAAGGGTTCCTGGCTCGTGACCAGGACGTGCAGGTTGGGTACCGCCTCGAGCAGGTAGCCCACGAGCGCAGCCACGGACTCGATCAGATGCTCGCAGTTGTCCAGCACCAGCAGTTCGTGGCCGCGCAGGCGTTCGGCCAGCTCGACGCTCGCGTCGGCCCGGCCGGGCAGGTTGACGTTCAGGGCGAGCGCCACCGCGCCGGGCAGCGCGGCCGGGTCCGAGATGGAGGCCAGCTCCACCATCCAGGCGCCGTCCCGGAAGTCGTGCGCCACCTGGCGGGCGACGGCGCGTGCGAGGCTGGTCTTGCCGATGCCGCCCGGCCCCAGCACGCTGAGCAGCCGATGCTGCTGCACCAGCTCGCGCAGCATCGCCAGCTCGGCATCCCGGCCCAGCAGGGGCGGCAGCAGGGCCGGCAGGTTGCCGGTGTCCGAGCGCAGGGCCTTGGCGGCGCTTGCCATGGGAGCGCCCCTGGGATTCGGTGCGCTCGCGCCGGAGTTCGCGGCAACCGTGGCCAAAGCCGGCAGAGCGTCCAGCGCGGCGGCGAAGCGATAGCCGCGGCCCGGAATCGTGACGATGGCTTTGGGCCCCAGCAGCTTGCGCAGCGCACTCACATGCACCTGGAGGTTGTTTTCCTCCACCACCAGGTTCGGCCACACCATCTCGAGCAGCTCGTTCTTGCTCAGCATCCGCTCGCGGTGCGCGATCAAGGCCGAAAGCACATCGAAGGCGCGGCTCCCCAGGTTGGCGGGCTGGCCCTCGACCAGCAGTTGCCGGGTGGAAGGGCGCAATTCGATGTTATCGAAGCGGTAGATCGAATCATTCGGAAGCACGGAAACCTCAAGCGGTATTGACTCAGGCAAAGCAGGGTTGTAACCGCGCCGGTCGAAAGTAACAACTCCAGTAACAATTTTTGTTGACACCCGGTGCCGAGAAGTTCATGCATCAGGTTCCTACCTTGGCATTGCTGGAGGAAGCGGAGCAGCGAGCCTTGGAGAACTACGTCGCTTTCTTGACTTCGCTGTCTGTGAAGCAAAGTCCGCGAAGGTGGCTGTCGATGTCGCTGACCTTCAGCGCGACGATCTCACTGACCCGCAGTCCTGTGCCGTAGGCAACGGAAAGCGCGGTCCGGTACTTGAGGTTGGAGGCCGAGCGATCAGGCGCGCGGCCTCGTCGCGGCTGAGCACCGCGGGCAGCTTCTGGGGCACCTGCACGTAGCTCATCCTGGCCATCTTTCGCCGCGATCGAGGATGACTTCGAAGCATGGAAGAGAAAGATCTGCGGGAGTGGCTCGGAAACTCGGAGTTCACGCCCTACCCGGCGCTCGCGCGGGCGATCTTCAGGCTCCTGAGCCGCCCGCTTCGCAAGGCCGTCTTCATCGACGTGATCGCCTTCAACTACGAGGAGACGCCGGGTGTGAAGTCATCGCGCCGGGTCGAGGACGTCGACCAAAGCCTGCTGATGAGGTCCGTGCTCGAGGGGGACAACATCCGGCACGGCGAAAGATTAGCGACCTTCGCTGAGGTCTTGGCCTAGCCCGCTAGAGGCTCATCAGAATCAGCGCCATCCCACCGACGGTGATCCCAAGCCGGAACCATACCGCGGTCGTTGCCGTCAGGCTTGAAACCTGAGTGGCCAGCGCCCTCAGCCGGTCGCCGGTCATGTCCGCGCGGAAGGATGGACCAATGGCTGGAAGTTCGGTCGAGCAGCCGCAGCTGCTGCTGAAGCTTGCGTCGGCCGAGATCTTCAAAGCGCGCCGGTGCCAGCTGACCCCTAGGGAGCCCAAACCAAGCGCAGCGAGTCCAGCCTAAGGAGCCGCCGCCGCAGGCCTTTGAAGAACCTTCGCTGTTCTAGCTGAACGAGCTGAAAACGTCCTACAGGAGATCGCCATGCTGATCGGTTCCCCGATGCGAGACCCCCGTATCGCGATCGCCTGCATTCGCGCATGCATCTGGGCGCGCATCGAGGGCTGTCCGTTCTGTGTATGGGGTAGCGCAACAGCGCTCTTGTCCCGTCGCTTCACCGCAGGCTTGGAGACGGTGACGAGATCGACCTGGGGATGTAAGCTGATTCGATTCGTCAGTGCGCGGGCGGATGCCCGCAGAACGCCAATCGGCCGCCGGGGGCCGGGTGGGCGAGGAGAAGATCATGTCCATGATGTCTCGTCTGTTGGCCTGCCTCATGCTTGCCTGGCACTTGAGCGCCGCCGGCGTGGACATCGTCCGCTTCCCGAGGCCGGAGTTCGACGGCGATCGCCGCTTCGACTACCCGTTGCAGTTGCTGCAGCTCGCGCTGTCGAAGACCGGCACCGAGTATCGGATCCAGGCTGCCGAGTTCCCCATGAACCAGGAGCGCCAGGTGCTGGAAATCGAAGCAGGACGCACGATCGATGTCGGCCCGATCCCCAGCTCCGCCGACCGCGAGGCGCGCCTGCTGCCGATTCGCATCCCCGTGAACAAGGGCATGCTCGGATGGCGCCTGGGCCTGGTCCGCAAGGGCGACAAGGACCTGGTCGCGGGCGTCAGGACGCTGGACGACCTGAAGGGCGTGCGGCTCGCGCAGGGACACGAGTGGCCCGACACGAACATCCTCCGGGCCAACGGCATCGACGTGATCACCGCCCCGAAATACGAAGTCCTGTTCAAGATGCTCAACGGCAAGCGCTTCGACTACTTTCCGCGCAGCGTCATGGAAATCTGGGACGAGCAGTCGATCAACGCTGACTCCCTCGAAGTGGAACCCCACCTCGCCCTGCACTACTTCTACGACTCCTACTTCATGGTGAACCGCAAGAACACCAAGCTGGCACAAGACATCCGCGAAGGACTCGAAAAAGCGATTGCCGACGGCTCGTTCGACAAGCTCTTCCTGCAGCACTTTGGCGAACGGCTGCGCAAGGCGCGCCTGGACAAGCGCACGGTCATCGAGCTGCGAAACCCGTTGCTGACGCCCGAGACGCCATCCAATCGGCCGGAACTTTGGTACGACCACAGACGGGGGCGGTGAGGCGGTCCCATCAAGCCGGATCAGGCCACGGCCGCTGCAGCGCCTCGATGCGTCGCTGGCCTCGCCCGTTCAGGGCAGCTGTCTTGGCCCAAGCGCCTGCAGTTCGGAAATGACCGGACCGAGCAGCTGAGCCACTTTCCGAACCAGGGTCTCGACATCCGCATCGTCGGTACCGTCGCTGCAGGCCCGTTCGAGCTCCGCCGCCGCGGGATGAACGGCGCGTACGGCGAGGGCACCGGTGACGCTCTTCAGGTTGTGTGCCATGCGCATCGCCGCCTCCTTCTGGCCCATCGCGCGCGCGGCCCGGAAGCGCTCCGGGAAGTCCGCTTCCCGATCGCGAAACATTTGCAGCAGGCGACGGTAGAGGGCCTCGTCGCCCATCGCGTCGAGGCCCGCGCGGCGGTCGATTCCAGCCAGTCCTTCCAGCGAATCGGTGCGCGATCCGTCGCAGGCGGAATTGGGCGCTTGCGCGGGCTCGATCGCGGCCGGGCGAACCCAGCGGGCGAGCGTCGCGAACATCGCTTCGACCTTGATCGGCTTGGCGATGTGGTCGTTCATGCCGGCTGCCAGTACCTTGTCGCGATCGCCGACCAGCGCGTTGGCGGTCATCGCGATGACCGGCAGCTCGCGCCCCTGCGGCTGCTCGCGCAGCGCACGGGTGGCAGCGTAGCCGTCCATGACGGGCATCTGGCAGTCCATCAGGACGCCGTCGAAACGCTGCCGGTCCAGCATGTCCAGGGCCTCCCTGCCATCGCAGGCAACGCTGACGACGATGCCGGCGCGGAGCAACACGGTCGAGGCGATCTCGCGGTTGATGGGGTTGTCCTCCACGAGGAGTATCCGCGCGCCGCGCAGGCGGGCTTGATGGCGCAGCAATGCCTCCTCGCTCGTGGTCGTGCGGGTCGAGCGGGGAGCCGACGGACCGAGCGCCTGCCTGCAGGCTTCGAAAAGCGTCGCCGGGATGACCGGCTTGATCAGCAGCGCGTCGACGCCGAGGTCTCGTTCCCTCAGCTGTTCCTGCACTTCGTCGCGGCCGAAGGCGGTCACCATCAGCACGGTGGATGTTCGCGGGCGCCGGCATTCGCGCTCGCTCAGCAGGCGCGCGCACTCCACGCCACCGAGGCCGGGCATTTTCCAATCGAGAAGAACCAGGTCGTATGCCTTGTCGCTCGCATCGGCAAGCTCCACCATGCGCAGGGCGTCCTGACCATCGGCCGCGGTGTCGGCTTCCAGTCCGAGCGCGGCGCTCATGTCGGCAAGCACGTCGCGGGCGCAGGCGTTGTCGTCCACGACCAGCACGCGGCGGCCGCGCAGGACTTCCTGGTGCAGCAAGGACTGTTTTGCCGACTCCGGCTGCAGCTCGAAGCGCAGCGTGAAGTGGAATCGGCTGCCGAGGTGCGGCGCGCTGTCGACCTCGATGTCGCCGCCCATCATGCGCACCAGGTGACGACTGATCGACAGCCCCAGTCCGCTGCCGCCATAGCGCCTGCTCGTCGACGAGTCGCCCTGCGAGAACGGCTGGAACAGGCGCTGCTGCATGTCGGACGCTATGCCGATGCCGGTGTCACGCACCTCGAATCGAAGTCGAACGGACTGCGCCTCGTGCTCGACGACCTCGATGGCGATGACGACCTCGCCGCGCTCGGTGAACTTGACCGCGTTGTAGCCCAGATTGAGCAGCACCTGGCGCAGACGCGAGGGATCGCCCACCAGGGCCATCGGCAACTCCGGCGGTAGGACGAACAGCAACTCGAGGCCCTTCGCCTCGACATTCAGGCCGACCAGGTTGCCCAGTCCGTCCATCACGTCGCCGAGGTCGAATGGAACGGACTCGATGTCGAGCCTGCCGGCCTCGATCTTGGAGAGATCGAGGATGTCGTTGATGATCCTGAGCAGCGATTCGGCTGCGCCGTGGATCTTCTGCACGTAGTCGAGCTGTTGCGAGTTGAGTCCGCTTTGCAGGGCCAAGTATGCCATGCCAAGAATGGCATTCATCGGCGTCCGGATCTCGTGGCTCATGTTGGCCAGGAACTCGCTCTTGGCCTGATTCGCTGCTTCGGCTGCCTGCCGCGCAACCCGATCCGCCTCGGCCTGCCGCCGTGCGGTGATGTCACGAGCGATACCGACCGTACCGGCCACACGGCCATCGCCGCCGTGCAGCGCAGTCTTGATGGTCTCTACCAGGGTGCTGCTCCCGTCGGCGTTGATGTGGTGCTCCTCGATCCGTTTGCTGCCGTTCGATGCCATCACTTCAGCGTCGTCGAGAAGATAGCTCCTGGCGAGTTCGGGGGGGTTAAGCTCGAGATCGGTCTTCCCGATCATCTGGCTCGGCTCGGAAAAGCCCTTGGTGGCGGCGAAAGCTCGGTTGGCTGCGACCAAATGACCGCTCGCGTCCTTGACCCATGCGAGGTCCGGGATGTTGTCCAAGATCGCCGCCATGCGCGCATTGGCATTCCTGAGCTCCATGGCGTGCTGCCGCAGCCTCTCGCGCATCGCGTTGAGGGCGTCCACCAGCTGGTCGAGTTCATCGCCCTTGCCCGGCACGCGCCGCAATCGCAACGGCGCGGCCTCTGCATCCGGGGTGACGCTGCCCAGCGAAACGGCCATGTCCTGCAGATGGCGCGTCGCCAGGCGGTGCACGACAAATAAGATGAAAAGTGCGACCAGGAAGGTCTTGGCAGCGTTGCTGAGGAGGATGACGACAGCCTGCGCCGCGATGTCGCGGTAGATGTCCGTGAGAGTCGCTTCGATGTGCAGCACGCCGATGACTTCCGGCCGTTCGCCGCAGCAGGTCAGCGGAAACTCCCTCACGACAACGCTGGCGGTCTGTCGCTTGCCACGAAAGACCGTTAAGGCATGGGCAGACGAAGCCGCCTCCCGAACCTCCACGGCGCGCATGGAGGGCAGGCGCAAGATGCCGTCGAGCTGCTCCTGGAGTTGCTTCGAATCCAGCGTCCACAGGCTTTCGCTCAGGCTGCGCGAGGAGGCCTGATCGATCTCGCCGAACCGGCTCTCGAGGCGCGCCCTCTCGCTGCGGTAGCTCAAGGACAACTGCAAGATGGTCAGGACCAGCGTGACCACGGTGCTGAACAGCAGCACACGAAGCAGCAGCGCGATCCCGATGCCGCCTCCTGGGATCCGCGAAATCGATGCCAGCCAGCCGTGGCCCAGGGACCGTGTGTCCGACTCACGCGCTTTGAGGATCATCGGTGAACTCGCCCGTCACATCGATCCATCGAAATCTATGCGCTTGGTGCGCGTCCGGCAAGGGGGAGATGCAGGAGTTCGCGGGGTTGACCGCTCGGGAGCCTGACCCTTGGTCGCCACGTGCGCTCCGGCCTGCTTTCCTTTTTCTCCTCTCCGTAGCCTAATTCGGATGGGCGCGAGAGGCATCGACAAGATGACCTCTTCAAGAAGCACTGGTCAGGGATTTTTCCCCTCGTCGAAGGATCATGACTACGACCAATGACATCCTCGTCATCGAAGACGACGAGATCATGCGCGAAGCCTTGGCGGAGTGGCTCGAGGCGGCCGGCTACGTGGTGCGCAAGGCCGCGGATGGAAGCGCCGGGCTTGCGGCCGTGAGATCGGCGGCGCCGGCGCTGGTGGTCACCGACATCCACATGCCGGGAACGAGTGGCGCGGTCGTCATCGCCGAGTTGCAACGGCACCACCCGGACATCCCGGTGATCGCGATCTCGGGCCTCTTCCAATTCGGACGCGGATTGGACGCGGACAGCGCGGTCGCGCTGGGGGCCGCGCGCGCGCTGGCCAAGCCGTTCACCCGCCGCGAGTTGCTCCAGGCGGTGACCGTGGCGGACCTCGCCGCCCGAAAGCGGGCCGAGTATCTGACGCGCCAGGTGTTCGAGAGTGCCTCCGATGGCGTGGCCGTGATCGGCCGGGATTACCGCTATCAAAGAGTCAACCCGGTCTATGAGCGCAATTGGGGGATGCCGGCCGAGAGAATCGTCGGCATGCATGTCGCCGATCTTTCGGGGACCGACGTCTTCGAGCGCACCTTGAAGCCGAATCTCGACCGCTGTCTGGCCGGAGAGCACGTCACTTTCGCGGAATGGTTCACGACCGAACTGGGCCGCTTCTACCTGTCGGTGTCCTATTCGCCGCTGCGGCTCGACTCGGAGCGCCTGGAGGCGGTGCTCGTGATCTCGCGCGATCTCACCGAACACGTCCTCGCGTCGGAAGCGCTGCGCGAGGCGCAGGCGGCGCTGGCGCGGGTGAACCGAGTGACCACGCTCGGCGTGCTGGCGGCGTCAATCGCCCACGAGGTGAACCAGCCGCTCACAGCGATGGTCGCGAGCGCGGGGTCCTGCGCGCGCTGGCTCGCGGCCCGGCCACCCGAGCTCGAAAAGGCACAGCGCTCGCTCGAACGCATCGCCAGGGACGGCAAGCGCGCGAGCGAAGTCATCGACCGCATCCGCGCCCTGGTGATGCGCCAGCCGCCGCGCCGGGATCTCGTCGATGTCAAAGAGACCATCCTCGACGTGATCGCGCTCACGCGCGACCAGATGCGCCGCAACGACATTGCGCTCGAGAAGACGCTTGCCGAGGGCCTGCCGCCCGTGTGGGGCGACAGGGTGCAGCTCCAGCAGGTGGTCCTCAATCTGATCGTCAACGCCGTCGAGGCCATGAGCGCGTCCGGCGATCGCCCGCGACAGCTGGTCATCGGCGCGAGCGAGGCGGAGGGCGGCGTGTGCATCGAGGTGCGCGACTCGGGCCCCGGCATCGCGCCGGAGATCGCGGACAAGCTCTTCGAGCCGTTCTGTACCTCCAAGCCGCAGGGCATCGGCATGGGGCTTTCCATCAGCCGGTCGATCGTCGAGGCTCATGGCGGCCGGCTCTGGGCCGCGTCGAACCCGCCCCACGGCGCCTTGTTCCAGCTTTCGCTGCCGACCGGGGAGAGGGAGCCGTAGCGGGAAAACGGGAGGCACCCGCGGCTTCGACACGGAGAGGTTAATCCCGCGAATGACTTGACCGTCCGCGGTGTACAGGAGTCGGCATGCCTCGCGCCTGTGTCACAACTGCCGCTGCTCGGAGGTCCGCTGCCAAGTCTGGCTGCCCACTTTGATAACGGTCCGCCAACGCATTCAACTCACCTGCAGTCCGCGCACTAGCAATGTGGTTGAAGGCCTCCACAAGGCGACGAGCAGGCGCCGTGCGCCGCTAGCAGTCGACGGGGCACTTGCGAGACCACTCGCGAAACTCGCGCTTCCTACAGATTGATTTGCCATGTGAGCTCTCCGAGTCGTTAAGCCGAGGATCGGCATGAACGTCCTGCGCCAAGCAGCTATTGGTGCCTCAAGTCGATCAATGTCTTGCTGCAATCCATCGATACGCCCGACTTGCTCTTGTAGACAGGACATCATCGTGCTTGGTAGTGCGCTTTCGAGCTCGGCCAGACCAGCGACACGACCCGCTTTGAACGTGGCGCCGAACTCATACAGTAGTCCTCGCAACTGGTTCACTTGCATCGTCCGGAACTTAAGCAAGAGCGTACGCATGCGGTGAAGACTCAGCATCGCTTGCTGTTCCTCCGATTTCACCGCCACTGTGCGCATACCTGGTTGATGCACGGCAGTCCAGATCGCACGCGCATCCGCGGCGTCGGTCTTGTTCGTTTGCACGAAGGGCCGGATGAACTTCGCATGCAGAAGGACAACCTCGTGACCCAGCGTTTTGATCTTGCGCGCCCACCAATGCCCGCTTCCGCAGGCTTCCAACGCCACGCGGCCGGGCAGTCGACATGACAAGAACTTGATGAGCTCGCCCCGGGCAAATCGGCGATTCACGATCTCGCCAGTTTCCGCGTCGACCCAGTACAGCTGAAACACGCGCTTTGCAACATCCAGTCCATAGGTCGTAGCATTCATGTCAGGCCTCCAGTCGGAAGTGAGGGGTGGAACCCCACTCTGACACGCTGCCGTTCGGTACCTTCCGTCGCCAAAAGGTGGGCGGTGTCCATGCCATCTCGGCCCGTTGCTGACTTCCACCCTTAAGAGAAGCTGACGTTTACTGAAGTCACTGAACGACCAAAAGCGGAAGTCAAACAAAGGTGCGCATAGCGGCCGTTCGCACGTGGGTCCGAGGCCAATTTTGCCAATCGGACTTTTCAGAACGAGACGAGCAATGTCGCGACACCCCATGCGACCAAGAGGGCCCCTGCGCCGCGGCCTATCCAGTCGCCGCCCGGGCTGAGCTTTTCGACCAGCACGAACAGGGCGATGCCCGCGATCCAGGCGAGGTTCATGACGCCACCAATGAAGAGCAATAACATCAGCAACCAGCAGCAACCCACACAGACCGCGCCGTGACGCAAGCCCATCCTGAACGCGCCGCCCGCGCCAGGGCGCCAATGCGTCATGATGAAGTCCAGAGGCGAGCGGCAATACCGAAGGCAGGCGTGCTTCAACGGCGTCCATTGGTAAAGACCGGCACCGATCAGCACTGCGCCCGAGAGCGCAATGCTGGTTGTCTGCATCATCGGCGACAGCATGGCGACTTTCTCCAGCCCAAACTGAAGGGCTGCCGCTGCCAAGCTGAACGCAGCCCAAACAGCGATGTACCCGATGGCGAAGATGCCTGAAGCAGTCGCGCATTCGCCTCGTTCGCTGCGGCGCTGCGCGATGGTGGCATAGAGCAGGATCATCGGCGCGGCGCTCGGCAACATCATTGCCGCCATCATCACAGCCCACATGACGAGGACGATGACCGCATGGCCGAATGTCCATGGTCCTGAACTCATGGGCATCAGCATTTCGCCCATCTCTTGCATCATCCCGGCCCCGGTCAGCAAATAAGTCCATGACAAGACGACAACGAACAACAGGCAGGAAATGACGAGGAGGCGGTCACGCCGCAGCGCCCCCTGGATCAGTGAGCCGCCATTCACTTGGGCGCCTCCAACGGTCTCTTCACCTCTGCGCAGGCGGAGCCCTCGCTACGCTGCCACACCTTCCGGTGTCTGCACGACGTGGGCAAGTGTGCTGTGTCCACCCTGCGTCTCGAACTTGATCGCCCCGGTGCTGCGGATGTTGGAAGAAGCCACCTCGCCCTCGAGGTTCTCGAACCCCTCCGGACACACGATTTGGACTCGGTGGGGGGCACCGGTCACCGGGTTCTTGATAGGTTCCACCTCGGTTTCGAGCACGCCGGGGATGACGAGGCGTGCGGTCCGGGCGGACTTGTCAAACTGGAACGTGATGGGAGCGAAGATGGGGTCATGCATCTTGGTCACGATGAGGCTGCAGATCTGAAAAAGCGTCCCTTCGGCCGAGTTCTTTCCCGACATGATGTTGAACAGCGCCTCGCGCTGCTCCGCGGTGGCGCGTTCTTCAATGATGGGTTGCAGCTGTCCATTCCCTTCATGCAGCGGGCCGGGGAATGAGACGACCGCGAAGAAGCACAGGCCATCCAGCGTCGTGCTGTCGAAATGCCCCTTCGTGATGCGCATACCCAAGAAGCCCTTGCAGTAGCCCTGTGTCGGCTTCGCGTTGAAATCGCAGGGGCAGCCGTATGCGCAGGTGCAGTTCTTGAGCCATTCGCCTTCGAGGCGCCAATTCGCTTGTGCCATGATCTTGTCTCCTGTCAAAGGTTGCGACGATCGCGGCGGGCGTCCCCGTACCGTCCTGCCCCTTCCCGCTCTCAGCCCGCGTGAAAGCGAGACCTCCAGCTCCACGCTGGCAGCAGATCGGCGCGCCGCGCACGTTGCGTACGGCCAGTTGACTATCTGCCGATTGCAGGCGGAGCGCAACACCTGTTCGAGGCATCAATAGCTATCTCGCCAGTTCCCCGGGGACCGCTTCGACGTAGAAAATGTGCCGCTCAGGCGTCGGGTTCGGGTCGAAAGCGGGGTTGGCAGGCCGCTTTGGGGCGCCAGCACTGACCGGCTGCTCGTGGCCGACCGTGGCCGCATAGAACCCAAAGAGCTGGCTGTTCACGATTCTCGAATGATGCTGTTCGGCGGCGCACGAAGCGAGCAGCAACGCGGGATCGCAGCTCTGGCCGGGCGACGACGGCTGGATGCTGCCGCGCACGTCCCATTTCGCGATGATGCAGATGAAGCGCGGGTCAGTTCGCGCCCAATAAAGGATTGGTCGACCGCAGATCCGATTTCGCCTGGGCGTCAACAGGCAGGCCGGCTGCGACTTCGTCAGCCCAGACCTTGAAGCCCTCGAGCGTGTTCGGGCCGAACGTTGTGGATAGCGCGACATCGCAGGCGTCGCGCCCGCGTGCAATCAGCACGCGGCCGATACGCGGTGTGTTGTTGCGCGCGTCGAAGGTGTACCAGCGGTCGCCGAGATATGCCTCGAACCAGCCCGCGAAGTCCATTGTCCCGTATGGTGGCTCAGTGCCAACATCGCCAAGATAGCCGGTGCAATAGCGCGCCGGTATGTTCATGCAGCGGCAGAATGCGATCGCCAAGTGAGCGTAGTCACGGCACACGCCGTGGCCTTCCTTATAGGCGTCCAAGGCGGTGCGCGTTCGGCGCGCGTGCTGGTAGCCGAACTCGATGTGTCGGTGCACGAAATCGCAGATCGCCTGCACGCGCGCCCAGCCGGTCGGGCTCGAGCCGAACCGCTGCCACGCAATCTCGGAGAGCTGGTCGGTCTCGCAATAGCGGCTGCCGACGAGGTAGACCAGCGTCGATTCCGGGAGGTGTTCGACCGGCGTCTGCGTGGCCCAAGGAGCAACAACATCAGGCGCGCCGGTGTCGTTGACCAGCGCATCAGTGCTGAGGACGAAGCGGCCCTGCGGCGCGACGATGCGACTGCACCAGTTGCCGAACAGATCGCGGTATGCGGTGATAGGCACCGAGGGCCTCGTCACGAGGTAATCAGGCCGCACCAGATCGGACGCACGCGAATAGTGGACGCTCAATGCCAGGATCATCGGCGTCGGCTGTGGGAGCTGATACGCCATCTCGAAACCAACGCGGATCTGCATGCTCGCTCCTGTTGCTTCTCTGTTCGCACGCAACCGACGTGCCACCATCGCTGACTATCGCCGGTTCGCCTGCCGATACCGATGATCTGATTCTCCCCCCATGGCGGATCCGACGGCCTAGCCAATACGCCTCGCGGCCGACGCGTATCTGGACGAACCTGGCGATCAGCAGCTGGACGAACGTCTCGCCATGCTGGCCGGCGACGCGTGAAGGAGGCCCATATGACGCTTTGCCCGATTGCCGTAGCCGTCGGCTGCAAGAAATGTCCGGCATTCTCGATCTGCCCCTTGAAGCCTTCGGATGACAAACATAGGCGGCTCGTTGCCAGCGGGCTGCGCCCAACCACTACGCGACCTCGATGCACATGTTGGCGACTTACGAAGAAACCCGCCACAAAGAGCGGGTTTCAAGGCGATGCGGGAGGAAGGGGCGAACCCCTTGGAGCGAAGCTCCCGTGGCGGGATGAGCCACTGAGTCCACCGTTGCATCACCCCGGTTTGGTCGGCCCCTGCATAGGAAGTTCCGCGCCATTTCGCAGTCGGTGTGCCCCCCTGGTTCACGCCGTGGCGCACTTGTCGGAAATGCAGGTCACGCGCTCGGAGCTCGTCCGCAATGTGCTGGTCTGAAGTGGTCGACAACATCCGAGGCATCGAAAGGCCACGCCAGCGTCTGCGGTGCACTCGTCGCTGCAGGGAAGAGCGTTGCGCAGGCGTACAGTCGCGTATCAGCATGTCCGATTCGGTGCGCACTCGGCTACTGATGGCGGCGTTCCCCGCCCATCGCGGAATGCACCAACCCTGTCACCGGAGGGTGCCCATGAGCGAAAGATCCGCAATCGACGAAGCACGCTTTGCGCAAGCCGTGCAGCTCGTTGCCGCAGCCGTGTCCGCCAATTCGCTGAGCAGCGATCGGAGCTTTGATGCGCCCACTCATCAAGACGTCATTCGAGTGGCGCTGATTCGCGCTTACCAGACGCTTGGGGACGCGCGTGACGAGATTGAGGGTCATGTGCTCAACCCGGATTGACCTGGTCCAGCCTACGCCTGTGGTGGCCGCAAAGGGGTACGGGGGAATTGAGCCACCTTGGGCTATTCAGACGACGCTCCTCGGTCTTTGTAGCTCATCGCGGAATCGATTCACTCGCCTCGCGGTCAATATCGCTACACAGCGTCTCGTCAAGGACGGGCATCTTCCCCTCCATCAGCCGCGTTCGAGCCGCTTGCACTGCCGCTTTGTGCACCACCTCCGGCAAGGTGCGTCCGTTCAGATAGTCGGCGACCAAGGCTTCGGCGGCTTCAAGGAAAAGGGCCATGGCGTGTCTCCCCAGCCCCTCGCGGGACATATAGACCTCAGCGGGGAGCGCCTTCGCTAGTCCCGTGACGCAGATCCCTCGACCGGGCCGGCGTCCGTCATGAATCGGCGTCTTCCGGTGCAAACGCCAGTTCAAGCTCGTCGAGGGCCTTGTGGGCGCGGCGCAGCGCTTCCACGACCTGTTCGGGCGTCGCCGGCGGCATGTGCGGGGCCGCGTGCAGTGCGTTCTTAAGGCGCTCGCAAGCAGCCTCCCACATCACGATCCCGCGCCGCCGCGCCATGTTCAGTTCCGTCATCCGACGTTCCATTCCCGGCAAGGCCGAGAGCGACCAGTGTGCACGCTCTAGGGACGTTCGTCGCTCGGCGCGCGATGCGGCCCCACTCGCATATCCGCCAGGGACTTCAAACTGCTCATGTGCTTCAGCCACTCAGAGCCCGCCTTCACGGGTGGCATCGCCCGCGAGCGCTCGTCGCGCCGCAGTTCCGCCGCTACGTCGTCGAGCTGATCAGGGTCCACGGTGCGCCACTGGCGATGCAAGGCGTGTTGGCGCCGACCTCTAGCTCAGCCTTGGCAATCCAAGCTCCACCGTTTGGTGCGTCGCGTGGCCTTGACAGGCTGTTAGCGCGGTGAGGATCCGCCCCGGGGCGGTGATCCGTGGGGATCATGAATGGTTAGCCGGCCAGGTAGCTGCCGGTGGTGACGGACCGCTGATGGCCGGCAGCGGCGGTCAGAGCCAGCGCGCAGCGGCGTCGTACGCATCCATGTCGGCCGGTGCGCGGACGCCATCAGCGTCGCGGCAAGATAGCCACCAACGACGGCCGTCAGAGGCTGCAGGACGTGCTCCGCACCTGACACGTGATGCCACGGCAAGCTGAACAGCGCGACAGTCGCCAGTCCCACGAACAGCCCGAACTGAGAACCTTGACGATAGAGCGTCAGCGTTATTCCAAAGCATGGCAGCGTGGCCTTGGGCTCGCCTCGGAGGCGTCGGAGCATTGACATCTTTGCTTCCTGTTGGGGTGACTGTATGCCATTCCAGCTGCAGTTCTAGTCCGCGGACTCCCTCCGCTCGTGCGTCCTGGCTGCAGCGCGACCTTCATTGGTCACCTTCCGCAAGATTGCAGGTCCCAGGTACCGGCAGCATCCATCTTCCACAAGCACCGGAGGGATATCAGCCTCTACCAAGGCCGCAGACCTGAGCACCGCCAGCTTCTCGATCTCATCCTGGTCGCAAACTTTGATTGGAACCTCAGCAGCGCAGAGTTGCGTGAGGAGTGTCATCGGCACGTCTAGTTCTCCCGCCATTTCAAAAGTGGCCCATCGAACTCTATGTCATCAGTCCAGTGAGCGCGTGCCAAACGAGAGACATCGAAGCCTTCAGTTCATGGATACCCTGAATGTTGTTGCATCAAAAAAACAACGGCGGAGGAACATATCCTTCAGCGTGAGTAGACGCATGGTCACCCGCGGCGATGGGGTACACCGCGACTACTGCCACGGTGCTGGTTAGGGGGCGCCTTAGATCCGGTGAGTAGATGCTAGAACTTGGTAGGCAAAGATGCTCGTAGCAAATGGGCGCCACATCTGCAAAGCAGGCTGCTCTCGACCAGGATCGGGCGTCGTCGTCCCTTCAACCTTGCAAGCGGTGTTGCGTTAGAAGGGGAGAAACTGTCCGCTTCGCGCGAGCAATAAATGATGGCATCTCCAACGGATATCTCTCGATGGTCGTGGTGCAGAAGCCTTTCGTTGGCAAGGCATTGGGCGGCGCGCTGGTCGAGGTGCAGGCCGAAGCTTGGCTCGCCAGTACTGGGGGCGCAAGTCAGTCCAGGTAGTCAAGAAACATCGGAGTCACTTGCTGGAGAAAGGCGACCTCCTCCGCATCAATGACGCGTGGCTCCAGATCGAAATGGATGAACGTGCCATAGGGTACCCCGGAACCACGTGTCAATAGCCGCCCATAGTACGACTCAACCAAGCCAACAAAGGGGCGATAGCTGACCAGGGATCTATCCTTGGAGACGTGACCGGTCGCAAACTCGCCCTGCTCGATCGCGTGCTGGCAGAAGCTCTTCTGCAAGGGGACTGCTTTCAACCAAGTGCGGTATTCAGAGGCACGGTCAAAAACGTGCACGGCCTTCAATGAATCGCCGCTCAGTTTGTAGATGGCCGTGTATCGGTACTGCGTCCTGTCATTGAGCATCGCTAAAGCATGGCGAATTCCATGGGCAGCAAGCGCGCTGCGAACCGCAGCCGCCTGTGCGGGCAAATCAAACTCAGACATTGGGGAATTTCGTTCTAGGCGGCGTGCGCAGGAGGCTCAACCCGAATCTTAGTGGCCGAGGAATCTTTGCGCTTGGGTGGGGATATCGAACGTGAAGCCCGATAGGTCTGCCGCTTAGAAAAATCAACGGGTCAGGCACCAATACTGTTCGCTTAGATGA
>NZ_JAGGNV010000048.1:0-108828 GCF_018614955.1 Variovorax paradoxus
AGTCCTTGACCGGGTCGTAGCTCAGCTTCTTGTAGATGTGCGGGTAGATCGAGGTGCAGGAGAAGGGCGTGAGCGCCAGCACGCTGCCGTCCGCAGGCGCGGCCTTGAGCACCTCCAGCGCAATGCGCCCGCCCGCGCCGGGCTTGTTCTCGACCACGGCCGCGTTGCGGGTGTAGGCCGAGCCGGCCAGCTTCTCGCCGACGCGGCGCGCCACGCTGTCGCCGGCGCTGCCGGCCGGGAAGCCGTAAAGAATCTTGACCTGCTCGAGGGTCTGGGCCAGTGCGGCCAGCGGGTGCAGGGCAGCGAGCGCGGCGGCGCCGCCGAGGGTCTTGATGAGATCGCGTCGGGTGGTCATGGCTTGTCTCCTTGTCTTCGTGAAATTCAGCGCGGCGCCATGCGCAAGGCGCCGTCGAGGCGAATGACTTCGCCGTTGAGGTGGCCGTTGGCGACGATGTGGCAGGCCAGCTCGGCGAACTCCGAGGGCTTGCCCAGGCGCGGCGGGAAGGGGATCGAGGCGGCCAGCGATTGCTGGATCGCCTCAGGCAGTTCCTTCAGGAGCGGCGTCGCGAACAGGCCCGGTGCGATGGTGCAGACGCGGATGCCGTGCTGCGCGAGGTCGCGCGCCATCGGCAGCGTCATGCCGACCAGGCCGCCCTTCGAGGCGCTGTAGGCCTGCTGGCCGACCTGGCCGTCGAAGGCCGCGACCGAGGCGGTGAAGAGCATCACGCCGCGTTCGCCGCCGTCGAGCGGATCGAGCTTGGCGCACTGCGCCGCGTAGAGGCGGCTGATGTTGTAGGCGCCGATCAGGTTGATGTTGACCACGCGCACGAAGTCTTCGAGCGGCGCCGCGTTGCCGTCCTTGCCGACGATGCGCTTGGCGCTGCCGATGCCGGCCACGTTCATGAGGATGCGCGCAGGGCCGTGCGCGGCGGCTGCCTTGTCGAGCGCGGCGTTGACGCTGTCGGTGTTGGTGATGTCGCAGGCGCAGGCGATGCCGCCGATCTCGGCCGCGACCTTGTCGGCCAGCGCGGTGTTGACGTCCAGCACGGCCACCTTGGCGCCGAGGCGCGCGAGTTCGCGCGCGGTCGCTTCGCCGAGGCCCGATGCGCCGCCGGTGACGAGCGCGGCTTGTCCTTCGATCTTCATCGCTTGTCTCCTTGGGGTTTCAACGTGAAAGGCAGGGTGTCGGTGTGCAAGGCGTCCACCGTTTCCGCGCGGTGCTTGAGCACGGCGCGCTGGTTGATGGAGCCCTTGTCGGTGACCTCGCCCTTGTCGATCGACGGCGGCTCGTGGACCAGCGCGAGGCGCGCAATGCGGTTGGCGCTGCCGGTGGCGGCTTTCGCGAGCTCGTCGACGACGCGCTGGAAATGCGCCTGCACCGGCGCGCTCTGGACCACCTCGCGCATCGGCGCATCGGGGCCGAAGCCGGCGAGCTGGCGCACCTTCGGCGTCGGGAAGATCAAGGCGCCCACCTCCTTGAGGTTGAGTCCGGTCAGCACCGCATCCTGCACGTACGGCGCGCCGGCCGCGATGATTTTCGCGCGCATCGGGCCCACGCTCACGAAGGTCCCGGTCGCGAGCTTGAAGTCCTCCGCGATGCGGCCGTCGAAGCGCAGGCCGCGATGGATGTTGCTTTCGTCGATCCACTTCACCGCGTCGCCGGTGCAGAAGAAGCCCTCTTCGTCGAAGGCCTCGGCCGTGGCCTCGGGCGAGCGCCAGTAGCCCGGCGTGACGTTGGGGCCGCGGTAGCGCACCTCGGTCTTGCCGTCGACCTCGATCAGCTTCAGCGTCATGCCGGGCGTCGGCACGCCGACGTCGCCGGCGCGCACGTCCGGGCTGTTGATGAACATCGCGGACGGCCCCGACTCCGTCATGCCCAGCCCGGTCGCCATGACGATGCGTTCGCCGATCTCGGCCTCCTGGATCGCGTGCAGGCTGTCCCAGACCGGCTGCGCCAGCCCGGCGCCGGAATAAAAGAACATGCGCACGCGCGACAACAGCGTCCTGCGCAGCTGCGCATCGGTCTGCATGGCGTGGGCGATGGCTTCGAAGCCGGTCGGCACGTTGAAGTAGACCGTGGGCGCGATCTCGCGCAGATTGCGCAGCGTCTCGCCCATCAGCGCTGTAGTGGGCTTGCCGTCGTCGATGTAGAGCGTGCCGCCGTGATAGAGCGTGATGCCGACGTTGTGGTTGCTGCCGAAGGTGTGGTTCCACGGCAGCCAGTCGACCAGCACCGGCGGCTCCTCGGCCAGCGCCGGCAGCGACTGGGCGATCTGCATCTGGTTGGCGCACCACATGCGCTGCGTGTTGATGACGGCCTTGGGCATCTTGGTCGAGCCCGAGGTGAACAGGAATTTGGCGATGGTGTCTGGCCCGGTGGCGGCCATGGCGGCATCGACCGCTGCGGTGGCGGGCGCCGCGAGCAGGCGGTCGAAGGGAGTGCTGGCGCGGCCGGGGAGTTCGCCGCGGTGCAGCACCACTTCGACTCCGGGCGGCACCACCGCGGCGATGGCGCGGCCGAAGCGCGCGGCGTCGCCGGCGAACACCAGCCCGGGCGTGAGGGTGTCGAAGATGTGGCGCAGCTTCTCGTAGTCCTGGCTGACGGTCGAGTAGGCCGGCGATGCAGGGCAGTAGGGGATTCCGGCGTAGATGCAGCCGAGCGCCAGCAGTGCATGCTCGAGGCTGTTCTCGCTCAGGATCATGACCGGGCGGTCGGCGCCGAGGCCGCGTTCGAGCAGCGCCTGCCCGATGCTGCGTGCGCCCGCGAGCGCCTGCGCGTAGCTCAGGTGCTGCCAGTCGCCGGTGCTGCCGTCCGGCAGCTGCTCGCGGCGCGCCATGAAGCTGCGCTCGGGCGCGGCTTCGGCCCAGTGGACCAGCCGGTCGGTGATGCGCACTGCATAGTCCTGCAGGGGCTCGGCGGCCTCCAGGTAGCGCACGCCGGGCGCGCCTTCGGTGAGGCGCACCTGGTGCACGCCGAAGGCAAACGGGCGGTAGCGGACTGCCTTCATTCCCTGCTCACCTTGCCCGCGCGGCCTTCGAGGAAATCGCGCACGCGCTCCTTGGCCTCGGGGGCGCTCTGGGCGATGCCGGCCATCAGCGCTTCGGTGAAGAAGCCGTGGTCGGCCGGCTGCTCGGCGATGCGCGGCAGCGCGTGCATCAGCGCGTAGTTCGTCAGGGGTGCATTGGTGGCGACGCGCTTCGCCAGTTCGATCGCTTTGTCCAGGGCCCGGCCTTCGGCGACCAGGTACTGCGCGAAGCCGGCCCGCTCGCCATCTTCGGCGTTGTAGACGCGGCCGGTCATCATCATGTCGGTCATGCGGGCGGCGCCGATCAACTTGGGAATGCGCACCGAGCCGCCGCCGCCGACGAAGATGCCGCGAGAGCCTTCGGGCAGGGCATAGAAGGTGGTGCTGTCGGCCACGCGGATGTGGCAGGCGCTCGCGAGCTCTAGCCCGCCGCCGACCACAGCGCCGTGTAGCGCCGCGATCACTGGCACCGGGCCGTACTGCACGAGGTCCAGCGCCGCATGCCAGAGCCGCGAATGGTGCAGGCCCTGGCCGGCGTCGCGCTCCTTCAGCTCGGAGAGGTCGAGGCCGGCGCAGAAGTGCGGGCCTTCGCCGTCGATCACGGCGGCGTGCACGGTGGAGGGCAGGTTCTGGAAGGTGTCGCGCAGCGCGAGGATCAGCGCGTCGGAGAGCGCATTGCGCTTGGCTGCGCGCGTCAGGCGGATGATCGCGATGTCGTCGCGGATTTCGAGTTGAAGGTCGGCAGGATGGGTCATGGTTGCGCTCCGGAGCATGATCGATTATGGTTATGGATAATAACTAATTCAAGCCGCACTTCGCCCTTGGACACTGGTACTTACCCGCATTGGAGACAACGCCATGGACTATCAGAACCTGATCGCCATCGACACCCACACGCATGCCGAAGTGAGCTGCTGGAATCCCTTCGACAACTATGGCGAGGAATACGATCGCGCGGCCGACAAATATTTCCGGTCGAGCCGCCGCCCGACCATCCAGGAGAGCATCGACTACTACCGTGAAAGAAAGATCGGCCTGGTGATGTTCATGGTCGACGCGGAGTCGAACCTGGGCCGGCGCCGCATCCCGAACGAGGAGATCGCCGAGGCGGCGCAGAAGAACAGCGACATCATGATCGCCTTCGCCAGCATCGATCCGCACAAGGGAAAGATGGGCGCGCGCGAGGCGCGGCGGCTGGTCGAGGAGCACGGCGTCAAGGGCTTCAAGTTCCATCCGACGGTGCAGGGCTATCACCCCTACGACAAGATGGCCTGGCCGATCTACGAGGTGATCAACGAGTACGGCCTGCCGGCGGTGTTCCACACCGGCCACAGCGGCATCGGCTCGGGCATGCGCTGCGGCGGCGGCCTGCGGCTCGAATACAGCAATCCGATGCACCTGGACGACGTTGCGATCGACTTCCCCGACATGCAGATCGTGATGGCGCATCCCAGCTTCCCCTGGCAGGACGAGGCGCTCAGCGTGGCGACCCACAAGCCCAACGTCTGGATCGACCTGTCGGGCTGGAGCCCCAAGTACTTTCCGAAGCAGCTGGTGCAGTACGCCAACACGCTGCTGAAAGACCGCATCCTGTTCGGCAGCGACTATCCGCTGATCACGCCGGACCGCTGGATGAAGGATTTCGAGGAAGCCGGCTTCAAGCCCGAGGTGATGCCGGGCATCCTCAAGGGCAATGCGGTGCGGCTGCTGAAGCTGGACGCTTAACGAGCCCCCACGCTCCGTCACTGCGTGTACTCGCTGCCCCCCGAGGGGGCCGCAGGCCGCCTTGGGGCGGCCCGGCACCGGCCTGGGCGCTACGCGCGCTCGTCTTCTTCGAGCAGGTCCCAGTCGCGGCCGGAACGCTTCTTCCGTTCCTCGCGCTCGCGCGCCAGTTGCTCCCGGAACTGCTGGCGCCCCTCCTTGGAGACCGCGACCAGCTTTGCCCGGTCCTTGTAGTGCGGATAGATCTCGTGCATCAGCTGGATGTTGCGGCGGCGAAAGCGCATCGCCGCCTCGCGCGCCTCGTGCGCGGGCCAGCCCAGGCCTTCGAGCGCCGAGCGCGCGCTGCGCAGCGACGATTCGAACAACTCGCGCTCGATGGCCTCCACGCCGCGATCGAGCAGCTGGAACAGGTGGCCGACGTTGCGCGCCCGCGCGACGATGCGCGCGTTCGGGAAGTGCTCGCGCGCGAGGTCGACGATGGCCAGCGACTGTTCAATGTCGTCGACCGCCACCACCAGCACCCGGGCGGTAGCGGCACCGGCGGTGCGCAGCAGGTCGAGCCGGGTCGCATCGCCATAGAAGACGCGGAAGCTGAACTCGAAATCGCGCAGGCCCTCGATGGTGTCTGGGTCGTGGTCGAGCACGGTGAGCTTGAGCCCCTGCGCGCTCAGCATGCGCCCGAGGATCTGGCCGTAGCGGCCGAAGCCGCAGATCAGCACCTTGGCATCCTGCTGCTCCGATATCTCCTCCATCGAGACGGCGCCGCGCGCGCTGTAGCGCGGCAACACCCATTTGTCGAGCGCCACCAGCAAGAGCGGCGAGACCAGCATCGAGAGCGCGACCGCACCGATCAGGAACGAGGCGACGCCCGGCGGCAGCACGTTGGGCCCGGCCGCCTGGAACACGACGAAGGCGAACTCGCCGCCCTGCGCCAGCAGCAGCGTGAACACCGGTCGTTCCTGGTAGGGCAGGCCCATCAGCTTGGCCAGCGTGTAGATCACGACGAACTTGAACAGCATGAAGCCGATCACCACCAGGGCCATCAGCCCCGGCTGGGCGATCAGCACGCCGAAGTCGATGCTCATGCCGACCGCGATGAAGAACAGGCCGAGCAGGAGGCCCTTGAACGGCTCGATGTCGGTTTCGAGCTCGCGCCGGTATTCGCTTTCCGCCAGCAGCACGCCGGCGAGGAAAGCGCCCAGGGCCATCGACAGGCCGACGAACTGCATCAGCGCGGCGATGGCCACCACCAGCAGCAGCGAGGCGGCGGTGAAGATCTCGGGCGTGTTGCTGCGCGCGATCCAGCGCAGCAGCGGCCGCACCGCGAGCCGGCCGCCGAGCACGATGCCGCCGATGACCGCGACGATCTTCAGGCCTTCGAGCGCGCGATCGACGCCGGTGATGGCCACGCCGGTGCTGGAACCGACCGCCAGCAGGGGGAGCAGCGCGAGGATCGGGATCGCGGCCACGTCCTGGAACAGCAGGATCGAGAAGCCGGCCTGCCCGCTCGCGGTGCGCAGCAGGTTGCGCTCGCCCAGCACCTGGAGCGCGATCGCGGTGGAGGACAGCGCGAGCCCCAGCGCCGCGACCAGCGCCACGCGCCAGTTCGCGCCGGCCGCCCAGCCGACCAGGAACAGCACTGCAGCGCAGGCCAGCACCTGGGCCGAGCCCCAGCCGAAGATCGGCCGGCGCAGGCTCCAGAGCCGCTTCGGTTCGAGTTCGAGGCCGACCAGGAACAGCATCAGCACCACGCCGAACTCGGCGAAGTGCAGGATGTCTTCCACGTTGCTGACCAGGCCCAGCCCCCAGGGGCCGATGAAGATGCCGGCTGCCAGGTAGCCGATGATGGCGCCGAGGCCGAGCGCCTTCGACAGCGGCACCACCAGCACGGCGGCGCCCAGATAGATCAGGGAATTGACGAGCCAGGCCGGTGCATGTTCCATGCTCAGGCCTCTTGCTGTTCGTGCGGCCTGTCGGTGGCGGGCACCACGCAGCTCGGGCATCCCTCCATGTCCTCCAGCTCGGGCCAGTTCGGATAGGACGAGAGCCGGTCCTTGAAGACTTGGACGTGCGCCAGCAGTTCTTCCTGCGTCGCCCTGCGCGCGCCGTGGAACAGCAGCGGCGGCAGGAAGCGCATGCCGCACAGCGCGGCGGTCTGCTCGTAGGGCGGCAGGAAGGCGTCGAAGAAGTAGCGGTTGTAGCTCTGCGGGTGGTAGCTGCGCTCCGGCCCGCCGGTGGTCGCGACCAGCCAGCAGTCCTTGCCTTCCAGCGCCGAGCCGCCGCCGCCGTAGGCCCAGCCGTAGCTCAGCACCTCGTCGAGCCAGAGCTTCTGCAGCGGCGGCATCGAGTACCACTGGATCGGGTGCAGCAGCACCAGCAGGTCGGCGCGCGCCAGGCGGGCCTGCTCGGCCTCGACGTCGATCGCGTAGTCGGGATAACTGGCATAGAGGTCGTTGGCATCGACGCCGGGCACCTCGCGGGCCGCCTTGAGCAGGGCGATGTTGACGCGCGAATCGCGCCAGTGCGGATGGGCGGCGAGCAGATAGATGCTGCGTGGGGGGCTTCCCGGGCCTGTTGTTGTCGTCATAGGCGCCGAACATAGCGCACTCCGCGCGCGGCTACCATGACGCCTGTCTTTCGCATCCGAGGAGCCTGTCATGCCGGTGGTCCTGGTCGCCAATCCCAAGGGCGGGGTCGGCAAATCCACGCTTGCAACCAATATTGCGGGCTACTTCGCGAGCCGCGGCCATGCGGTGATGCTGGGCGACGTCGACCGCCAGCAGTCGTCCCGGCTCTGGCTCGGCCTGCGCACGCCGCAGGCGCGCGAGATCAGGACCTGGGAGGCGTCGGAGGACGGCAACGTGGTGCGACCCCCGCGCGGCACCACGCATGCCGTGATCGACACGCCCGCCGGCCTGCACGGTGCGCGCTTCAAGGACGTGGTGGCCGTGGCCGACAAGGTGCTGGTGCCGCTGCAGCCGAGCATCTTCGACATCTACGCGACGCGCGACTTCCTCGACAAGTTGCTGGCGCACCGCCACGCCGGCAAGACGCAAATCGGCGTCATCGGCATGCGCGTCGATGCGCGCACGCTGGCGGCCGACCGGCTGCGCGAATTCGTCGATGGACTCGGCGTGCCGGTGCTGGGCGAGCTGCGCGACACGCAGAACTATGTGCAACTCGCCGCGCGCGGGCTCACCCTGTTCGACATCGCGCCGGGGCGCGTGCAGCGCGATCTCGAGCAGTGGGAGCCAATCCGCCAATGGCTCGATGCCTGAGCCTGTCGCCGCAGCTACAGCGCCCGCCCGATCGGCCGGCTAAAGTGAAACGCATGAAAAAGACCTTCCAGACCCTTCAGGATCTCGCCGCCTGCGTCGGCCAGGAAGTCGCGGTCAGCGACTGGATCACCGTCACGCAGGAGCAGGTCAACCAGTTCGCCGAGGCGACCGGCGACCACCAGTGGATCCACGTCGATGTCGAGCGGGCCAAGGCCGGCCCCTTCGGCGAGCCGATCGCGCACGGTTTCCTGACCCTGTCGATGCTGCCGCGCTTCTACGAGACGGCGTTCGAGGTGGTCGAGTCGCGCATGGGCGTGAACTACGGGCTCAACCGGGTGCGCTTCATGACGCCGGTGCCGGTGGGCGGGCGCCTGCGCGGGCGCATGAAGCTGCTGAGCGCCGAGCCGATTCCCGGTGAGGGGCTTCAGATGGTCTGGGAGACCACCATCGAGCTCGAAGGCGCGCCCAAGCCGGCCTGCGTCGCCGAGTCGGTGGTGCGCCGCTTCCGCTGAGGGCAGCGCTCAGGCAAAGCCGTTCTGCCGCCAGGCCTCGAACACCGTCACGGCCACCGCGTTCGACAGGTTCAGGCTGCGCTGCCCTTCGCGCATCGGCAGCCGCAGGCGCTGTGGCGGGGCGAAGCTTTCGCGCAGTTCCGGCGCGAGGCCGCGCGTTTCCGATCCGAAGACCAGCCAGTCGCCGGGGCGAAAGGCGGTGTCGTGGACCGTGCGCGTGCCTCGCGTCGTGAGCGCGAACAGACGTTCGGGCGGCGGCTGCTCGACATCGAGCAGCATCTGCCAGCTCGCATGGCGCCGCACTTCGGCGTATTCGTGATAGTCGAGCCCGGCGCGCCGCAGCAGCCGGTCGTCCATCGAGAAGCCGAGCGGCTCGACCAGATGCAGGGTGCAGCCGGTATTGGCGGCGAGCCGGATCACGTTACCGGTGTTGGGCGGGATTTCGGGCTCGACCAGGACGATGTGGAACATGGCGCCGATTGTCGTCAGGCGGGGAGGTCGGTGCGCGCGAGAACGATGGCCGTGATGTGCGCAGTCCCGCCGGTGCGCAGCACCTGCGCCGCTGCGAACAGCGAGGCCCCGCTCGTCATCACGTCGTCCACAAGCACGATGCGCCGCCCCTGCACGGCCGCCGCGCGCAACGGTTCCAGCGCGAAGGCGCCGCGCAGGTTGCGCAGCCGCTCCGCCCGCGTGAGGCCGCTTTTGCGCGGTCGTCTCCCGGGTGCGCAGCAGCAGCGTCGCGTCGACCTTGCGCGGCGCCAGCCGGCGTGCCAGTTCGTGCGCCTGGTTGAAGCCGCGCTCGCGCAGCCGTGCCGGCGCCAGCGGAATCGGGAGCACCAGGTCGGCCTGCTCGAGGGCCGGCTCGACCCAGGGCGCACTGCGCAGCAGCGTCGAGAACGGCGCCGCCCAGCCCGCGTCGCTACGGAACTTGAACTGGGCGATGCATTCCGGCCACGGCCAGACGTAGGCGCAAGCCGCCAGGCAGGCGTCGAGCGGCGGCGGGTGCAGGATGCAGTCGCCGCACTGCGCAACCCCGGCCGGCATCGGCAGCGCACACGTGGTGCAGCGCGAAACGGGCGGAGCGAAGCGCGTCGCGCAGCCGTCGCATACCGGCCGCGAGGGCCAGGCGCGGCACACGGCGCACTGGCTCGGCAGGCGGTCGAGCAATGAGGAGAAAGGACGTTCGATCCACGGCTTGAACATGGCTCAATATACTGAGCGCCCCATGGACACCGCCCCCGCACAGCGCCCGCCGACCATCGACGCCAGGGCGGCCGCACGCTGGAGCCGGCTCGTGCCGGCCTCGGGCTCGCCGTGGCTGCACGAAGAAATCGGCCGCCGCATGGAAGACCGGCTGCAATGGATCAAGGCCCGGCCGCGCAGCTGGGCCGACTGGGCGCCGCTGCACGGCGGCCTCGAGGTGCATTCGCAGGTGGCACGCCGCTATCGCGATGCCAAGTCCTTCGTGATCGAGCCGGAAGCGGCGCTGGTGCCGGCCACCGGCCAGGCGCTGGCGGCGCCTTGGTGGAGCGCGCGGCGCTGGCAGGGCGGGCAGCCGAGCTTCGATCCGCCGCCTGAAGAGGGCGTCGACCTGCTGTGGGCCAACATGGCGCTGCACATGGCGGCCGATCCGCAAGCCCTGATCGCCCGCTGGCACCGCCTGGTGGCGACCGACGGCTTCCTGATGTTCTCCTGCTTCGGACCCGACACCCTGCGCGAGCTGCGCGTGCTGCACCAGCGTTTCGGCTGGCCCCCGCCCAGCCACGAATTCACCGACATGCACGACTGGGGCGACATGCTCGTGGGCGCAGGCTTCGCCGAGCCGGTGATGGACATGGAGCGCATCATGCTGACCTGGCCCACCGCCGAGGCGGCGTTCGCCGAGCTGCGTACGCTCGGACGCAATCTTCATCCGGCGCGTTTCCCCGGGCTGCGCGGCAAGACCTGGCACCGGACGCTGCGCCGGGCGCTGCCCGATTTCGCGCTCTCCGCGGAAGGCGCCGGCCGGATCGCGCTGACCTTCGAAATCATCTACGGCCATGCCTTCAAGCCCGCGCCGCGGGTGGCGCTGGCGGCCGAAAGCGCGGTCTCATTGCGCGAGATGCGCTCCATGCTCCAGCGCGGCCGTCCGGGCGGCTGAGCCGCGCTTGCCCGACCCGCTACAATCCGGCGCTGCGTGAACTCCCGGGTATTGTCCCGTGATCGAGGCCTGTCGGACATGGGTTTGACATCGTTTCGACGCACCGATTTGCTGAACTCGCCCGTGTCGAATTCCGTGTTTCGTTTTGCCACCGTCTCAGGCCAGAGCATCCACTGGTTCCTGAAGCGCAACTGCTCGGTCACGCCGAGCCAGCTCGGCTGGCTCTATGCGTCGCTGTGCGTGGTGTCGCTCGGTATCGGAACCGTCTTCTGGCTGCATGGCGCGCCGCTCGTGCTGCCCTTCGCGTGGCTCGAACTGGCCGCCGTGGGCTTCGCGTTCCTGCTGTATGCGCGGCATGCGACCGACGGCGAAAAGATCGCGCTGCAGGGCGGCCGGCTGGTGGTCGAGCTCGAAAACGGCGGGCACTACGAGCGCACGGAATTCTTGCCGCACCAGGTGCGGGTCGAGCCGGAGGCCAGCGATCGCTCGCTGATCGAGGTTTCGGGTCAGGGTCGTTCGGTCAGGGTAGGGCGCTACGTGCGCCCGGAGTTGCGTGCGGCGCTGGCGCGCGAGATTCGCATGGCATTGCGCGGCGCCTGAGGCTCGGCGCAGTGCGGCACCGTGGGGACCGGTGGGTTAACTGGAAATGAAGAAGTGAACACGATGAAGAGCATTTGGCGCAACAAGCACTGGCCGGCGAATCTGCTGCTGGCGACCGGCGCGGCATTCAGCGGCGCGGCGCACGCGGTCAACGACCTGGCCGGCGGCCCGTCGGTGCGTCAGTTGAATCTGCCGACCGGTGTCACCAAGATCGCCGCTGAGCAGCATTTCCTGCACAACGCGATGATGATCCTGTGCACCGTGATCTTCATCGCGGTGTTCGCGGTCATGTTCTATTCGATCTGGAAGCACCGCAAGTCGGTCGGCCACAAGGCCGCCAACTTCCACGAATCGGTGGTGGTCGAAGTCATCTGGACCATCGTGCCCTTCATCATCGTGATCCTGATGGCGCTGCCGGCCACCAAGGTGCTGGTGGCCCAGAAGGACACCACCAATGCCGATCTCACCATCAAGACCACCGGCTACCAGTGGAAGTGGGGCTACGACTACCTCAAGGGCGAAGGCGAGGGCCTGGCCTTCATCTCGACGCTCGACAGCTCGCACCGCGCGCTGTCCGATGCCGGCGCCAAGGGCGACGTGCCGGACGACTACCTGTTCAAGGTCGACAACCCGATGGTCGTGCCGGTCAACACCAAGGTGCGCATCATCACGACCGCCAACGACGTGATCCATGCCTTCGCCGTGCCGCAGCTCGGTCTCAAGCAGGATGCGATTCCGGGCTTCGTTCGCGACACCTGGTTCCGCGCCGAGAAGGTGGGCGACTACTACGGCCAGTGCCAGGAACTCTGCGGCAAGGAACACGCCTACATGCCGATCCACGTCAAGGTGGTCTCGGCCGGCGACTACACCGCCTGGGTGGATGCCAAGCGCAAGGAAGCGGCCGCCAAGCAGGACGATCCGGGCAAGGTCTGGACGCTGCCGGAAATCCTGGCCCGCGGCGAGAAGGTCTATGCGGCCAACTGCGCAGCCTGCCACCAGGCCAACGGCAAGGGCGCCGGCCCGATCAAGCCGCTCGACGGCTCGGCCGTCGTGGTGGATGCCGATCACAACAAGCAGATCCACATCGTGCTCAACGGTGCGAACAACGGCGCCATGCCCGCGTGGAAGCAACTGAGCGATACCGACATCGCGGCCGTGGTGAGCTTCACCAAGAACAGCTGGTCGAACAAGACGGGTCAACTGGTGCAGCCGGCCGAAGTGCTGGCGCAGCGCGGCAAGTAAGCCCCTGCCACCGCGACGCCACGACGAAGAGTTTGCAAGGAATATCAAGATGAGCGCAGTCCTCGACCCCCACGGTCACGCCCACGGCGACCATGCCCACGACGATCACCATGGCGCGCCGGCCGGCTGGCGCCGCTGGGTCTTCGCGACCAACCACAAGGACATCGGCACGCTGTACCTGCTGTTCTCCTTCACTATGCTGATGGTGGGCGGCGTGCTCGCGCTCCTGATTCGCGCCGAGCTGTTCCAGCCCGGCCTGCAGGTGGTCAATCCCGAGCTGTTCAACCAGTTCACCACCATGCACGGGCTGATCATGGTGTTCGGCGCGATCATGCCGGCCTTCGTGGGCTTCGCGAACTGGATGGTGCCGCTGCAGATCGGCGCCTCCGACATGGCCTTCGCGCGGATGAACAACTTCAGCTTCTGGCTGCTGATCCCGGCGGCCATCATGCTGGTGGGTTCGTTCTTCATGCCCGGCGGCGCGCCCGCCGCGGGCTGGACGCTCTACGCGCCGCTCACGCTGCAGATGGGCGCCTCGATGGACGCCGGCATCTTCGCGATGCACATCATGGGCGCCAGCTCGATCATGGGCTCGATCAACATCATCGTGACCATCCTCAACATGCGCGCCCCCGGCATGACGCTGATGAAGATGCCGATGTTCTGCTGGACCTGGCTCATCACCGCCTACCTGCTGATCGCCGTGATGCCCGTTCTCGCCGGCGCCATCACCATGACGCTGACCGACCGCCACTTCGGCACCAGCTTCTTCAATCCCGCCGGCGGCGGCGACCCGGTGATGTACCAGCACATCTTCTGGTTCTTCGGCCACCCCGAGGTCTACATCATGATCTTGCCGGCTTTCGGCATCATCAGCCAGGTCGTGCCGGCCTTCTCGCGCAAGCGCCTGTTCGGCTACGCCTCGATGGTCTACGCCACTTCGTCGATCGCGATCCTGTCGTTCATCGTCTGGGCGCACCACATGTTCACGACCGGCATGCCGCTCACCGGCCAGCTGTTCTTCATGTACGCGACCATGCTGATCGCCGTGCCGACGGCGGTGAAGATCTTCAACTGGATCGCGACGATGTGGCAGGGCTCGATGACCTTCGAGACCCCGATGCTGTTCGCCGTGGGCTTCATCTTCGTGTTCACCATGGGCGGCTTCACGGGCCTGATCCTCGCGGTCGCGCCCATCGACACCCAGCTGCAGGACACCTACTACGTGGTGGCGCATTTCCACTACGTGCTGGTGGCCGGCTCGCTCTTCGGCATGTTCTCCGGCTTCTACTACTGGGTGCCCAAGTGGACCGGCGTCATGTACAACGAGTCGCGCGGCAAGATCCACTTCTGGTGGTCGCTGATCTCGTTCAATATCACCTTCTTCCCGATGCACTTCCTGGGTCTGGCCGGCATGCCGCGTCGCTATGCCGACTACCCGATGCAGTTCGCCGACTTCAATGCGGTGGCCTCCGTGGGCGCCTTCGCGTTCGGCCTGGCACAGGTCTACTTCTTCCTCTTCGTCGTGCTGCCCACCATGCAAGGCAAGGGCGAAAAGGCATCGCAGAAGCCCTGGGATGCCGCCGAAGGCCTCGAGTGGGAAGTGCCTTCGCCCGCACCGTTCCACACCTTCGAGAACCCGCCGAAGCTGGATCCCACCGCCACCAAGGTGATCGGCTGAGAGGCATCGCGTCATGACGCCTGAACAAAAGAGGAACAACCGACGCATGGGGCTCACGCTGGCCTCCATCGCGGTGCTGTTCTTCATCGGTTTCATCGTCCGCATGGTCTGGATCGGACACTGAAGATGGGCATCGGCCAGCGCATCCGCCGCGAGAACGTCCGCATGGTCGGCAAGCTGGCCGTCGTCGCGGCCGGCATGTTCGCGTTCGGCTATGCGCTGGTGCCGATGTACCGCGCGATCTGCGAGATGACCGGCGTCAACATCCTGTCGCTGTCCGAACTCGCGGTGCCGGGCGGCGCCAGCGGCGGCAAGAACGTGCGGCTGCCCGACAACACGCAGGTCGACACCAGCCGCACCATCACGGTCGAGTTCGACGCCAACGTGCGCGGTCTCTGGGATTTCAAGCCGGCTCAGCGCTCGATGCAGGTGCACCCGGGAGAGCTCAACACGGTGATGTACGAGTTCCAGAACGTGCAGAACCGCCGCATGGCCGCTCAGGCCATCCCGAGCTACGCGCCGCAGCAGGCCGCGCCCTATTTCAACAAGCTCGAGTGCTTCTGCTTCAACCAGTACACGCTCGATGCGGGCGAGAAGAAGCAGTGGCCGGTCGCCTTCGTGATCGATCCGAAGATCTCCAAGGACGTCAAGACGATCACGCTGTCGTACACCTTCTTCGAGGTCGGCGGCAAGACGCCGGCCGCGCCCGTGGCGGCCAATGCGGCGGCATCGGCTGCGGAGCCGCGCTCATGACCGCGACTGAAACGCCCCGCAAGGGCTCGTTGTGGCGCACCGTCAAGGCGGTGGCCTGGGGCTTCTTCGGCGTGCGCAAGAACAGCGACTACCAGGAAGACATCGCCAAGCTCACGCCGCTGCACATCATTGCCGTCGGCTTCGTCGCGGTGGTGGTGTTCGTCGTCGGGCTGATCTTCCTGGTGAAGTTCGTCGTTGCACCCTGACAAGAAAAACCTGCCCCACAGATTTGAATTGAGAGAAGAAAGCCAGGACCTGATATGAGTTCAACCGCCCACGGCACCACGCCTTACTACTTCGTGCCCCCGCCATCGGCCTACCCGGTCCTGGCCGCGACCGGCTTGCTCTTCGTCATCTTCGGTGCCGCCCAGTGGATCAACGGCCACCAGTGGGGCTCATGGTCCCTGCTGGCGGGCATGCTGCTGTGGCTCGGCACGCTGTTCGTCTGGTTCCGCCGGTCGATCAGCGAAAGCGAAGGCGGGCAATACGGTCACAAGGTCGACCTCTCGTTCCGCTGGAGCATGAGCTGGTTCATTTTCTCCGAAGTGATGTTCTTCGGCGCCTTCTTCACGGCGCTGTGGTGGGCCCGCACGCACGCGCTGCCCTCGCTCGGCAGCCTCGACAACGCCCTGCTGTGGCCCGACTTCAAGGCCGTGTGGCCCACCATGGCCGCCGGTGCCACGGGTTCGCCGGCCGACATCGTCGAGCCCTTCCAGACGGTTGGCCCCTTCTGGCTGCCGACCATCAACACGGCGCTGCTGCTGAGCTCGGGCGTCACGCTCACGATCGCCCATCACGCGCTGCGTGCGAACCACCGTGCCCAGGCCGTGCGCTTCATGTGGCTCACCGTGGTGCTCGGCGCGACCTTCCTCAGCGTGCAGGGCTACGAGTACTACCACCTGTACACCGACCTGAACCTCAAGCTCAGCTCGGGCGCCTACGGTTCCACCTTCTTCATGCTGACCGGTTTCCACGGCCTGCACGTGTTCATCGGCATGCTGATGCTGCTGTTCATCACCTTGCGGCTGCGCAGCGGCCACTTCACGCCGGAGCGCCACTTCGGTTTCGAAGGCGCCGCCTGGTACTGGCACTTCGTCGACGTGGTGTGGCTCGGCCTCTACTTCCTGGTCTACTGGCTTTGAGCATCCGCGACGGCACAACAAAAAAGCGCCGAAAGGCGCTTTTTTCATGGTGCTTGTGGAACGAGCACAACCTACTTGCCGAGCGGCAATCCCCCCGGCTGGATGTAGCCGAGCTTCCAGGCCGCGAGCAGGCAGAGGAACAAAACCACCGAGAGGCCGATCCGAACGGTGAGCGCGCGCACCATGCCGCCACTTTTGGCGCGCCCCTCGCGGCCGTCCCGCAGCATGAAGAACAGCGCGAATCCGAGGCTCGCCAGGATGCCGACGAAGGCGAGGGCGACAAGGTATTTCATGACCCTCATTATCGGCGGCCCGGCCCGTCCCCTGACTTGAACGATGACTTTCGGCCGCCTGCGCGCAGCTCGCGCAGAGGGCGTTTCTGGCTTGTCACGGTGGCTGCCGTGCTCACCCTCGCCGCGACCGTGTCGCTGGGCCGCTGGCAGCTGTCCCGCGCCGCGCAGAAGGAAGCGCTGCAGGCCGAGATCGATGCGCAGAAAAGGCTGCCGCCGCTCGATCAGCAGGCCTTCCTGGCGCTCGACAAGGCCACTGCGGCCCTGCATCGGCCGGTGCGGCTGCGCGGGCTCTGGCTGGCGCCGTACACGGTCTACCTGGACAACCGGCAAATGCATGGCGTGCCCGGCTTCTACGTGCTGACCCCCTTCGCTGTCGAAGGCAGCGAGCAGACCGTGCTGGTGCAGCGCGGCTGGGTGCAGCGCAATTTCAACGACCGGACGCAACTCGCACCCGTCGACACGCCGGCCGGCCTGGTCGAGGTGATCGGCCGGATCGAGCCGCCGCCCTCGCATCTGCTCGAGCTGGGCAAGGCCGCACCGGGGGCGCAGGCGCAGCCCGGCGCGGGGTCTTCGCCCATCCGGCAGAATCTCGACCTTGAAGCGTTCCGCGCCGAAACCGGTTTGCCGTTGCGGACCGATGTGTCGCTGCAGCAGGCCGGGCCGGCTTCCGAGGGCTTGCAGCGCGACTGGCCGGCTCCCGCGCTGGGTGTCGAAAAGCACTACGGCTATGCGTTCCAGTGGTTCGGGCTCGCGACCCTCGTGGTATTCCTCTATGTCTGGTTTCAATTCATCTCCCCCTACCGCCGCGCGCGCCATCTCCGCCGCAGCTGACGAGCCGCTCGGCCTGACCGTGCACTCGATGCCCTCGCCGCGCCAGGCGCTGGACGGCGCGGAAGGGCGTCGGACCGTGATCGGCCGCTGGAAGATGATCCTGGTCATGCTGTGCTGCGCCGCGCCGGTGATCGCTTCGTACTTCACCTACTACGTGATTCGGCCCGAGGGCCGGCGCGTCTACGGCGAGCTCGTCGATCCGCAGCGCAGCTTGCCCGACCTGGTCGCGACCACGCGCGACGGCATGCCCGTGCGCCTGTCGACGCTCAAGGGCCAGTGGCTGCTGGTCGCCGTGGCCGATGCGGCCTGCGATGGGCTGTGCGAGCAGCAGCTCTATCTGCAGCGCCAGCTGCGGGAAAGCCTGGGCCGCGAAAAGGAACGGCTCGACCGCGTCTGGCTCGTCAGCGATGCCGCGCCCGTCCCTGAGCGCCTGAACAACGGCCTGCATGGCGCGACTGTGCTGCGCGTGCCGGCTGCGCAACTGGCGCAGTGGCTTGCGCCTGCCTCCGGCCACGCCCTGGCGGAACACCTGTATGTGGTCGATCCGATCGGCAACTGGATGATGCGTTTCCCCGCCCGCATGGATGCGGCCGGTGCCAGCCGGGCCAAGCGCGATCTCGATCGGCTCCTGCGCGCCTCCGCGTCGTGGGACGAGCCCGGCCGCTAGCCGATCATCATGGAAACGGGCTCGCTCTACGACCTCACGCCGATCGCCTGGCTCATGGGCGTCGGGGTGCTGCTCGCCCTCGGTCCGCTGGCCTGGGTCTGGCGACGCAACACCGGCGCCGGCCCGGGCCGGCGGCTCTACGCCTTGACCGTGCTCACGCTCTTCCTGACCTTCGATCTCACGCTGTTCGGTGCCTTCACGCGGCTCACCGATTCGGGCCTGGGCTGCCCCGACTGGCCCGGTTGCTACGGCAATGCCAGCCCGTTCGGCGCCAGCCACGACATCGCGATGGCCGAGGCCGCGCAGCCGACCGGTCCGGTGACGCACAGCAAGGCGTGGGTGGAGATGGTCCACCGCTACCTGGCCACCGGGGTCGGCGTGCTGATCCTCGCGTTGGCCGTCGCCACCTGGCGCGCGCGTTGGCGCCAGCGGCACGATGCGCAGCACGCGCGCGAACGGCCGCTCAGCGCCTGGTGGCCGGCCGCCACGCTGGTCTGGGTCTGCCTGCAGGGCGCTTTCGGCGCGCTGACCGTGACCTGGAAGCTTTACCCCGCCATCGTCACGCTCCACCTGCTGGGCGCCGTGGTGCTGCTGGCGCTGCTGTGCATCCAGGCCGTGCGCTACCGGCAGGCCGCGGCGGAGCGGCTGCCCACGGCCGTGCCGGTGGGGCTGCGCAGGCTGTTGATCGCCGTGACTGCATTGCTCGTCCTGCAGATCGCGCTCGGCGGCTGGGTCAGCACCAACTACGCGGTGCTCGCCTGCACCCAGTTCCCAATCTGCCAGAACAGCTGGTGGCCGCCGATGAACTTCACGCAGGGCTTCCAGATCTGGCGTTCGCTCGGCGAATCGGCCAGCGGCACACCGATCGACTTCGCAGCGCTGACCGCCATCCATTACGTCCATCGGCTGATGGCCTACCTGGTGTTCGCCGCGATCGGCGTGCTGGTCTGGCAGCTGCGCCGCATCGCGCCGCTGCGCGCGCAGGCGAGATGGCTGGCCGGCCTGGCGCTGCTGCAGCTCGCGACCGGCCTCGGCAATGTGCTGCTCGGATGGCCGCTGGTGGCGGCGGTTCTTCATACCGGCGGCGCCGCCGCGCTTGCGGTCGTGTTGACCTGGACGCTGTGTGAAAGCCGGCGCGAGCGCATGCCTGTGCCGGCGGATACTCGCGCTCCGCGCGGCAAGATGGAGGCCGCATGACCACGCCTGCATCGATCCACAGCCCGAGCACCGCCAGCGTGCTGCGCCAGTTCTATGCGCTGACCAAGCCGCGCGTGGTGCAGCTGATCGTGTTCTGCGCGTTGATCGGCATGGTGCTCGCAGTGCCTGGCGTGCCCGGTCTGGCCGACCTGCAGCGCGGCGCGCTGGCCTGCATCGGCATCTGGCTGGTGGCCGGCGCGGCCGCGGCCTTCAACTGCCTGGTCGAGAAGGGCATCGATGCGAAGATGAAGCGCACGGCCTGGCGGCCCACCGCGCGCGGCCAGCTGAGCGACCGGCAGGCCCTGATGTTCTCGGCCGCGTTGTGCGCTGCCGGCTCGGCCGTGCTGTGGTTCGCGGTGAACCCGCTCACGATGTGGCTGACCTTCGCGACCTTCATCGGTTATGCCGTGGTCTACACCGTGATCCTCAAGCCGCTGACGCCGCAGAACATCGTGATCGGCGGGGCTTCCGGCGCCATGCCGCCGGTGCTGGGCTGGGCCGCGATGACGGGCGAGGTCGGGCCCGAGGCGCTGATCCTCTTCCTCATCATCTTCCTGTGGACGCCGCCGCACTTCTGGGCGCTGGCGCTGTACCGCGTCGAGGACTATCGCAAGGCGGGCCTGCCGATGCTGCCGGTGACGCACGGCAACGAGTTCACGCGGCTGCAGGTGCTGCTCTACACCTTCATCCTTTTCGCCGCCTGCCTGATGCCCTTCATCTACGGCATGAGCGGCTGGCTGTACCTGGCGGTCGCCATCGGCGTGAGCATCGGCTTCACGGGCTATGCCTTCGCGTTGTGGCGCAACTACTCCGACGCGCTCGCGCGCAAGACCTTCCGTTTTTCACTGATCCATCTGAGCGTGCTGTTCGCAGCGCTGCTGATCGACCACTACCTGCGATGAACGAACTCATGAACAAGCGGCATGCACTTCGGCTGATGGCCTGGACCAGCCTCGCGGCGGTGGCGGGGGTGAATCTCGCAGCTTGTACCGAGTCCAAGCCGAGTTTCAATGCCGTCGACATCACGGGTGCCGACTACGCCAAGGGCTTCTCGTTGAGCGACGCCGACGGCAAGCTGCGCACGCTGGCCGACTTCAAGGGCAAGGTCGTGGTGCTGTTCTTCGGCTACGCGCAATGTCCCGACGTCTGCCCGACAACCATGAGCGAGATGGCGCAGGTCAAGCAGCAGCTCGGCGCCGACGGCGACAAGCTGCAGGTGCTTTTCGTCACCGTCGATCCGGAGCGCGACACGCCGGCGGTAATGAAGGCCTACATGGGCGCCTTCGATCCGGCCTTCGTCGCGCTGATCCCCACGCCCGAGCAGCTGCCGGCATTGGCGAAGGACTTCAAGGCCTACTACAAGAAGGTCGAAGGCAAGACGCCGACCAGCTACTCCATGGACCACTCGGCGGCCAGCTTCGTCTACGACACCGAGGGCCGGCTGCGGCTCTATGCGCGCTACGGCGCGGGGGTGCCGGCGATGGTGTCGGACGTGAAGGCCCTGCTCAAGTCCTGACCGGCTGAGGTTTTCCGGTGGCTGTGAGCGTCGAGCATTTGAGGCAGCGCAAGGGCGCGTTCCGCATCGCGCTGATTCCGCCCGAGGTGCTGGAGGCGCTGAACGAGGGCTTGCTCGAAACCGTCAACCTCAACGAGTTCATGGCGCTCGAGCTGCCGCGGCTGGCACGCAGCGTGGCCGGCCACCTCGGGCTCGATCCGTACAGCGAACGCCTGATCGATACGCTGGCCATGCTCTCGGCCTTCAAGCCGATGCAGCGCCATGGCCATATCTCGCGCGCGCTCTACGACCTGACGGCGGCGCATCCCCAACGCGATGCGCTGGCCCACCGGCTGGCCACCCATCCCAGCGACGTGGCGCGTTGCTGGGCCACGCAATGGATCACGCTCTCGGGGCTCGGTCTGCCGCGGCAGCTCGAGTCGGTGCGCCGCTTTGCCGCCGATCCGCATTTCGGCGTGCGCGAGATGGCGTGGATGGCGGTGCGCGATGCGAGCATCCGCTCGCTCGACGAGGCGCTGGAGCTGCTGCAACACTGGGTGACGGACGATGACCCGAACATTCGCCGCTTTGCCAGCGAGCTCACGCGTCCGCGCGGCGTCTGGTGCGCGCAGATCGAGCGGCTCAAGGCAGAGCCCTGGCTGGGCCTGCCGCTCCTGGAGCCGCTCAAGGCAGACCCCAGCCGCTATGTCCAGAACTCGGTCGCGAACTGGCTCAACGATGCGAGCAGGACGCAGGCGACGTGGGTGCGGGACACCTGCGCGGGCTGGCTGGCGCAGAGCAACCAGCCGCAGACCGGCTACATCGTGCGGCGGGCACTCCGGACGCTGACGAAGCAATGAAAAAGCCCGGCGACGCCCGGGCTTGATCGGGATCGAGGGCGCCTCAGGCGAAGTCCACCAGCGCCTTCTTCATCTTCTTCATGGCCGCCACTTCGATCTGGCGGATGCGCTCGGCGCTCACGCCGTACACCGCGGCCAGGTCGTGCAGCGTCATGCCGCCCGAACCGTCGTCGTTGACCTTGAGCCAGCGCTCTTCCACGATGCGGCGGCTGCGCTCGTCCAGCGCTTGCAGCGCGGTCGAGATGCCGTCGGTCGACAGGCGGTCGCGTTGCCGCGATTCGAGCTGGGCGGTGGGCTCCTGCGTGGCGTCGGCCAGGTAGGCGATGGGGCCGAAACCGTCGTCGCCGTCGTCCGAGGGGCTCGGATCGAGCAGCACGTCGCCGCCGGACAGGCGCGTTTCCATCTCCAGCACTTCTTGGGGCTTCACGTTCAGGCGAGTCGCCATTTGCGAGACTTCGTCCGCGCTCAGGGTGTCCCGGTGCGTGTCGCCGTCGCTGGCGGCCGAATCGGCCTTGAAGCTCTGCTTCATCGAGCGCAGGTTGAAGAACAGCTTGCGCTGGGCCTTGGTCGTCGCGACCTTGACCATGCGCCAGTTCTTCAGGATGTACTCGTGGATCTCGGCCTTGATCCAGTGCATCGCGTAGCTGACCAGCCGCACGCCCTGATCGGGGTCGAAGCGCTTCACGGCCTTCATCAGGCCCACGTTGCCTTCCTGGATCAGGTCGCCATGCGGCAACCCGTAGCCCAGGTACTGGCGGGAAATCGAAACGACGAGACGCAGGTGCGAGAGGATCAACGCGCCCGCAGCTTCCAGATCGTTGTAGTCGCGCAAACGGCGCGCGAAACCCTGCTCTTCTTCGAGCGTGAGCAAGGGCAGGCGATTGGCTGCCGAAATGTAAGCGTCCAGGTTACCCAGTGGAGGCACCATCGACCACGGATTGGCGACGGCAAGCTGGTTGGCAGACGCTCCGGACAGTGTTGTCATTGGGGAGACTCCTTCGTTGGCGGGCATATTAGCACTCGATTTGAGGGAGTGCTAAGCCGAGGGTTCCCACCCATTTCCAATGGGGTTGATAGGCACAGGCTATTCCAGCGCCGTCCTCGTTTGGATGATGGGACGGTGTCTGATCCTGATGACCGGGAAAGGTTTCCCCGTCTACCAGCGCAGGCCGAGCCGCAAGAAGAGGCGCGACAGCACGAACAACGGGCCGACCCAGAGGTACTGGATGTCCTCGAAGAAAGACGGCTTCTTGCCTTCGATCTTGTGGCCGATGAACTGGAAGATCCACGCCACGACGAAGATGACGGCCGAAACCGGCAAAACAAGATCCCCCATCGCATGCACCACGGCCAGCAGCAGCACGGTGCCGATCAGCATCGTGGCCAGGAAGGCCGGAGAGCGCAGCGTCGCGTAGTAGACCAGGCTGGCCGCGACGAAGGCGTAGGCCACCCAGGGATGCAGCGCGAACAGCAAGCCGACGATGCTGAACATGATCGCGGGGATGGCGACCATGTGGATCGCCTCGTTGGTCGGGTTCCGGTGGCTTTCGCCGTAGTGGGCGAGCAGGCGGTCGACCTTGCGGTCGGTGCCGGGCAAGGGCGTGTCGGCGATGTGCATGGCTGTCTCCTGGCGGGCTCTGCGGCCCCGAAAGATGATGCCAGAAGCAGGCCCTAGCCCATCAGGGCCTGGGCAAACTCGCGCGCCTTGAAGGTCTCCAGGTCCTCCAGCTTCTCGCCGACGCCGATGAAATAGACCGGAATCGGCCGCTCGCGCGCGATGGCGCACAGCACGCCGCCCTTGGCGGTGCCGTCCAGCTTGGTGATGACCAGGCCCGTCAGGCCCAGCGTCTCGTCGAAGGCCTTGACCTGGGCCAGCGCGTTCTGCCCGGTGTTGCCGTCGATCACCAGCAGCACCTCGTGCGGCGCGCTCGCGTCGGCCCGGTTGACGACGCGCTTGATCTTCTTCAGCTCGTCCATCAGGTGCAGCTGCGTCGGCAGCCGGCCGGCGGTATCGACCAGCACCACGTCCTTGCCGCGCGCTTTGCCGGCGTTGACCGCGTCGAAGCTCACGGCCGCCGGATCGCCGCCCTCCTGGCTCACGATTTCGACCGTGTTGCGGTCGGCCCAGACCAGCAATTGCTCGCGCGCCGCCGCCCTGAAGGTGTCGGCCGCAGCCAGCAGCACCGAGGCGCCCTCGTTGGCCAGGTGCTTGGTGAGCTTGCCGATCGAGGTGGTCTTGCCCGCGCCGTTGACGCCGGCCACCATGATCACGGTCGGCGTGTGCTCGCCGATCACCAGCGATTTTTCCAGCGGGCGCAGCAGGTCTGCGATGGCGTCGGCCAGGAGCAGCTTGACCTGCGAGGCCTCGGTCGCCATGCTGCTCTTGACGCGGCGACGCAGATCCTCGAGCAGGTGCTCGGTGGCCTTGACGCCGGTGTCGGCCATCAGCAGTGCGGCCTCGAGCTCTTCATAGAGCGCATCGTCGATCTGTGCGTTGACGAAGGCCGCCGTGATGCTGTTGCCGGTCTTGCGCAGGCCGGTCTTGAGCTTGCCGAGCCAGCCGCTGCGCTGCTCGGCCTCGGCCGGCGGCGTTTCGATGGGCGGTGGTGCGGGCTCGGCCACAGGGGCAGGCGGCGGCTCGTCGGCAGGCGGCTTGGCGCCAAACCAACTCGAGGGCGAAAAGACCGACTTGGCGGGCGGCGGCGGCTCGGCGGCCGGCGGGGCCGGCGAAGCCGCAGGTGCCGGGGCAGGGCTCTCGGCCGGCGGCTTTTTCTTGAAGAAACTGAACATTGGGGGGTTTTTACAATCCGACCCATTCTATGAAACACCCCTCGCCACGCCGCGCTGCGTCTGGTGCGGTGCTGGCCTCGGTGCTGTTCGCGCTGCCGATCCTGCCTGCACTTGCGCAGCAAACCCCGCCGGCCGCCTCCGCTCACGCCCAAGCCCGACAGTTCACCCTCGCCAACGGGATGACCCTGATCGTCAAGCCCGACCGGCGTGCGCCGACCGCGGTGCAGATGCTCTGGGTGCGTGTCGGCTCGATCGACGAGGTCGACGGCACCTCGGGCGTGGCGCACGTGCTCGAACACATGATGTTCAAGGGCACCAAGGAACTGAAGGCCGGCGAATTCTCGCGCCGCGTCGCCGCGCTCGGTGGGCGCGAGAACGCTTTCACCACGCGGGACTACACCGGCTATTACCAGCAGATCCCGGCCGACAAGCTGGAGCAGGTGATGAAGCTGGAGTCCGACCGCTTCGCGAACAACCAGTGGCCCGACGACGAGTTCAAGCGCGAGATCGAGGTCGTCAAGGAAGAGCGCCGCTTGCGCACCGACGACCAGCCGCGCGCCCTGCTCGGCGAGCAGCAGAACGCCGCCGTCTTCGTTGCCTCGCCCTACCACCGGCCCATCGTCGGCTGGATGAGCGATCTCGATGCCATGACACCGGCCGACGCGCGTGCCTTCTTCCAGCGCTGGTACGTGCCGGCCAACGCGGCCGTGGTGGTGGCGGGCGATGTCGACGTCGAGAAGGTGCGCGCCATGGCCGAGAAGTACTACGGCCGCATCCCGGCCCGCTCGGTGCCCGAGCGCAAGCCGCGCATCGAGCCCGCCCAGCGCGGGATCCGCCGCATCGAGTTCAAGGCGCCGGCCGAGCAAGCCTACGTCTCGCTTGCCTTCCGCGTGCCGCAGATACCGGCCACCGACCAGTTCGACGGCGCGAGCGATTCCTATGCGCTGGTGGTGCTGTCCGCGGTGCTCGACGGCTACCCCGGTGCGCGGCTCGACCGCGCCCTGACGCAGGGCCCGGATCGCGTGGCCGATTCGGCCGGCGCGTACGCGGGCTTCGTCGGCCGCGGCCCGCAGCTCTTCGTGCTCGACGGCGTACCCGCCGCGGGCAAGAGCGCGGAAGCGGTCGAGGCCGCGCTGCGCGCGCAGGTGGCGCTGATCGCGCGCGAAGGCATCGGCACGGCCGAACTGGCGCGTGTCAAGACCCAATGGGTGGCCAGCGAGACCTACAAGCTCGATTCGGTGATGGCGCAGGCGCGCGAGCTCGGAAGCAACTGGATCCAGGGCCTGCCGCTCGATGCCAGCGCGCGCATCATCGCGCGGCTGCAGGCGGTCACCGCCGAGCAGGTGCAGGCGGTGGCCGCCAAGTACTTCGGCGACGACCAGCTGACCGCCGCCGCCTTGCGGCCGCTGCCGACCGAGACGAATCGCCGCCCGCGCGGCTTTGCAGCGCCGGCCGGCGACCTGCGCTGAAAGGCCTCGCTTCATGCTGACTCTCAAGAAACAGACCCTGGTGCGTGCCGTGCTGGCGGGCACAGCGGTTCTCTTCGGCGCCGTCGCCCATGCCGCCATTCCGATCGAGCACTGGATGCTCCCGAACGGCGCGAAGATCTACCTCGCGGCCACCAACGCCTTGCCGATCGTCGACGTTCAGATCGATTTCGACGCCGGCAGCCGGCGCGATCCGCCGGCGCAGGCCGGCCTGGCCGGCGTCACGGCCGGCATGGTCGAGAAGGGTATTCGCGCGAGCGGGCGTCCCGCTGCCGGGCCGCCCCAAAGCGGGACAGTCCCCTCGGGGAGTAGCGAGGACACGTCAGTGCCGAGCGTGGGGGCCTATGACGCGGCGATGGACGAAAACGCGCTCGGCGAAGCCTGGGCCGATCTGGGCGCGAACTTCGATGCCAGCGCGGGCTCCGACCGCATGAGCTTCTCGCTGCGCACGCTGTCCGAGCCTGGCCTGCTCGACAAGGCGGTGCGACTGGCTTCGCGCGAAATCGGCGAACCGGCCTTTCCCGAAAACGTGTGGAAGCGCGAGCGCGAACAGCTCAACGCGTCGATCCGCGAAGCCAACACCAAGCCCGCGACCATCGCCGGCCGCGCCTTCTCGCAGGCGGTCTACGGCGCGCATCCCTATGGCCAGGACACGACCGAGGCCACGCTCGCGCGGATCGACGTCGCCACCATGCGCCAGCGCTACGAGCAGTTCATCCTGCCCTGCCGCGCCAAGCTCAGCATCGTCGGCGCGGTCACGCGCGCGCAGGCGGAGGCTATTGCGACCACGCTGTTGTCGCGCCTGCCCGCGGCAACGCAGCCCGGCGACTGCGCCGCATTGCCGCCTGTTCCGCAGATCGCTCCGCTCGCCGCGGCGAAGGAAGAACGCCTGCCCTTCGATTCGGCACAGGCGCACGTGTGGATCGGCCAGCCCGGCTACGCGCGCAGCGATCCGGACCATTTCGCGCTCACGCTCGGCAATTACGTGCTCGGCGGCGGCGGCTTCGTTTCGCGCCTGACTGAAGAAGTGCGCGAGAAGCGCGGCCTGGCCTACAGCGTCTACAGCGGCTTTTCGCCAGGGCTGCACGCGGGCGCCTTCCGCATCGGTTTCCAGACCCGGCCCGATCAGACCGCGGACGCGGTGAAGGTCGCGCGCGAGGTGGTGGCCAAATTCGTCGCCGAGGGACCGACCGCAGCCGAACTCAAGGCCGCCAAGGCCAATCTGATCGGCGGCTTCCCGTTGCTGCTCGACAGCAACCGCAAGTTGCTCGGCAACGTGTCCAACATCGCATGGAACGATCTGCCGCTCGACTACCTCGACACCTGGACCGCACGCATGAACGCGGTCACCGCGGCCGACGTCAAGGCCGCATTCGCCCGCAAGCTGCAGCCCGAGCGGATGGTGACGGTGGTGGTGGGCGGCAAGCCTTGAAGGCGTAGAGCTCATGCGCGGCAGCCGTTAAGCTCGGCGCGTGAAAGCGACACCCCGAACCACTCCCGCAGCCTCGCCCAAGCTCGCGAAGGCGCCCCATGTCATCCGCATCATCGGCGGCCAATGGCGGCGCACGCGCCTTGCGGTGGCCGACAAGCCCGGTCTGCGTCCCACGCCCGATCGCGTGCGCGAGACGCTGTTCAACTGGCTTGCGAGCCTGGCGGGCGCCGGCGGCGGCGAGTTGCCGGGCTGGCATTGCATCGACGCCTTCGCCGGCACCGGCGCACTGGGCCTCGAAGCCGCATCGCGCGGCGCCGCTTCGGTGCTGCTGTGCGAGCAGGACGCGGCGCTGGTTGCGCAACTGCAGACTCTGAAGGGCAAGCTGGCAGCCGAAGCGGTGCGCATCGAGCGCGCCAACGGCGTCACCCTGCTCGAACGTACGCCGGCCGGCAGCATGCATGCGGTCTTCCTCGATCCGCCTTTCGAGAACGCCGCGCTCTACGAGCCCGCGCTGCGCGCCGCGGCACGCGCGCTGCGGCCCGATGGCGTCGTCTACCTCGAAGCCGCTCGCCGCTGGAGCGACGAGGAACTGGCCGCGCTGGGGCTCGCGGCCTATCGCTATCTCAAGGCCGGCGCGGTGCATGCGCATCTCCTGATACTTGCGACTGACAGCACTGCATAATCCGCCGGATCAGGCCGCATCAACTGCACGAGGAGGAAGCCACCATGTCCAGCAACGTGATCGCGGTATACCCCGGCACCTTCGACCCCATGACGCTCGGTCATGAAGACGTGGTGCGCCGAGCGACCCAGCTGTTTTCGAAGGTCATCGTCGCGGTGGCGGCCGGCCATCACAAGAAGGCCTTGTTCACCCTGCAGGAGCGCATGGACATGGCGCGCACGGCGGTTCAGCCGTACAGCGACCAGGTCACCGTCGAAAGCTTCTCTGGACTCCTGCGCGATTTCGTCGTCGCGCGCGGCGGCAAGGCCATGGTGCGCGGTCTGCGCGCGGTGACCGACTTCGACTACGAGTTCCAGCTCGCCGGCATGAACCGTTCGCTGATGCCGGATGTGGAAACAGTGTTCCTGACGCCGAGCGACAAGTACCAGTTCATCTCGAGCACCTTCGTGCGCGAGATCGCGATGCTCGGCGGCGAGGTCGACAAGTTTGTCTCGCCCAATGTCCAGGACAGCCTGATGGCCAAGGTGCGGAGTCTCGGCCGCGAATGACGCCGCCTCGTCTCCATGCGCTGGGTGATGCCGCACTGCTGTGCGAACTCCCCGCACCGGCGACGCTGGCACAGCAGCAACAGATCTGGGCATTGGCGACCGAAGCGCTGCAGTGGCGCGGCGTCCACGAAGTCCTGCCCGGCATGAACAACCTGAGCCTGCTGTTCGACCCGGAGCAGATCGATGCCGCCGAACTCGAGATGCAGGTGCTTTCCGCGTGGCCGCAACTGGCTGCGACCTCGATCCGGGGGCGCGAGATCGAGATTCCGGTCGCCTATGGCGGCGAGGCCGGCCCCGACCTCGCCGACGTGGCTGCGCACACCGGTCTGACGCCGGCCGAGGTCGTGCGGCGCCACAGTGCCGGCGAGTACGTGGTCTACCTGCTCGGCTTCCTGCCCGGCTTCGCGTTCCTGGGCGGGCTCGCGCCCGAACTCGCGACACCGCGGCGCGCCGAACCGCGTGTGGCGGTGCCGGCCCGTTCGGTCGGCATCGGCGGCGAGCAGACAGGCATCTATCCGCTGGTATCGCCGGGCGGCTGGCAACTGATCGGCCGAACCTCGCTCGAGCTCTTCGATCCGCGTGCGGACGAGCCGACCCTGCTGCGCCCCGGCGACCGCGTGCGCTTCTTCGTGGAAAGCGTCGAGGTTTGATGTCGGCGAGCGGCGGCATCGCGATCCTGCGCCCCGGCATGCTGGCCTCGGTGCAGGACCTGGGCCGCTATGGCCATCGCCAACAGGGCATCTGCCCGGGTGGCGCGCTCGATGCGCTGGCCCTCACGCTGGCCAACCGGATGGTCGGCAACGCCGACGGCGCGGCCGGCCTGGAGCTCACGATGGGCGGCTGCGAGATCCGGTTCGAATCGCCCACCCGCATTGCCCTGGCCGGCGACGACTTCGGCGCCCGGCTCGACCGCGCGCCGCTTTGGCCCTGCTGGAGCGTCCCGGTGGCAGCCGGCCAGGTGCTCAAGCTCGGAAGTGCCAACCAGTGGAGTTCCAAGGAAGGGCTGCGCAGCTGGCTGGCGATTGCAGGCGGCATCGACGTGCCGCTGGTCATCGGCTCGCGCAGTACCGATCTGAAGGCCGGCTTCGGCGGTCATCTGGGCCGCGCGCTGAAGAAGGGCGACCAGCTGCCCCTGGGTATGCCAGCGCTGGATGCGGCGCAGATGGCGCGGCGCGCCTTCGGCTTGCGCGCGCCCGATTGGGAGCGCGAGGACGACGGCGCGCTGCTGTTGCGCGTCATGCCCGGCCCCGAATTCGAGCAGTTCACCGTGGCCTCGCGCGAGCTGCTGTGGCGCGAGCCCTGGCGCACCACGTCGCAGAGCAACCGCATGGGCAACCGGCTCGAGGGACCCGAGCTCAAGCGCAAGCGCAGCGCCGACATGCTGTCCTCGGCGGTGATCCCCGGCACGATCCAGGTGCCGCCCTCGGGGCAGCCGATCATCCTGATGGGCGATGCGCAGACCACGGGCGGCTATCCGCGCATCGGCGTCGTCATCCGGGCCGACCTCTGGAAGCTCGCGCGGGCGCCGCTCAACGGCCGGCTGCGGCTTGCGCAGGTCGATGCGGCAGAGGCGCTGGAAGCCTGGACGGAGCAGCAACGCTACCTGGCGCAGGTGGCGCAAGCCCTCGCGTCTGCAGGCTGGCGCACGACAGCGCAAAATTCCCCCGAAGAAAGCCTATGAACCCCCACGCTCATCACTTCGTGTATTCGCTGCCCCCTGAGGGGGCGCATGCCGCCCTTGAGGCGGCTCTGCGGGAGGCATGACCATGCAGATTGACCTCAACGCCGACCTCGGCGAAGGCTGCGGCAACGACGAAGCGCTGCTTCGCCTCGTGAGCTCGGCCAACATCGCTTGCGGCTGGCATGCGGGCGATGCCAAGACCATGCGCCAGTGCGTGCGCTGGGCCATCGCCAACGGCGTGGCGATCGGCGCGCATCCCAGCTTCCCCGACCGCGAGAATTTCGGCCGCAGCGAAATGAAGTTGCCGCCCGAAGAGATCGTTGCCGGCGTGCTCTATCAGGTCGGCGCGCTGGCGGCGATCGTCAAGGCCGAAGGCGGCACGCTGGCGCACGTCAAGCCGCATGGCGCGCTCTACAACCAGGCGGTGAAGGACCCGGTGTTGGCCGAGGCGATCTGCGAGGCGGTGCGGCGCTTCGACCCCAGCCTGCGCTTCTTCGGACTCGCGGGCAGCGGCATGATCAGCGCCGCCGCACGCGCCGGCCTCAAGCCGGTGGAGGAAGTGTTCGCCGATCGCGGCTACATGCCCGATGGCAGCCTGGTGCCGCGCAGCCGGCCTGGCGCCTTGATCGAGGACGAAGAGCAGTCGCTGGCGCAGACGCTCTCACTGGTGCGCGACCACAAGGTGACCGCCATCGACGGCACGGTGGTCGATGTCAATGCGCAGACGGTGTGCCTGCACGGCGACGGCGCGCATGCGCTGGAGTTCGCGAAGCGCATCCGCGAGCGCCTCGCGACCGAGGGCATTGCGGTCGCCGCCACGGCCTGAGCGTCGTCACGCGCCGTGAACGTACTGCTGACCGGCTTCGAGCCCTTCGACAAGGAAGCGCTCAATCCTTCATGGGAAGCGGTGCGCGCGCTCGACGGCTGGCGCTGCGACGGCGCCGCGGTGCATGCGCGCCGCATCTCCTGCGTGTTCGGCGCGGCGCTCGCCGAGCTCGATCGCGCCATCGACGAACTGCAGCCGCAGCTGGTGCTCGGCATCGGCCAGGCCGGCGGCCGCAGCGAGATCACGCCCGAGCGCATCGCGATCAACGTCGACGACGGGCGCATCTGCGACAACGCGGGCTGCCAGCCGATCGATGTTCCGGTGGTGGCGGGCGCGCCGGCCGCCTATTTCTCGAGCCTGCCGATCAAGGCGATCGTGCGCGATCTGCGCGCCGCAGGCATCCCGGCCGCGGTTTCGAACACGGCCGGCACCTTCGTCTGCAACCACCTGTTCTTCGGCCTCATGCACCGCATCGCGACACGGCCGGTGCCGGGCATGCGCGGCGGCTTCATCCACATTCCCTATCTGCCGGAACAGGCGACGCGTTTTCCGGGCCTGCCGAGCATGGCGCTCGACACCGTGATCGCGGCGCTGCGCATCGCGGTCGCCACATCGCTCGCGGTGCGCGAGGACGTGCGCGAAACGGGCGGGCAGCTGAACTAGGACCCGTTAACAGGCCCCAAGCAGCAAGCGTTCGAGCCACGGAATCAGCGCGGCGTTGACGAAGGCGGGCTTCTCCATGGTCAGCATATGGCCGCAGTCCGCCACCCACACGAGCTCGGCATGCGGCACGATCTGCGCGATCTCTTGCGAGCATTCTGGCGGCGTCAGTCGATCGCCGTCGCCGCAGACCACGAGCACCGGGCAGCGCAGCGAAGCCAGATTCGGGCGCGCATCGGGGCGCTCCATCAGCGCGCGGTTCTGGCGGATCAATTGCTGCGCGCCGGCGTCGAGCACGAGGTCGACATAGCGCCGCACCAGCGCCTTGTCGCCGGCCTGCGCCGGGTGAAAGGCGAAGCCCGCGTTGAACTCGATCACGTCGCGCGCCTCGCCCTGCTCGAAGAGCTCGATCGCCGATTCGCGCAGCTTGTACATGTCGGGCGTTTCCGGCCGCGCATTGGTGCCGAGCAGCGCGAGCCCCGCGATGCGTTCCGGCGCCTGGCGCGCGGCCTCCATCGCGATCATTCCGCCCATCGAGGCGCCGCAGAGGATCAGCGGGCCGGCATGCTCGCGCAGCACGGCCTCGGCCATGGTTTCGATGCGCTCGTGGCGCATGTGGGCATCGCTCACATGCACGTCGAGCGTGGCGGGCAGGGCGGGCAGCTGCGCCTCCCAGAGGCGCTCGTCGCAGGCGAGGCCGGGCAACAGGACAAGACGGGACATCGGCGGATTCTCCGCGATACGAGGCAATGAGGCGGCTGCCGAATTGCTGACATCTGCTGCGAGGAGAATAGAGCCCAGACCATGTCCACCGAAATCATCCTGATCCGCCACGGCGAAACCGACTGGAACCGCGAACTCCGCTTTCAAGGCCACATCGACGTTCCCCTCAACGACCTCGGCCACGAGCAGGCGCGCCGGCTCGGGCTGCGGCTCGCAGACGAGCCCGTGCAGCACCTGATCAGCAGCGACCTGATGCGCGCGCAGCAGACGGCGGCGCCGGCCGCGCGCCAGCTCGAACTCGAGATCGTCACTTCGGCCGCGCTGCGAGAGCAGCACTTCGGCATCGTCGAAGGCATGCGCGCCGACGAGATCCAGAGCCTGCATCCGCGCGCCTGGGAAGACTGGCTCCAGTTCCGCGAAGACCATGCGATGCCCGAAGGCGAGTCGGCGCGCCAGTTCCATGCGCGCATCATCGAGGCGCTGGTCGGCATCGCAACCGCCCATGCGGGGCAGAAGGTGCTGGTGGTCACGCATGGCGGCGTGCTCGACATGGTCTGGCGCACCGCGCGCGGCCTGGGCCTGAACGGGCCGCGCCAGAGCGAGATTCCCAATGCGGGCTTCAACCGCATCCGCTTGGCCGATGCCGCAGCGCCGGAACGCATCGAGATCGTCGACTGGGCGGACACGCGGCACCTGGCCGATCTACCGCCGCAGCCCACCTACGACCAGAGCCGCCACCTCAGGAAATCATGAGCGGCCGTTCTCTCCGCATCCGTTGCGCTGGAGCACCGGCAGCAACTGCGGCCCCAGCGACTTCAGCAGCTGTACCGGCAGCGCGCTCGTGAAGCGATAGCGCGCGGCGTGGGGCTCGCGCACGTACGCGAGGATCGTGCCGTAGTAGCGATCGCCGATCATGAAGACGAAGGTGGCCGATCGGCCGATCTTGCGCTCGGCGATCACCTGGCCGCCGCGCCCCCTGAGTTCGTAGCGATGGTCGCCGGTGCCGGTCTTGCCGCCGATCTCGATCGGGCGGCCGTCGGCGCCCACGAACGTACCCTTGAGGCGCCGCGCCGTGCCTTCGCGCACCACCGAGAACAGCGCGCGGCGTGCCGTCGCGGCCACCTCGGGCGGCAGCACCTGCAGGGCGTGGCCGCGCTGCTCGAGCCGACTCTCGTAGGGCGTATCGCGTGCGAAGTGCAGTGCGCCTACGCGCTGCACCGGCAGCCGCGCGCCGTCGTTGACCAGGATGCCCATCAGTTCCGCCAGCGCCGCGGGCCGGTCGCCCGAAGCCCCGATCGCGCTGGCGTACGAAGGCGTCAGCGAGGCGAAGGGGTAGCCCAGGCGCTGCCATGAGCGATGAACCTGCGCAAAGGCGTCGAGCTCGAGCAACTCGCGGATGCGCCGGTCCTGCGCGCTCTTGTGGCGCGTCTTGAAGAGCCAGGCATAGGCCTCCTGGCGTTCGCGCGGGCTCGCGTCCAGCGCCTGGGCCAGCGTCGCGTCGGGGTGGCGTCGCAGGTAGCCTACCAGCCAGAGCTCGAGCGGATGCACGCGGGCCACGTAGCCGCGGTCCGCGAGCGACAAACCGGCATAGGTGTTGCGCAGTGCACGCGGCGAGCCGGCACCGCGGCCGAGCTTGCGCGCGAGCAGCTCGTCGAGCCGCGCATCGCCGGCTTCGGGCTCGATCGTGAACAGCACGCTCGCGAGGCGCGGGGCCGAGGGCCGCACGCCGCGCAACAGCAGCGCTTCGGCCTCGGCCGCCGACTTGCCCTTGTACTTGCGATGGAAGCGCGCGAGGTAAGCCGAGCCTTCGCGGTCGGCGAAGCGCGCGAGCATCTCGCTGCGACGCGGGTCGGCCGGGTCCTGCAGCAGGCGCTGGCCATCGTCGGCACTGCCGAACATCCGGTGGCGCACGATGTCGCGCATCAGGCGGATGAACACCAGGTTGACCGAATGCTTGAAGGCCTCCTGCACGGTCATCGAAGCGTCTGTATGCGTGCGATCGAAGTTCTCGAAGCGATGCAGGCCGCCGCCGGTGAAGAAGGCTTCGCCCTGGCTCGCCGAGTAGCGCCGCTGCATCGCAGCCTCCAGCATGGGTGCAAGGCTGCGGTCCTTGGCGCGCAGGAGATAGTGCCGTGCCCACGAGCCGAGCACATCGCGATCGCTGGGCGTCAATGCGGACAGCGCGGGCGCGTCGAGCCCGGCCCAGCGCTCGTGGAGCTCGGCCACCAGTTCGAGATAGCTGATCAGCGTGCGCAGCTTCGCGGTCGAGCCGAGGTCCAGCCGGGCGCCCTGGTTCACATCAAAGGGCTGGTCGATGTTGTCGGCCTGGACGCGCAGCAGGTTCGCGTGCGCGCCGCGCTCGTACAGCGTGAAGCTGTAGATCAGGGGATTGAGATTCGCGCCCGGATCGAGCAGGTGATCGCCGACGAGCCCGGCTGCCTTCGTTGCGGCGGGCGTGCGCAGCCGGGTCAGCGCGTTCGTGGCAAGCGCCTGGGCCTCGTTGTCGAGGCTGGTTTCCGCTTCGAGATCGAGGCGTTCGAGGTCGTAGGCGCGCGGCACATCCAGCAGCGTGGACACGTGGGTGCGCAACGCGTTCACCGCCTTGCGTTGCACGAAGTCCGGACGCGGCGCCGTCGGCAACTCGGCCTGCCGCTGCAGCTGGACTGCCAGCGCGGCATCGCGCAGCGCGGGCGCGATGAGGCCCGCATCGGCCATCAGCCGCAGATAGCTGTCGGTCAGCCGCCCCAGGCCCTCGCCCTTGCCGAGCAGGTGCTGCGACGGACGGCGCTGCGCGATCATTAGCGACAGCGCCTGCTTGAAGGCCTCGGCCTGGCGGCGCAGGGCCCCGTCCGAGGGGGCGGCCTCTTCGCCGGTATCGGCCAGCAGGCGATTGACTTCGCCGAAGTCACGCCCGTACCAGGCCCACAGGCCGTCGCCCAGGCCGTGGACCTCGCCGAACCCCGGGCGTGCGGCCAGGGGCACGGTATCGAGGTAGTCGACGACGATCTGGCGGCGCCGCGCCAGCGTGTCATCGCCGTCCTGGTAGGCACGCAGCGAGGCCGAGGCCATCTGGCGCAGCTTGTCGCCGACCGAGGCCGTGCGGCCCTGGGGCGAATGGCGGTACTTCTCGATCTGCGTGGCCAGCGTGCTGCCGCCGGAGGCCGGGCGCGTGACGTCGAGCGCGCGGTGCATCTGCTCGAGTGCGGCTTTCGCGAAGCGCTCCGGATCGATCGCGGGATTGCGCTGCGCCGGATGGGCATCCAGCAGATGACGGTCCTCGACGAAGAGCAGGGCATTGACCAGGAGCGGCGGCACCTCCTCGAAGCGTTCGTAAACGCGCTGGGGCGCGCGCGTGCGCAGCAGCGTCTGGGCGCGGCAGTCGCGCACCGTCAGGCCGGCCTGGTTCTTCTCGCGGTAAGGCCCGAAAAGCCCGCGCTCGTGCAGCTCGATCAGCCGCGGCGACATGCGCGCCTGGCGGGTCAGCACGTAGCCCTGGGCCTGCAGGCGCTCGATGTAGTCAGGCAGCTGGCGGTAGCCCATGCGCTCGTCGTAGGGGCCGCTATGGGGAAAACGGATGGCGTCGCTGGCGCCGGCATCGACGCTGAAGCGCGCGTCGCGGGCATAGTCGTGCCACAGCCCCGATTGCAGCTGCGAGGTCTTGAGCTCGTCCACGGCGAATACGACGAACGCAGCCACCCCGGCGAGCGCCGCGCCGAGCCAGAAGACCGTTCTGAACCTTGCCACGCTCTGCCTCGCAATGAGCCCGTACCGTGGGTCCGTCAGCATGAATGATGCTCCTTTCGGCGCTATTTGGCATAGCTCCCTAGGCCGGAAACTCGGCTGCCAAGCGCGGCTCCAACGCATGCCGGCGCCTTATTGCCGGCTGGAGGTACAGACCATGATGCAACTCAAGCATTGGCAAGACCCGGTCAACGGTGCGCTGGGTGTCTGGTTGGCTCTTTCGCCCTGGATCCTGGGCTACACCGGCGAGGCTGCTGCCATGCCGAACGCAGTGATCGTTGGCGTGGCGCTCATCGCCGCGGCCTTCGGCGCCATGCTGCTCCCCCAGGCCTGGGAAGAGTGGGTCGAAGCGGCACTGGGGCTCTGGCTGATGGCATCCCCCTGGGTGCTCGGCTTCAACGCCCATGGCGACGCCATGCTCACGGCGGTCATCACCGGCCTCGTGGTCCTGGTACTGGCGTTGTGGACGCTCCTGACCGACAAGGACTACAGCCGCTGGTGGCACGACCGGACCGCGCACTGACGGGGTGATCCCCGCGTGCGGATAGCGCTCAGGCGGGAGCCTTCGCCGCCGGCGCCCGCCTGCCCGCCGCCCGCAAGCCCAGCGCGGTGTAGACCGCGTCGGCTTGGCGGCGCAGGCGCAGCGATTCCGGCTGCCCGTTGACCTGCTGCTGCAGGATGCCTTGGGCGCCGGCCAGCGCGGCCTCGGTGCCGCTGCGGATCAGCGCGTCGAGGTAGACCTGCTCGAACAGGTCGCGCTGCGCATGGCTGCCGCCGATCTCCATCAGGCGCGGCAGCGCCTGCCCCAGCGATTCGATCGTTGCCCCGAAGTCGCCGCGCGCATGGGCAAGAAGTCCGTGCGCTGCGGGCACGCAGACGCGCTGCCAGGCGGGCCGCGTCGAGGCCGGTGCACGCGGTGCGTAGGCCTCGATGTTGCGCAGCAAGGCCTCGGCCTCGGGCCGTCCGGCGCGAGCCAGGCCGTAGAGGTACTGCAGATCGAGGAAGGGCAGCACGTGGTCGTCGAGCCGCTGCGCGAGGTAGCCGGCCAGGTCCTGCCAGCGTTCGCCCACATCGATGCGCGCGAGCTCGAAGCGCGCGAGCAGCGACACCGCGCCGATCTGGTCCTGCGAATAGTCCTTGACCACGCCCCACACCTGCCGGTCGTAGACGGCGAGTGCCTCGTCGTCCCTGCCCAGGTCGATCAGGAACAGCGCCACGTGCCACCAGTTGTGCGTGACCATGAAGGAGTTGAGCCCGACCCAGGTGTCGCTCACCTCCTGCATGAAGGCCAGGCCCTCGGCGAGCCGGCCCCCGGTCAACATGACGTGACCGAGCGCATGGTGCGCCCAGGGCTCCTTGCGTTCCATCGCGATCGCGCGCCGCGCGCTGTCTTCGGCCTCGCGCATCAGGTGGCATTGCTCGTAGCCGAAGGCGGCCATGCCGTGCAGGTAGGGCACGTCGGTGGCCGCGGGCAGCGCCGCCAGTGCGAGCCGCAGCATGCCGGGGCAGTCGCCGGTGTTGAAGCAGTGGTACTGGCCGAGCTTGAGCGAAGCCAGGTCGCGCGGATGTTCGCGCGCCTGCTCCTGGTGCAGCGCGATCGCACGGGCGATGTCGCCATCCGCCCACGCCGCGACCGCCGCGATGTAGCGCTGCTCGCGCGAGCTGGCGCGCGCTGCGCCGGCCCGTGCGCGTTCGAGAAAGCGGCGCGCGTTGGAAGCGGCATCCCGCGATTCGGCAAACAGGTGCAGCGTTGCGCAATAGGCTTGCACGATCGGGCTCTCGTCCTGCACGGCGGCCAGCACGTCGACCGCGCGAGCCTCGCAGGCGATGAAGCCTTCGACGAAGTCGTTGACCGCGCGCAGGCTGGCGGCGTCTGTCAGGCTGACCGGGTTGCCGAGGCTGTCTTGCATGAAGCCTATTGTGCTAGACCCCGGCCTGCTGATGGCGGTACTCCTGCGTCAGGCCGCCATAGCCGTAGGCCGCGGCGCGCGCATCGATCAGGTGCACGTACGACACTTCATGAAGGTTCTCGCGCAGCGCGGCCATGGCGGCGTAGATCTCGCGCAGATAGCGCGCCTTCTCCGCCTTGGTGTTGGTCTCGTCGGTGATGCTGATGTCCAGGTGGAAGGCCGACTTGCCCAGTTCGGCCAACGATCGGCCGCCGACGAACCAGGCGTCGGCCGCGATGTACTGCACCGTGACGGCGATCACCGGCAGCTTCTTGCCGAGCACGGTCTGCGTCAGTTCGGCCACCGTGTTGACGGTCCGGCGGGTGAGCTCGGCATCGGGCTGGCCCGAAAGGTGAATGACGATGTGAGGCATGGCGTTTTCCTTTTCGGTGGTTGGTGCCCTCATTGTGGAAAGATCGATGACATCGGAAAAGCGGGAAGATATGATGCTTGCCATCTGTTTTACGAATGGATTGCGCCATGCAGGCCTTCGATCTCGAGCAACTCCGGACCTTCGTCGCCGTCACCGAAGCGGGCAGCCTCACGGCGGCGGCGCCGCAGGTCTTCCTGTCGCAATCCGCCGTCAGCGAGCAGATGCGCAAGCTCGAGGAGCGGGCCGGCCAGTCGCTGCTGACGCGCAGCAAGGCCGGGGTGGCACCCACGGCGGCGGGCATCCGTTTGCTGGCGCATGCGCATCGGCTCCTGGCGCTCTCCGACGAGGCCTTTCGGGATCTGCGCGGCGAAACGCTGCAAGGCGAACTGCGGCTCGCGGTCACCGACTACTTCAGGCCGGGCGACCTGACCCGGCTGTTGAGCCGTCTCGGCGAGAGCTACCCGCAGGTGCGTCTGCACGTGAGCGTCCTCAAGAGCGGCGCGATCGAGGCCGGATATGCGAAGGGCGACTTCGATGTGGGCCTGTCGATGCGCATCGCCGGTGAGGCGGGCGCTGCGGCCAAGCCGGATGCGCCGGTGCTGCGCCGCGAATCGCTGGCTTGGATGGGTGCGGTCGGCCAGCGCATCGCGCGCGGCGACCCGCTGCGGCTCCTGGTCTTGCCCGACACCTGCTCGCTGCACCAGTTCACGGTGCGACTGCTGCAGAAGCGGCGCGTGCCGTATGCGGTGGCGCACGTGGCTTCGGGCGTCGCGGGCCTGCAGTCGGCGCTGGCGGCCGGGTTGGGCGTGGCCTGCCTCAACGAATCGGCGCTGTGCGAGGGCGTGGCGCGCCTGCCGCCGCCGCACGGCCTGCCGGCGCTGCCGCGCGTGGCTTTCCATTTCCTGCCGGCGCGGCGTGGCGAATCCGATTTCGTCGCCCGTGCGCGTGAACTGCTGGCTTCGCACCTCGTCTGAGATGCGGGCCGGCAGCGCCAATTCTCAGGCGCCGGGCGGTTCCGGCCAGGGCCGCTGCGGCTCGCGGATCAGCTCGAAGGCACGCGAGACCTTGAGCACGCCCAGATCGTCGAAGCGCTGCCCCGCGATCTGCAACCCGATCGGCAAGCCTTCGCCGGTGTAGCCGCAGTTGATCGACGCTGCCGGCTGCTCCGACATGTTGAAAGGCACGGTGAAGCCGATGTGCTCGAGCGGCCGCAGCGGGTCGTTGGTGGGCGAGGGAAGTTCGGCGGCTGCCGGCGAGTTCGGCGCGGTGGGCGAGATCACGTAGTCGAAGCTTGCGCAGGCGGCCACCGTCACGACGCGCGTCGCATGGAACTGGCTGAAGGCGCGGAACACGTGTTCGCCGCTGAAGCCCGCTGCGCTCTCGGCCCATTCGCGGATGTACGGCAGCACCTTCGCGCGCTGCGCGGGCGGGAGCGCGTTCATGTCCACCAGCGAGCGCATGCGCCAGAGATGGTCCATGCCGTCGAGCATGGCCTGCGACATGAAGGGCTGCATCGGCTCGACGATGGCGCCGGCCTGCTCGAAGAGGCGCGCCGCATGCTCGACCGCCGCGTGGATCTCGGGCTCGCCCGCGAGGCCGCAGCCGGCATCGAGCAAAAGGCCGATGCGCAGGCCGCGCAGGTGATCCGCAGCGACATCGAACTCGGGCCATGCGATGTCCTGCGCCGGCAGGCTCATGCTGTCGCGCACGTCGGGCCGGGCCAGGGCCCGCATCATCAGTGCGGCATCGGCAACGCCGCGCGTCATCGGGCCGGCCGCACGGCCCATGTAGGGCGGATCGATCGGGATCCGGCCCAGGCTGGGCTTGAGGGTGAAGATGCCGCACCAGGCGGCCGGCAGCCGCAGCGAGCCGCCGATGTCGGTGCCGATGTGCAGCGGGCCATAGCCGGCCGCTGCCGCGGCGCCTGCACCGGCGCTCGATCCGCCCGGGGTCTTGCGCAGGTCCCAGGGGTTGCGTGCCAGCGTGTGGAAGCTCGAAAGACCGGAGGACAGCATCCCGTAGTCGGGCATGGTGGTCTTGCTCACGACCACCACGCCGGCCTCCTTGAGGCGGGCGGCCGGCGGCGCGTCGGCCGCGGCGGGCTTGAGCTCGACAGCTGCCGTGCCGGCCGGCATCGGATCGCCGCGCGTCGCGATGTTTTCCTTGATCGTCGTCGGCACGCCGTCGAGCGGGCCGAGCGGCTCGCCGCGCCGCCAGCGCGCTTCGGAGGCGCGCGCCTGTTCGAGCGCGGCCTCGGGGCGCAGCAGCCAGGTGGCCTGCAGATGGGGCTCCCAGCGCGCGATGTGGTCGAGGACGGCCCGCGTGACTTCGACCGGCGAGAGGCTGGCGTCGCGGTAGGCGGCGGCGAGTTCCTGTGCGGACAGGTCGTGGAGGTGACGGCTCACTCGGCAGCCTCCGCGCTGCGCGCTGCGGCGTTCGCCTTGGGGGCGGCCCGGCGGCTCACGACCACGACAGCGCCGACAGGTCGTTGGCGAAGATCGGCATGTCCTTCCAGAGCCCCTTTACGCCCTTCTTCGCGATGGTCGGGAACTGGGGCTGGAACAGGAAACCGTTGGCCGCGTCGGCGGCGAGCAGCTTCTGCGCATCGCCCAGCAGCTTGACACGCTCGGCCGGGTTGGGCGTGGTCTTGATCTTGTCGAACAGCGCGTTGAATTCCTTCGACTGGTAGCCCCAGTAGTAGTCCGGCTTCGCGTAGTTGCCGAGGTCGAAGGGCTCGACGTGCGAAACGATGCTGAGGTCGTAGTCCTTGTTGCCATAGGTGCCGCTCAGCCACTGCGCCCATTCGACGTTCTGCACCTTCACGGTGATGCCGATCTTGGCCAGCTGCGCGACGATCACCTCACCGCCCTGGCGCGCATAGGGCGGGGGCGGCAGCGTCATCGTGAGTTCGAGCGGCGTCTTGACGCCGGCTTCGGCCAGCAGGGCCTTGGCCTTCTCGATGTTGAAGGGATTGACGCCGGTGGTATCCACGAAGCCGGTGGCGCCGGGCACGTAGTGGCTGCCGATCGGCACGCCGAAGCCGTCGGCCGCGCCTTCGATGACGGCCTTGCGGTCGATGGCCGCCGAGATCGCGCGCCGCACGCGCACATCGTCCAGCGGCTTCTTCTTGTTGTTGAAGGCCAGGATGGTCTTGGCGCGCGAGCCGCCCAGGATCACTTGGAACTGCGGGTTGTTCTTGAACTGCGGAACGATGCGTGTCGCCGCGCGCGGGAACGCGTCGACGTCGCCGGCCAAGAGCGAAGCGGCCTGTGCGGCCGGGTCGGAGATGAAGCGGAAGGTCACCTTGCGAAGCTTCGCCGCGCCCGGATTGCGGAAGCCCTCCCACTTGCTCAGCACGACCGAACTTCCCTTGCTCCAGCTGTCGAGCTTGTACGGGCCGGTGCCGACCGGCTTGGTGGCGTTGGTGTCGGCGCTCTTGGGCTCGACGATGACGGCCGTGGCCTGGCCGAGCACGAACAGGAGGTCGGGGTCGATCTCCTTGTTGATGACGACAACGGTGTTGGCATCGACCGCCTGCGTCGACATGTTGGCGAAGGTGCGCTTGTCCTTGTTGGTGCTCTTCTCGCCGCCGGCGCGGTCGAAGGAGAACTTGACCGTCTGCGCATTGAAGGGCTCGCCGTTCTGGAACTTGACGCCCTGGCGCAGCTTGAAGGTGTAGGTGCGCAGGTCCGGCGAAACTTCCCAGCTTTCGGCCAGCAATGGCGTGACGCTGCCGTCGGCATTGATCTTGGTCAGCGTCTCGAGGATGTTGTATTGCACGATCTCGGCGATCGCAGCAGCGGCGCCCGCGGTCGGGTCCAGCCCCGGCGGTTCCAGCGCCATGCCGAGCACGATCGAATCCTTGCGGCCCTGCGCCAGCGCGGCTTGCGGCAGTGCGAGCGGCACGGTGGCCAGTGCGGCGGTGGTCAGAAGGGTGCGGCGTTTCAACATGGTCAGGGCTCCAGGAAAAAACTGAGAGGAAGAAAGCAATCGTTACATCATGCGCGAGCGGCCTCGCCAGCCGCAAGCATTTGGCCTTGCACGGCCGCAGGCTCCGCCCTTGGTACCGCAGCGAGCAGGGCTTGGGTATAGGGGTGTTCCGCATGCGCGAACAGTCGCTGCGGCGTGCCGCGCTCGACCACCAATCCGCGGTGCAGCACGCAGACCTCGTCGCACAGGTGGTTGACCACCGCGAGATCGTGGCTGATCAGCAGGTAGCTGATGCCGAACTGCTGCTGCAGGTCCTGCATGAGGTTCAGCACCTGCGCCTGGACCGAGACGTCGAGCGCGCTCACCGGCTCGTCGGCCACGATGAGCTTGGGCCGCGTGATCAGCGCCCGCGCGATCGCGATGCGCTGGCGCTGGCCGCCGGAGAACTCGTGCGGGTATTTGCCGAGGTCGGTGGAGCGCAGGCCGACGGCGGCGAGCGATTCGCCGGCGCGCTCGCGCTGCTCGGCGCGGCTGGTTTCGGCCAGCGCCTCGAGCGGCTCGGCGACGATGCGCGCCACGGTCTGGCGCGGGTCCAGCGAACCGTACGGGTCCTGGAACACCATCTGGACGTCGCGCCGCGCGGTGCGCAGTTCGCCCCTGGGCAGCGCGTGGAGATCGCGGCCGAGCAGCTTCACCGTGCCCGACGTCGGCTTGTCGAGCGCCATCACCAGCCGTGCGATGGTCGATTTGCCCGAGCCCGATTCGCCGACGATGCCCAGGCTCTGTCCCGCGCGCAGGCTGAAGCTCACGCCGTTGAGCGCCTTGACCGTCGGCGGCGGGCCGAAGAGGCGCTCGCGCGGCAGCGTGTAGTGGCGGACCAGGTCGCTGACTTCGAGCAGAGCGGTCACGCAGTCACTCCTTCGGCGATCACGTCGTCGAGCCGGATGCAGCGCACCTGGTGGTTGTGCGGCATCTGCGTGGGCGGCGGACGCGTCGTATGGCAGTCGTCAATCGTGAAGCGGCAACGGCCCGCGAAGGGGCAGCCCGCCGGCAGGTCGACCAGCTCGGGCACGCTGCCCTTGATGGTCGCGAGCTTCAGGCCGCGCGGCGCGCCGAGCGCGGGGCGTGCGGCGAACAGGCCCTGCGTGTACGGATGGGCGCGCTCGGCGAACACGGCCGCGGTCGGCCCGCTCTCGACCACGCTGCCGCCGTACATCACGAGCATCTTCGAGACGCTCTGCGCGATCACGCCCAGGTCGTGCGAGATCAGGATGAGCGCCATGCCGCGCTCGGCCACCAGGTTCTGGATCAGTTCGAGGATCTGCTTCTGGATCGTGACGTCGAGCGCGGTCGTCGGCTCGTCGGCGATCAGCAGGTCGGGCCCGCAGGCCAGCGCCATCGCGATGCCGATGCGCTGGCGCTGTCCGCCCGAGAACTGGTGCGGATAGGCATCGAGCCGCGCTGCGGCATCGGGGATGCCGACGCGTTCGAGCAGCGCCAGTGCCTCCTTGCGCGCGTCGGCGTTCGACAGGCCGCGGTGCAGCCGGAGGGGCTCGCCGACCTGGCGCGCGATGGTGTGGACCGGGTTCAGCGCCGTCATCGGCTCCTGGAAGATCATGCCGATGCGGTTGCCGCGGATCTCGCACATCGCGCGCTCGGGCAGGCCGACGAGTTCGGTGCCGTCGAAGCGGATGCTGCCCGTCACCTCGGCGCTGGCCGGCAGCAGCCCCATCAGCGACTGCACCGTGATCGACTTGCCGCAGCCCGACTCGCCGACGATGCCCATCGTCTCGCCGCGTTCCAGCGTGAAGCCGATGCCGCGCACGGCCTCGGCGGGACCGCGCTGTGTCTGCAGCTGGACGTGAAGGTTGTTGACTTCGAGCAGAGGCATGGTCGGGATCAGCGGGCGCGTGCGAGGCGCGGATCGAGCAGATCGCGCAGGCCATCGCCCAGCAGGTTGAGGCCGAGCACAGCCAGCGCGATCGCCATGCCCGGAAAGACCGCGAGCAGCGGCGCCTGGAACATCATGGTCTGGGCTTCGCTGAGCATGCGGCCCCAGGAGGGCTGCGGCGGCTGCGTGCCGAGGCCGAGGTAGGAGAGGGCGGCCTCGGCCAGGATCGCGATGGCGAAGCGGATCGTGATCTGCACGATCAGCACGGCCGAGATGTTGGGCAGCACGTGCTGCATGGTGATCGCGAACGCGCCCTTGCCGCAGGCGCGCGCGGCCGCCACGTACTCGCGCGACCAGATCGCGTTGGCCGATGCGCGCGTGATGCGCGCGAAGGTCGGGATGTTGTAGATGCCGATCGCGATGATCGCGTTGACGATGCCGGCGCCGAACACCGCCGTCATCATGATGGCCGACAGGATGGCGGGAAAGGCCATCGAGAAGTCGGTGAAGCGCATGATCGCTTCCTCCACCCAGCCGCGCCGCGCCGCCGCGAGCAGGCCGAGCGCGGTGCCCACCACCAGGCCGATGCCAACCGCGATCACGCCGACCAGGATGGACGCGCGCGCCCCCACCAGCAGCAGCGAGGCCACGTCGCGGCCGAAGGTGTCGGTGCCCAGCCAGTGCGCGCCGCTCGGCGTCTTGAGCTTGTTGGCGATGTCCATCTCGTACGGAGACCAGGGCGTCCAGACCAGCGAGACGGCGGCCGCGAGCAGCAGCAGCAGCGTGAGCACGGCGCCGATGGTGAAGCTGCGGTGGTGCAGTGCACGGCGCCAGAAGCCGGGCACCTTGAAGGCGGCTGCACTCGGCACTTGGGTGGGAACGGCGCTCATATGTCGCTCGCCTTGATGCGCGGGTCGATGACGGCATACAGCACGTCGACCACGAAGTTGACGATGACGACCATCGCCGCCAGCAGCATCACGCAGTTGCGCACCACGATCAGGTCGCGATTGCTGATGGCCTGAAAGATCAGCCGGCCCAGGCCCGGCAGGTAGAACACGTTCTCGACCACGATGGTGCCGGCCAAGAGCTCGGAGAACTGCATGCCCATCACGGTGATCACCGGGATCAGAGCGTTGCGCAGCACGTGGGTCCACAACACGGCCCGCTGCGAAACGCCCTTGGCGCGCGCGGTGCGCACGAAGTCTTCGCGCATCACTTCGAGCACGGCCGAGCGCGTGATGCGCGCCAGGATCGCCGCCTGCACCACCGCGAGCGAGAGGGCCGGCAGCAGCAGCGCCTTGAGCCCGGCGAACACGCCTTCCCCCCAGCCTTCGAAGCCGCCGGCCGAGAACCATTGCAGCTGCACCGAGAAAACGAGGATCAGCAGGATCGCGAACCAGAAGTTGGGGATGGCGATGCCCACCTGCGTCAGGCCCATCAGGCCGACGTCGCCGAGCTTGTTGTGGCGCGCCGCCGCGGTGACGCCCACGATGAGCGCCAGCACGGTGGTGAGGGTCATCGCGAGCAGCGCCAGCGGCACGGTCAGCGCGAGGCGCTCGAGGATCAGGTCGAGCACCGGCGAGCTGTAGGCGTAGCTGTCGCCGAGCTCGCCGGTCAGCAAACCGCCGATCCAGTGCCAGTAGCGGGTCCAGGCCGGCTGGTCGAGCCCGAGCTTGGCCGCCAGCGCCGCCACCGCCTCGGGCGAGGCGTCCGGGCCCATGAGCATCTGCGCGGCATTGCCGGGCAGGATCTCCAGCACGAGGAAGACGATGACGGAAGCGCCGATCAAAGTGGCGATCAGCGTCACGAAGCGCTTGAACAGGAAGAGACTCATGGGGCGGGGCGCAGCATAACCCGACGAACGCAACGACCGTGCCTGAACTGTTTGCCCCCACGTTCGGCGCTTCGCGTCCTCACTGCCGCCGGGGGGGCTTCGGTCGCCTTGGCGCGGCCCAGCGGCGGCCGGCGGATAATTGTTGCCATGGCCCTCATGATCACCGACGAATGCATCAACTGCGATGTGTGCGAACCGGAGTGCCCCAACGACGCGATCTACATGGGCGTGGAGATCTACGAGATCGACCCGCACAAGTGCACCGAATGCGTGGGCCACTTCGACGAGCCGCAGTGCGTGCAGGTGTGCCCGGTGGCCTGCATCCCGAAGAATCCCGCCCATCTGGAGACGCGCGAGACCCTGTGGCAGAAGTTCCAGCGGCTGACTGCTGCAAAAGCGGCTTCCTAGTTTTTAGCCGCGCTCTTGCTGCCGGCCTTCGCGGCCTTTTTCTTCGCCGTTGCGACCGGGTCATGCGCGCTGAAGTAGTCGGATTCCTTTTTGCTCTTTTTCTTTTTCTGCGCAACGCCCGGGCCTTGCGATGAATCCGGCTTCGCATTGAGCGGCTTGTTGTCGATCAGCGCTGGTGCGCGGCGGGCCTGCGCGGACTCGAGCCGGACACGCTCCCGCTGCAGCCGGTCGGCGGCAGCCATGGCCTCGCGCGTGGCGCCGTCGGCCTCGCGCTTTTGCGTTGCATCCCGCGCGTCGTCGAGAGCTATCGCCTTGCCGCCCTGGCACGGCTGGTCGGTATAGGTGCTGCCGCAACGCCAGGTTTCCGTGCCTGCGTGGGCTGCAGGCGGCACCAGCTGAGCGCAGGCTGCCGCGAGGAGGGCGGCAATCGGTGCGTGTGACAGTTTCATTTTTCTTTCTCTCCCTTGCTTCGCTTTCCGCTAGCCCGCGGCGGGTTCACCCCCGTCGCCCGGCTCGCGCCGCGGTGGTTTGGGGCGCGGCGGCTTGCTCGTGTGGATGAGCAGGGTCGCCTTGTCCATCTCGCCGGCCACCAGCGCCGGAAAGGCATGCAGCGTGCGGGCGATCGCGTCGTCGATTGCCTCGCGCTGTTCCTTGAGGGGTTTCTTCAGCACCCAGCCGACCACCTCGGACTTCACGCCCGGATGGCCGATGCCCAGGCGCAGCCGCCAGTAGTCGCCGGTGCCGAGCTGCGCATGGATGTCGCGCAGGCCGTTGTGCCCGGCATGGCTGCCGCCCAGCTTCAGCTTGGCCTGGCCGGGCACCACGTCGAGCTCGTCGTGCGCCACCAGGATTTCGTTCGGCTCGATCTTGAAGAAGCGGGCCAGCGCGGCGACCGATTTGCCCGAGAGGTTCATGAAGGTCTGCGGCTCGAGCAGCCACACGGGCTGCCCGCCCACCTGCATGCGCGCGACCAGGCCATGGTAGGCGCGCTCGGGCGCCAGCGCGAGCTTGCGCTCGCGCGCGAGCGCATCGATCCACCAGAAGCCCGCGTTGTGCCGCGTGGCTCCGTACTCCGGGCCGGGGTTGCCCAGGCCGACGAACAACTTGATCATGGAGCCGGATTATCCGTGGCTGGCCCAAAGAAAAACGGCCCGCGCGAGGCGGGCCGTTGGCTGGAGGGCGCGGAAAGAATTACTTCTTCTTGGCAGGCGCAGCCTTGGCGTCCGTCTTGGCGGCAGCCGGGGCGCCTTCTGCCGGGGCAGCGCCTTCGGCGGCCGGCGCGGCTTCTTCAGCGACCAGCGGCGGCACGGCCGACACCAGCACCGGGTTGACCTTGCCGTGGCTCACGAACTTCACGCCCTTGGGCAGGGTGATGTCGTTGACGTGGAGCGTGGCGTTCTTCGTCAGGCCGGAGAGGTCGACTTCGATGAACTCGGGCAGGTCGGCCGGCAGGCAGCTGACTTCGATTTCGGTCATCACGTGGTTCACGAGGTTGTGGTCCAGTTTGACGGCCGTGGACTCTTCCTCGCCCTTGTAGTGCAGGGGCACCTTGACAGTCATGCGGGTGCGGGCATCGACGCGCTGGAAGTCGACGTGCTGCACGAGCGGACGGAACGGGTGGTATTGCACGTCGCGCAGCAGGACCTTGGTCGTGGCGCCGGCGAGATCCATCTCGAGGATGGACGAGTGAAAGGCTTCCTTCTTGAGGGCATGCCACAGCGCGTTGTGATCGAGCTCGATCAGCTGCGGCTGGCCTTCGCCACCGTAGACGATACCGGGCGTCTTGCCCGTGATGCGGAGACGGCGGCTCGCACCCGTGCCCTGCTTTGCGCGCTCATAAGCGACGAATTTCATAACTACTCCTGTGGAAGTCGACCGCGACCAGTGCGACTCCGGTTTCAAAAAGGGCGCCACGGAGGGCGCCCGGCTACTTGCTCAGGCCTCGGAGAACCTCAGAAGAGGTTCTCCTGGTCCGAGAACAAACTCATCACCGACTCGCCCTTGGCGATGCGCTGGATCGTCTCGGCGATCAGCGGTGCCACGGAGAGCTGGCGGATCTTGGTGCAACCTGTCGCGACGCTGGACAGCGGGATCGTGTTGGTCACGACCACTTCGTCGAGCGCGCTGCCCTGGGCGATCCGCTCGATGGCGGGGCCCGAGAAGATCGGGTGCGTGCAATAGGCGTACACCTTCTTGGCGCCGCGTTCCTTCAGGACCTCGGCCGCCTTCACCAGCGTGCCGGCGGTGTCGATCATGTCGTCCATGATCACGCAGTTGCGGCCGTCGATTTCGCCGATCACGTGCATGACCTCGCTCACATTGGCGCGCGGACGGCGCTTGTCGATGATCGCCAGGTCGCAATTCAGCTGCTTCGCCAGGGCGCGGGCGCGAACCACGCCGCCGACGTCCGGCGAGACCACGATCAGGTCTTCGTAGTTCTGCTGGCGCAGATCGCCCAGGAGCACCGGCGACGCATAGATGTTGTCGACCGGGATGTCGAAGAAGCCCTGGATCTGATCGGCGTGCAGGTCCATGGTCAGCACGCGGGCAACGCCCACCGTTTCGAGCAGGTTGGCCACCACCTTGGCCGAGATCGGCACCCGGCTCGAACGCGGGCGACGGTCCTGGCGCGCATAGCCGTAGTACGGGATCACCGCACTGATGCGCTCGGCCGAAGCGCGCTTGAGCGCGTCGACCATGATGAGCAGCTCCATCAGGTTCTCGTTGGTCGGCGCGCAGGTCGATTGAACGACGAACACGTCGCGCGCCCGCACGTTCTGGTTGATCTCGACGGTGACTTCGCCGTCGGAGAAGCGACCGACGCGGGCGGCGCCCAGCGAGGTGCCCAGATGCTGCGCGATCTCTGCGGCAAGGCCCGGGTTGGCATTGCCGGTGAAAACCATGAAATCAGGGTGGTGAACCTGCATGAGCGTCCCGGCAAAATGCATCCGGCAATGCGAAATGGCCCTTTTGAGGGGGCCGCCAATCTACGTGTCAATGAAGATTTGGCAGGGGAGAAAGGATTCGAACCTTTGCATGCTGGAATCAAAATCCAGTGCCTTAACCAGCTTGGCGACTCCCCTACACGGGTCGACGACCGAGGTCGTCAACCGATATGTCGCATCAGATCACAAAAGCGCTCTGATCTTCTAGCCTGCCCAGCCCATGAGGGGATGAACGGCCAGATTGCTGCACTTGCGAACCTGCCAGCCCGAGGGTGCCGTGGCGAGTTCCGCTTCGTGCGGCATCGCTGCGAACACCGAACTCCCCGAACCGGTCATCCGGGCCTGAAATCCTTGGTGACCGAGCCATTCGATGGCTTCGGTGACCGCGGGACAAAGCCGTTCGGCAACCGGCTGCAGATCGTTATGACCGAAGTCAAAGCCGAAACCTGTGGCTCCAGCCCCGCTGTGTGCAGCAAAGCCCGAGATTATAGCAGCGGGTGTGGCGCGCTGAAGATCGGGCGCTGCAAAAATCAGACGGGTGTCGAGCCCCTCGGGCGGCTTGGCGACGGCAAAACATCCCGGCGGCAGCTCGATGGGCGTGATCTCTTCGCCGATTCCCTCGACCCAGGCGTTCCGTCCGCGCAGGAAGAAGGGCACATCGGCGCCCAGCGCGAGGCCGATCTGCTCCAGTTTCGATAGCGGCAGCTTCAGTCCCCACAGGCGATTGAGCGCCAGCAGACAGGTGGCGGCATCCGAGGAGCCGCCGCCCATGCCGGCCTGGGCCGGCACCTGCTTGGCGATTCCGATATGGGCGCCCTGCGGGGTTTGGGCAAAGGCCTGGAGGGCCTTCGCGGCGCGCACAACCAGGTCGTCGGGCGGCAGCGCGGTCGTCAGGTCTTCGCGGGTGATGGCGCCGTCGCTGCGTATTTCGACATGCAGGATGTCGCACCAGTCGATCAGCATGAACACCGACTGCAGCAAGTGGTAGCCGTCCGCACGCCGGCCGGTGATGTGCAGAAAGAGGTTGAGCTTGGCCGGCGCCGGAAGGTCGTAGAGCGCCTTCATGCGCGTTCGAAGACGATGCGCAGATCTGCCCGCGGCTGCGGTGCGTCGCGGGTGGCCTGCAATCGTCCAGTGCCGATCTGCGACAAGTCTGGCCGCCAACCCGGCACGCGCTCTTCACGGCCCGCCAGCCACCCGAACAGCGCAGCCACCGGAATGGCGGCACCCGTCGCCGCCTCGATCAGCGCGTCGAGCGAATCGAAACGCCGCGTCTTGCTGCCGTCCTTCAGCAGCGCTTCACCGGGTGCCCAGTGAAGCTGGGCCAGGGTGCTGCCGATCGGGCTGGTGAGGGTGAGCTCACCGGCCCGCGGCGCGCCGCGCAGTTCGAACAGGGCCGAGAAGGTCTGCACCGGCTCGCTGTCGATGCGCAGCGACAGCCGGCCGCTCCAGGCTTCGGTGCCGAGTGCGCCGGTCGGGCCGACCGGGCTGGCGCAGCCCGCAAGCAGCAACACGCCGGCGCCGCCGGCGCTCAATGCCAGTCGACGGTTCAAAGCTTCACGCGCAGGCGCTTGAGCGTTTCCTGCAGCGTCTCGTTGTCGGCATCGACCAGGTGCGCTTCCTTCCAGATGGAAAGCGCGCGGTCGCGTTGGCCCTTGGCCCAGAGAACTTCGCCGAGGTGCGCGCCGATCTCCGGATCGGGCCGGCGCTTGTAGGCCGTCTCGAGGATGCGCATGGCTTCGTCGATGTTGCCGAGCCTGAACTCGACCCATCCGAGGCTGTCGGCGATGAACGGATCTTCCGGCGCCAGCTGCACGGCCTTGAGGATCAGCGTGCGCGCCTCTTCCAGGCGGACTTTGCGATCGGCCAGCGAGTAGCCGAGCGCGTTGTAGGCGTTCTGGTTGTCGGGCTTGAGCTCGATGAGCTGGCGCAGCAGGCGTTCCATCTCGTCGAGACGGTTCAGCTTCTCGGCCACCATCGCCCGGTCGTAGATCAGGTCGGTGTCCTGGGGCGCTGCGGCGCTGGCCTGGGCCAGCATGTCGTACGCGGCCTGGTACTGCTTCGCATCGCGCAGCAGCTGGACCTCGGCCAAAAACTTCTGCTTCTTCTCGTCCGCGGTGCGTTCGGGCAAGCCGCGAACCAGCTCGCGGGCCTGGGGCAGCTTGCCCTGGCGCACCAGCAGTGCCGCGCGGCGCGTCTGCGCGCCTACCAGGTCATCGGTGCTGTCGATGCGGCCCAGCCAGTGCTCGGCACCCTTGAAATCTTTGCGGCGCTCCGCCAGTTGCGCCAGCAGCAAGAAGGCCTGGGTCTGGCCGCGGCTGCGTGCCTCGGCATCGCGCTGCGTATCGGCCAGGTCGATGTAGCGCTTGAGCGAGCTTTCGGCCGCCGCATCCTGGCGTGCCTGCGTTTGCAGGCTGCCGAGCAGCAGCCAGGGTTCGGCCAATTCGGGACGGGCCACGGTGAGCGCGGCGAGTTCCGCGCTGGCATCCTCATAGCGGCGTCCTTCCACCAGCACCCGCGCGTAGGCGACGCGCAGTTCCGGCAGCGCCTTGGGGCCCGCGAGGTAGCGCTTCACCAGAGGTTCGGCCAGCGGTTGGCCGGGGTCCATCAGCTCCAGCGCCAGCATGGCGGGGCCATCCGAGGAAGGATCGGCTTCCTGGCCTCTTCGCGCAGCCTCGAGCGCACCCGAGGTGTCACCTGCTGCCAGCCGCAGACGGCCGACCGTGCTCCAGGCCGCGCCACCCGTCGCGGGGCTCTTGAGTTCGTCGGCCAGCGCCTGTTCGACCACAGAAGCGGCAAGCTTCTTGTCGGTAGCTCGCGCGTAATTGCGCGCGATCACGGCCATGAGGAACGGACGTTCCACCTGTGGCGTGGCGGCCAGTTCGGCCCGCAGCGGTTCGGCGGTTTCGCCAATGCGGTTCAGCGCGATCAGGATTTGCAGCTCGAAACGCCGCGCCTCGCGCGATTCGGGAAGCGTTTCCTTCCAGGCGCGGGCGGCCGCCAATGCGGCATCGCCGGAGCGCGCCTGCAATGCGATCTCTACCGCCCGCTGAAACAGCTTGCCGTCGCGCGACCTGCGCGCAGCATCGAGGACCAGCGCGTAGCCCGAGCCCGGATCGCCGGTGCGGGCGGTCAGCTCGCCCATCAGAACTTCGTAGAACAGCTCCGCCGTGAGTGGCGAGGCTCGGGCTTGCTCCTGGCGCTGGGCTGCGGCGGCCGGCGTAGTGACAGGAGGCGCGGCCGGTTCGATGATGGGGGCCGGGCTGGTGGGGGCTGCGGGGGCGGGCGTTTGGGGCTGCGCTTGCGCAGCGAGCACGGCCAGGGTCAAGAACGCGGCCGCCGCAAGGCGGGATCGGCGGAGCGATGGGGTCATCGAACCATAATAATCCAGGCTTTTGAACGATGGTCATGCGGGGGCTTCGGCCTCGGCTTCTTTTCATGTCAGCCTTCGTCGATGCCAGAACTACCTGAAGTCGAAGTGACGCGGCTCGGCTTCGCCGATCGGATTGCCGGCGCGCGCGTCGATGCCGTGCGCGTGGGCAAGCCGCTGCGCTGGGCACTTGCCGTCGAGCCGGCTGAGCTGGTGGGACGCACCGTGCGTGCGGTGCGCAGGCGCGGCAAGTACCTGCTGATCGACCTGGATGCCGGACTGCTGCTGATGCACCTGGGCATGTCGGGCAGCCTGCGCTTCGATGCGGCCTTGCCTTCGCCCGGTACGCACGACCATTTCGATCTGGTGACCAGCCGCGGCACGCTGCGCCTCAACGATCCGAGGCGCTTCGGCGCAGTGGTCTATGCCGAGGACGAGGCTGCACCGCTGGCTATAAAGCTGTTGGGCGGCCTGGGAATGGAACCCCTGGGCGAGACGTTCGACATCGACCGCTTTTACGCAGGGCTGCGGCGGCGCAGGGCGCCGATCAAGCAGGTGCTGCTGGCTGGCGACGTGGTGGTGGGTGTCGGCAACATCTATGCCTCCGAGGCTCTCTTTCTTGCCGGTATCCGTCCGACAATGTCTGCCTCGCGCATCAGCCGGCCGCGCGCTGTGCGCTTGCATGCCGCAGTACGGGAAATTCTGGCGCGGGCCGTTGAGCGCGGTGGAAGCACCTTGCGCGACTTCTCCAATATCGACGGCCAGAGCGGATACTTCCAACTGGAAGCAACCGTTTACGGACGCGCCGGCGAACCATGCCGCGTCTGCGCGACACTTGTACGGCAGATGCGCCAAGGCCAGCGATCCACTTATTTCTGTCCAAAATGCCAAAAGCATTGAAAGCTCTGAGGACAGATGAGGCGCGAAGCCCAAGTGGGTGCTATATTTTGTAAGCAACCTTTACATCACCCTTGACACGTTCTTTCAATCAGCAATTCGATCAGCATGGCGCCTGGCGACGCAATTTCGCGCATCGCCTCAAATGGCTTTCGCGCTGGCTGGACGAGAACGAGCTACTCGATCAGAGCGTGGCCGAACGGCTGCGCGATCTGGAATCGCAGATGCGCACCAGCAAGGTCATGGTGGCCTTCGTCGCCGAGTTCTCGCGCGGCAAATCCGAGCTGATCAACGCGATCTTCTTTGCCGCCTACGGACGCCGCATCATGCCGGCGAGCGCGGGTCGCACGACGATGTGCCCGACTGAACTCGGCTACGACGCTGCCTATCTTCCCAGCCTGCGGCTGCTGCCCATCGAAACCCGGCTCGAGCCGTATTCGCTCGCCCATTGGCGCGACAAGCCCAAGCACTGGACCGAGATTCCGATCGACGTCGAGGACGCCGAGCAGTTGTCGCAGACGATGAACAAGGTGGCCGAGGTCCGATGGGTGCCGATGGCCGAAGCGCGTTCGCTGGGCTTCTGGAACGATGACGCGCCCGAGGACAACCCGGTGCCCGATGCCGACGGGCGCGTGGAAATTCCGCGCTGGCGCCATGCGGTGCTGAACATGCCGCACCCGCTGCTCGAGCAAGGGCTGGTGATTCTGGACACGCCCGGCCTCAACGCGATCGGCGCCGAGCCCGAGCTGACCGTGAGCCTGATCCCGCAGGCGCACGCCGTGGTCTTCATCCTGGCCGCGGACACGGGCGTGACGCGCTCCGATCTCGCCATCTGGCGCGAGCACCTGATCACCGAAAGCGAAGCAGGCGAAACCCGCATCGTGGTGCTCAACAAGATCGACACCATGTGGGACACCCTCAGCACGCCGGCGCAGATCGACGCGCAGATCCAGCGCCAGCGCAAGGGCGCTGCCGAACTGCTCGGCGTGCCGCTGCCGCAGGTGCTGCCGGTGTCGGCGCAAAAAGGACTGCAGGCCAAGATCCGTCGCGACGTACCGCTGCTGCAGGCGAGCCGGCTTCCCGCGCTCGAAGCCGTGCTGGGCGAGGGCCTGCTCGGCAAGCGCGAAAAGATGCTGCGGCTCGCCGTCGACGCGGGTATTGCGGCCCTGCAGGCCGAAGCGGCGCGCATCCTCAAGGTGCGCCAACGCGATCTTTCGGAACAGGCGCTGGAACTGCAGGGCCTGCGCGGCAAGAACGTGTCGGTCATCCGTCACATGCGAAGCCGCATCGAGCAGGAGCAAACCGAGTTCGAAGGCAGCAACGCGCGCATCCTGGCGCTGCGCTCGGTGCAGGGCAAGCTGCTGCGCGAGGTGTATGCGGTGCTCGGCAGCACCGCGCTCAAGGCCGACATGGGCCGCCTGGCCTCCGCGCTCAAGCGCCCGGGCATCAAGTTCAACGTGCGCAAGGTGTACGGAGAAACCTTCGACTCGTTGCGCAACAACCTGCGCGAGGTGCAAGCGACCACGGCCGAAATCCAGTCGATGCTGCATGCCACCTTTCGCCAGCTCAATGCCGAGCACGGCTTCGCGCTGCAGGCGCCGGCGGAGCCCGACCTGCTGGGCTTCGAACAACAATTGAGCCAGATCGAGCGCAGCCACATCCACTACCTCGGCATCGGCAACCTGCTCAAACTGGCGCAACCGGACTTCTGCGACAAGCTCGTGCGCGCGCTGGCAAGCCGGCTGCGAGTGGTCAACGAAGCCGCCATGACCGAGGTGGAGCGCTGGAGCAAGGGCGCCGGCGCCCAGCTCGATGCGCAGCTCAAGGAACGCCGCCGCAACTTCACCAAGCGCATCGAGGCGGTCGAGCGCATCCAGGGCGCGGCAGGCAACCTCGACGAGCGCCTCGCCGAACTCGCGGCCCAGGAAAGCGGCCTCACCGAACTCCACGCGCGACTGCGCGAATTCACCGGCCTGCTGACGAGCAATGAAGCGCCCACTGCTGCCGCGGCGCGCGACGAACTCAGTGCTGCCTGAAGATCCGGGGGGAGCACTGCAGGCGCTGGCGTCGAGTTTCGCGGCGCGCATTGTCGATTGGCAACGCAGCCATGGGCGCAGCGAGCTGCCATGGCAGAACACGCACGATCCCTATCGCGTCTGGCTTTCCGAGGTCATGCTCCAGCAGACCCAGGTGTCGACGGTGCTGGGCTATTTCGCGCGCTTTCTCGAAAGGTTCTCGACGGTGCAAGCGCTCGCCGCCGGCACCGAGGACGAGGTGTTCGGCTTGTGGAGCGGTCTGGGCTACTACAGCCGTGCGCGCAACATGCACCGCTGCGCGCAAGAGGTGGTGTCGCGCTTCGGCAGCGCATTTCCGCGCACCGCTGCCGAACTCCAGACCCTGCCGGGCATCGGCCGTTCGACGGCCGCTGCGATTGCTGCCTTCTGCTTTGGCGAGCGGGTCGCCATTCTCGATGGCAACGTGAAGCGGGTGCTTGCGCGGATGCTGGCTTTCGAGGGCGATCTTTCGTCCGCTGCGCAGGAGCGGGCCTTGTGGGCCATGGCCACGGAGCTGCTGCCACCGGCGACGCAGCGGCGTGCCATCGCACGCTATACCCAGGGCCTGATGGATCTGGGCGCCACCGTCTGCCTGCCGCGTAAGCCGAGTTGCATGATCTGTCCGGTCAATGACCTGTGCGCGGCGCGGCGCGAGGGCGAGCCCGAGCGCTTTCCGGTCAAGACGCGCAAGCTTCGGCGCAGCGCCCAGTCGTTGTGGATGCTGCAGGCGCGCGATGCGCACGGCCGCGTGTGGCTCGAGAAACGTCCCTCGCGCGGCATCTGGGCGGGACTCTATTGCCTGCCGGTCTACGAGAGCCGGGACTCGCTGCTGGACGAATTGGCGCCCGACGCCCGCCGGACGGCGCGCGACGACGCGGCTTTCGTGCATGTGCTCACGCACAAGGACTTGCACCTGCATCCCGTGTCGGTCGAATGCGTCGCAGAGCGACTTCTCAACGATGCCGGCGGATGGTTCGAAGCCGGCCAATGGTCGGCGCTCGGCCTGCCGGCGCCCGTGCGCAAACTGCTGACGACCTAGACGCTGTCGAGCTCGCGATGCCGCTTGAGCGCCGCCCAGCGTGCGCCGAATCCGCGCGCCAGCTGCTCCACGAGAAAGACCGAGCGGTGCTGGCCGCCGGTGCAGCCGATCGCCACGGTGACGTAACTGCGATGGTCGCGGGCCAGCGCATCGAGCCAGCGATCGAGGAACTGTTCGATGTCGCCGTACATGCGCGCGACATCATCGTGTTCGCGCAGCCAGTCGATCACAGCCGCGTCACGCCCGGTCAGCGGTCGCAGCGCGGGCACGTAGTGCGGGTTGGGGAGCATGCGCACGTCGAACACGTAGTCGGCATCGAGCGGCACGCCGCGCTTGAACGCAAAAGATTCGAACACCAGCGTGAGCGTGCTCTCCGGCGCCGCGATCAGCGCCTTGATATAGCTCTGCAATTGGGCCGGGCGGATGATGCTGGTGTCGATCACGTCGGCGCCGTCGCGCAGATCGGCCAGCAGCTCACGCTCGAGTTCGATGGCCTGGATCAGCGCCCGCTGCTGATCGGGGGAATCGGTCCGGCCTTCCTGGCGCGAGAGGGGATGGCGGCGCCGGGTCTCCGAATAGCGGCGCACCAGCGCGTCGGTGGTCGAATCGAGGAACAGCGAGCGCAGCGATATGCCGTCGCGCCGCAGGCCGTCGAGCTGCTGGGGAACGAGCGGCAACGACACGCCGCTGCGCACATCCATGGCGATCGCGACGCGCGGCGTCTGCTGCTGCCGCTGCAGCGCGATGAAGGGCGCAAGCAACTCGGGCGGCAGGTTGTCGACGCAGTAGTAGCCCGCGTCTTCGAGGGCATGCAGTGCGACGGATTTTCCCGAACCGGACATGCCAGTGATCAGCACCAGTTCCAGGCTCACGATGAGGTCTCCGGCGTCTTCTTGCCGAGCATTTCGCGCGCGTGCGCGAGCGAGGTCTGCGAAACGCGCTCGCCGCCCAGCATGCGTGCGATCTCGCGCGGCCGGGTGTCGTCGTCGAGCACCGAGACGCCGCTTTCGGTGCGAATGCCGTCCTGGCTCTTGGCGCTGGTCTGGTGCTTGGCGACCAGCAGGTGGTGGTCGGCACAGGCCGCCACCTGCGGCAGGTGGGTAACCGCCAGCACCTGGCGGTCACGGCCGAGCTGTTTCATGAGGCGGCCGACGGTTTCGGCCACGGCGCCGCCGACGCCCGCATCGACCTCGTCGAAGATCAGCGTCTGTGCCGTGCCGAGCTGGCTGGTCGTGACCGCGATCGCCAGGGCGATGCGCGAGAGCTCGCCGCCCGAAGCCACCTTGCCGATGGGGCGCGGCGTGGTGCCAGTGTGGCCGCTCACGAGGAAGGCGATGTCTTCGAGCCCCGCGCGGCCCGGTTCGGCGAGCGGCTCCAGCGCGACTTCGAAGCGGCCGCCTTGCATGCCGAGGCCCTGCATGGCCTGCGTCACGGCTTGCGCCAGCCGGGGCGCCGCCTGTTTGCGTGCCCTGCCCAGCGTCTTGGCTTCCTTCATGTAAGCCTGCTGTGCCGTCTGTTCGGCAAGTTCGAGGGCTTCGAGGTCGCTCTGCGCGTCGAGGGCCTGCAACTCGGTTTGCCAGCCGGCCAGCAAGGACGGCAGTTCAGCCGGTGTGCGCTTGTAGCGGCGGGCGAGCGACATCCAGAGTCCCATGCGCTCGTCCAGTTCGGCGAGTCGCTCGGGATCGGTGTCGGCCTGGCGCAGGTAGCCGTGCAGCGAGTGCGCAGCGTCCGAGGCCTGCGCCACGCTCGATGCCAGAACCTCGCCCAGCGCCTTGAACTCCGGCTCGATGTGCTCGCAGTTCTGCAGCAGCGTGACGGCGCGGCTCAATGCGGCGAGCGCACCGCTGTCATCGTCTTCCAGGGCGCTGCATGCGCCCTCGGCGGCATCGATGAGCGCCTGTGCATTGGAGATGCGGGTGTGGCTGGCCGAAAGTTCCTCCCACTCGTCGGCGCCAGGCGCGAGCTTCATCACCTCGCCCACCTGCCACTGCAGTCGCTCTCGCTCGCGCTGCAGCGAATCCTGCGCCGAGCGCGCCTTGTCGAGCGCAGCGATCGCTTGCCGCCAGTTCTGCCAGGCGTTGTCGAGCACGGCAGTGCCGACACCGGCATAGGCATCGAGCAGGCCGCGCACGGCTTCGGGCCGGGTGAGGCTTTGCCATGCATGCTGGCCGTGGATGTCCAGCAACTTGTCGCCGAGCTCGCGCAGCTGGGTCGCAGTGGCGGGGCTGCCGTTGATCCAGCCGCGGCTGCGCCCCTGAAGGTCGACGGTGCGGCGCAGAAGCAGGACATCGCCCGCTTCGAAGCCACCTTCGTCCAGCCAGGCGGCCAGGGCAGGATCGGTGTCGAACTCCGCGCTCACGTCCAGGCGCTCGGCGCCTTCGCGCACGGCGCCGGCATCGGCACGGTTGCCGAGCGCCAGCTGGAGCGCGTCGATCAGAATCGACTTGCCCGCGCCGGTTTCGCCGGTGAGGACGGTAAAGCCTGTGGAGAAATCGAGTTCGAGCGCGCGCACGATCACGAAGTCGCGCAGGGCGATGCGGCGCAATGCCATGTCAGGAACCTCCTTCGTTCCAGTGCAGCTTCTTGCGCAATGTGTCGAAGTAGCTCCAGCCTTTCGGATGCAGAAAACGCACCCGGTAGTCGGAGCGGCGCACCACGACCTGGTCGCCGATGGCAAGAGAAGCCAATGATTGCATGTCGAAACTGGCGCTCGCGTCGCGCCCGCCCACCAGCTCGATCAGGACCTCGTCGGCATCCGGCAGCAGGATCGGTCGGTTCGAGAGCGTGTGGGGCGCAATGGGAACCATCACCCATCCCGGCACCGCGGGATGCAGCAGCGGGCCGCCGGCCGACAGCGCGTAGGCGGTGGAGCCGGTGGGTGAGGCGATGATCATGCCGTCGGCGCGCTGATTGGCCACGAAATGGCGGCCGACCGAAACACGCAGCTCCACCATGCCCGAGGTGGCGCTGCGATTGACCACCACATCGTTCATGGCGAGCGCATCGAACACCGACACGCCGTCGCGCATCACCTGGGCGTGCATGAGGCTGCGGTGGTCTTCCTCGTACTCGCCGGCCAGCATCGGGATCAGCGTCGCCTGGTAGTTGTCGAGGGAAATGTCGGTGATGAACCCGAGCCGGCCGCGGTTGATGCCGATCAGCGGAACGCCGTAGCACGCCAGCTGGCGCCCGATGCCGAGCATGGTTCCGTCGCCTCCGACCACCAGGCCCAGATCGCATCGCTGGCCGATCTCTTCGACAGTCAGCGCGGGGTAGCGGGCCTGGCCGCACTCGCCGTCGCGCGGTTGTTCGACAAAGACCTCGCAGCCTTGCGCTTCCAGGAAGGCGCCGATGCCCTCCATGACCTCGTCCAGCGCGCCGGCCTGCGCCCGCGCGCCCGAAGCCTGGTATTTACCTATCAGGGCCACGTGCCGAAAGCTGGATGTCATGTACAAATTACAACATTAAAATCAGTCGATGCTGGACGATCGCGCCAAGTTGCTTCTCAAGACGCTGGTCGAGCGCTACATCGCCGAGGGCCAGCCGGTGGGCTCGCGCACGCTTTCCCGGGCTTCGGGGCTGGAGCTTTCGCCTGCGACCATCCGCAACGTGATGTCCGACCTCGAAGGGCTCGGGCTGATCGCCAGTCCGCACACCTCTGCAGGCCGCATTCCGACTGCGCGCGGCTATCGGCTTTTCGTCGACACCATGCTGACTGCCCAGCGCGAACAGTTCACGCCGCCAAGCCTCGCGCCCGACCAGCCGCAGAAGGTGATCGCGAACGCGGCGAACCTGCTGTCGAACCTGTCGCAATTCGTCGGCGTGGTGATGGCGCCGCGCCGCGCATCCGTTTTTCGTCAGATCGAGTTCCTTCGCCTTTCCGACCGCCGCCTGCTCGTGATCATCGTGTCGCCCGACGGCGATGTGCAGAACCGGGTGATCTTCCCCGAGGTCGACTATTCGCAGTCGCAACTGGTCGAGGCGTCGAACTACATCAACACGCACTTTGCGGGCCTGTCGATCGAGCAGGTGCGCGACCGGCTTCAGTCCGAGATGGAGCAATTGCGCGGCGAGATCGCTGCTCTGATGCAGGCCGCTGTCCAGGTGAGCTCCGAGGTGCTGACGGAAGCCCAGGACGAAGTGGTGATCGCGGGCGAGCGGAATCTGCTGGCCGTCACCGATTTCTCCAGCGACATGAGCCACCTGCGTCGCGCGTTCGAGCTGTTCGAGCAGAAGGCCCAACTGATGCGCCTGCTCGACGTGTCGAGCAAGGCAGACGGCGTGCGCATCTTCATCGGTGGAGAAAGCCAGGTGGTGCCCTTCGACGACCTGTCGATCGTGAGCGCGAACTACGAGGTCGACGGCGAGGTGGTGGGCACTCTTGGCGTCATCGGTCCGACGCGCATGCCCTACGAGCGCATGATCCAGATCGTCGACATCACGTCGCGGCTGGTCACCAATGCGCTGAGCCATCGCAAATAGCGGCGCCCGGCGCCCACTAGAATCCCTGATGTGCGGGCCGTTAGCTCAGCTGGTTAGAGCAGCGGACTCATAATCCGTTGGTCGATGGTTCAAGCCCATCACGGCCTACCACCACGCCTTGGCGCCCGCAGTCGCGGGGCCAATCCTCAAGCCTTTGCTTGTGTCTCGATCCGGCGACCTGGATCCAAGGCATAGAGGACTGCTTTCTCGTCCTGGCCTTTGGCGGATGAATCCCCGAGCGGCATCTGCGCCGAGCCGTAGAGTTCACGCTCCAGCCTCTTGGCGCGCTCGGAATACATCCGGGCCAGGGCCCCATGATGTTCGGCGGCAGCCTGATGCTCGATGCGTGCGAGATGGGCTTCTTCGAGGAGCGCCATGACTCGTCTGAGATGGCCGTTTCGATTGGGCTGGAAAAAGCTGAACATCGGGACCTCCATCCAATAAACCAATGGAAGCCGTTTTTAGCGCCAGTCGACCAAGTGGCGCTGTAGGTGCAGTGCCCATGTGATCGAGATGTCATGATTTAGTTCACATTTCAGCCAAGACTTTGATGCACACTTGGCTCGACGTAGACTCGCAGGCGGTTGATCGATGGCTCGCTCCCATCGCGTCGTCTGCTCTCTTTCTTTCGCTGCCGAGCGATCGTGTGTTGCGAGGATGCTATAATCGCAAGCTGTGCGGCTGTAGCTCAGTTGGATAGAGTACTTGGCTACGAACCAAGGGGTCGTGGGTTCAATTCCTGCCAGCCGCACCATCATCAGGAAGGCCCGCAACGAAAGTTGCGGGCTTTTTTCATTTGGAGCTTTCTGCGATGAGCAAGGCATTCACCAAAGAAAACGATGCAGGCGATGACGATGACGACGGTACGGCCGGCGTCGCGCCGCCGCTTCCCGCCGGGAGCAAGAACTACATCACCCCGCAGGGCTACGCGCGCCTGCGTGCCGAATTGCTCGAATTGATGGACGTCGAGCGGCCCAAGGTCGTGGAGGCCGTGCATTGGGCGGCCAAGAATGGCGATCGATCCGAGAACGGCGACTACCTTTACGGGAAGAAGCGGCTGCGCGAGATCGACCGGCGGATCCGCTTTCTCACCAAGCGGCTCGAGGTGGCGGAGGTGACGGACCCTTCGGTCCACCATGGCCGCGACCAGATCTTCTTCGGCGCCACCGTGCGCTACGCCGACGAGACCGGTGAAGAGCGCGTCGTGACCATCATGGGCATCGACGAAGCCGAAAGCGCGCACGCGCAGGTCAGCTGGATTTCCCCCATCGCAAGAGCGCTGCTGAAGTCGCGGGAGGGAGATGTGGTCAAGCTTGCGACGCCGGGCGGCGTGCACGAGATCGAGATATTGGCGGTGAGCTATCCGCCCGCTGCGGCTTAAGGGGCTGGAACTGTCCGCGCGGCCGCGAGCACCGATGGCGTGCGCCGCGCAGCCCGCAGTACGGCTTCGAGGTGCGTGCGGTCGCGCACTGCGATCACGAAACGCAGATCGGTGGAGTCCTGCGGAGTCTCGTCGGCCATCTCCACGTGGGTGATGTCGGCTTCCGCGTCTGCCAGCGTCGCGGCGACGCGTGCCAGCACGCCCTTGTCGTTGCGCACGGTGATGACGACGCCGGTCTCGAAGGTCCGGACCGGATCGTCGGCCCATTCCACGGCGAAAAACCGCTCGCTGTCCTTGTGGCGCAAGCGTTGACCGACGCCGCACGCTTCGGTGTGCACGACCAGTCCTTCGCCATGGCCGAGGTAGCCCACGATCGGGTCGTCCGGAATGGGGCGGCAGCAGAGCGCGAAGCGCACCGAGGAGTTCTCGCTGCCGTCCAGCGTGACGGCCCCTTGCGAAACGGCTTCGTGCGCGGTGAAGCGCTCGCGGCTCAGCATCAGTGCGTCGGGCTTCTCGCCGCGTTCTGCCAGGAGCGCCATGAGCCGCTTGGCAACGATGCTGGCGATGCGCTTGCCGAGGCCGATATCGGTCAGCAATTCCGAACGCGTGCGATTGCCGGTGAATCGCAGCAGCTTCTCCCAGATCTGCTGGTGCTCCTCGTCGTCGTCCGGCAGGTTGCCGAGGCCCTCGGCACGCAACGCCTGGGCCAGGAGCTTCTCGCCCAGGCCCTCGGATTCCGCATGCGCCAGAGTCTTGAGGTAGTGGCGGATCTTGGAGCGAGCCCGCCCGGTGCGCACGAAGCCGAGCCACGCGGGGTTCGGCGTCGACACCGGCGCCGTGATCACCTCGACCACATCGCCGTTCTTGAGTTCGGTGCGCAACGGAACCTGGTCGCCGTTGATTCGCGCGGCCGAGGTGTGATCGCCGATGTTGCTGTGGATGGCATAGGCGAAGTCGACCACGGTCGCGCCGCGGGGCAGCGCCAGAATCTGGCTCTTGGGCGTGAACACGTAGACCGCATCGGGAAACAGGTCGACCTTGACGTGATCCCAGAATTCGGCGGCATCGCGCGTTTCATCCTGGATGTCGAGCAGCGACTGGAGCCATTTGGCGCCCAGCCGGTCGCTGGTCGCCGCGCTGGGCTCGGCGGCCTTGTAAAGCCAGTGGGCCGCCACGCCGGACTCGGCCACCACGTGCATGGCCTCGGTGCGCAACTGGAATTCGACGTTGACGCCGGCCGGCCCCACCAGCGTGGTGTGCAGCGATTGATAGCCGTTGAGCTTGGCGATAGCGATGTGGTCCTTGAACTTGCCGGGCAAGGGCTTGTACATCTGGTGCAGGATGCCGAGCCCGGTGTAGCAGGCGATCACCGTCGGCACGATCAGGCGAAAGCCGTAGATGTCCGTCACCTGTGCAAAGCTCAAATGCTTCTCTTCCATCTTGCGGTAGATGGAATAGAGCGTCTTCTCGCGGCCGGCCATCCGCACGCTCATGCCGGCCGCCGCAAAGGCGGTTTCGAGTTCCTGCTGCACCTTCTGAATCAGGTCGCGGCGTCGGCCGCGGGCCTTGGTGACCGCTTTCGCGAGGATCGCATAGCGCCAGGGCCGGAGATGGCGGAAAGACAGGTCCTGCAGTTCCCTGTAGGTCTGGTTGAGCCCGAGCCGATGCGCGATGGGTGCATAGATCTCGAGCGTCTCGCCCGAAATCCGGGCCCACTTCTCGCGCGGCGCGTCGTCGAGCGTGCGCATGTTGTGCGTTCGGTCCGCCAGCTTGACGAGAATGACCCGCACGTCGCGCGCCATGGCGAGCAGCATCTTGCGGAAGGACTCGGCCTGGTTCTCCTCGCGCGTGTTGAACCGAAGCTTGTCCAGCTTGGTGAGGCCGTCGACGAGCTCAGCGACCGGGGCGCCGAAGCGTTCGATCAGCTCCGACTTGGTCACGCCGCAATCCTCGATGGCATCGTGCAGCAGGGCGGCCATCAGGGCCTGCGCATCGAGCTTCCATTCGGCGCATTGCGCCGCCACCGCGATCGGATGCGTGATATAGGGTTCGCCGCTGTTGCGCAGCTGTCCCAGGTGCGCCTCATCGGCGAAGCGATAGGCGCGGCGCACCTGTTCGACGTCTTCGGCGCTCAGGTAGTCGAGCCGGTCGGTCAGCGCAGCGAAGCTGGCGGCAGCCGCGTTCAACGCCGCCGGACTCGGCCGTGGCGTGCCTCGGGGGGCATCTGACTGGGACTTGACAACCACGCTCATGGCTTCCACTTTAGCGTGGCAGCCGATTCGACGCGTTCGGGCATAAAAAAAGCACCGCAAGGCGGTGCTCTTTGTTGCATGCGTGCGTCAACTCAACCGGGCACTTTCTTGAGCATCTCGATGCCGATCTTGCCCTCTGCGATCTCGCGCAATGCCGTGACGCCGGGCTTGTTCTTGCTCTCGATCTTCGGCGCGTGGCCCTGGCTCAGCATGCGCGCACGGTAGGTGGCGGCCAGCACGAGTTGGAAGCGATTCGGAATGTGTTGCAGGCAGTCTTCGACGGTGATGCGGGCCATGTGGTTCTTTCGACTTACAGGTGAGCGGGATCAGGGAATGTTCAACGCGGCGAAAGTGTCGGCACGCGCGCGGCGCTGTGCGGAATACCGGAGCCGCTGAGCGTGGACGATCGCCTTGAGGTCAAAAAGCGCGCGCTCAAATAACTCATTGATTATAACGAAGTCGAATTCGCTGGCGCGTGCCATCTCCTCGGCGGCGTTCTGCAGCCTCAACTCGATGACCGCGGCGCTGTCCTCTCCTCGCCGTTCAAGCCGGGACCGCAGCTCCTCCCAGCTCGGCGGCAGGATGAAGATCGTCACCGCATTGGCAAAGGTCTTTCGGATCTGGAGCGCGCCCTGGAAGTCGATTTCGAGGATGACGTCCGCGCCTTGGGCGATCCGCTCCTCGATCGCCTTCTTCGAGGTGCCGTAGCGCTGGCCATGCACGTGTGCCCATTCGACAAAGGCATCGGAGGCGACCATCGCATCGAACTCCGAATGCGAGGCGAAAAAGTACTCGCGACCGTGCTTTTCCTGGCCGCGCGGGGGGCGGGTGGTGTGCGACACCGATGGCTGCACGGCGGAATCGAGCTCCATCAGGGCCTTGACCAGGCTTGATTTGCCGGCGCCGCTCGGCGCTGCGACCACGAAAATGTTGCCTGGGTAGTCCATTCGCTCGTTCTCTGTCTATTCTGTCTATTCGATGTTCTGGACTTGCTCGCGCATCTGCTCGATCAGCACCTTCATGTCGACGCCGATGCGGGTGAGTTCGAGCGTCGCCGATTTGGAGCCCAGGGTATTGGCTTCGCGATGCAGTTCCTGGATCAGGAAATCGAGGCGCTTGCCGATCTCGCCGCCCTTCTTGATCAACCGTTCGATCTCGTCGAGGTGCGAACCGAGGCGCGTCAGTTCTTCGGCGACATCGATGCGGATTGCAAAGGCCGTGGCTTCGGTCATTGCCCGGTCCTGCGCCGCTTCCGGCGGCGTGCCGCCGGCGGCGAGGCCCATGGCCTCCTGCCAGCGCTCGAGAAAGCGGGTGCGCTGCTGCTCGACGAGTTGCGGCACCAGCGGCAGCGCCTGCTCGACCAGCTTGCGCAGCTGGGCAAGGTGATCCTGCAGCATCCGGGCAAGGCGGGCGCCTTCGCGCTCGCGCGCCGAAAGAAGGGCCTTGAGCGTCTTCTCCGCCACCTCGGTCAGCTCAGGGCCCCAGTCGCCTTTCGTCAGCGTGTCGCCTGCGGCCAGACGCAGCACGTCGGCCACGCTGAGGTCCCGGGCTCCCGGCAGCCACGACTTGATGCTGTCCTGCACGCCATTGAGCCGTTGCAGCAGCTTGGCCGAGGGCTCGCCGATGCCCGCGGTGCTGGTGCTCTCGATCGACGCGCGCAACTCGACCTTGCCGCGTTTGAGCGGTCCGGTCAGGAGTTCGCGCAAGGCCGGCTCGTGCTGGCGCAACTCTTCGGGCAATTTGAAAGTCAGGTCGAGAAAGCGGCTGTTGACCGAGCGGATCTCGACCCCGAGCCGGCCCGCGCCATGGGCCCGCGTCTCGGTGTCGGCGTGACTGCCCGAGGGGCCGGTCTGGCCGCTGGCATAGCCGGTCATGCTGTAAACTGGCATTGCGCCTCGCTGTGAATTTGTGTGTACGCACCGAGACGACGGCACGGCGTTCGCTTGCCGCACCATCGCCTTCGGGCGAAACTCCCGGATTATGTCAAAGGTCAAACCTTCGCCCCTGCTGCCTGATACGGTCATCGGCGGTTATCGCGTCGTGCGTCGGCTTTCTGCCGGTGGTTTCGGCGTCGTCTACCTCTCTATCGACCAAAGCGGCCAGCAGGTGGCCATCAAGGAATACCTTCCCTCCTCGCTGGCAACCCGGGGCACAGGCGAACTGGCGCCCCAGGTGCCGCCCGAAAAGCTCTCGCTCTACCGGCTGGGGCTGAAGAGCTTTTTCGAGGAAGGGCGTTCGCTCGCGCAGATCTCGCATGCCTCGGTGGTCAGCGTGCTCAACTTCTTCCGCGAGAACGAGACCGTCTACATGGTCATGAACTACCTGGAGGGGGCCACCCTGCAGGATTTCATCGTGACTGCGCGGGACCTCAAGAAACAGAAGGTCTTTCGCGAGTCCACCATCCGCTCGCTGTTCGACGAGATCCTGCGCGGCCTGCGCATCGTGCACCAACACAAGATGCTGCACCTGGACATCAAGCCGGCCAACATCTTCGTGACGGACGACGACCGGGCGGTGATGATCGATTTCGGCGCCGCGCGCGAAGTGCTCTCCAAGGAAGGCAACTTCATCCGCCCGATGTACACGCCCGGCTTCGCGGCGCCAGAGATGTACCGCCGCGATTCGTCGATGGGCCCCTGGACCGACATCTACGCCATCGGCGCCTGCATCTATGCCTGCATGCAGGGCTATCCCCCGAACGACGCTCCGCAGCGCATCGAGAAGGACCGGCTCGGCCTGTCGCTGTCGCGCCTGCGCGGCATCTACTCGGACAACCTGATCGAAGTGGTCGAGTGGTGCATGTCGCTCGACCCGCTCTCGCGCCCGCAGTCGGTCTTCGCGCTGCAGAAGGAGCTGAGCCGCGAAGGCGAGCGCCGCTACACCAAGCTCACGGTGAGCGAGAAGGTCCGGCTGTCGATCGACAACATGCGGTCCTTCGAAAAGAAGGGGTTGCCGAAGGCGGCAGCGCCGACGACACGTCCGGCATGAAATTCTCCGTCTTCCAGGTCAGCCGCAAGGGTGGCCGTCTCAAGAACGAAGACCGCATGGGCTACTGCTACACGCGCGAATCGGGTCTCTTCGTGCTGGCGGACGGCATGGGCGGGCATCCCGAAGGCGAAGTGGCGGCCCAACTGGCGCTGCAGACCATCGCGGCGCTGTACCAGCGCGAAGCGCGGCCGATCGTCAAGGACGTCAAGGCGTTCCTGACCGCATCGGTGATGGCCGCGCACCAGCAGATCATGCGCTACGCGGGCAACAAGGGCATGCTCGACACCCCGCGCACCACGGTGGTCGCTGCGGTTCTGCAGGGGACCACCGCCACCTGGATCCATTGCGGTGACTCGCGGCTGTACGTGGTGCGCGACGGCGAGCTGCTGACCCGCACGCGCGACCACTCGCACGCCGAGCGGCCACGCGCCAACGCCGGCCCCGAGATCGTCAACCGGAACTTGCTGCTGACCTGCCTGGGTTCCCCGACCACGCCGCTGTTCGACGTCTCGGCGCCGCTGCAGCTCCAACGCGGCGACCGCATCATGCTGTGCTCCGACGGCCTCTGGGGCGTGCTGGACGAAGGCCTGATCGTACGCACCCTCTCGTCCGGCAAACCGGTCTCCGATGCCGCGCCCGACCTGGCCGAGATGGCGCTGCGCAACGGCGGCACCCACAGCGACAACGTGACGCTGATCGCGCTCGAGTGGGAGATGCCCGACGCGACGGGTCAGGCACGCGGCGTGTCGACCGACAGCATCAGCGACGGCGTGTTCGCCTCGACCATCCAGGCCGGCATGCCCTCCGACAGCGAACTCGACGACCTCGACGAGGACGCAATCGAACGCTCGATCGCCGAGATCAACGAGGCGATACGACGTTCCGCTGCGCGCAAAGGCTGATTTTTCTTCCTTCTTTTTCGCTCCACATGACAGTTTTCGTACGAAGCGGCGGCCGTGCCGCCGACCAGTTGCGTCCCGTGCGCATCACGCGCGGTTTCACGATTCACGCCGAGGGCTCGGTGCTGATCGAGTTCGGCCAGACGCGCGTGCTGTGCACAGCCTCGGTCGAGGAAAAGGTGCCGCCGCACAAGCGCGGCAGCGGCGAGGGCTGGGTCACGGCCGAGTACGGCATGCTCCCGCGTGCCACTCATACTCGCAGCGATCGCGAGGCGGCGCGCGGCAAGCAGAGCGGCCGCACGCAGGAGATCCAGCGACTCATCGGCCGCTCCATGCGTGCGGTGTTCGACCTGGCCGCGCTGGGCGAGCGCACGATCCATCTCGACTGCGATGTGCTGCAGGCCGATGGCGGTACGCGCACGGCCGCCATCACCGGCGCCTTCGTGGCGGCACAGGATGCAGTCGACAAGCTGCTGGCCGTGGGCAAGATCGCGGCTTCGCCCATTCGCGGCCACGTGGCCGCGGTCTCCGTCGGCATCGTGGAGGGCACGCCCCTGCTCGATCTCGAATACATCGAGGACTCGGCTTGCGACACCGACATGAACGTCGTGATGACCGGCGCCGGCCACTTCGTGGAAGTGCAGGGCACGGCCGAAGGCGCGGCCTTCTCGCGCGAAGAGATGAATGCGCTGCTCCTGCTGGCCGAAAAGGGTATCGCCGAATTGACTGCGCTGCAGGCGCAGGCATTGTCGAACGGATGAAACTGGTTCTGGCTTCCAACAACGCCGGCAAGCTCGCGGAGCTGCAAGTGTTGTTCGCGCCGCTCGGCGTCGAGCTGGTGCGGCAGTCGGAACTCCAGGTCGGCGAGGCCGAGGAGCCCTTCCTCACCTTCGTCGAGAACGCGCTGGCCAAGGCGCGCCACGCCTCGGCGGCGACCGGCCTACCGGCCATCGCGGACGATGCCGGCCTTTGCGTCGAGGCGTTCGGCGGGCTGCCCGGCGTGGCCACCGCTTACTACGCCACCCAGTTCGGCTACGAGAAGGGCGACGCCAACAACGTGCGCGCGCTACTCGAGCAGATGGCCGGCGTCGACGACCGTCGCGCCGCGCTCGTCAGCACGCTGGTGGCGCTGCGCCGCGCCGACGATCCCGAGCCCTTGATCGCAGTGGGCCGCGCCGCCGGCGAGATCGCGCGCGAGCCCATCGGCGAGAACGGCTTCGGCTTCGATCCGGTCATGTGGCTGCCGCAGTTCGACAAGACCTTTGCCCAGCTGCCGACCGAAGTGAAGAACGCCAACAGCCATCGCGGCCAGGCAGCGCGGGTCATGCTGGCCCTGATACGGGAGCGCTGGCTGTGAGCCTCGTCGTCCCGATCGCGAGCGGCGTGCAGGAGCGCACGGACGGTGCGGCCCATGCCAACGACGTGCTGCACATGATGCGGCCGGGGCCGCTGCAGTTGTCGGCGCTGCCGCCGCTGTCGCTCTACGTCCATCTGCCGTGGTGCCTGCGTAAGTGCCCCTACTGCGACTTCAACTCGCACGAGTGGCGCGGCGGCGATGGCGATGCATTGCCCGAAGCGCGCTACCTCGACGCGCTCATCGCGGACCTCGACGTTTCGCTGCCCCTGATCTGGGGCCGCAGCGTGCACACCATCTTCATCGGCGGCGGCACGCCCAGCCTGTTCTCGCCGGCCGCCATCGACCGCCTGCTCGGCGACCTGCGCGCCCGGCTCAAGCTCGCGCCCGACTGCGAGATCACGCTCGAGGCCAACCCCGGCACTTTCGAGCGTGATCGCTTCCGCGCCTACCGGGCGGCCGGCGTCACGCGGCTGTCGGTAGGCGTGCAAAGCTTCAACGACGATCACCTGAAAGCGCTCGGCCGCGTTCACGACCGCGCGCAAGCCATCGCGGCGGTCGAGGAGGCGGCGCTCGCGTTCGACACCTTCAACCTCGACCTGATGTACGCGCTGCCGGGCCAGACCCTTGAAGGCCTCGACGCGGACCTCGACCAGGCGCTGGCGCTGGCGCCGCCGCACCTCTCGGTCTATCACCTGACGATCGAGCCCAACACCTACTTCGCCAAGTTCCCGCCGGTGGTGCCGGAAGACGACGCCGCCTATGCGATGCTCGACCGCATCACCGAGCGCACCGCGCAGAGCGGTCTAGCTCGCTACGAGATCTCGGCCTATGCGCGCGCGGGCCACGCCTGCGCGCACAACCTCAACTACTGGCAGTTCGGCGACTACCTCGGCATCGGCGCCGGCGCGCACAGCAAGCTGAGTTTTGCGCACCGCGTGGTGCGGCAAGTCCGCTTTCGGGAGCCGCGTCTCTACATGGACAATGCGCTCGCCGGCCGGGCGATCGCGCAGAGCGACGAGGTCGGCCTGGCCGAATTGCCCTTCGAGTTCATGCTCAACGCCCTGCGCCTCAAGGAGGGCTTCACGCTGGCCCAGTTCGGCGAACGCACCGGGCTGGCCGTCACTGCCATTCAGAAAGGGCTCGAAGAAGCCGAGCGCAAGGGCCTGATCGAGCGCGATCTCGCGCGCGTCTGGCCGACCGCGCGCGGCTTCGACTTCCTGAGCGATCTGCAGGCCATCTTCCTGCCGGATGCCTGAGCGGAAAGCCATGCCGAGCCGAACATCCCCGGAAGAGACCCAGCGCAGATCACGCGGACGGCCCAGTCCCGAGCAGGCGGCAGCACTGCGCGAATCCTTCCTTGCCGCCGCGTTGAAGTCCTTCCTCGAAAACGGCTATGCCGCCACCAGCATCGAGGCCATCGCGCGCGATGCGGGCGTTGCCAAGATCACCATCTACCGGCAGTTCGAGAACAAGGAGGCCTTGTTCCGGGAGGTCGTGCACCGTGCCGTCAGCAATGCGCGCGAGACGATGCAGGCCACTCTCGTGCGGCACGGCGCCGATGAGAAGCAGGTTTTGCTCGACCTGGTCGAGCGCATGTACCTTGGCGCCACCGAGCCGAAGACGCTGGCCTTGCTGCGCCTCGTGATCGCGGAAGCCGTGCGCTTTCCCGAACTTGCGAAGTCGCTCTATGCCGAGAACAGCTATGTGCTCGCACCGGTGGTCGACTATTTGGCCGAGGCGCACCGCACCGGAAAGCTGCATGTGCCCGCGCCCGAGTTGGCGGCTGTGCAACTATCTACGCTGGCCTTCGGTGGCGTGCGTTTCTTTATCTCCAAGCCGCTCGCCGGCCCCGAAGAGCGCCGCGCGTGGGCCCAGGGCATCGTCGACTTGGTGATGCGCGGCTGGGCTCCGACTCCGCCCGGCGACTAAAATCGCCCGCATGCCTTCGCGCAAGGCGAAGACAGCCCGGAGAGTTGGGTGAGTGGTTTAAACCAGCAGTCTTGAAAACTGCCGACGGGCAACCGTCCGTGAGTTCGAATCTCACACTCTCCGCCAGCCAGGTGTGCACCGGCCGCTATCGGCACGTGAAGCTGGAGGCCGATTCGATGCTGCCGCCTACATAGGCCGCTGTTTTGGGATACGGGCACAGCGGTCGCGTGCGATCGGCCGACCAGTCGACAGGCAACTCGGTGTTGACCACATTGGCGCCCGCCCCGCGAGCCGTGGCGATGATCGACGCGGGCGCCTTGCCCTGTTCCACCCACGCGACGAGCGGCGTCAGCATGTCGAACTGGTCGGTGGCCGGGCCGCGCCCGCAATGATTCATGCCGGGCACCGGAAAGAAGCGGGCAAAGACGGACGCATCGCCGCCGTTCGCCGCGCGCAACTGCTCATACCAACTGGTCGTGTCGTCCGACGAGAACACCGCATCGCTGGTGCCGTGGTAGACGATGAGCTTGCTGCCGCGGTCGCGAAGCGCCGAAAGATTGCTCGGGTTCGGCGGCGTCATGAAGGACATAGCCGACTCGGTGTAGAGCGCCGTGCTCGCGAAGATGCTCGGCGCATCGATGTCCATGCTGAATCCCAGCGCGAAATCGATACCGGACGGGCGGCTCGTTCCCAGCGGCGGGGTGCTGAAAACAAAGCCGACCGCGGCGGTATCCAGGCTTTGCGAATTGGAGAACTCCCACTGGCGCCAATCGGTGCGGTTGATGCCGGCATCGTAGGGAAAGCTGCTGTAGATCGCCGTGCCCGCGCTGTTCTTCGCGCCGGAGAAGACGTTGTCGAGCACGCTCTTTTGCGCGGCCGAGAGGCAGCTGCCGTCGCGCGCGCCGCCGCATGTGGGTACGGCGGTAGCCAAATCGAATGCCTGTTTGCACATCCGGACGTCCGCGACGATCCCGTCCGCCGCTCCGTCCAGTGCGTCGCAACGCGCGAGCACCGCGTTGGCCACCGTGTTCATCTCCGCTTGCGTGAAGGCGGTCTGCAGATCCGGCTTGCCGGCCGCTGTATTGGCCGTGGTCACCTTGGCGTATTGCTGCACGCCATAGAGCTGAGCCACCGCAGCCTTCGGCAGGTTGAAGCCGGGATTGCCGGCGAGGATGCCGTCGTACTGGCTGGCGAATCGCGCTGCTGCCACCATCGCGTGGCGGCCGCCGTTCGAGCAGCCTCCGAAATAGGAGCGGTCGGGTGCGCGGCCATAGGCCTTGGCGACCAGGTTCTTGGCCATCGGCGTCAGCTGCGCCACGGCGTTGTAGCCATAGTCCAGGCGCGCCTGCGGGTCGATGCCGAAAGTCGGAATCTGCGCGCCGGAGTGCCCGGCGTCCGAACTGATCACGGCGAAGCCCATGTGCAGGGCAGTGGTCTTCGGCGATCCTCCGCCGATGCTCCCCGTTGCCGGAACCACGTTCCCATCGAGCCCGCCGTTGGCCTGATAGAAGAAGCGGCCGTTCCAATTGACCGGTAGACGCATCTCGAAGCCGATCGCGTAGGTCTTGCCGTCGACGCCGCTGGTTCGCTGATTCATCTGGCCCTGCACGAGGCAGTGCTCCGGCGCCGGCGTACTCACGCCGGCTACGGCGAGCGCGCCTGCAGCCACGGACGTGGCGCTGGTGTAGACCGTACTGCTGAACGCCGCCTTGCTAGCGAGGTCGGTACAAGACTGGAGCGTGCCGGGGCGCGCTTCCGACGGCGTAGCCGGCGTTGTCGGAACGAACGCCAAGCCACCTCCGCCTCCACCCCCGCCGCAGGCGGCAAGCAAGGATGCCGCAGCCAATGCTGCCCATCCCGGACGGCATGAAGAAGAGAACGCGATTTGACCCATGGTTGTCTCCTAGACCGGGGTGGACCCGGGTGGTCATAACGTTATTTAAAATAATCAATATAGTTTTCTTAGATAACTAAAAAATAGGGCAAACCCGTACCCAGGGGCGCATCGATATGGCGGCAGCGCGATGAGGTGTGGCAGGTCCACGTCGTCTGATGTCATAGGTGTACAGATGGACCCGATGCGCAGCCTTTGATGGGCGATTCCAGTGGTGAGCGCCTATGCCACGGCTGCCAATCATGGTTTCCACCAGTCTTGGTGCGCAGCCTAAGTCATACGATGACCGACGACATACTGCACCGTGGCGCCAAGAATCATGACAAATGGGCGTTCCGGCGCACATGCCGCCGAAGCCGTGCCGTGCGCCTGCCGCCCGGCCGGCTCTCGTCCACGGCCCGATCCCCGGCCACCAGGGCGTGAGATTCCCCGGTGTCACCGGAGGTGGGCGAATCCACCTTTTGAGGAGCAGCGATGAAACGCAGAAGATTCGTGATGTCCGGACTCAGCCCGATCGCCCTGGCCGCCTGCGGTGGCGGCGGCGATGGCGGTGCCCCCCTTGCCGGCGCTGAGAGCTCGAAACCCGAGGCCGTCGCGGACGAGAAGCCCGACGCCGGCGACAAGTTCCGCAAGCGCGTCCGCTCGGCACTGCGGCAAGCGGTCCGCTTCATGGACGAAGAAGTGTCCTACCGAGGCGGCTACGTCTGGGCCTACCTGCCCGACCTGTCGGTCAGCTGGGGCGAGATGGAGGCCAAGCGCACCATGTGCTGGATCCAGCCGCCCGGCACGCCTTCGGCGGGTCACGCCTTCCTCGACGCCTACCACGCGACCGGCGACGAGCTCTTCTACAAGGCCGCCGAGCGCACCGCGCGCGCGCTGGTCGCGGCCCAGCATCCGGCGGGCGGCTGGAACTACATCTACGACTTCGCCGGCGAGGCGTCGCTCAAGCATTGGTACGAGACGATCGGCGCCAACGGCTGGCGGCTCGAGGAGTTCCAGCACTACTACGGCAACGCGACCTTCGACGACGCGGGCACTGCGGTGGCGTCGCAGTTCCTGCTGCGCATGTACCTCGAGAAGCGCGACTGGCGCTTCCGCGGCCCGCTGTACAAGGCGATCGACTTCGTGACCGGCGCGCAGTTCAGCAGCGGCATCGCCGACGGCGGCTGGCCGCAGCGCTATCCGCCGTTCCCGGGCTCGGTCTCGTCGATGCCGCTGCCCAACCCGCAGCAGCTGCCGCCCGGTGCGACCCAGGGCATGGAGGACGGCGACTACACGCGCCAGATCACATTCAACGACGACGTGGCCGGCGAGAACATCAAGTTCATGCTGATGTGCGTGGTGGGACTCGGCGAGACCCGCTTGATCGAGCCGGTGCAGCGCGCGATGCAATGCCTGCGGCGCCTGCAGCAGCCGGGGCCGCAGGCCGGCTGGGCTCTGCAGCACCTGACCGAGGACCGCGACGGCCGCCCGGCCGGGGCTCCGGCCGGCGCGCGCACCTACGAGCCGCGCTCGCTCGCGACGCACACGACGCAGACCAACGTGCTGCAGCTGTTCCACTACTTCCGGCTGACCGGCGACAGGACGTTCCTGGCGCGCGTGCCGGAAGCGATCGCGTGGCTCGACAGCTGCAAGCTGACGCCCGGGATGATTGCCGACAACCCGCAGCTCGCCGGACGCACGCATCCCACCTTCATCGAGCTGGGGACGAACCAGCCGCGCTTCGTCCACCGCTACGGCTCGAACATCTGGAACGGTGCGTACTACTACGATCACGACCATCGCGCCACGCTCAGCCACTATTCGGCGGGCCGCAGCGTCAACATCGGCAGTCTTCAGACAACCTACGACCAGCTCGCATCGATGAGCGATGCCGCGATCGCCGAGATGACTGCGGGGTCGCCGCTGAAGGCCACCAGGCCGAGGGACCTGCCCAAGTACTTCTCGCTGCGCGAAGTCGACTTCCCCGACCTGTTCGCGGGCGCGACGATGACCAGCCCGACGGTCACCGAGGCGCAGGCGCAGGCGGTGGTCGATGCGCTCGGCGACAAGGACTTTTGGCTCTCGCCGATCGCGTTCGTGACCAACCCGTTCCGCGGCAACGGCCCCACCACGCCGTATACGGGCGACGCCTACCGCAGCAAGCACGTGGGCGACATCTACGACACCTCGCCGTACGACCCGCTCACCCCTCCCGAGATCGAGCCCTACCAGTCGCGCGAGCGTCCGCTGGGCATCTCGACCAGCGACTTCGTCGCCAACACGGGCAAGCTGATCGCGTTCCTCGCGCCGGTGGTGTGAGAGCGGGGCGGGTGAATCCGCAGTAGCGGAAAGGCTGGTGCGCCAGCCTTCTGCTAGCCCGTCTGCTGCGCCTGCAGCAGATCGGCCACTTGCCTGCGCAAGTCTTCGTTCTCGGCCGTCAGTTCGGCCACGCGCTGTTCCAGCTGCTGCACGAGATCAGGCTTTGCCGAGTCGTCGGATGCCGCCGGCTCCTCGCGCGGCTTGCGCCTGGCTTCGCGGACGCGCTTGGCGGCCTGCTTCAGCTGATCCTTGCCGGCGATCGCGGCAGCCACCTGTTCTTCGGCTGGCAAGGTCGCCACGGCCGCGGCGGCATTGATCGAGATTGTTCCGGACTTGACGGCCGCCACCAGCTCGGGCGCGGCCTGCTTCTGGATCTTTTCGATCATCACGACCTGGCTGCTGCTGATGCGCGCCGCCTTGGCGACGGCTTCGCGGCTGTTCAGGGGCGCGGGCGCCTCCGCTGGGGCCTCCGCCTCTGCCGGCGCGGTCGCTGCCGACATTCGAGCCTGCCGCTCGGCCACGATCTCCTTCTTTCGGAGCGCCAGCACGCCGCGAAGGAAGTCCGAAACGCTGCGCCGGCCCAGGTGCTGGTCGATCATCCACAGGTGCACGTCCTCGACGGTTTGGAAGCGCGTGTTCTGCACCGTCTGGAACGGCAGCCCGTGCTTCTGGCAGATGCCGTACCGGTTGTGGCCATCCACCAGGACATCGCCCCACAGCACCAGCGCATCGCGACAGCCTTCGGCCAGGATGCTTCGCTCCAGCGCTTCGTGTTCCTCGGGAGTCAACGGGTCGATATAAGTTCTTAGTTCTTCGTTGACGACGATATTCATGGATGCGGGATCAGGGATGGGGGCGGCATTCTCTCAAAATCGCGAAGCCTCGCGGCCAGCGAGCGCGGAACCCTGATCCGCATGTCCAGCAGCATCTGCGCCATGCCCTTGCCGAGCGGATCCATGCGCACGGAGGACGGCCCGCCGCCGTCGAGCGCATCGTGCAGCAGCAGGTTCATCGCGGCGATGCCGGGCAAGTAGAAGCGTTCCACCCTGCCGTGAACCAGGTGCGCGAAATAGGCGCGCACGGCCTCCGGCGTCACGCGCTCCCACAGCAGCGGCAGCCACTCGGGGCGGCGCGCGACCAGGCCGATGTTCGAGAGGTTGCCCTTGTCGCCGCTGCGCGCCCAGGCGAGCTGGAGGAGGCGTACCTCCTCCATCGCCTCGGCGGGTTCGGTCCAGGGAGGCGGTACCGCGGCAGCAGGCGCGATGCCGTCGCCGTCGCCCGTCGGAATGGACACCGCGTGGCGCTCGCCATCGAGCACGAAGGCGACGGGAACAGCCCGCTTCTCCAGCAGAAAGGCGAAGGGCTTGATCAGCGGCGACACCGAAGGCCGTCCGCCGCCCGGGCCCGTGGTGCCGGGCGCCCACGAGGTGCCCGCCGGCGCGATCTCGCGCGCGAACATCGCGAGCGCGGCCTTCTGCGGATGGTTGGCGACCACGCGCATCATGACCTCGCGCGACGCCCGCGTGCGCGCGTGCGGGCCATAGAGCGACTCGGCGCCGATCACTTCGATAGAGGTGGAAGTGAAGGGCGCTTGGCCGCTCTCGAGGAGGATGCGGCCGGTGCGCTCGACGATCGCCTCGGCCGTGCGCCGCGCCTTCTTCTCGGCATCGATGCCGACGATCACCAGGCTGCCCGCGCACCGATAGCCATCGAGCTGGGTCGCCGAGACCTTGTAGCTCGGCGTCGGCGCGCGTCCCTTGGCAGGACTCACGCGCACGCGGTCTTCTCCCTGCTGCTCGATCACGACCTCGCGGAAGTCGCAGCTCACGTCCGGCAGCAGGTAGGCGCCCGGGTCGCCGATCTCGTAGAGCAGCTGCTCGGCGACGGCCGCGCGAATCACCTTGCCGCCGGTGCCCTCGGGCTTGGTCACGACGAAGCTGCCGTCGGCATGGCACTCGACGATCGGATATCCGATGTTCGCCCAGTCCGGTATGTCTTCCCAGTCCGTGTGCAGGCCGCCGGTCGCCTGGCAGCCGCACTCGATGATGTGGCCGGCCAGGCTGCCGGAGGCCAGCAGGTCGAAGTCCGACGCGGTCCAGCCGAACTCGTGCATCAGCGGCCCCAGCGTCACGGCGCTGTCGACGCAGCGTCCGGTGATCACCACCTCGGCACCGGCCGCGAGCGCGGCGGCGATCGGCGCGGCGCCGAGGTAGGCGCTGGCGCTCAGCACCTTCCCGGGCAGGGCTTCGCCCCTGAACATGTCCCGGACGCCGCGCTCGCGCAAGGCCGGCACCTGCGCGCCGATATCGTCGCCCTCGACCACCGCGATGCGCAGCGCGATGCCTTCGGCCTCGGCCAGCGCCCGCAGCGCGGCCGCGCATCCATGCGGGTTGATGCCGCCCGCGTTGCTGATCACCTTGATGCCCTGCCGCTTCACTTCGGCGAGCACCGGCTTCATCGCGATGTCGACGAAGTCGGTGGCCCAGCCCAGCTCGGGCTGCTTGGCGCGCGCGGCCGCCAGGATGGCCATCGTGGTCTCGGCCAGGTAGTCGAACACCAGGTAGTCGAGCCGGCCCCCCTTCACCAGCTGCGGCGCGGCCACCATGCTGTCGCCCCAGAAGCCCGAGGCGCCGCCGATGCGGACGATCTTGCTGCTTGTCATGGAGATGCAGCTTAGCGATCCGCCGCGCGCCGCGCTTGCGCCAACTCGCTACGGGCGCAGCCACTTCGCGCAAGACCTGGGCGCGCCGCGCCGCTAGCCTCCGTTCATGGATTTTCTCGATGCGCCGCCGCTGCCTTTCTATTTCAGTCCAGACCACGAGCAGTTCCGCGCCAGCGTGCGCGACTTCATCTCGCGCGAGATCACGCCCAACGTGAACGCGTGGGACGAGGCCGAGACCTTTCCACGCTCGCTCTATGCGCGCTCGGCCGAGCTCGGCATCCTGGGACTGGGCTATCCGGAGGAATACGGCGGCACGCCGGCCGACCTGTTCTATCAGCTGGTGGTGGCCGAGGAGTTCGCGCGCTGCGGCTGCGGCGGCGTGCAGGCCTCGATGAACTCGCACGGCATCGCGCTGCCGCCGATCCTGGCCGCGGGCAGCGAGGCGTTGAAGCGCCGCGTCATCACGCCGGTGCTCGCGGGCGAGAAGATCGCCGCGCTGGCGGTCACCGAGCCCTCGGGCGGCTCCGACGTGGCCAAGCTCCGAACCACCGCGATCCGCGACGGCGATCACTACATCGTGAACGGCGAAAAGACCTTCATCACCTCGGGCCTGCGCGCCGACTTCATCACGACCGCGGTGCGCACGGATCCGAAGGTCTTGGGCGCCGGCGGCATCTCGGCGCTCGTGATCGAGGGCGGCACGCCGGGGCTCACGCGCACCCCGCTCAAGAAGATGGGCTGGTGGAGCTCCGACACGGCGCATCTGCATTTCGACAACTGCAAGGTGCCGGCAGCCAACCTCGTGGGCGAGGAGGGCCGCGGCTTCAAGCTCTTCATGCACAACTTCAACAACGAGCGGCTGCTCATGGCGTCGCTGGCCTGCGGCTATGCCGAGGTCTGTCTGGAGGAGGCTGTGGACTGGACGCGCCAGCGCACGATCGGCGGCACGGCGCTGTCCGAGCGGCAGGTGGTACGCCACAAGCTGATGGACATGACTCTGCGCATCGATGCCGCGCGCACGCTCGTCTACGACCTGGCTTACCGCGTCGAGCACCGGCTCGCCGAACCGGCGCAGCTGGTGGCGCGCATCTGCCTCGCCAAGGTGCTGGCGACGCAGGCGATGCAATTCTGCGCCGACCAGGCGGTGCAGCTGCTGGGCGGCATGGGCTACATGCGCGGCACGAAGAGCGAGCGCATCTACCGCGAGGTCAAGGTGATGATGATTGGCGGCGGATCGGAAGAGGTCATGAAGGACCTGGCCGCGCGGCAGCTGGGTCTCTGAGGCGCAAGGAAAAAGAACGTGGCAAGCATCGAGTCGACCATCTATCCCGACAGCGAATCCTTCCAGGCCAACCGCGAGGGCATGCTGGCCTTGCTCGAACGTGTGCGCGCCTGCGAGCGGCGCAGCGCGGCGACTTCGGCCCGATCGCGCGAGCGCTTCGAGCAACGCGGACAACTCTTGCCGCGCGATCGGGTTTCGCTGCTGCTCGATCCCGGCTCGCCTTTCCTCGAAATCGCATCGCTGGCCGGCCTCGGCATGGACAAGCCCGAGCTCGACCAGAGCGTGCCGGGCGGCGGCATCATCGGCGGCATCGGCTGGGTGTCGGGCGTGCGCGTGATGGTCAACGCTTCCGATTCGGGCATCGATGCCGGTGCGCTGCAGCCCATGGGCCTGGACAAGGCGCTGCGCATGCAGGAACTCGCGCTCGAGAACAGGCTGCCCTACGTCCAGCTGGTCGAGAGCGCCGGCGCCAACCTGCTCACCTACAAGGTCGAGGAGTTCATCAAGGGCGGCAGCCTGTTCCGCAACCTCGCGCGCATGTCGGCGGCCGGCCTGCCGGTGATCACGGTGACGCATGGCTCCTCCACCGCCGGCGGCGCCTACCAGACCGGCCTGTCGGACTACATCGTGATGGTGCGCGGCCGCTCGCGCGCCTTTCTCGCCGGGCCGCCGCTGCTCAAGGCCGCGACCGGCGAGATCGCGACCGAAGAAGAACTGGGTGGTGCGCTCATGCACACCGCGATCTCCGGCCTCGGCGACTACCTGGCGGAAGACGACCGCGACGCGATCCGCATCGCGCGCGAGATCCTCGCCCACATCGACTGGAACCGCGAGCTGCCGGTCGAGGCGCCGCGCCGCTTCAAGCCGCCGCGCCACGACGCCGAGGAGTTGCTGGGCATCATGCCGATGGACCCCAAGCGCCCGGTCGACATGCGGCAGGTGATCGCGCGCATCGCCGACGACTCCGAGTTCCTGCCCTTCGGCGAGGACTACGGCAGCGCCACCGTGGTCGGCCACATCAAGATCGAGGGGCTGCCGCTCGGCGTCGTCACCAACAATGGCCCCATCGACAGCGCCGGTGCCAACAAGGCGACCCATTTCATCCAGGCCTGCTGCCAGGCGAAGACGCCGATCCTCTATCTCAACAACACGACCGGCTACATGGTCGGCAAGGTGCATGAAGAGGCCGGCATGATCAAGCACGGCTCCAAGATGATCCAGGCCGTGACCAACGCCACGGTGCCGCAGATCACGCTCTACTGCGGCGCCTCCTACGGCGCGGGCAACTACGGGATGTGCGGGCGCGGCTTCCATCCGCGCTTCTGCTTCTCGTGGCCCAACGCGAGGACGGCGGTGATGGGCGCCGAGCAGGCGGCCGGCACCATGGTCATGGTCACCGAGGCCGCGATGCGTCGCAAGGGCGCGGTGGACCAGGCCAAGCTCGACGAGCTGGAGCGCCGCATCATCGAGCGCTTCGAGAGCCAGACCAGCGTGTTCACCACCAGCGCGCGCCTGCTCGACGACGGCGTGATCGATCCGCGCGACACGCGCGCCGTGATCGCGCAGGTGCTCTCGATCTGCCGCGATGCCGAGCTGCGCCGGCCGCAGGCGATGCAGTTCTCCGTGGCGCGTCCCTGAGCATGGCCATGCAGCCCACACCGTTCCGAAAGATCCTGATCGCCAACCGCGGAGAGATCGCGCTGCGCATCATGCGCAGTGCGCGCGCTCTCGGCTATCGCACCGTGGCCGTGTATTCCACCGCCGATGCCGATGCGCGCCATGTGCAGGAGGCCGACCAGGCGGTCTGCATCGGCGAGCCCTTGCCGTCGCAGTCCTATCTGTGCATACCGGCGATTCTCGAGGCGGCCGCATTGGCGGGCGCGGACGCCGTGCATCCGGGCTACGGCTTCCTGGCCGAGAACGAATCCTTCGCGCGCGCCTGCCGTGAGGCCGGCCTGGTGTTCATCGGCCCCTCGCCCGAGGCGATCGCCGCGATGGGCCACAAGGCCGGCGCCAAGACGCTGATGCAGGCGGCCGGCGTGCCCTGCATCCCCGGCTACCAGGGCGACGACCAGAGCGACGCGCGCTTCGCCGCCGAGGCCGCGCGTGTCGGCTTCCCGGTGATGATCAAGGCTGCGGCCGGCGGTGGCGGGCGCGGCATGCGGCTGGCGCCCTCGGCGACGGAGTTTCCCGAATTGCTGCAGAGCGCGCGCTCCGAAGCCGAAGGCGCTTTCGGCAACCCGGAGCTCATCCTCGAGCGCGCGATCGCGGCGCCGCGCCACATCGAGATCCAGGTCTTCGCCGATCGTTACGGCCATGCGATTCATCTCGGCGAGCGCGACTGTTCGGTGCAGCGGCGCCACCAGAAGCTCATCGAGGAGGCGCCCTCGCCGGCGGTGGGCGCGGCGCTGCGCGAGCGCATGGGCGCGACCGCCGTCGCGGCGGCGAAGGCCATCGGCTACGAGGGCGCGGGCACCCTCGAGTTCCTGCTCGACGGCGAAGGCAACTACTACTTCATGGAGATGAACACGCGGCTGCAGGTCGAGCACCCGGTCACCGAGGCGATCACCGGGCTCGACTTGGTGGCGCTGCAGCTGCGCGTCGCGGCCGGCGAGCCCTTGCCGCTTGCGCAGGACGAGGTGCGCTTCGACGGTCACGCGATCGAGGTCCGCCTCTGCGCCGAGGACGCCGCGCAGGGCTTCATGCCCCAGAGCGGCACCATGGCGCTGTGGCGGATGCCGGCGCAGCTGCGCGTCGAAGATGCATTGCGTTCGGGCGCCGAGATTCCGCCTTTCTATGACTCGATGATCGCCAAGCTCGTCGCGCACGGCCGCACGCGCGAGGAGGCGCGCCGCAAGCTGAGGGCCGGCCTCGAGGATGCGGTGGCGCTGGGCGTGATCACCAACCAGTTCTTCCTGCAGCGCTGCCTCGCGCACCCGGTGTTCGCGGCCGGCGGGGCGAGCACCGCCTTCATCGACCAGTACCTGAAAGAACTGCTCGCGCCGGACAGCGCCACGCAGGACCGTGCCGCCGCGCTCGCGGCCGTGCTGCTCTGCGAGGACAGCGGCGATCGATCGCCTCAAGGCCGTCGCATGACGCATACGCTGCCGATCTCGCTGCGCTTCACGCTCGATGGCCGGATGCTCGATGCCGGCATCGAGCGTGCGCATTCCGACCGCTTCAGCGTGCGCGTCGGCGACGGCGTCTTCGAGATCGACTCGGTCGAACGGTCGCCAGCCTCGGTGCGCTTCGCCTGCAACCGCCTGGCCGAGCGCGCGGCCTTCCATCGCGATGGCAGCTTGCTGCTGCTTCACTACCGCGGCCGGCAATTCCGCGTCGAAGACCACACGCGCGCGGCCGCGCTCAAGTCCGGCGACGCGGCCGGCGACGGCAAGCTGCGCGCATCGATGAACGGCCGCGTGGTCGCGGTGATGGTCGCCGTCGGCGACACCGTCGAGGCCGGCCAGCCCATGGTGACCCTGGAAGCCATGAAGATGGAGCACGTGCATGCAGCGCCGTTGTCGGGCCGGGTGACGGCATTGCATGTGAAAGCCGGCGACCAGGTCGCGGCCAGCCGCGTGGTGGCGGAGCTCGCGATCGAGGCGTCCTAGGCCTGCACCGCCCGCCGCAGCGCGGCCCGTGCCAGGAGGCGCGTCGAGTCGAGCAGCGGAAGCGGCGAATTCGTGTCGTCGATGATCAACGGAATCTCGGTGCAGCCGAGGATGACGGCATCGCAGCCCTCGTCCTTCATGCGCCCGATGACCTGCTGGAAGCGGGCCACCGCCTCGGACTTGAAGACGCCGTAGACCAGCTCGTCCATGATGATGCGCTGGATGTCGTCGCGTTCGGCGTCGCTCGGCCGCATGCAGATCAGGTCGCGCGCTGCCAGCTTTTCGGGATAGACCTCGCTGTCGACCAGCCAGCGCGTGCCGGTCAGGCCGAGCTGGCGGAAGCCGCGTTCGACGGCTTCCGCCGCAACCACTTTGGCGATGTGCAGCCAGGGCAGCGGCGAGCGCGCTTCGATGAGCGGCAGCGCCTGGTGGATGGTGTTGTCCGGACAGACCAGGAAGTCGGCACCGGTCTTCGCGAGCTTGTGGGCCGAGGTGAGCATCAACTCGCCCACCCCTTGCAGGTCGCCGCGGTCCAGGCACTCGACGTACTCGGCGAGCGAGGGCGTGTGCATCGAGACCTCGGGATGGGCGTGCGGGCCCAGGAGCCGCGCGCCTTCGGCGCAAATGGTCTTGTAGCAAAGGGCCGCGCCTTCGGCGGAGCAGCCGACGATTCCGATGTGCTGGGGCATGCTCAGGCCGCCTTGCTGATCGCCTGCCCGAACGCGATCAGGTTGCCGTCGGGCGCCAGCACCAGCAGTTCGCGCTGGCCGTACTCTTGATCGATCGGGCTGTAGACGTCTTTCTCGGGAAGCGTGTCGAGCTTCGGCTTGAGCTCGGCATAGAGCCTGTCGAGGTCGACCACGTCGATGTAGGAGGCGTAGCGCCGGTCGCCCGGCGTCACGGTGCAGCCCTTCTCCAGTTCGAGGATGCGAAAGGCCACTTTCTCTCGGTGCAGGTAGGCATAGCCCCCTTCGCGGTAGCCGACCGTGAATCCGAGGATGTCGGTGAAGAAGACGAGGGCACGGTCGAGCTCGACGACGTGCATGAAAGGCGTGACCTGGATGAAGTTCGACATGGACCGTCTCCTCTTTGGAAGACGCCATTGAACCTCAAGTCCGCTAGCGGCCGCCGGGCTGGAAGTCCGTGCTGTGCAGACAGATGGCGGCCATCGGGTTCTCGCGGTAGCGCGCGGTTGCCAGCGCGTCGATCGAGTCGGCGTTCTCCGCATAGGCGCGTACCAGTTCGGTGTCGCCCTCCGGTGCATGGAAGCGGGCGTGCAGCGCCTCTTCGTCGATCCGGGCAATGATGCGTGCGCCGTCGTACCCGTCGGGGTAGATCGCGAACTGGACGCTGCCGGTCGCAGGATGGAAGGTTGCTTCGGAAGTCATAGGAACTTTCGTATTCGTTACGGCAGTATCGGATTTTCGGGTTCAGCAAGAAATAAGCCCGAAGCTCTATGACGTCCCGAAGGTGTGAAGCATTTCTCGATCGCCTCGACAAACTGGGCGCTGAACTTCCGGCGTTCTCCGTACTCAGACCCGGCTTTTGTTTCTCCGCGCAGCCATGCACCCGATTCCCTTCTTTCGACCGTTCCGCACACTTGCCGCGGTCACCTTGCTGACCGCCGCCGCCGGCGTGTCACATGGCCAGGCACTGCCGCCCGGCGTGCGTCTGGGCATGACGGCTGACGAGTTGCAGGCGGCGCTCCCGGGGTTGGAACGCGTGCAGCGGCCGCAGCGCTTGGCCGGTGGCCTTGCGGGCAATTGGCGCGCAGCGCCGGCGACCGTCGCGGGGCTGTCTTTCGAGCCGATCTTCTATTTCGGCGGCGGACAGCTGCGACGCGTGGAATGGGTGGCAGCTGCCCAGGCGGAGCCCGATCTGGGCGCGGCCGCTTTCGCCGAGATCGTGGCCTGGGGCCGCAGCGCCTTCGGCCCCGAACTTTCGTCGAGCGATCCGGGCAGCGCCTACGCGGCCTGGGTACAGGGCGACACCGACGTCTACGCGCAGCGTGTCACGAGCGATCCGCGCCGAGCCAGCGTGCGCGTGGTCTACAAGGTACGGCAGCAGAAGGATGCGAGCGAACTCTGAAAAAAGAGACCGCTCAGTCGTCGACGAGCATGCCGCGCTCTTCGATGAAGGCCACGACCTCGGCCAAGCCGGTATTGGTCTTGAGGTTGGTCATCACATACGGCCGCTGCTTGCGCATGCGCCTGGTGTCGGCCTCCATCACGCCGAGGTCGGCGCCGACGTAGGGCGCAAGGTCGGTCTTGTTGATCACGAACAGGTCGCTCTTGGTGATGCCCGGGCCGCCCTTGCGCGGGATCTTCTCGCCGGCCGCGACGTCGATCACGTAGATCGTGAGATCGCTGAGCTCGGGGCTGAAGGTGGCGGCCAGGTTGTCGCCGCCGCTCTCGACGAAGACCACGTCGGCGTCTGGAAACTCGCCGAGCATGCGGTCGATGGCCTCGAGGTTGATCGAGGCGTCCTCGCGGATCGCGGTGTGCGGGCAGCCGCCGGTCTCCACGCCCATGATGCGCTCGGCCGGCAGCGCGCCGGCCACCGTCAGCAGGCGCTGGTCTTCCTTGGTGTAGATGTCGTTGGTGATGGCGATCAGGTCGTACTTGTCGCGCATCGCCTTGCACAGCATCTCGAGCAGCGTGGTCTTGCCGGAGCCGACCGGCCCGCCGATGCCCACGCGCAGCGGCGGCAGTCTCTTGGTGCGGTGGGGGATGTGGTGCAGGGCGGAGGACATGGTGTTCAGCTTCTAGCTTCTGAAAAGGCGCGAGTACTGGGTTTCATGGCGCGCCGACAGCACGGCGAGCATGGGGGAAAAGGCCTGGCGTTCATCATCCGCCAGTGTGAGCGCACTCAGGACGGCTGTGGGGATTTCCGCGGCCAGGCGGCCCAGCATGCGCTGGCCGGCGCTCTGGCCCAGCGGCACGGCCTTGACCGCCGCCGCCACCATGTTCTCGGCCCAGCCGAAGGCGAAAGCGAGGCAGGCGTCGCGCACCGGTGCCCCGGTGCGGCTGGCGGCGAAGGCGAAGGCGATGGGATAGCTTGCGGGCAGACCGTCGAAGACGCTCGCGGTGTCGGCATGGTGCAGCTTGAGCCACTCGACGAAGGAGCGGCCCATCTGCTCGGTCTGCAGCAGGAACTCGGCGGATTCGCGGGTCTGGAACACCCAGTCGTTGAGCGCGCGGATGCGTGCCGTGTCGCCGCCGTGCCAGGCCAGAACCGCCTGCGCCACCACGGCGAGATCGGCGCGCGCCAGGTTCAGGTGGAGCTGGTCGGCCAGCCAGTCGGAGGCCGCCTCTTCGGTGGCGAGGCCGGCCCATTCGATGCCCGCTTCCAGGCCTTCCGAATAGGAGAAGCCGCCGACGGGCAGGGCCGGCGAGGCCAGCCAGATCAGCTGCAGCAGGCTGCTGGCGGGCAGGGCGCCCGGCGCGTCGTCCATCAGTGCGAGTGGCCGTGCGAATGATCGTGGCGGTGATCGTGCGACCCCGCGTAGGCATCCGGATGCAGCACCGGCCCCACCGGCGCGGCACCATGCGAATGCCCGTGGCCGCTGCCCTGCGCGCCATACGCACCGCCTTCGGGTTCGAAAGCCTCTTCGGCTTCGCGCACGATCAGGTGCATCGAGCGCAGCATGCCGGCCAGCACATGGTCGGGCTCGATCTTCAGGTGATCGGGCTTGAGCTCGATCGGCACATGCCGGTTGCCCAGGTGGTAGGCCGCGCGCATCAGGTCGAAAGGCGTGCCGTGCTGGCTGCAGTGCGTGATGACCAGCACCGGCTGTTTGGCCGCGATCACCTTGATCAGCGACCCGTCCTCGGCCACCAGCACGTCGCCGCCGCGCACTGCGGTGCCCCGCGGCAGGAACACGCCGATCTGGCGTCCCTGCGAATCGGTGGCGTCGAAGCGGCTTTTCTGGCGCACGTCCCAGTCGAGTTCGACCGTGGCGGCGCGCTTGAGCAGCACGGGCGCGAGGCCGCCGCCTTGGGGCATGAGTTTGTTGGCTGTGAGCATGGCATTGCAGTATGAATGTCGACCGGATAATATAACGATTGTTATAACTTCGATCGAGTGGAGAGTTTCATGTCCGCCCTCAAACTAACCCAAATCGGCAACTCCGTCGGTGTCATCCTGCCCAAGGAAGTGCTGGCAAAGATGAATGTGAGCAAGGGCGACACGGTGTTTCTGACCGAGGCGGCCAATGGGGGGTTTAACCTCACTCCATACGACGATGAGTTCGAACGGCAGATGGAAGCCGCACGCCGCATCATGAAGAAACGGCGCAATGCCCTTCGTGAGCTGGCCAAGTGACTGCGGCGAACGAGCGTTGGACTTGGCTGAGCGTCGAGTCGGTTCGCGCGGCTCACGAAGAGCAGTTGGTCGAGCATGGCGGGCCGCCGGGGGTGCGCGATGAAGGCTTGCTGGCTTCGGCAATGGCGCGTCCACAACACCGCGCGCTTTACGAGTCCGCCGGGCTGGCTGAACTCGCCGCGAGCTATGCATTCGGTATTGCTCGCAACCATCCGTTCGTTGATGGCAACAAAAGAACCGCGCTTGTGGCGATGGAAGTGTTTCTCGACCTCAACGGTTGGGAGCTCAATGCTTCCGACGAGGCATGTGTCTTGACAATCCTCGCGCTTGCCGCCAGCCAGTTGGAAGAAGCGGCTCTTGCGCAATGGATCCGAGATCACCTTCAGCCGCGCGTCGCCTGACATTCAGAACAAAAAGTACCGCTGCGTCATCGGCAACGAAACCGCCGGATCGCAGGTCAGCAGCTGCCCGTCGGCCCGCACCGCATAGGTCTGCGCGTCGATCTCCATCCTCGGCGTGTAGGCGTTGTGCACCATGTGCTGCTTGCGGACGCCGCGGATGTTCTTCACCGCGCTCAGGGTCTTGGCGAGGCCGTAGCGCTCGCCGATGCCGGCGGCCAGGCCGGCCTGCGAGACGAAGGTCAGCGAGCTCTTCGCCAGCGAGCCGCCGAAGGCGCCGAACATCGGGCGGTAGTGCACCGGCTGCGGCGTCGGGATGGAGGCGTTGGGATCGCCCATCGCGGCCATCGCGATGGTGCCGCCCTTCAGGATGGCGAAGGGCTTGACGCCGAAGAAGGCCGGCTTCCACACCACCAGGTCGGCCCACTTGCCGACCTCGATGCTGCCAACCTCGTGCGCGATGCCGTGGGAGATGGCCGGGTTGATCGTGTACTTGGCGACGTAGCGCTTGGCGCGGAAGTTGTCGTTGCGCGCGCCGTCTTCCGGCAGCTTGCCGCGCTGGCCCTTCATCTTGTGCGCCGTCTGCCAGCAGCGGATGACGACCTCGCCGACCCGGCCCATGGCCTGGCTGTCGGAGCTGAACATGCTGATCGCGCCGAGGTCGTGCAGGATGTCCTCGGCCGCGATGGTCTCCTTGCGGATGCGGCTCTCGGCGAAGGCCAGGTCCTCGGGGATGCCGGCATCGAGGTGGTGGCACACCATCAACATGTCGACGTGCTCGTCGAGCGTGTTCACGGTGTAGGGCATGGTCGGGTTGGTGGAAGAGGGCAGGAAGTTCGGCTCGCCCACCACACGCAGGATGTCGGGTGCATGGCCGCCGCCGGCGCCTTCGGTGTGGAAGGCGCAGATCGCGCGGCCGCCCACCGCCGCGATGGTGTTCTCGACGAAGCCCGATTCGTTCAGCGTGTCGCTGTGAATCGCGACCTGCGTGTCGGTGGCGTCGGCCACGTCGAGGCAGTTGCTGATCGCGGCCGGCGTGGTGCCCCAGTCTTCATGCAGCTTGAGGCCGATCACGCCGGCGTCGATCTGCTCATGCAGCGCCGCGGGCAGGCTCGCATTGCCCTTGCCCAGAAAGCCGAGGTTCATCGGGAAGGCGTCGGCCGCCTGCAACATGCGCTCGATGTGCCAGGGCCCGGGCGTCGCGGTGGTCGCGAAGGTGCCGGTCGCCGGGCCGGTGCCGCCGCCGAGCATGGTGGTGACGCCCGAGGCCAGCGCCTCCTCGATCTGCTGCGGGCAGATGAAGTGGATGTGGCTGTCGATGCCGCCGGCGGTGACGATGTTGCCCTCGCAGCTGATGACCTCGGTGCCCGGGCCGATGACGATGTCCACGCCCGGCTGCACGTCCGGGTTGCCGGCCTTGCCGATCGCGACGATGCGCCCGCCCCGCAAGCCGATGTCGGCCTTGACGATGCCCCAGTGGTCGAGGATCAGCGCGTTGGTCATGACCGTGTCGACGGTGCCTTCGGCGCGCGTGCGCTGTGACTGCGCCATGCCGTCGCGAATCGTCTTGCCGCCGCCGAACTTGACTTCTTCACCGTATCCGCCGGCGCGCAGGGTGTAGTCCTCCTCGACCTCGATCACCAGGTCGGAGTCTGCAAGACGGACGCGGTCGCCCACGGTGGGCCCGAAGATTTCGGCGTAGGCACGCCGGCCAATCGTTGCCATGTCTAGAGCTTTCCTTGAACCAGGCCGCGGAATCCGTAGACCACGCGATCGCCTGCGAAGTCAACCAGCTCGACCGTGCGCTGCTGCCCCGGCTCGAAGCGCACCGCGGTGCCCGAGGCGATGTTCAGGCGCATGCCGTGGGCGGCCTCGCGATCGAAGCCCAGGGCGCCGTTGGTTTCGGCGAAGTGGTAGTGCGAGCCGACCTGGATCGGCCGGTCGGCGGTGTTCTGCACCACCAGCGTGATCGCGCGGCGGCCGGGGTTGAGGACGTGGTCGCCCTCGTCGGTGATGAGTTCGCCCGGGATGATCATGCAAGGCCGCCGAGCAGTGCGACGCCGAACACGGCGACGGCAGTGCCCGCAACGCGCGGCACCCAGCGGTTCGCATGGCGCAGCGACCAGCCGATCGCGATGCCGGCGGCATGCAGCAGCACCGTCGCAGCGAGCATGCCGGCCAGCGTGAGCGCGGCACCGGATTCGCCTGCCAATTCTTGACCATGCGCGACGCCATGGAACACGGCAAAGAGGCCGACCAGCGCGGCGGCGGCCAGCGCCGGCAGGCGGCGCTGCGTGAGGACCATCAGGCCCAGCACCAGCAGCGAGGCCGCGATCATCGGCTCGATCGCCGGCAGCTGCACACCCGCCAGCCCGAGCAAAGCACCGGCCAGCAGCATCGACGCGAAGCCCAGCGGCGCCCACAGCAGGTCGGGCCACGCGCGGCGTGCAGTGAGTGCGCTCCAGAGGCCGACCGCGACCATCGCGGCCAGGTGGTCCAGCCCGGTCAGCGGATGCAGGAAGCCGGACATGAATCCGTGGTGCATGCCGGCGTCGGCGCCGGTGTGGGCGCCGGCGGCCAGGGGCAGCGCGGCAAGAAGAAGCAGGGCGAGCGAGGACGCGGAACGAAGGGCGCGCATGGTCTGGTAGTCCTGGTGGGGTTTCAAACGATCGGTTGGTGCACGGTGACGAGCTTGGTGCCGTCCGGAAAGGTCGCTTCGACCTGGATGTCCGGGATCATCTCGGCCACCCCGTCCATCACGTCGGCGCGCGACAGCACGCTGCGGCCCTCGCTCATCAGGGCGGCGACGCTCTTGCCGTCGCGCGCACCCTCCATCACGGCAGCCGAGATCAGCGCCACGGCCTCGGGGTAGTTGAGCTTCAGTCCGCGCGCCCGGCGCCGTTCGGCCAGCAGGGCGGCCGTGAAGATGAGCAACTTGTCTTTTTCTCGCGGTGTCAGTTCCATGAGCGGCAATGTTGCAACACTCGTGCCGTGGCACGAAAGCTGCACTTTGAACCCGTGGACTCTACCGCCGTTCCCCCGCTCCCGAGCGACGAAGCCCCGCAGCGCATCGTCAAGGTCCGGCGCGACTACAACAGCTGGGTGGCGCGCGAAACGCTCGAGGACTACGCGCTGCGCTACACACCCCAGCGTTTTCGCCGCATGTCGGAGTGGCGCGTGGCGAGCACGGCCTTCGGCGGCGCGGCCTCCTTCCTGATCCTCGAAGCGGTCGGCGCCACGCTGCTGGTGCAATACGGCTTCATCAATGCCGCCTGGGCCATCCTGGTCACCGGGCTCATCATCTTCCTCGCTGGCCTGCCGATCAGCGTCTACGCGGCGCGCTACGGCGTCGACATGGATCTGCTCACGCGCGGCGCCGGCTTCGGCTACATCGGCTCCACGCTGACCTCGCTGATCTACGCCTCCTTCACCTTCATCTTCTTCGCGCTCGAGGCGGCGGTGATGGCCTATGCGCTCGAGCTCGCCCTCGGCATCCCCGTGGTGTGGGGCTACCTGGTCTGCGCGCTGGTGGTGATTCCGCTCGTCACGCACGGCATCTCGGCCATCAGCCGGCTGCAGGTCTGGACCCAGCCGATCTGGCTCGTGATGCTGGTGGTTCCCTTTGGCTATGTGCTGGTGCGCGATCCTGGTGCGTTCGAGGGCATCGTGCACTACAACGGCGTCAAGCCCGGTGCCATCGGTTTCGATCTGCACTTGTTCGGTGCTGCGCTCACCGTCGGCATCGCGCTGATCACGCAGATGGGCGAGCAGGCCGACTACCTGCGCTTCATGCCGGTCCGCACGGCCGCCAACCGCGGCCGCTGGTGGGCCGGCGTGCTCGTGGGCGGGCCGGGCTGGGTGGTGCTGGGCGTGCTCAAGATGCTGGGCGGCGCGCTGCTCGCCTATCTCGCCATCGGCCACATGGTGCCGCCCGAGCGTGCGGTCGATCCCAATCAGATGTACCTGGCGGCCTACGAGTACGTGTTCCCTCAATACGGCTGGGCGGTGGCCGCGACGGCGCTGTTCGTGGTCATCTCGCAGCTCAAGATCAACGTCACCAACGCCTATGCGGGCTCGCTCGCCTGGAGCAATTTCTTTTCGCGCGTCACGCACAGCCATCCGGGCCGCGTGGTGTGGGTGGTGTTCAACGCGCTGATCGCCTTCATGCTGATGGAGATGAACGTGTTCGAGGCGCTGGGCGACGTGCTCGGCCTCTACGCCAACATCGCGATCGCCTGGATGATGGCGGTGGTGGCGGATTTGGTCGTCAACAAGCCGCTGGGCCTGTCGCCGCCGGGCATCGAGTTCAAGCGCGCGCACCTGTGGGACATCAACCCGGTCGGCGTCGGCGCCATGGCGCTGGCCTCGGCCCTGTCGATCACTGCGCACCTCGGCGTGTTCGGCCCGATGGCGCAGGCCTTCTCGGCGCTGATTGCGCTGGGCACGGCCTTCGTCGCGGCGCCGCTGATCGCCTGGGCCACGCGCGGCAAGTACTACATCGCGCGGGTGTCCGACGACTGCGGCTCGGCGCCTTTTGCGCCGGCCACCGGCCGTTCGGCCGTGCGCTGGGCACGCGTCGAATCGGAGGCCGGCAGCTATCGGCGCTTGAGCACGCAGCACTGCGTGATCTGCGAGCGCGAGTACGAAGGCCCGGACATGGCGCATTGCCCTGCCTACCAGGGCGCGATCTGCTCGCTGTGCTGCACGCTCGACGCGCGCTGCGGCGATCTCTGCAAGCCTCAGGCGAGTCTCTCGGCGCAATGGTCGGGCGCGCTGCGCTGGCTGCTGCCGCGCCGCGTCTGGCCCTACCTCGACACCGGGCTCGGCCACTTCCTGCTCTTGATGCTGATCGTGGTGCCGCTCCTGGCCGCGGTCTTCGGCGTGCTCTACCAGCAGGAACTGCGCGGCCTGGGCGAAGGACCGTTGGCCGAAGCGGTGCAGCCCGCGCACCTGCGCTCGGGCTTTCTCAAGGCCTACATGGCGCTGCTCTTGATCGCCGGCATCGTCGCCTGGTGGCTGGTGCTCGCGCACCAGAGCCGCAAGGTGGCGCAGGAGGAATCGAATCGCCAGACCCACCTGCTGGTGCGCGAGATCGAGCTGCACCGCGAGACCGACCGCGCCTTGCAGGCCGCCAAGCAGACGGCCGAGCAGGCGCGCGAGCAGGCCGACCAGGCCAACCAGGCCAAGAGCCGCTACATCAGCGCCATCAGCCATGAGCTGCGCACGCCGCTCAACAGCATCCTGGGCTACGCGCAGCTGATGGGCGAGGATGCGGCCGTGCCGCCGCACCGCCAGCAGGCGGTGGCGGTCATCAAGCGCGGCGGCGAGCACCTGCTGTCGCTGATCGAAGGCACGCTCGACATCGCGCACATCGAGGCCGGCAAGCTGACGCTTCATGCCAAGCCGATGCAGTTCGCCGAGCTCATGAGCGAGCTGGCGGACATGTTCGAGCTGCAGGCGGCCGAGAAGGGCCTGGCTTTTCGCTTCGAGCCCGCCGGCGAACTGCCCGAGCTGGTGCGCGCCGACGAGCGGCGCGTGCGGCAGATCCTCATCAACCTGCTGGGCAATGCGATCAAGTTCACGGGCAGCGGGCAGGTCACGCTGCGCCTGCGCTATGCGCGCGAGTTCGCCGCGATCGAGGTCGAGGACACCGGGCCCGGCATGTCGGCCGAGGAACTGAGCCGCATCTTCGAGCCTTTCGCGCGCGGCACGAGCGCCGGCCCGTCCGCGCCCGGCGCGGGCCTGGGCCTCACGATCGCGAAGATGCTGATCGATCTGATGGGCGGCGAGATGCATGTGCAGAGCGCGCCCGGCGCCGGCTCGGTGTTTCGGGTGCGGCTGTTCCTGCCGCGCGTGCACGAGGCGCCGGCCACCGGCGGCCGGCGCACGACCGTGGCCGCGCCCCGGCTGCGGCGCGGCTACGAAGGCCCGCGCCGGCGCCTGCTGGTGGTCGACAACGAAGAGGCCGATCGCGATCTGCTCGTGCATGTGCTCGCGCCGCTGGGCTTCGAACTGCGCACGGCGGCCAGCGGCCACGATGCGCTGGACCTGATCGCCGCCGGCTGGCACCCCGACGCGATGTTCGTCGACCTCGCGATGCCGGGCATCGACGGCTGGGAAACCATTCGCCGCTCGCGCGCGCTCGGCCTTGCCGGGGCGGCGGTCGCGATCGTCTCGGCCAACGCCTTCGACAAGCGGCTGGACAACGACGTCGGCATCGCGCCCGAGGACTTCTTCGTCAAGCCGGTGCGCCACAGCGAGCTGCTCGACTGGCTTGAGCGCCGGCTCGCGCTGCGCTGGACCGACAAGGCCGCCGCGCCGCCACAGGCGCCCGCGCAGCCTGCGGCCGTGCTGCCCGATGCGGCCAGCTTGCGTGCACTTGAAGAGGCCGTCGGCCTCGGCTACTTTCGCGGCATCATGAACCAGCTCGATGCCATCGATGCGGCCCAGCCCGAATGCGCGGGCTGGACCGCGGCGCAGCGCGCGCTGGCGCGGCAGTTCCAGTTCGAGGCGATCAGCCGCGCCTTGATTGCAGCGGCGGGCACGCCATGAGCAGCGAACTCATGCCACCCCTCGTGCACAGCCTGCGCGAGCACGCGGGCACCGGCGATCTCGTGCTGATCGTCGACGACGTGCCCGACAACCTCGCCGTGCTGCACGATGCGCTCGACGAATCGGGTTACGCCGTACTGGTCGCGACCAGCGGCGAGCAGGCCCTGCAGCGCGCGGCCCAGGCGCGCCCCGACATCGTGCTGCTCGACGCGATGATGCCGGGCATCGACGGCTTCGAGGTCGCGCGCCGCCTCAAGGCCGATGCGGCGACCGCCCATATCCCGATCGTCTTCATGACCGGCCTCACCGAGACCGAGCACCTGGTCGCCGCGCTGGAGGCCGGCGGTGTCGACTACGTCACCAAGCCGATCAAGCCCAAGGAAGTGCTGGCGCGCATGAACGTGCACCTGCAGGGCGCGCGCGCCGCGCGGCAGGCGGCGCAGCAGGCCGGCCAGGCGCGCAATGCGCTCGACGCCTTCGGTTACGCGAGCTTCACCGTGCGCATGCCCGAGGGCCGGCTCATCTGGCAGACCGCGCTGGCGCGCGACCTGCTGCAGCGCTACTGCGCGACGGCCGCGCCGGCCACGCCGCCGGTGGTGCTCGAATGGCTGCGCCAGCACCTGCCCGATGCACAGCAGCGCCAGGTCGAGCCGCCCATGCTCACGATCGCGCAGGGCGCCGCCAGCCTCAGCCTGCGACTGCACCAGCAGACCGGGCACGACGAGGAGGGCGACGACTGGCTGATCATCATGCGTGAGGTCTCCGGCACCGCGGTGATCGAAGCCATGAGCCTGAGCCTGAAGCTCACCGCACGCGAGGCCGAGGTGCTGTACTGGGTGGTCAAGGGCAAGACCAACAAAGACATCGGCGAGATCCTCGGCGCGAGCCCCGCCACCGCCAAGAAGCACCTGGAGCGCGTGTACGTGAAGCTGGGCGTCGAGACCCGCACTGCGGCCGCCGGCGTGGCGATGAAACGCATTCGCGAGCTGCAGCCGCAGTTCGAAATATGAGCCGATGAATTGACGCCGGCCGCTCCTAGAATCCGCGGCCATGATTCGACGCTATCTGATGGTCCCGCTGTGGTTCGCTGCAGCCTCCGCGCAGGCCAGCGGCCATTTCGACGTCGACGACGCGGGCACGCTCGATCCGGGCCAGTGCCAGTACGAGTTGTGGGGTTCGCGCACCCGCAGCCAGCAAACCACGCTGTGGCACCTCGGCCCGGCCTGCCGCGTCGGGCCGGTCGAGCTGGGCCTTAACATCGACCGCATCGCGGTCGCCGAGGATCGCCTGCACACGGTGGGGCCGCAGCTCAAGTGGACCTTTCTCGGGCAGGCGCCCGATGCGCGGTGGAGCGCTGCGGTGTCGATGGGCGCGACCTTCGAGCTGCCGCGCCACGGCGGCCGCACCGGCGGGCAGTTCGTCCTTCCCGTGACCTGGCGCGCGACCGACAGCCTGCAGGTCCATGTCAACCTCGGCGCCGACTGGGCCACCGGCACCGGCGCGCGCAGCGGCCGTGGCGGCTTGCTCGGTGAATGGGCGCTGAACGACGCCGTGTCCCTGATCGCCGAGCGCAACCGTGCCTTCGGGCTCTGGACTTCGCGCGTCGGCGCACGCTTCAGCCTGACGCCCCTGATCAGCATCGACGTGAGCGCGGCGCGCACCGGGCCCGAGGGCGTGCGCAGCGTGGCGATCGGCCTGAATCACGAGTTCGGGCGCTGAAGCGTGGCTATACTGCGCAGGAAGGATTCCGCAGTATAACCATGGCCACTGTCTCCGAACCCTCGCTCTTCGAGGATCTGTCGCTCTCGGCGCAGACCAACTTCGCCGAACTGGTCGAGCAGGCGCAGGCGCGCATGCTCGATCGCTCGATCGCAGATCTGAGCGGTTCCTTCAACAAGAAGGAGGTCAAGGGCGTCATCTATTGGTATTGGCAGTTCCGCGATCTGGCCGGCAGGAACCACCAGGTCTATCTCGGGCCCGACGATGAGCGCCTGCGTGAGCTCATCGGGCTGCGCTCCGAAGGCAAGTCGCATGGCCACGATGGCCTGGCCAGGCTCGCCAGCGCATGCACTTCGCTTGGCTGCCTGAACGTGACGCCCCAGCACTTCAAGGTGATCAACAGGCTCTCGGAGCATGGCTTTTTCAACGCCGGCGGCGTGCTGATCGGCACACATGCGTTCATCGCGATGGGGAACATGCTCGGCGTGCGGTGGACGGGGGGCTGGAAGACGAACGACATCGACTTCGCGCACGCGGGCAAGAATGTGTCGCTTGCCTTGCCGACGAACACCGAGTCCGACGTGCACGACGCGATCACTTCGCTTCAGATGGGCTTGCTTCCGGTGAAGTCGATCGCGAGCGGGGCCGGCGCCACCTACCTGAATTCCAAGGGTGGCGAAATGCGGATCGATCTGCTGACGACCGCCGGTAGGAGCGATGCGGTTTACCGGCACGAGCCGCTCAAGGTGAATCTCCAGCCTCTGAAGTTCATGGAATTCTCCCTGGAGAAGATCGCCCAGACAGCCGTGATCTCGGGTGAACACGCGCTGATGGTGAACATACCGTCGCCTGTGCGCTACGCGCTGCACAAGCTGGTCGTCATGGCCGAGCGCGAAGAGGCGTTCCGCACCAAGATCCAGAAGGATGCGGGACAGGTCGCCGCCATTGTTTCGTATGCACTCGGGCGCTCCCCGTACGCGCTCGACGAGGCAGCCGAGGACATCATGGGCCGCGGCAAAGGATGGCGCAGCCGCATTGCCGAAGGCACGCGTCTGCTGGCGCAGCACCACCCGTCGATCGCGGGGCAGCTGACCATGGTGCTAGAGCTTGCCGGCGCCAGTCGGCCGCGAGCGCCGCGGCGTCAACTGCCGACCAAGGCACCGTAGGCGCGCCGCGTCGCCGGCGCCACCGCATCCAGCACCTGCGCATAGGAGGTCTTGTGTCGCGCCAGCAGGCGGGCCGAGGCGACCGCCTTGGATCTGCAGAACCAGTGGCAGGTGTGCTGCATGAGAAAGAGTTCGGCCGACAGGGTGAAGGCCTTGCTCTTGGGCGTGCGTTGCTGGCTGTTGGCCGCCGCATCGGCGATGCCGCGCGCGTGGATCGCCAGTGCCTCGCGCATGTCGAAGCTGCTGGCCGGGAACAGCGTGTGCGCGAAGGGCAGCGCGATCGGAAACTTGCTCACGCGCGCGTCGGCCTCGCCGACCTTCGAGAACTCCGCCGCAAAGCGCGTGAACTGGCTGGCCAGCGTCTGCTCGCTGGTGGCCAGCAGGCTCCAGATCTGTTCGCGGCGCTCGGGGTCGTTTTCGCCGAGGCAGCGCAGGTAGCCCTCGGTCAGGCTCTCCATCAGGTGCTCGATCTGGTAGTTGCCGAGGTGGCTGGCCAGGAGGGCGACGCGTCGCTTCTGCTCGCGGGACTTGATCAGGTAGGCGCCGAAGAGGATCAGGGCCGTCAGGGTGAGAAATTCCATGACGCCGATTGTCAGTGCCAGAACCCCTCGAAGCCGTCCGGCGGCTCCAGGCGCCGGACGCGCATCACCAGGCGCAGCGGCCCGGGCATGACGCGAATGCGCTCCGGATGGCGTTCGTCGCCGGGGTAGGCGGTGGCGCGCATCCCCTCGATCTCGAAGGTGTGCGGCCTCACGAGGCAGGGCGGGCGGCTGTCGGCGTCGGCCAGCATCGCATCGACGCCGGCGAAGCGGCCCAGGTGCGCGAGGCTCATGATCTGCGGCGCGGCCAGCACGATCTCGCCGCGCCAGTAGCTTTCGAGTGCGGCGCGCGGCCGCAGCCAGGCGCTGTGCACCGCTTCGTGCGCGTCATGTTGCGCCTCTTGCCCGGCCGGCGCCTTGGCGATGAAGAAGCGTGTGTCGAAGCGCTTGCCGGGCGACGACAGCGACAGCAGTGGCGTGACCCAGCGCGACCACGGCCGCAGCGTGCGCGTGTCCAGCCGCAGGCCGAGCCGGCCGAGCATGCCGTTGAACGAAACGCCGTCCGCCGCCAGCGCGGCCGCCTGCCGCAAGGTTTCGGCGTCGAGTCCTTGCGCGAACAGCAGGCCGCATTCCTCGAAGATTTCGCGCACCGCCGCCACATGGATCGCTGCGGCGGTCGCGGTGTCGATGTCCTCCTCACACAGCAGCGCGTGCAGGCGCTCTGGCGGCTGATCAAGGTGCGCGTCGATGTCGAGCCGGGCATCCGCCGGATCCACCTTGCCGCCGGGAAAGACGTAGGAGCCGCCATGCGCGTCCGACAGCGCGTGGCGCTGGATCATCAGCACCTCGGGCCCGGCAGCGCTGTCGCGGCAGATGAGCACGGTGGCCGCGGGTCGGATCGGCACCGGCGTCGCATCGGGTCGCTCGGCTTGCATTCCTCAGCCTTCGGCGCCTTCCACCAGGAAGCGCACGCGCCGCACCCCCTGCCACTCGTCGGCATCGAGCCGGAAGGCGATCACCACCTTCGGCGGCAGCGGCTCGGTGCGGCCGAACCAGATGCCGTCCACCGGCTTGCCCTGGTGCTTGAGCTTGAGCGCCAGATGCTTCTCGCCCACCAGCCGCTGCGAGATGATCTCCACCTCTTCGCTGAAGGTGGGCGGCGCGAAGCCTTGTCCCCATACTTCGCGGTGCAAGGTGTCGACCAGATCGACGCGCAGGTACTCGGGCGCCAGCGGCCCGTCGGTGTCGAGCCGGCGCGTCAGCGCTGCGGCATCGAGCCATTCCACCGCCACCTGCGCCAATGCGCGTTCGAAGGTCTCGAAATGTTCCTCGGCCACGGTGCAGCCCGCCGCCATCGCATGGCCGCCGAAGCGCAGCAGCACGCCCGGATGGCGCTTGGCGACGAGGTCCAGCGCATCGCGCAGATGGAAGCCCGGGATCGAACGGCCCGAACCCTTGAGCTCGTGCGACTTGCCGTCGGCGGCGCTGGCCGCGAAGACGAAGGCAGGCCGGTGGAAGCGGTCCTTGAGCCGCGAGGCGACGATGCCGACCACGCCTTCATGAAAATCCGCGCCGAACACGCTGATGGCGGCGGGCGGCGCCTGGCTGTCGTCGAACAGCGTCTCGGCCAGCATCAGCGCCTGCTCGCGCATGCCGCCCTCGATGTCGCGCCGCTCGCGGTTGATGCCGTCGAGCAGGCGCGCCAGTTCGTCGGCGCGCGCCGCGTCCTCGGTCAGCAGGCACTCGATGCCCAGCGTCATGTCGGCCAGGCGGCCGGCGGCGTTGATGCGCGGGCCGAGCGCGAAGCCGAAATCGAAGGTGGTGGCGGCCGCGGCATTGCGGCCCGCGGCCTTGAAGAGCGCGGCCACGCCGGCCGGCATGGACCCGGCGCGGATGCGGCGCAGGCCTTGCGCGACCAGGCGGCGGTTGTTGGCATCGAGCCTGACCACGTCGGCCACGGTGCCGAGCGCAACCAGCGGCAAAAGCGCATCGAGCTTGGGTTGCGTCGCGACGTCGAACACGCCGCGCGCACGCAGTTCGGAACGCAAGGCCAGCAGCACATAGAACATCACGCCGACGCCCGCGATGCTCTTGCTTTCGAACTCGCAGCCCGGCTGGTTGGGATTCACCATCACGTCGGCCGCAGGCAGCGCCGGGCCGGGCAGGTGGTGGTCGGTCACCAGCACCGCGAGGCCGCGCGCCTTGGCGGCGGCCACGCCCTCGACGCTGGCGATGCCGTTGTCGACCGTGATCAGCACGTCGGCGCCGCTCGCGGCCACGCGCTCGGCGATCGGCGGCGTGAGGCCGTAGCCGTCGATCACGCGGTCGGGCACCAGGTAGCTCACCTGCTTCGCGCCGAGCAGGCGCAGCCCGCGCACGGCCACCGCGCAGGCCGTGGCGCCGTCGCAGTCGTAGTCGGCCACGATGCACAGGCGCTTGTCGTCGCGGATTGCATCGGCCAGGAGCACCGCGGCTTCGCGCGTGCCGCGAAGCGTGCCGGGCGCGAGCAGGCGCACGAGGCCGTCGTCGAGCTCGTCCTTGCCCTGCACGCCGCGCGCGGCATAGAGCCGCGCGAGCAAGGGATGCACGCCGGCCTGTTCGAGCGCCCAGGCGCTGCGCGGCGGGATGTCGCGGGCGACGATCTTCATCACAGGGCTTCCAGCACGGCGGGTGCGCTCTCTCGCTGGAACAGCGACCTGGCCCAGCGCGCCAGGCCGCGCTGCTGCACGCCGAAGCGTTGCGCGCCGCGGTCGCCGCACAGCGTGAGCGACACGTCGGCGCCGTCCGTGCAGGCGGCCAGCAGCTCGGCCACCGGGCCCTCGTCGAGCGCGGTCCAGGCGGCGCTCCAGGCCGCGGCATCGTCGCGCAGGGCGGGGGCACGCAGCGCGTCCGCCACGGTGGGCCATGCGTCGGTGTAGGAGGAGGGAAGGCGGCCGGTGCCGCTGAGCCAGAAGGAATTGATCGGCGGCACGCCGCGCGCCGCGCGCTCGTCGTTCACGCGCTCGGTGTAGAGCAGCATCTGCATCTCGTTCTGCAACCGGCGCAGTGACCGGGCGCCGTCGGAAAGCGGCGACCACTGCGAAATGGGATAGCCGATCGCGCGGTCGATCGAGGCGGTGGCCAGGCCATCGAGCACCTGGCCCTGCACCAGCCAGCGGCCCGGCGTGGCCGTGGCGTGCAGCGCGATGCCGTCTTCCTCGAAGAAGGGGCGCGCGGCCGCCAGCAGGGCGTCGGATTCGGCGGCGTCGATCCGGATCGCGGCCGGGTCGCCCAGCACCACGTCGTCGATGCCCACCTGCCAGTGGCACAGGGTGGCGACGCCCCAGCTGCCGCCGTTGCCGGTGGGCGCGAGTCCGGCCTGCTTCGCCTCCAGCGCCGCCCACGGGATCTGTCCATCGGCGGCTTCGATGCCCAGCGCCGCGGCCAGCGCGCGTTCGTGCGGCGGCGAGAGCGTGCTGTCGTCCTGCATGTCTTCGTGCGCCAGCCCCAGCCGCGAGAGCAGCGCTTCGAGCTTTGGCAGGCGCAGCTTCGCCAGTGCTTCGCGGCAAGCCAGCGAGCCGCGGCCGGCAAAGGGAATCAGCAAATGGTGCGAAGTAGACAAGGCGGGCATGGGCCTATTGTCCGGGATGCCACAATTCCGCCTCTATGCGACTCCCTTATGAACTGCAGCTCGGCTGGCGCTACACACGCGCGGGCCGGGCCACGCGGCGCAACGGCTTCATCTCCTTCATCTCCGGCGTCTCGATGTTCGGCATCGCGCTGGGCGTGGCGGCGCTGATCATCGTGCTCTCCGTGATGAACGGCTTCCAGAAGGAAGTGACCGACCGCATGCTCGGCGTCATCTCGCACATCGAGATCTTCTCGCGCGACGGCCAGGCGCTGGCCGACATCGACGCGATCGCCGCAGCGGCGCGCAAGAATCCCAACGTGGTCGGCGTCGCGCCCTTCATCGCCGCGCAGGCGCTGATCGCGCGCGGCGAGGACATGAAGGGCACGCTGGTGCGCGGCATCGAGCCCTCGCTGGAGCCGCAGGTGACCGATATCTCCACCACCGCGCAACACGGTGCGCTGGCCAAGCTGGTGCCGGGCGAGTTCGGCATCGTGCTCGGGGTCGAACTGGCGCGCTCGCTCTTCGTGCGCGTGGGCGACCAGGTCACGCTGATCGCGCCCGGCGGACAGGTCACGCCGGCCGGCGTGGTGCCGCGGCTCAAGCAGTTCACCGTGGTCGGCACCTTCGATTCGGGCCACTACGAATACGACTCGGCGCTGGCGATGATCCACGAGCAGGACGCGGCGCGCGTGTTCCGGCTCGAAGGGCCGAGCGGGCTGCGCCTCAAATTGAAGGACCTGCACCAGGCGCGCGAGGTGGCCGACCAGCTGGCCGTCACGCTGCCCGGCGAGTTCCTGATCCGCGACTGGACGCGCCAGAACAAGACCTGGTTCGCGGCCGTGCAGGTCGAGAAACGCATGATGTTCATCATCCTCACGCTGATCGTCGCGGTCGCGGCCTTCAACCTGGTCTCGACCTTGGTGATGACGGTAACCGACAAGCGTGCCGACATCGCGATCCTGCGCACGCTGGGCTCGAGCCCGCGCAGCATCATGGGCATCTTCGTCGTGCAGGGCGCGATGGTGGGCGTGATCGGCACGCTCGGCGGGCTGCTGCTGGGCCTGGGCATCGCCTACAACATCGACGTCATCGTGCCGGCGCTGGAGCGGCTCTTCAACGCGCGCTTCCTGCCGCAGGACATCTACCTCATCAGCAAGATGCCGAGCGATCCGCAGCGCGGCGACATCATGCCGATCGCGCTGATCTCGCTCGCGCTGTCCTTCGTCGCCACGCTGTACCCGAGCTGGCGCGCCAGCCGCGTCAACCCGGCGGAGGCACTGCGCTATGAATAAGAGGGCTTCCGGCACTGACGTGTCCTCGCTGCCCCCCGAGGGGGCTGCCATCGGCTTGGGGCGGCCCGGCGCCGATGGCGTCGTCCTGCAAGTCAGAGGCCTCACCAAGCGCTTCCACGAAGGCCGCATCGATCTCACCGTGCTGCACGGCGTCGACCTCGACGTGCGCGCCGGCGAAACGCTCGCCATCGTCGGCGCCTCGGGCTCGGGCAAGAGCACGCTGCTGCACCTGATGGGCGGACTCGACGCGCCCACGGCCGGCAGCGTGGAACTGCACGGCAAGAACATCGCGCATGTCGATGCGGCCGAGCAGGGCCGGCTGCGCAACGCGCACCTGGGCTTCGTCTACCAGTTCCATCACCTGCTGCCGGAGTTCAGTGCGCTCGACAACGTCGCGATGCCGCTGAAGATTCGCCGCACCGAGCCGCAAGCGGCGACGCGGGCCGCGAGCCTGATGCTGGCTGCGGTGGGCCTGGCCGAACGTGTCCATCACCGGCCAGCCGAGCTGTCGGGCGGCGAGCGCCAGCGCGTCGCCATCGCGCGCGCACTGGTGACCCAGCCCGACTGCGTGCTGGCCGATGAGCCCACCGGCAACCTCGACCGCAACACGGCCGACAGCGTGTTCGCGCTGATGCTGCAACTGGCGCACGAGCGCCGCACGGCCTTCGTCGTGGTCACGCACGACGAGAGCCTGGCCAAGCGCTGCGACCGGGTGCTGCGGCTCACTGCGGGCCGTCTCACGGGCTGAGCTGCGGCGGCTTGCCAAAGCCGGGCGCGGTCACCACACTGGGGCTTCGTAGACAGCGCAAGGAGACCCATGGAAACCCCGGACTTCCCGCCTTCCGCCATGCTCGAGCAGCGCAGCTCCTACCTGGAAGAGAAGGCCTTCAAATCGCGCACGTTGCTGATCTTCGGCGCCATCACCGACCAGTCGGCCGCCGACGTGGTGCGCCGGCTCATCGCCCTGGACGCCGACAGCGCCGACCCCATCGACATCCTGGTGAGTTCGCCGGGCGGGCACCTGGAGTCGGGCGATGCCATCCACGACATCGTGCGCTTCATTGCCGCGCCGGTGAACATGATCGGCGCCGGCTGGGTCGGCAGCGCCGCCACCCATCTCTACCTCGCGGTGCCGCGCGAGCGGCGCTTCTGCCTGCCCAACACGCGCTTTCTCATCCACCAGCCGAGCGGCGGCGCCGGCGGGCCGGCCAGCGACATCGCCATCCACGCGCGCGAGATCCTGCGCGCGCGGCAGCGCGTTGCGCAGGCGATCGCGCGCGAAACCGGCAAGCCGCTGGATGCCGTGCTCGCCGACATCGAACGCGATCGCTGGCTGTCCGCCGAGGAGGCGATCGAGTACGGCCTGGTGTCGCGCATCATCCAGCGCAAGAGCGAGCTGCGGGCCTAGGCGCGCAGCTGCAGGCTTATTTCGGCTTGTAGGCCACCACGTCGATCTCGACCTTGGCGTCGACCATCAGCCGCGCCTCGGTGGTCGAGCGCGCGGGACGGCCGGCACCGAAATAGCCCATGTAGACGCGATTGAAGGCACCGAAATCGCGCGCATCCTGCAGCCACACGGTGGTCTTGCAGACGTCGTCGAGCGTCGCGCCGGCCAGCGCGAGCACCGACTTGAGGTTCTCCATGACCTGCCGGGTCTGCGCCTCGATGCCGCCGACCACGATCTCGCCGTTCGCATCGGCAGGCACCTGCCCCGACACGTAGATGAAGTCGCCCGCACGCACAGCGGGGGAAAAGGGGCGGACCTGGTTGTCCGAGGCCTTGGGGGAGGCACCGAGGTATTCGAGCGGCATGAAAAGCTCCTGGGTTGAGGGTGATTTGAAATTCTATTTCAGTAAAAATCATGAAACATAGGGTTTACACCCGTGATTTGGCATGTTTGATGCTTCAAAGTCCGGCCGAAGAGAAAGTATTTTTCAGATCACTCGACCCACGAAGGAGTTTTCAGATGCCCATGCCCGCCTTCTCGAAGCGCAGCCTGTTCGGCGCGTTCCTCGTCAGCTTGCTGTGCGCGGTGGCGCCGGCCCAGGCCCAGGGCCCGCGCAATTTCGCGACCCTTGCCATGGTGGCCGAGCCGCAGACGCTGGACCCGATGGCCTCCACCGCCGACCTGGTCGGCACGATCATGCAGCACGTCTATGAGCCGCTCTACACTTTCGATGCGAAGTGGAACGTGGTGCCGATGCTGGCCGAAGCCATGCCGAAGATCTCGGCCGACGGCAAGACCTACGCCATCACCCTGCGCAAGGGCGTGATGCTGCACAACGGCCGCGAGCTCAACGCCGAAGACGTGGTGGCGAGCCTGCAGCGCTGGATCGAGCAGTCGCCGCGCGGCAAGGCGGTGGGCAAGGAGCTCGAGAGCCTCAAGGCGAAGGGCGCGCTCGGCGTCGAGCTGGTGCTCAAGGCGCCGTATGCGCCGCTGCTCGCCCAGCTGGCGCTGCCGAGCGGCATGGCCGCGATCATGGCCAAGGACTCGATCGCGCAGCCGCTGAAGGAATTCGTCGGCACCGGCCCCTACAAGTTCAAGGAGCGCCGGCCCGACCAGTACGTGCTGCTCACCCGCTTCGACAAGTACAGCGCGCGCAAGGAACCGGCGAGCGGCTACGGCGGCAAGCGCGAGGCCGCCATCGAGGAGCTGCGCTTCGTGCCGGTGCCCAATGCCAACACGCGCGTCGAGGGCGCGCTGGCCGGCCAGTACGACTATGCCGACCTGCTGCCGGTGGAAGCCCTGGCGCGGCTCGAGAAGGCCAGCGGGAAGACGCTGCCGATCATGACGCCGTCCTTCGGCTTTCCCTACCTGGTGTTCAACACCAAGGACGGCGTGGCCGCCAGCCAGCCTGTGCGCCAGGCGATCCAGGTCGCGCTGGGCGAGGGCGAGATGCTCGCGGCCGGCTTCGGCGACACGCGCTTCTTCGTCGCCGAAGGCAACCACTTCCCCAAGGGCTCGCCTTTCTACGCCACGGGCGGCACCGACCTCTACAACCAGCGCAATGCGCCCAAGGCCAAGGAGGCCGCGGTCAAGGCCGGCTACAAGGGCGAGCCGATTCGCGTGCTGACCAGCCGCCAGTACGACTTCCACTACAACATGGCGCTCCTGATGGCCGAGCAGCTCAAGCGCGCCGGCTTCAAGGTCGAGCTCAACGTGGTCGACTGGGCCACGCTGGTGCAGCGCCGCAACGACCCGAAGCTGTGGGACATCTACGTCACGCACTCCGGCCAGTTCCCCGAGCCGATGCTCTCGCCCCCGCAGCTCGGCGACGGCGCGCCGGGCTGGTGGGATTCGCCCGCCAAGAAGGCGGCGCTTTCCGCCTTCAATGTCGAGAGCGACCCGGCCAAGCGCGGCGCGCTGTGGGGCAAGGTGCAGCAGGTGGTCTACGACGAGGTGCCGTACGTGAACGTCGGCAAGTTCAACGGCCTGTCGGCGAAGAGCCCGGCGCTGGACAACTACCAGCCGGCCACGTGGCCCTTCTTCTGGAACGCAAAAATCAAGTAAGCCCACCCCGTTCGGGCTGAGCTTGTCGAAGCCGTCGTCGCACGTGCAAGCCCTTCGACAAGCTCAGGGCGAACGGTCGGAGAACTGAATGGTCCGCTATCTCTCCTCCCGCCTCGCGGGCATGCTGGTCGTGCTCGCCATCGTGGCGGTGCTGGTCTTCATTCTCACGCGCGCCGCTTCGGGCGACCCGGTCTCGGTGCTGCTGGGCGACCAGGCCACCGCCGCCGACATCGCACGCGTGCAGAAGGATTACGGCCTCGACAAGCCGCTGCCGGTGCAGTTCGGCTACTGGCTGCGCGAAGTGCTGCAAGGCAATCTCGGCCAATCGATCTTCCTGCAGCGTCCGGTCACGCAGGCGCTGATGGAGCGGGCGGAGCCGACCACGCTGCTGGCGCTGATGGCGGTCGGGATCGCGGCGCTGATCGGGCTGCCCTGCGGCATCGTCTCGGCGGTGTTCCGCGGGCGCGTGGTCGATCAGGTGTTCACCGGCATCGCGATGCTGGGCGCCAGCATTCCGAGCTTCTGGCTCGGCATCGTGCTGATCCAGCTCTTCGCGGTCTCGCTCGGCTGGTTTCCGGTTTCGGGCTACGGCGCGCCCGGAGCGCCGCTGGCCGAGCGCCTGCATGCGCTGATTCTGCCGGCCGCGGTGCTGGGGCTCTTGAACTCGGCGCTGATCATCCGCTTCACGCGCGCCTCGATGCTCGACGTGCTGGGCGAGGACTATGTGCGCACCGCACGTTCCAAGGGCCTGGCGGAAAGCACGGTGGTGCTCAAGCATGCGCTGCGCAATGCGCTGGTGCCGATCGTCACCGTGCTGGGGCTCACCATCGCGCTGATGATCGGCGGTGCGGTCGTGACAGAAACGGTGTTCGGCCTGCCCGGCGTCGGCAACCTGGTGGTGAATGCGGTGCTCAGGCGCGACTATCCGGTGATCCAGGGCGCGCTGCTCGTGATCGCGGCGATCTACGTGCTCATCAATTTCTCGATCGACCTGCTGTACGCCGTCGTTGATCCGCGGGTGAAGGTTTGACATGCGACTTCCAAGAATGCTCCGCCAGCTGATGCATCGCCGCATCGTGATGGTGTCGGCCCTGGTGCTGCTGGTGATCGCGGTGCTCGCGCTCGGCGCGCCCTGGTTCGCTTCGGCGGACCCCAATGACACGGCCGTGCTCGACCGCCTCAAGCCGCCGAGCGCCCAGCACCTGATGGGCACCGACGAGCTGGGCCGCGACATGTATTCGCGCATCGTCCACGGCGCGCGCTATTCGCTCGCGATCGCGGCGCTGACGGCGCTCGGCTCGGTGATCGCGGGCACCCTCCTCGGCCTGGTGGCCGGCTTCTTCCGCCGGCTCGATGCGCCGCTGATGCGCGTGGTCGACGCGATGATGTCCTTCCCCGACATCCTGCTCGCGATCGCGCTGGTCGCGATCCTCGGCGCCTCGCTGGGCAACGTGGTGCTGGCGCTGGTGCTGGTCTATACGCCGCGCGTGGCGCGCGTGGTGCGCGCCTCCACGCTGGTGGCGCGCGAGCTGCTCTTCGTCGAAGCCGTGCGCGCTCTCGGCGTGCGCACTTCGCGCATCCTGTGGCGCCACATCCTGCCCAACCTGATGTCGCCGATCCTGGTGCAGGTGTCCTTCATCTTCGCCTACGCCATCCTGGCCGAGGCCGGCCTTTCCTTCCTCGGCGTCGGCGTGCCGCCCGAGATCCCGACCTGGGGCACCATGGTCGCGGGCAGCCAGCAGTATGCGGACCGGGCCTTCTGGGTCGTGCTGTTCCCGGGGCTCGCCATCATCTTCACGGCGCTCTCGTTGCAATTGCTGGGCGATGGCGTGCGCGACTTGCTCGATCCCAAGCTCAAGAAGGCGGCATAGGATGAAATCGTCTTCCCTTGGGCGGGATCACGCCGACGGCGTGCTCTGCTCCGCGAATGTCCCCCGGCGCGGCCTAGGGCCGCAGGCCTCCTCCTTTATTTCGCTGC
>NZ_JAGGNV010000048.1:108878-124649 GCF_018614955.1 Variovorax paradoxus
GCAGCGAAATAAAGGAGGAGGCGAAGCCGGGGGACATTCGCGGAGGGGGATACCCCGTGTCCTCGGCACGCACCCCGGACGGCCGAACCTCGAGCGCGATCGCGCGGCGAAGCAATTGATATGACAACTACCCCCCGCCTCACGGTCAAGAACCTGAGCACCAGCTTTCCCACCGAAGACGGCCTCGTCCGCTCGGTGGCCGATGTGAGCTTTTCGATCCTGCCCGGCAAGACCACCGCCATCGTCGGCGAGTCCGGCTCCGGCAAGTCGGTCACCAGCCTCACGCTGATGCGCCTGCTGCCGAAAACGGCGAATGCGCAGGTCGACGGCAGCACCGCCTTCGTCACGCGCGAAGGCAACACTGTCGACCTGCTGAGCCTGGCGGAGCGCGAGATGCGCTCGCTGCGCGGCAATCAGCTCGCGATGATCTTCCAGGAGCCGATGACCAGCCTCAATCCGGTCTTCACCATCGGCGAGCAGATCGCCGAGAGCGTGCGCCTGCACAAAGGGCTGGACCGCAAGGCCGCGCTCGCGCATGCGCTGCGCATGCTGGAGCTGGTGGAGATCCCGGCCGCGGCGCGGCGTCTGCACGAATATCCGCACCAGCTCTCGGGCGGCATGCGCCAGCGCGTGATGATCGCGCTGGCGATGGCCTGCGATCCGACGCTCTTGATCGCCGACGAGCCCACCACCGCGCTCGACGTCACGATCCAGGCGCAGATCCTCGAGCTCATGCGCCGGCTGCAGGCCGAGACCGGCATGAGCATCCTCTTCATCACCCACAACCTCGGCGTGGTCGCGCACCATGCGGACGACGTGGTCGTGATGTATGCGGGCCGCGTGGTCGAGAGCGCGCCGGTGCGGCCGCTGTTCGCATCGCCCGAGCATCCGTACACGCAAGGCCTGCTGGCCTGCCTGCCGGGCAAGGCGCACCTGTGCGGAGGGGCCAAGCCCAAGCGCCTGTTCGCGATCCGCGGCCAGATGTCGAGCCCGCTGGCGCCGCCGCCGGGCTGTGCCTTCGAGCCGCGCTGCGACCATGCGGTGGAGGCCTGCAGGCAGGCCATCCCGCCGCTCGTCGAAACCCACCCGGACCGCCAGGCGCGCTGCATCCGCGTGCCTGCGATGCACACCTTGGCGAGGGCCGCATGAACGCTCCATTGATCGAGGTCCGAGGCCTCAAGAAATACTTCGGCACCGGCGAACGCCCGGTGCGCGCAGTCGACGACGTGTCTTTCGCCATCCGCGCCGGCGAGACGCTGGGCCTGGTCGGCGAATCGGGCTCCGGCAAGAGCACCATCGGCCGCACGCTGCTGCGCCTGGTCGAGCGCACCGAGGGCGAGGTGCTCTACCGCGGCGACGACATCGGCAAGCTTTCTTCCGGGCCGCTGCGAAAGCTGCGCAGCAAGCTGCAGATCATCTTCCAGGACCCGTATGCGAGCCTCAACCCGAAGATGCGCATCAGCGCCATCCTCGGCGAGGCGCTGGCCACGCACGGGCTGCACAAGGGCGCCGCTGCACGCGACAGGCGCATCGCCGAGCTGCTCGAAACCGTGGGCCTCAGGCCCGAGCATGCCAGCCGCTTTCCGCACGAGTTCTCGGGCGGCCAGCGGCAGCGCATCGGCGTGGCGCGCGCGCTCGCGGTGGAGCCCGAGTTCATCGTCGCCGACGAGCCGCTGTCGGCGCTGGACGTGTCGATCCAGTCGCAGGTGATCAACCTCCTGGCCGACCTGCGAGAGCGCCTGTCGCTCACGATGCTATTCATCTCGCACGACCTGGACGTGGTGGAATACCTGTGCGACCGCGTGGTCGTGCTCTACCTCGGCAAGGTGATGGAAGTGGCGACCACCAGCGAACTCTTCGAGCGCCCTCAGCATCCCTACACGCGGGCCCTGCTGGCCGCGAGCCCGAAGCCCGATCCGCTGCTGCCGAACGAACACGTCGCGCTCAAGGGCGACATCCCGAGTCCGATGTCGCCGCCGTCCGGCTGCGTCTTCCGCACGCGCTGCCCGCATGCCATCCCGGCCTGTGCCCAGACCGTGCCGCCGCTTTCCGAACTCGCACCGGGTCATTTTTCCGCCTGCATCCGCAAGGAGCTGATTTCCCAATGACCACCGAACACGACGACTTCATGGACCCGCTGCTCGACACCGGCTTCAAGGGCTATCCGCGCACCCAGCCGCCGAAGCGCCGCAGCGAGATCGGCCAGGCCGGCTGGCACGTGCTGGCCGGCGACCTGCCGCTGCCGCTGGCCGTGCTCAAGCGCGAGGCGCTGGAACACAACCTCCAATGGATGCAGGCGCGCGTGCGCCAGTGGGGCATCGACCTCGCACCGCACGGCAAGACCACCATGTCGCCGCAGCTCTTCCAGCGCCAGCTCGACGCCGGCGCCTGGGGCCTCACTTTCGCGACGGTGACGCAGCTTGCCGTCGGCGTGGCCGCCGGCGCGCGGCGCACGCTGATCGCCAACCAGGTGGTGAATGACGAAGACCTGGCCGGCATCCAGCTGATGCTGCACGCGCACATCGACCTGCGTGTCGTGTTCCTGGTCGATTCGCTGGCCCAGCTCGCGCTGATCGAGGACTGGGCAGGGCGCCATCCCGAGCACCTGCCTTTCGAGGCGATGCTCGAGATCGGCGTCGACGGTGCGCGCACCGGTTGCCGCACGCACGAGGAGGCGATCGCCCTCGCGATCCGCCTGCACGAGAGCGCGGCCGTCAAGCTGGCCGGCATCGAGTGCTACGAAGGGCAGGGCGCCACCGGCGAGAGCGGGCCCGATGCGGCCTATGCGAATGCGCTGATGGACCGCGTCGAGGCGGTCGCCCGCCATTGCGACGTCAACGGTCTGTTCGACACCGACGAGGTGCTGGTCTCGGCCGGCGGTTCGGCGATCTTCGACCTGGTGGCCGGCCGCCTGAAGCCGGCGCTCAAGAGCCCGGTGCGCGGCCTGCTGCGCTCGGGCTGCTACGTCACGCACGACCACGGCTTCTACCAGCGCATGCTGAGCGCGGTGGACCAGCGCCTGGGATGCGATTGCGGCGAGAGCCTGCGCCCCGCGATGGAAGTGTGGGCCACGGTGCAGTCGCGCCCCGAGCCCAAGCTCGCGATCCTCGCGGTGGGCAAGCGCGACATCTCCTTCGACCTCTCGATGCCGGTGCCGATCGCACGCGCCGCGCGCGGCAGCCTCGCGCCTACCGCGGTGCCGCCGGGCTGGAAGATCACGGCGCTGAACGACCAGCACGCCTACCTGCGCTGGGACGACGCCGAGGAACCGCAGGCGCCCGTGGTCGGCGAGCGCGTCGGCCTCGGCATCTCGCACCCCTGCACCACCTTCGACAAGTGGCACTGGATGCCGGTGGTCGAGGAGGACTACCGCATCAGCAACGCGGTAGCCATGCATTTCTGATGGCGAGCGCGATGACATCCTCCCTGCTCCAGAAGATGGCCCAAAGCCGCGACGGCGCCTCGGCCACGCGGCGCGCCATCCTCGACCTGATCCTCGAAGACCCCGACCGTGCGCTCGAGGAAAGCTTCGAGACGCTCGCCGAGCGCTCGCGCAGCTCGGTGCCGACCATCATGCGCACCTGCCGCGACCTCGGCTTCGCCGGCCTGCGCGAGTTCAAGCTCGCGCTGGCCCAGGAGCTGGCCCTCGGCGGCTCGCCGCTGCACCGGCGCGTGAACATCGAGGACGCGGCCGACGAGGTGGTCGGCAAGATCGCGCGCAGCGCCGCGGCCTCGGTCTCGGGCGTGCGCAGCCAGCTCGACATGGACGTGCTCGACGGCGCGGTGGCCGCGATCGCGGCGGCGCCGCATGTGGACCTCTACGGCGCCGGCGCCACCTCGTGGTTCATGGCCAACGACCTGCAGGCGCGGCTGTTCCGCCTCGGCCTCTCGGCCAACGCCTGGTCCGACTACCACCTGCAGCAGGTGGCGGGAGCGGCCCAGCGCCCCGGCGGCGTGGTGATCGCGATCTCGCACGTGGGCGGCATGCCCTCATTGCTCGATGCGGTGGACATCGCGCGCGGGCAGGGCGCCAAGGTGGTCGCGCTCACGCGGCCCGGCACGGCACTCGCCGCCAGGGCCGATTTCCTGCTGGGCCTGTCGGTGCCCGACGATGCGGTGATGCACGTGGGCATCGATGCCTACCTCACGCACCTGACGGTGATCGAGATCCTGACCGTGCTGGTCGCGCAGCGCCGCGGCGAGCCCGCGGTGCAGCGCCTGCAGCGCGCACGCGAAGCCTTCCAGCGCCACGGCATCGATGCCAGCACGCATCCGCTGCAGAGCTGGGATGGCGGAGGAGTGAAGCATGGCTGAACAAGCAATCTTCTTGCTCGAAGGTGGCCTGGTCGTCGACGGCTCCGGCGGCCCGAGCTGGCCCGGCGATGTGCTGCTGGCCGGCGACCGCATCGTGGCCATGGGCGAAGGCCTGCGCCAGCGCCTGCCCAAGGCCATCGGCGCGGCCGATCTTGAAACCGTCGACTGCCGCGGCAAGGTGATCGCGCCCGGCTTCATCGACGTCCACACGCACGACGACGCGATCGTGCTGCGCGATCCGCTGTGCCTGCCGAAGATCTCGCAAGGAATCACGACGGTGGTCACCGGCAACTGCGGCATCTCGCTCGCGCCCTACCGCACGCCGCAAGCCCAGCCGCCGCTGACGCTGCTGGGCATCGATTCCTTCCGCCATGCCACGATGGCCGACTACCGCGCCGCGGTCGAGGCGGCGCAGCCGGCGCTCAACGTCGCCGCGCTGATCGGCCACACCACCCTGCGCTTCGCGACCATGGATGCGCTCGACCGTGCCGCCACCGAGGACGAGCGCACGCGCATGGGCCAGCTGCTCGAAGCCTGCATGCTCGACGGCGCGCACGGCCTCTCCTCGGGCCTCTTCTACGAGCAGGCCTTCGCGGCGCCGGCCGAGGAAGTGACGGCGCTCGCGCGCATCGTCGCGCGCCACGGCGGCGTCTATGCCACGCACCTGCGCAGCGAGATGGAAACCATCATCGAGGCCATGCACGAAGCCGGCGACACCGCCTTCAGCGCCGGCGCGCCGCTCGTGATCTCGCACCACAAGTGCGCCGGCCCCGCCAACTGGGGCCGCACGCTCGAAACCCTGCCGCTGGTCGACGCGCTCGCCAAGCGGCAGGACATCGCGCTCGACGTCTACCCCTATGTGGCCGGCTCCACCGTGCTGCGCGAAGACCTGGTGGACGGCATGATCGACATCCTGCTGACCTGGTCCGACCCGCATCCCGAGGTGACGGGCCGCATGCTGGCCGACGTCGCGCGCGAATGGGGCGTGGACCAGAAGGAAGCCTGCCGCCGCCTGCAGCCCGGCGGCGCCTGCTACTTCCAGATGAAGGAGGAGGACGTGGAGCGCGTGATCGCCCATCCGCGCACCATGATCGGCAGCGACGGCCTGCCGCATGACCGCCATCCGCATCCGCGCCTGTGGGGCGCCTTCCCGCGCGTGTTCGCGCGCTACTGGCGCGAGCGCCAGCTGTTCACGCTCGAACAGGCAGTCCACAAGATGACCGGCATGACCGCGCGCAACCTGCGCATCGCCGACCGCGGCCTGCTGCGCGTGGGCGCGATGGCCGACGTGGTGGTGTTTGATCCGCGCACCATCGCCGACACCGCCACCTACGACCGGCCGAAGAGCGCCAGCGTGGGCATCGAGCGCGTGTTCGTCAACGGTGCCTGCGCCTTCCGCGGCGGCGAACAAGAACCCGAGGTCCGGGCGCGGGCGGGGCGAATGCTGACGCGGGCGGTCTGAGAACCGGTTGAGAAGGAGCGCCCGGGTCAGCGCACGAAGCGGCCTTCGGGCGTGACGCGAACCATTTCGATGAACTTCGACCCGGTGCTGCTGCCTGCCGTGAAATCGATGTCCATGCCGGCCAGCCGCAGCTTGAAAGCGCGCAGCGCCGCGTGCAGGCGCGCACGCGTCAGGTCGCGGCCGGTACGCTTGAGCGCCTCGATCATCACCAGCCCGTTCAGGTAGCCCTCGAAGCTGCCGTAGCCCACCGGCACCTGCGCACGCTCCGCCAGGCGTCGGTAGTCGCGCGTGACGGTCTCGACCTCGCCCCATGGATAAGGCATGACCTGCGAGATGGCCAGCCCGCCCGCCTGCAGGTTCACCACCTTGGCCGTGACCTCGCCCGGGACGACCGACATGCCATAGAACATCGGTTTGCTGCCGGCGCCGTAAGTCGCCTTGATCACCTCGCCGGCCACCGTGCCGGCCAGGTACATCAGGACCGCCTGCGGCTGGCTGTCGGCCAATGTCTTGCCGGCGGCGGCGGAGGTCGAGCCGTCCCCCTTCACCGAAACCACCGCCGTCGGCGTGAGCTTGTGGGTGGCCATGGCGGCCTCGATGAGCTTGACCGCTTCGGCGCCGCCCGGGTTGTCGAGATGGGCGATCGCCATCTTGTTCACGCCGACGGTCGTCAGGTGCTCGACCAGGGCCTGTGCTTCGCGCGCATTGCTGGCGCGCACGAAGTAGGCGGAGCCGGCAACGCGTTCGCGCGCCGTGTCGCCCACGCCGTAGCCGCCCACGCTGGGCGCGCCGCTTTGCTGCAGCAGCTTGGCCGCGGCGGCCGTGGTGCCCGAGCCGACGCAGCCGAAGAAGGCGAACACGCGATGGTCGTTCAAGAGCTTGCCGTAGTTTTCCACCGCCTTCTCGGGCTTCAGTTCGTCGTCCAGCGACACCAGCTTGATCTTGCGTCCGCCCACGCCGCCTTGCTCGTTGACCGCATCGAAGGCCAGTCCCGCGCCGTTGTGCACGACCTTGATCTGCGAGCCGAGCGGGCCGCTCAGCACCGCGCTGCTGCCGAGCAGGATTTCGCTGTCGCTGACCCCTGTTTCCGCCTGTGCGGACGACAGATGCGTCAGACCTGTGGCGAATACCGCAGTGGAGGCGACAAAACTTCTACGCTGCATGAACGAGGCCCTTTTTCGATAGTTAAGTTGAATAACTATTTGAAACGAGCCGTCGATGCCGCCGAGTCAGGGTTTACCCACGCAGTCGCGGCATTCATCACGTTCCTGCCGTCACTCGTGTCCCGTCAGCATCAGCGCTGCCCTGTAGGCCGCACGGCCTCCCGTCTTGGCTTCTTCGACCAGTGCCTTCAGCCGCTGCCCGCGCTCCTTCGGCGCCAGGAGGTGGAGCGGTTCGGCCATCAATTGCCGGGCCGCGCCGAGCAGGACATGCGCCGAAGTGACGCAGACGCGGACGGCGGCACGCTCGTCGGCCGGGGTGTTCTCGCCTTCGCGGTCATTGAGAACGGACTCGATCAGGGCGAGCGCATTGTCGAGGCAGGCCTGTGCGAGGTCGCGCTGGGCCGCTCCTGCCTGAATCGGTGGGGGAGCGCTGGGGCCGTCGAGCGCGGCATCGCGCGGAGCGTCGAACATGGTGGGAAGACCAAGTTGCGTTCTTTGGAGTCGGATCAGCGCGCCGCCAGCGCTGCCTGCGGAGCTGCTGCGCGCGGCGTGCCGGCTTCATGCCGATGCAGCCAGCGCCGCAAGACGCGCAGCAGCGCCCCAGGCTGGTCGGCATGCACCCAATGGCCGGCGTCGTCGATGTGTTCCAGGTGCGCACGGGGAAACAGGCGCGCGATGCCGGCGTGCGACTCGGCTTGCACATAGGACGACTCGGTCCCGGCGAGGAACAGCGCCGGCCCTTCGTAGTGCCGGTGCCGGAACCGCTGGGGAAATCCGCACAGCTCCTGCATGCACATGGCCACCGCCAGCAGGTTGAGCCGCCAGTCGAAGCGCTCGTCGTGGCGCCGCAGGTTCTGCATCAGGAAGTCGAGCACCGGCGTGTCGCCTTCCTGGCCCTGCGCCAGCGCCTGCCGGGCCTCGTTGCGGCCGGTCGCGGCGGCCGCGTCGAGGCCGCGCATGGCCATCATGTAGGGCGAGAACTGGTCGCTGTAGCGCTCGGGTGCGATGTCGATCACCGCCACGCCGGAGATGGCCTGCGGATGCTCGAGGGCCAGGGTCATGGCGGTCTTGCCGCCCATGCTGTGGCCGATCAGCAGCGGCCGCTGCAACTGCTCGCGCTCGATGAGCGCCAGCACGTCCTGCGCCATCTCGGTGTACGACATGGTCTGGCCCCGGGGCGACGCGCCGTGATTGCGCGCATCGGGCAGGTAGACCCTGTGCCTGTCGCCGAGCGCCCGAGCGATCCCGGCCCAGTTGCGCCCCGCGCCGAAGAGCCCATGCAGGATCACCACCGGAGGACCGTCGCCCACGGCCTCGTAGGCCAACTCAATGGACATGGGCTGCAACTTCCTGGCGTCTGGCCATGGGTCTTGTCTCCTGACACGGGGATTCGAGGGTTTGACAGAGGTTATGGGCGTCGGACCCCTCCGTAAAATGGTTTGCGTCCATGCGCTGCATCGATGCCGCGAATAGCTCGGGAGGCAGGCAGGGATTTCGAAGGGCGAGGCCCGCATGCGGTTCAACAAGCTCGACTTGAATCTGCTGGTGGCCCTGGATGCGCTGCTCACGGAGCGCAGCATCAGCAGGGCGGGAGAACGCCTGCACCTGAGCCAGTCGGCAACGAGCAATGCGCTGGCACGCCTGCGGGCCTATTTCGACGACGAGTTGCTGGTGCAGGTCGGCCGCAAGCTGGAGCTGACCCCGCGCGCCGAGACGCTGAAGGAGGCCGTGCGCGACGTGCTGGTGCGGGTGGATTCCGCGATCCTGGCCCAGCCGGGCTTCGATCCCGCCGAATCGCAGCGCTGCTTTCGCCTGATCGTCTCCGACTACACCTCAATGGTCCTGATGCCGCAGGTGCTCGCGCTGGCGAGCGCTCAGTCGCGCGCCGTGTGCTTCGATCTGCTGCCGCTGCTGCAGCCGCCGCACCGGGAGCTGGAGAGCGGCGAGGCCGACCTGCTCATCCTGCCGCTGGAATACCGCACGCCCGAGCCTCATCCCTTCGACATCCTGTTCGAGGAGCAGTTCGTCTGCCTGGTCTGGAGCGGCGGCCGCTTCGGGCATGCCGACAAGCTGACCGCGGAGCAGTACGCTGCGGCCGGCCACGTCGTGATGCAGCCCTCCGGCATGGACCAGCCCACGCTCGCGGGATGGCTGAAGCGGCGCTACCCCGGGGTGCGGCGCATCGAAGTCACCACCTACAGCTTCGCCGCGGTGCCCTATCTGGTCGTGGGCACCGACCGCATCGCCACGCTGCACGCACGGCTCGCCTGGTTGGCCCGGAAGTCCCTGCCGCTGCGGCTGCTGCCGGTGCCGGTGCCGATGCCGGCGATGAAGCAGACGATGCAATGGCACAAGTACCGCACGCAGGATCCGGGGCTGGTCTGGCTGCGCGGCCTGATGCACCAGGCCGTGGCGAGGATGGACGCGGAACTGGAACCCGCTTGCGCGGACGACGTCGCCGAAACAGTTCGCATGGAATGACCCGCCCCGTGCGCGAGGGCGCGGGGCGCCGCCGCCTCAGGCTGCGATCGAGTAGCCGCCGTCGACGGGGATCGCCGCGCCCGTCACGAAGTCGGAAGCATTGCTCGCGAGAAAGACCGCGATGCCGGCCAGGTCCTCCGGCCGGCCCCAGCGCCCGGCGGGTGTGCGCGCGTTGACGCGCTCCTCGAGGCCTTGCACCTGCGCACGCGCGCCGTCGGTCAGCTCGGTGCGGATCCAGCCCGGCAGCACGGCATTGACCTGGATCCTGTCCGGCGCCCAGGAGGCAGCCAGCGCGCGGCTCAGCTGCACGATGCCGCCCTTGCTCGCGCCGTAGGCCGGCGCATAGGGCGCGCCGAAGAGCGACATCATCGAACCGATGTTGATGATCTTGCCGCCGCCGGCCGCCTTGAGGTGCGGATGGGCCGCGCGGCAGCACAGGAAGGCGCTGGTGAGATTGGTGTCCATCACCATGTGCCATTCGGCGAGCGCGAGTTGGTCGGCCGGCTTGCGCACCGTGGTGCCGGCGTTGTTGACCAGGATGTCGAGCCGGCCGCAGCGCTCGGCCACCTGGTCGAAGAGCTGCTGCACCGAGGCCTCGTCGCTCACGTCGGCCGCCAGGGCGAAGCTGTCGCTGCCCGATGCCTTCAATGTCTCGACCGCGGCGGCCGACTTCTGCGGATTGCGCGCCGCAACGATCACGCGCGCTCCGGCCTTCGCCAACCCCTCGGCCATGCCGAGCCCGATACCGCCGTTGCCGCCGGTGACGAGTGCGACTTTTCCCGTCAGATCGAACATCGATGGGTGCAGGGCTACAGGATCCTGTTGAACCACAGCAGCGAGAGGCCGGCGGACAGCAGGGCCAGCACGGCGGCGCCGAGCGCGAACAGCGCCGAGATTTCGGTCTCCTTCTTCTCGACCGTGAGCCTGGAGCTCAGCGTGTTGTAGACCTTGGTGAGGTCTGCCGCTGTGCCCGCGTAGTAGTACTCGGCCTGCGTCTTGTTGGCGATCGCCTTGAGCGTTTCCTCGTCGAGGCGCACGCGCATCGACCAGCCTTCGAAGCCGATGGTCTCGCCGTCGACCGTGCCGATGCCCACGGTGTAGACGCGCACGCCGCGCTCGGCCGCGACCTTGGCGGCATCGAGGGGGTCGACGCCGGTGGTGCGCTGGCCGTCGGTCAGCATGATGATGGCGGCCGAGGTGTAGGAGCCGGGCGCCACCGGCGTGAATTCCTTCTGCGGCCCCTTGCCGGCCTGCTCGAGCGGCACGCCGCGCTGGCGGCTGCTCTGGGGACCGAAGTTCGAGACGTCGATGCCCGCATCCGGGAACAGGGTGGCCAGCGAAACGACGATGGCGTTGCCGGTGGCCGTCGCGCGCTGCAGCTGGAAGGAGTCGATGGCCGTGACCAGGTCTTCGCGGTTGGTGGTCGGCAGCTGCGCGACGTTCGCGCTGCCCGCGAAGGCGACGATGCCGACCTTCACATGGCGCGGCAGTTCCTTCAGGAAGCTCTTGGCCGCTTCCTGCGCTGCCACGAGGCGGTTGGGCTGCACGTCGGCCGCGCGCATGCTGCCCGACACGTCCATCGCCAGGATGATGGTCTGCTGGTTCGAGGGCAGCACCACCACCGCCATCGGCCGCGCGGCGGCGATCAGCATCGCGACCATCGCGAGCAGGAACAGGAAGGGCGGGATGTGGCGCCGCACGTTCTGGCGCACGCCCATCGCCTCGCGCACGATCGAGAGGCTGGCGTAGCGCAGCGCCAGCTTCTTCTTGCGCCGCATGAGCCAGAAGTACAGCAGCACCAGCAGCGGCGCCGCGAGCAACAGCCAGAGGAATTGAGGCCAGAGGAAGTTCATGCTGCCACCGCCTTCGGGTTGGACGACCCGGCGCGCACGCGGCGCTTGCGCATGTCGGCAAAGCGCACGATGGCTTCCACCAGATCGTCGTTGGTCGAGAGTTCGAGCGCGTCGACGCCGACCTTGGCCAGCGTCTCGCGCAAGGTCGTTTCGCGCTGCGCAGCGATGCGGGCGAAGCGCTTGCGAAAGCCCGCGTCGTGCGTGTCGACCCAGAGCTGCTCGCCGGTCTCGGCATCGGTGAGCGGCACCAGGCCGAGGTCAGGCAGCTCGAGCTCGAGCGGATCGAAGAGCCGCACCGCCACCACCTCGTGGCGCCGCACCAGCTGCGCGAGCGGGAGCTCCCAGCCGGGCTCGCTCAAGAAATCGGACACCACGAACACGGTCGAGCGGCGCGGCGTCAGTATTGCGGCCGACTTGAGCAGATCGGCCAGCCGGGTCATTCCCTTCTGGTTCGGTGCATTCTTGGCCGAGCGGCGTTCCATGGCATGCAGCAGGTGCAGCACGTGCCGCCGGCCGCTGCGCGGCGGGATCACCGCCTCGACGTCGTTGCCGTAGACCATCGCACCGACGCGATTGCCGTGCCGCGTGAGCAGGCGCGCGATGACGCCGACGAAGCCAGCCGAGATCTCGCGCTTGGCCTTGCGGCCGGAACCGAAGTCGACCGAGCGGCTCAGGTCGAGGATGAACCAGGCGGCCATCTCGCGGTCTTCGGTGAACACGCGCACATGCGGCGTCTGCAGGCGCGCGGTGACGTTCCAGTCGATGTGGCGCACGTCGTCGTGGTGCTGGTACTCGCGCAGGTCGGCCAGGTCGAGGCCGGTGCCGCGCATCAGCGTGCGGTAGTCGCCCTGCAGCAGGCCGTCGAGCCGGCGGATCACCGTCCATTCGAGCCGGCGCAGCAAGTGCTCGGCGGAGCCCGCCGCGGCCTCGCCCGCGAGTCGTTCGTCGTTGGCGGCGCGCGCGCGCCGGCTAGGCCACCAGCTTTTCATGTTCGAGCGGCTTGGCTGGCGCGGGCACGGCCCGCATGATCTTGTCGATCAGGCCGTCGGGCGTGAACCCTTCGGAGAGGCCTTCGTAGGACAGCGTCACGCGGTGCCGCAGCACGTCGGGCACCAGGGCCGTCATGTCCTCGGGCAGCGCGTAGCTGCGGCCGCGCAGGAGCGCCAGGGCGCGCGCGCCTTCGGTCAGGTTGATGCTGGCGCGCGGGCTGGCGCCGAAGGTGATGAAGCGCCGCATGTCCTTCAAGCCGTGCCGCTCGGGCGTGCGCGTGGCCGACACCAGCCTGACCGCGTACTGGATCAGCGAAGGGTCGACATAGACGCGCCGCGCCTCGGCCTGCAGCGCCGCGAGCTGGTCGGTGGTCGCGACCGGGCTGGCCTCGACGGGTGCGCCGATCACGCGCTCGACGATCACGAACTCTTCCTCGTCGGTCGGGTAGTCGACCAGCACCTTCATCATGAAGCGGTCGACCTGCGCCTCCGGCAGCGGGTAGGTGCCCTCGGTCTCGATCGGGTTCTGCGTCGCCATCACGAGAAAGGGGCGCGGCACCTTGTGCGACACGCCGGCGATCGTGACCTGGCGCTCCTGCATCACTTCGAGCAGCGCGCTCTGCACCTTGGCCGGGGCGCGGTTGATCTCGTCGGCCAGGAGGAGGTTGGCGAACACGGGCCCGAGCGAGGTGCTGAACTCGCCGGTCTTCTGGTTGTAGATGCGCGTGCCGATCAGGTCGGCCGGCACCAGGTCGGGCGTGAACTGGATGCGCTTGAACTGGCCGCGCACGGCATCGGCCAGCGTCTTGACGGTCAGGGTCTTGGCCAGTCCGGGCACGCCTTCGACCAGCAGGTGGCCGCCCGCCAGCACCGCGACCATCACGCGCTCGAGAAAACGGTCCTGGCCGACGACGACGCGCTTCACCTGGTACAGGATCTGCTCCATTAGCTCGGCGGTGGAGGCGGAGGCGGAGGTCGGTTCGTTCTCTGTGCTCATGCTTGCTGCTTTCGGTGAGGGATCGGAAAAGACCATCAGAAAGGCGGAGAGCCGGCGGCCGAGGCCGCGTTCTCGATCGGCACTGCAAAACCGATGCCAATGAAGGTGCGCTGCTGGGTCGGGTTGAGGATCGCGGTCACGATGCCGAGCACTTCGCCGTTCATGTTGATGAGCGGTCCGCCCGAATTGCCGGGGTTGGCGGCGGCGTCGAACTGGATCAGATTGCCGAGCTCCTGCTTGCCCTCGGGCGAGCGGAACGAGCGCTTGAGGCCCGACACCACGCCGGCCGAAACCGAAGGGCCGATGCCGAAGGGAAAGCCGACGGCGGCCACTTCGTCGCCGGGCTGGAGGTCGGCGGTCGAGCGCATGGTGGCCGGGATCAGGTCGTCGGGCAGCTTCTGCGCCTGCAGCACCGCGAGGTCGTTCTCGGGCTGCACGCCGGTGATCACCGCCGGCGCCTCGAGGCCGTCGGCAAAAGTAACCCTGATCTTCTCGGCGCCGGCGACCACGTGCAGGTTGGTGAGGATGATGCCCTTGTCGACGATCACCACGCCGGTGCCGACGCCGCGCTCCACCTCGCCCGGAGGTTCGTCGGCCTCGGGCGGTTTGCCCTTGGCGACGTTGTTGCCGCGCTTCTGCGTCTGGGCTTCCGGCGTCTTCTTTTCGGGCCCGTAGCCGACCACCCGCACCACCGAGGGACGGATGATCTCGGCCGCCTTGGCGGCCGGCGAGGGCAGGGTGGCGGTCTGCAGCGTGCGCAGCACGGCGGCGTCGATGTCCTTCTGCGTGTATTGGCGGATGTTCTGCTGCGGCCACAGCGCAATCGCCGTGCCCGAGGCGCCGAAGCAGACCGCAAGCAGCAGCGCGAAGCTGCGGCGTCCAGGCTGCCAGCGCGGGGCCGGGGCTTTCGCTGGTGGGGCTTGCGCGCCCTCCGGGGCTTCGTCGGACGCCTCGGGCGTTCGATACTCGGCCGCATCCTGCGGCGCGCGGGGCGAGCGACTATAGAAAGCAGGCCTGCGCATCGGGCACCTCCGGCAAAAAAATCGACGCGTGAGAGAGGCACGGTAGCACGCTTTCTCCGGCTGTGCATGCGTTCGGGCATCATTGGCCGATGGCCGTCTTCATCGATACCCATTGCCACCTCGATGCACCGGAATTCGGCACCGAAATGGCCGCGATACGGGCACGCGCGGCGGCCCGGAATGTCGCCCTGTGCGTGATTCCGGCGGTGGCGGCCGCCAACTTCGCAACAGTGCGCGAACTCGCGCATGTCCAGAACGATGCCTACGCGCTGGGTATCCACCCGATGTGCACCACCGAGGCGCGGGTCGAGCACCTGGCGCTGCTCGACGCGGAACTTGCCGCGCGCCGCGACGATCCGCGCCTGGTGGCGGTGGGCGAGATCGGGCTCGATTTTTTCGTGCCGGGCCTGGACCCCGACAAGCAGGAGCGCTTCTTTCACACTCAGTTGCAACTCGCGCGCAAGCACGGGCTGCCGGTGATCATTCATGTGCGCCGGTCGGTGGACAAGGTCTTGAAACACCTGCGGCAGGTCGCGCCCGGCCAGACCTGGCAGGGCATCGCGCATGCGTTCAACGGCAGCGCGCAGCAGGCGCAGGCCTGCATCGATTGCGGGCTCAAGCTGGGCTTCGGCGGCGCCGTGACTTTCGAGCGCGCATTGCAGCTGCGGCGTCTTGCCGCGACGCTGCCGCTCGCGTCGATCGTGATGGAGACCGATGCGCCCGACATCCAGCCGCATTGGCTCTACCGCACCGAAGCGCAGCGTGCGGCGGGCGAGCCGCAGGGTCGCAACGAGCCGGGCGAGCTGCCGCGCATCGCCGAAGTCGTGGCCGGGCTGCGCGGCATCACGCTCGATGCGCTGGCCCAGGCGACCACGCGAAATGCCGTTTCGGCGCTGCCGCGTCTGTCATCGCTGATCGATGCGTCGGCCGGCATGCCGCAGCACGCGTAGGCCAAGTGCCCGACTTTCGCGCAAGCGCGTTCATGGCGCCATCCGGATGTCATCCTCGGGCTTCGAGTGTTCGTTCTTGGCCTGTGGCAAGTTCGTCACTCCAACTCATCAAAGGAGCTTTCCCATGAACAAATCGTCCATCCGCACCTTGCCTGCCGCGCTGGCCCTGGCCTTGGCGTCCATCGGCCTGTCGGCCGTGGCGCAAACCCAGCCCGCACCCCAGCCCGCGCCGGCGACGCAGGAGCCGACCATGACCGAGAAGGCCAAGGAAACCGGCAAGGACGCCGTCGACGCCACCAAGCGCACGGCCAAGAAGGCAGGCACCGCCACCAAGAAGGTCGTGAAGAAGACCGGCGATGCCGTGTCGACCGCAGGCCACAAGACGGCCGACGGCATGCGCACCGCGGGCAAGAAGGTCGGCGAGAAGGTGCCCGGCACGGCCGAGCACGATGCCGCCAAGAAGCCCTGAGTCCCTAAACTCGGCTTTCGCCAGAAACCCGCTGCGGCGGGTTTTTTTGTGGTGCGCCCAGCATGGGCGCA
>NZ_JAGGNV010000004.1 GCF_018614955.1 Variovorax paradoxus
AGCCAGATAGTCGCGCCACACTTCAGCGTCGCCCCGGCCGGAATCTCGCCGTTCTGCAGATAGCGCCACAGGGCGATCGCCAGTCTTCTCGCCAAGGCGACGATGCCCACGCGGCGCATGCGCTTGCCCCCGCCAGCGAAGCGCCGGTTGAACCACTGGGTCAACGCGCTGTCGGGCTGCAGGCGCAGCCAGCCCCAGGCGAGTTCGACCAGCAACGCGCGCGCTCGCTTGTTGCCGGCCTTGCTGATGCCTTGCTCGATCTGGCTGTCGCCGCTGGCATACGGCGTGGGTGCCAACCCCAGGCAGCCGGCGAGCTCGCGTCGGTTGGCGAAGCGCCGCCAGCCGAACAGCTCCTTGACTAACACCCAGGCGCCCTTGAGCCCGATGGCGCGCAGCTGCGCCAGTTGCGCCACCTGCGGCTGCTTGCCATCGGCCAGTTCCTGGCGCCGCTCGGCCTCCATCGCCTTCACCTGCTGCTTGACCAGAGTCAGCCGCGCGCTCTCGCGCTCGATCTCGGCGCGCAAGACAGGCGGCACCTGCTCGCAATGGCGGTCCCACCAGCGCGACCAGTCGCGTCCGCCGATGATGACGTGCGGGCGCAGGTTGTGCAGCACCAGCAGCGAGCCGATGCGGTTCATGTGGGCGGTGCGCTCGTTCGTCAGCCGGGCGAGCTCGCGATGCATGCGGCGTGCGTCTTCGTCCTCGGGCGTGGGCTCGTGCACCACCGACCACACACGCTCGCCGCGATGATGGCGCTGCAGCATCGCCAACAGCTTGTCGCCATCGATCCGGTCGGTCTTGGCCCGCCTGGCATGCCGGTTCACCTCGATGCTGGAGGAGTCGACCACGATGTTGTCGACTCCCTGCTCGATCAGCCAGCGGTGCAGCCACCAGCCGTCGCGCCCTGCTTCGTAGCACGAGTGCACCTTGGCCTGCGGCTCGAGCTTGCAGCGCTCGCCAGCCTTGCGGATGCAATCGGCGACCGCTGCAGTGTCGCCGGCGTCCACGTTGTAGCGGCTCGGGCCACGACAGCCGTCGCTGACCGTCACCTTCCACTTCTTGTCGCCGAGCTCGAAGCTCATGTACAGCTCGCCCTGGATCGCCGTATCCTTCACCTGTGGGACTGCCTGGGTTGTCGACATTTCCATCTCCTGCCAAGAAGTTAAGGAAATCCCGTTTTAGCTAAACGGGTCTCTCTCGGGTAGTCCCACATAGCATCTTTCGGGTATGACTCGGAACGACTGATGATGGCCCGACAGTTCCAGTTCGCGATCGTGAACCGTCGCATCCTCAAGAGCCAAGTTCGAGGAATGCCGGGACTCCGCTTGAAGGCCCTGACGTTCAATGCAGAGCGCGGTGGAGCGCTGAACCTCCACGGCTTTGACTCATCTACCGTACCAGCGTCGCTGCGGGGAGCCGAGAATGGAGCTGTCGCGTCGAGTCTCACATGACCTGCATCACGGCGAACACCAGGTCCGGCGTCTTCTCGCTTCTCAGCTCAAACCGGTTGACGGCGACCTGCCTCACGGACACGCAGGAAGCTTTCAAGCCTGACTCAGCACCCATCCACGTCAGTTCCCAGCAGAGCACGTTGTTCTTAACTTCCCATTTGCCCTGGTCCGCGCACTTGTCCGTAAGCTTGCTCCCAACCGCTCTTGCGCATACCGACCGGTCCTTGCGAAAGTCAAAGAGGTTGGTGTGCGAAGGGCGTTCCGGGGTCCCATAGATTGAGAGTCCCCAGGTTCGCCCGCTGACCAGTTCAGGCCAAAGCGCACCTGTCGGAAACGGAAGTCACGCACTCGGTGGCTGTCCGGAATGTGCCGGACCGAACTGGTCGTCGACATCCGAGACGTCGAAATGCCACGCCCGACCGACTGGCGTCGGACTCGCGCCTGATCCTGCGCCGCGGTCGGGCGGACAATCGGATCTCCGGCGAGATGACTTCGCGCCGGCCTTTTCTCGGCCCAGATATATCTGCACACACACCGTGGCCATCCTCCCATCCCAACCTGATGCCTCTTGCGACACCGCACAGAAACTCCGCCAGACGCAGGGCGAGGACACAGCGGCGCGGCCGGCGCAATGGAGCGGCGCCAAACTCACGACGTCGAGTGCGAGGATGTACGTGTGCCGATGATGTCAGGCGAATTTCAAGACGGGAGAGGGCAAGCCGGATCCACGACTTCGCGGCATCGGCAAGTGCAATAAGTGCTTGGTGGCTGTTTCGCCTGCTGCGTGAGGCCGCGCGTCTGGTGAGACCGTGTGCGCCTGGGTGGGTGCAGCGTCAGCCAAGATCGGTCTTCCCAAAAGGAACAGCCCACCTGAGGTCATCCAGAGGCGGGCTGCCGTCACTCTCCAGCAACTGATTGCGCTACTCGTCCCTCTTGCGAAGTCCTTTCAACAACCTGTCCTGTCAAATGGCACCACTAGATTACGCCGTCTGATGGGCATTACAAGCTTGCCTGCGGCGCCTGTAGGGTCTCTGGGGCCCCGGGGCAACTGGGGACCAACTACGTAACTATTTAAGAAACAAGGTCGTCAGGGTGGATGACCTGTCATCTTCCGACTCTCCAGCCAGGAACTCGTCGAGAAGCGCCCGGTACCGCTTCCGCGGGATCAGTCCCGTCCGCTCCCACTCGCCCCAAGAGTCCTCGTGCACCCCGGCTCGAAGTGCTGCCGCCTTGATCGACAATCCGCGCCGATGACGGTATGCACGCATCTGCTCATCGAGCGTCGCGGGCGCAGGGGTAGGGTCGTAGCCGAGAAAGCGGATGATCGCCGGCATGAAATCGACCGCTGGCTCAGTCCTGTTCTGCTCCCAGTTTCCGACCGTCGCGGGAGACACCCCGATCTGGTCTGCGACCTCTCGTCGAAGAAGCTTGCGCTCGCTTCGATGCAATCGGATGTGGTCGCCAATGGTCACAGGTAGCGGCGAAGGTTGGCCTGCCGATGCTTTCCGAGTCACTTTGGTGAATGGCAAGAAGGCAACGCGTCCATGCCCCTTCGGCTACCTGGGCTCCACGCTCAAGGCCTGCCGCTGCACGCCGGACCAGGTGGCGCGCTACCAAGGCAAGCTGAGCGGGCCGCCGCTGGACCGCATCGATCTGCATATCGAAGTGCCCGCGGTCTCGGCGCAGCAACTGCTCGAAGCGCCGGCCGGCGAGGCCACGGGCAGCATCCGCGGCCGCGTGGTCGAGGCGCGCGAACGCGCGGTGCAACGGCAGGGCAAGCCCAACCAGGCCCTGCAGGGCGCGGAGATCGATCGGCACGCCGCGCTCGATCCCGCCGCGCTCGATCCCGCCGCGCTCGATCCCGCCGCGCTCAGGTTCATGCACAGCGCGGCGGCGCGGCTGGGCTGGTCGGCGCGCAGCACGCACCGTGCGCTGAAGGTCGCCCGCACGATCGCCGACCGGGCCGGCGCCGGCGCGGTGCAGGTCGCGCATGTGGCGGAGGCGGTGCAGTACCGGCGGGCCTTGCGCGCGGAAGGGTGAAGCTCAGCGCTTGAAGCGCCCGCCGCTGATGATCGACAAGTCGACGTAGTCGATGCCCGAATGATCCTGCGGCGAGTAGCTCACCTCGATGCCGCCGCCGACGTCGTACTGGAAGCTGTTGAGCACCGCCAGCAGCTTGGCGCGCGTGGGCTTGGGGCCGGCACGCCGCAGCGCCTCGACCATCACCTTGGTGGCGACGAAACCCTCGAGCAGCGCGGGCGACAGCTCGAGGTCGCCCTTGGCCTTGGCGAGGTCCGAGGCCTCCTTGACGAGCGGATGCGCCATCGCGCGCTCGTAGGGCAGCACCTGCGTCACGATCACGCCGCCGCTGGCGTTGCCCAGCTCCTTGATGAAGCCCGAGGCCGCATTGTTCGAGAGCGTGATGATCTGCGCCGCCGACCCGGCCGCACGCAGCGCCTTGATGCCCTCGGTGACCGCGGTGCCCGAGCCGATCCAAAGCACGGCCTGGGCATTGGCCGCGGTCAGCTTCGGCACGATGGCCGCGTAGTCGGGCTTGTTGCGATCGGCCAGTGCCAGCACCGCCGGCTTCAGCTTGGCCTTGTCGAAGCCGCGGGTCGCGCCCTCCATCGCGTCCTTGCCGAAGGAGTCGTCGGCCTGGACCACGGCGATGCGCTGAATGCCCACCGTCTGAAAATGCTGGATCGCCTTCTCGGCCTCGCGCTGGTAGGTGGAGCGCACGTTGAACACATGCTTCTGCAGCGGCTTGTGCAGCGACATCGCGCCGGTCGACGGGCCGATCAGCGGCGTGCCGGACTTGTCGAGCAAGGGGATGACCGCGAGCGCATTGGGCGTGCCGCGGTTGAGCAGCAGCGCGATCACCTTCTTCTCCTCGATCAGGATGCGGGTGTTCTCGGCCGATCGCTTGGGATCGAGCCCGTCGTCCAGGCGGATCATCTCGATCTTCTCGCCATGGATGCCGCCCTGCGCGTTGACCTGGTCGATCACCAGCTGGGAGCCGGCGATGGTTTCCTTGACGCTGGCCGCGACCGGGCCCGACATGTCGGCCGACTGCCCGATCACGATCTGGGCGTTCGCGCCGATGCCGCCAAGGGCCAGCGCAGCAGCGCAACAGAGAACACGCACGGTCTTCATGACGCTCCTTCAAGCGGAAGCCGCGCGAAAAACGCAGCCCAAAAGTGTGTGCAATTGTTAACGGAGGCGCGCTTCCGGCAGCGGGGACAAACCCTTTCAGGAATTCGACTTACTTACCGCGACTCGGCTCAGAGCAGTCCGCGGCCTGCCAGGTTGCGCATCAGCGCGCCGATGCCGAAGGACCAGCGCGCGGCCTGGTCCGAATGCACGACGCGGTTCTCCAGCGCGCCGAGCTCCGGCGCCGAGATGGTCACGCGGTCGCCGACCACGTGGGTGAAGCCCTGGCCCGGGCCGTGGCGGTCCTGCGTCGGCGCGAACATGGTGCCCAGGAAGAGCATCAGGCCGTCCGGGTAGGCATGGTGCGGGCTGATCGCCTGCGACACGATGTCCAGCGGGTCGCGGCTGATCAGCGCGAGCGAACTTTCGCCTTCGAGCACGAAGCCCTCAGGGCCCGCGACGCGCAGCGCCACCGTGATGCGGCGCACCTGGTCGATGCCGAAGTGGGCGTCGAAGAGGCGGATGAAGGGGCCGATCGCGCACGAAGCGTTGTTGTCCTTGGCCTTGCCGAGCAGCAGCGCGCTGCGGCCTTCGAAGTCGCGCAGGTTGACGTCGTTGCCCAAGGCGGCACCCAGCGTCTGGCCACGGCTGTTGACCGCGAGCACGACCTCCGGCTCGGGGTTGTTCCAGACCGAGCCCGAGTGGATGCCGACGTCGGCGCCGGTGCCCACCGAGGCCAGTACCGGCGCCTTGGTGAAGATCTCGGCATCGGGGCCGATGCCGACCTCGAGGTACTGCGACCAGGCGCCCTGCGCGATCAGCAGCTCCTTGACCTGCGCCGCCTGCGGCGAGCCGGGCACGATCCCCGCGAGGTTGTCGCCGAGCACGCCGCCGAGCGCCGCGCGGATCGATTCGGCCTTCGACGCGTCGCCGCGGGACTGCTCCTCGATCACGCGCTCCAGCAGGCTGGCGACGAAGGTCACGCCGCTGGCCTTGACGGCCTGCAGGTCGCAGGGCGCCAGCAGCCAGGGTTGGTCGGGATCGCGCTTGGCCTCGTCGCTGTTGGCCAGCGCTGCATCGAGCGCGGCGATGCGCGGCGCGTTGTTGTCGCGCAGGGCCTGCTGCACGGTGCCCGCGGCATCGTCGAGTTCGAGCAGCTGGCTCGTGGTGGGTGCGAGGCGCGTCAGGTCGTGCAAGCCGCCCTGGTGCACGGCCACCGGCGTCGGCCCAAGCCCGGGCTGCCAGAGGCGTCCGATCAGGGCGGCGCGCCCGGCATCGCGAGGCAGGCTGGGGGCGGGCGAGAGGGTCGGGGGCATGCGAGGTCTCCAGATTGATCGGGCCGATGAGCCGGCCTCTGCATGGGCGATCGTACGGGACTGTCAGCGCGCCGTGTCCGCCCGCCCCGCGGCACGTACGCGCGCGACGCTCTGCGGCAGGTCTTTCCAGGCTGTAGCCTGCGGCGCGAAGCGCGCGCGCATGTAGCCGGCCAGCTCGGCGATCTGCGCATCGTCGAGCGCATCGCGGAAGGCCGGCATGAAGCCGATCTCGCGCGAAGCCGGTTCGCGCACACCGTCGAGGATGGTACGCAGCAGGTTGTCCGGCCGCTCGCTCGTGAGATTGCCGTTGAGCGCGAGCGGCGTGTTCACGCCCAGCAGGGTCGGCCCGTTGCCGTCGTGGTGGCAGGCGGCGCAGGCGCCGTCGAACATGCGCTGGGCGGGGCCTAGCAGTTGGCCCTGGCCGGCGGCGGCGGTGGCGACCGCGCGCTGCGCCTGCGCGCTCGCTTCGGCATCGCTGGCGGCCGGATTGAAGGAGGCGAGGTAGGTCGCCATCGCGCGGATGTCCTCGTCGGGCACCGCAGCCAGCTCGCGCACCACCTCGGTCATCGGGCCGCCGGCGATGCCATGGCGTGGGCTGTGGCCGTTGCGCAAGTAACGGTAGAGCGCATCGGCATTCCAGGGCACGGCCGCCTTCGAGAGGCTGGTGAGTGCCGGCGCCTCCCATCCCTCGACCATCGCGCCCGAAAGAAAGGCGCTGCCGCCCTGCTCCGCGCCCAACGCATTGCGCGGCGTGTGGCAGGCGCCGCAGTGGCCCAGGCCGTTGACGAGGTAGGCGCCGCGGTTCCATTCGGCGCTTTGATTCGGCACCGGCTGCATCGGCACCGGATCGTGGAAGAGCGCATTCCAGCCGGCCATCAGCGGCCGCAGGCCGAAGGGAAACTTGAGCTCGGCCTCGGGCGTGGGCGCGCGCACCGCGGGCAGCGACATGAAGTAGGCGTAGAGCGCCTGCAGATCGTCGTCGCTGGTCTTGGCGAAGGCGGTGTAGGGGAAGGCCGGATAGAGGTGATGTCCGTCGCGCGAGATGCCCTCGCGCATCGCGCGCTGGAAGGCGCTGAAGGACCAGCGGCCCAGGCCGGTGTCGGCATCGGGCGTGAGGTTGGTGGTGTAGATGGTGCCGAAGGGCGTCTCCATCGCGCGGCTGCCGGCATTGGGCGTGCCGCCGGGTACGGTGTGGCAGACGGCGCAGTCGCCGATGGCGGCGAGCGTGCGGCCGCGTTCGATGGTGGATGGGCTGTAGACGGGGGCTCTGAGGCTCACCGGCGCGATCGTCGAGCGCCAGCCCAGCAGGCCGGCGATGACGCCGAGGCCGCCGACGATGAGGGCACCGGCCGTCGCCCACACGGCCTTGCTCCTTCCCCCTTTGGGGGAAGGTCGGGATGGGGGCACGACGGCGCCACCATCGACCGCCGGCTGGCCCCTACCCCTGCCCTCCCCCAGAGGGGGAGGGAGTGAAGAAGGGTTCAGCGCGGCGCGCACCACCTCGGGCGTGAACGGCGGCGCCCTGAAGCGCACCCCCGTCGCATCGAAGATCGCATTCGCGATCGCCGCCGTGCCAGGCACCGAGGACGACTCGCCCGCTCCCAGCGGCGGCTCGCCGGGCCGCTGCATGTGCATGACCTCGATCACCGGCACGTCGCGGAAACTGACGATCGGGTAGCTGCCCCATTCGCGGCTCGCCACCACGCCGGGGTTGGGCGCCGCCTGCGGCGCGAACTGCACGCGCTCCTTCAACGCGCGGCTGGTGGTCTGGATCACGTTGCCGTGGATCTGGTGCTCGACACCGGCCGGATTGACCATCAGGCCCGCGTCGTGGCCCACCACCACGCGGCGCACATGCACCTCGCCGGTCTTGCGGTTGACCTCGACATCGGCCACCCAGGCCGACCAGGCGGCGCCGAAACCCGGCCACTTGCTGTGCACGTAGCGGGCGTAGGCGAAGCCCTGGCCGAAGAGCACGTCGCCACCGGGGCCCACGCGCGCGTCAGCGCGCCTTGAAGGATGATCGCCGTCGGCATCCTCCTGCGGGCCGGTGCGCATGCGCCAGCCGGCCTTCTGCGCGGTCTCGCGCACCAGCTCGGCCGCGCGCGGGTCGTGCAGATGGCGCAGGCGGAACGCGACCGGGTCGACGCCGGCCGCGGTGGCCAGCTCGTCCACATAGGACTCGTGCGCGAAGGAGCTCGGCAGCGCCGACACGCCGCGCAGCCACGAGGCGCGCACGATCGGCGCCATGTCGTTGACCTTGACGCGCAGGTTGCCGTACGCATAAGGCGGACGCGCCGTGCGGTCGCCCATCTCGAAGGCCTGCGCGGCCGGCTCGATGGTGCGCGTGAGCAGGAGTGCCAGCGTGGGCGCGCCGTTCGAGGGGTAGGAGGTCTCGAAGTCGTAGGCCGCGACGCCGCCTTCGGCATCGAGGCCGCCGCGGACCTGCATCAGCTGCGCCGCGCCCTTCGGTTCCCACGCATGCTCCTGCTCGCGCGTGAGCTGCACGCGCACCGGCGCGCCGGCCGCGCGCGCGAGCAATGCCGCATCGGCCGCGACGTCGTCGGCACTGTTGCGGCCATAGCAGCCGGCCGCCTCCATGCGCACGACATCAACCGCGACATCCTGCAGGCCCATGAGCTTGGCGAGATCTGCGCGCAGCACATGCGGGTTCTGCGAGCCGGCCCACACGCGCAGTTGCACGTCGCCGCCCTCGCCTTCCGGCTGCCAATCGGCGAGCGCGCACGAGGGGCCGATCGACGCGTGCATCTGGTAGGGCCAGACATAGGTGCGCGGCATGGCCTCGGCCGCATCGGCGAGCGCGCCGTCGACATCGCCTTCATCGACCAGCAGGCGCTGCGTCGCGGGGTTGGCGCGGATCGCGCCTTCGAGGTCGTCGAGCGCAGGCAGGCCCGGCCACTTCTTCCATGTCACGCGCAGTTCGCGCAGCGCCTGCTCGGCATGCTCCTCGCGCTCGGCGACGATGCCGACGAAGTCGCGGATCACCACCACGGCGCGGATGCCGGGGATGTGGGCGATGGAGGATTCGTCCACCGACTCGAGCGTGTTGCCGATGTAGTCGCCGTGGTCCGCGCCCGCATAGGGCGGGCGCACGACGCGTCCGTGCAGCATGCCGGGCGCGCGCATGTCGTGCACGAAGACCAGCTCGCCCGCGAGCTTGGCCGGGATGTCGACGCGCGGCACCGGGCTGCCGACGATCCGGTAGTCCTTCGGATCCTTGAGGCGGGCGCCGCCGTCGAGCTGGAGCACGATGCGCGCATCGGCCACCAGCTCGCCGAAGCCGACGCTGAACGCGGGGTCGTCGCCGGCATGGATGCGGCCCTCGCGCACCGCGAGCAGCGAGGGCTGCACGCCGAAGCGTTCCGACGCCTGCGCGACAAGCCAGCCGCGTGCCTGCGCGGCCGCGAGCCGCAATGGCGCGGCATGGATCTGCAGCGAGGCGCTGGCGATGGTTGCGCCCTGGTTCGGCACGCGCGCGGTGTCGCCGAGCACCATGTGGATATGCGCCAGCGAAACGTCGAGCTCCTCGGCGACCACCTGCGACAGCGCGGTCCGGATGCCGGTGCCGAGATCGACGTGGCCGTTGAGCGCGGTCACGCTGCCGTCGTCCCACAGTGCGAGCAGGATCTCCGGCCCTTCAGCGGGATTGCCGAACACCGCGGGCGGCTGGCCGTTGGCGACCGGCGGCGCGAGCGGCGTGTCACGCACCACGACGAGTACGCCTTCGGCCGAGAAGAAATCGCTGCGTGTGCGCGGCAGCTCGGCGCGCCGGGTCACAGGTCGGCGTCCTTCTTGGCCATCAGCTCAGCCGCACGGCGCACCGCCGCCATGATCTCGACGTGCGTGCCGCAACGGCACAGGTTGCCGGAGAGCTCGTTCCTGATCTGCGCCTCGCTCGGATGGGGCTCGCGCGCGAGCAGCGCCGCCGCCTGCATCACCATGCCGCTCAAGCAGTAGCCGCATTGCGCGGCCTGCGCCTCCTCGAAGCCTTGCTGCACCGGATGCCACTTGTCGCGCGAGCCCAGCCCTTCGAGCGTCGTGATCTCCCGCCCGGCCACGCCGTGCGCCGGAATGACGCAGGCCCGCGCCGCGACGCCATCGACCCACACCGTGCACGCGCCGCACTGCCCCAGGCCGCAGCCGTACTTGGGGCCGTTCAAGCCCAGGTCATTGCGCAGCACGTGCAGCAGCGAGGCTTCGCGCGGCACGTCGAGTTCGACGCTGCGTCCGTTGACCGACAGGGCGAACGCGAGCATTCGGTGCAGAGGCCTCAGGCGCCGGCCTCGATGTCGGTGGATTGGATGCGCTTGACGCCCTTGGCCGCCATTTCCTTCCAGGCCTTGGCCAGCGAGCCGTTGAGGTCGATGGCGCGCGTCGCGTCCTCGATCACGTAGGCCTCGAAGCCGGCCTTGCGGGCATCGAGGGCGGTCCAGGCGACACAGAAATCGGTGGCCAGGCCGCTCACGAACACCGTCTTGATGCCGCGCTGCTTGAGGTAGCCGGCGAGGCCCGTGGCGGTCTTGCGGTCGGCTTCCTCGAAGGCCGAGTAGCTGTCGATGCCCTTGCGGAAGCCCTTGCGGATGATCACCTGCGCGGTCGGCAGCTTCAGATCCTTGTGCAGCGCCGCGTCCTCCGTGCCCTGCACGCAGTGGTCGGGCCAAAGCACCTGGTTGCCATAGGCCAGCTTGACGCTGCTGAAGGGCTTCTGGCCCGGATGCGCGCTCGCGAAGGAGGCATGGCCCTGCGTGTGCCAGTCCTGGGTGACGACGATGTTCTCGAACGCCGAGGAGAGCTTGTTGATCACCGGCACCACCTCGGCGCCGCCCTTGACCGGCAGCGTCCCGCCGTCGACGAAGCAGTTCTGCACATCGACCACGATCAGCGCCGCGTTGGCCGCCGGCCTGATCTTCGCCGCGGCGAAGAGCGGCGCCGAAAGTCCCGCGAGCCCCAGGGCTGCAGCGGACTGGAGAAAGGTTCTGCGGTGCGTGTTGTGCATGGTGTGCGCTCCTCGGGTTGAAATAATCCTGTGATCAGACGCTCAGGTAGGCCCTGCGTACCTCGTCGTTGGCTGCCAGTTCGGCCATCGAGGCCTGGTAGCGGATCTGCCCCTTCTCGAGCACGTAGGCGCGGTCGGACACGAGCTCGGCAAAGTGCATGTTCTGCTCCGACAGCAGGATGCTCACGCCCTGCGCCTTGAGCTCGAGGATCATGTTGGCCATCTGTTCGACGATCACCGGCGCCACGCCTTCGGAGGGCTCGTCGAGCAGCACCAGATAAGGATTACCCATCAGCGTGCGCGCCACGGTCAGCATCTGCTGTTCGCCGCCGCTCATGCGGCCGCCCGGGCGGTTCGGCATCTCGCCGAGGTTGGGGAAGAGCTTGAACAGGCGCTCGGGCGTCCACAGCGGTGCATCGCTGCCGTCGGCCCATCGGCGCGCGGCCTGCTTGCCGACTTCGAGGTTCTCCATCACCGTGAGGTCGGTGAACACCCGCCGGTCCTCGGGCACGAAGCCCAGGCCCAGCTTGGCCGCGTGGTGCGGCTCGCTCTTCGAGATGTCGTGGCCCAGGAAGCGCACCGCGCCGCGGCGCTTGGCCAGCATGCCGATCAGCGCCTTGAGCGTGGTGGACTTGCCGGCGCCGTTGCGGCCCATCAGCGCGACCACCTCGCCGCGCCGCACTTCGAGATCGACGTCGTAGAGGATCTGCGCAGCGCCGTACCAGGCGCACAGGGCCTTGGCTTCGAGGAGCTGTTCGTGTGTCATTCAGCCCCCTCCCTCGGCACTGCGTGTCCTCGCTGCCCCCCGAGGGGGTGCGCTTGCTTGGGGCGGCCCGGCGCTGCGCTCATGCCGCCTCTCCTATCGCCGCGTTCACCGCGGCCGCCTTCTCGGCGATCTTCTCGAAGGTCTTGCCGCTGCCGAAGTACACCTCCTGCACCTTCGGATGGTCGCGGATCTCGAGCGGCTTGCCCTGCGCGATGAGGCGCCCGCGCGCCAGCACGATCATGCGGTCGGCGTACGCGAACACCACGTCCATGCTGTGCTCGGTGAAGAGCACGGCCATGCCGCGGTCGATCACCAGTTGCTTGGTCAATGCCATCAGCGAGTTCCGCTCCTTCGGTGCCATGCCGGCGGTGGGCTCGTCCATCAGCAGCAGCTTGGGCGAATTGGCCATCGCGATCGCGAGCTCGACGCGCTTGACGTCGCCATAGGCGAGCACGCTGCAGGGCCGGTCGCCTTGGCTCTTCATGCCGACCTGGTCGAGCAGTGCCAGCGCTTCCTCGCGCTTGTGGTCGGCGGCGCGGCGCCAGGTCGAGAAGAGCTGGTGGTCGTGCGAGAGCAGCGCCATCTGCACGTTCTCCACCACCGTGAGCGAGGCGAAGGTCTCGGCGATCTGGAAGGTGCGGCCCACGCCCATGCGCCAGATCGCGCGCGGCTTGCGGCCCACGAGTTCCTGGCCGTCGAGCAGGATCGATCCGCGGTCGGCCTTCAACTGGCCGTTGACCATGTTGAAGGTAGTGGACTTGCCGGCGCCGTTGGGGCCGATGAGCGCCAGCAGCTCGCCGGGGGCGAGGTCGAAGCTGATGCCGTCGACGGCTTTGACGCCGCCGAAGGATTTGCCGAGTTCGTTGACTTGGAGAAGGCTCATGGGGTCTTACTCACACTCTCTGACTTGCTCCCTCTCCCTCCGGGAGAGGGTTGGGGTGAGGGCACTGCGCCTTTGATCTGTACGTTGCGCTTGCTCTTGAGGCCGGAGCCGGGAGTTCGCCCCGGCGGGCGACTCACTTTTCTTGTCTCGCCAAGAAAAGTAAGCAAAAGAAGGCGACCCCACTGTGCGTGTCCCTCCGCTTCGCTGCGGGCAACCTGCGGTGCTCGCTCCAGGCGGGGTCTGCGCAAACTCGCTTCGCTCAAACACGCGCGGCCCTTTATCAGCCTGAAGCTGCGCTCCTCGGCACGCCCAGAGGGGATTGAACACCTACGCGCCGTGGCGCGTACTTGGGCTTTGGGCCCGGCGCTCAACCACGCGCAATGCCCAATCAAAGGCCCAGAGCCCCCACCCCAACCCTCCCCCAGCGGGGGAGGGAGCAAGAGCAAGACCGCGTTCATGCCTCGGCCTCCTTCAGCTTCCCGCCCGCCCCACCGCGCCGCCGATCGAACAGCTGCTTGGTGAAGCCCGCGATCCCCTGCGGGAACAGCAAGACGAGCAGCAGGATGATCCCGCCCAGCATCGCGCGCCAGTAGTCGGTGTTGCGCGCCACCGTGTCATGCAGCCAGGTGAAGGTGACGGCGCCCACCACCGGCCCCGCCAGCGTCTGGATGCCGCCCAGGAGCACCATCACCAGTCCGTCGACCGACTTGCCCACGCTCAGCGATTCGGGCGAGATGCTGCCCTTGGAGAACGCGTAGAGCGCGCCGGCCAGCCCCGCCGCGGTGCCCGCGATCACGAAGGCCACCCACTGCATGCGCTTGACGTCGATGCCGATCGCATCGGCCCGAAGCGCCGAGTCGCGCCCTGCGCGCAGCGCATAGCCGAAGGGCGAGAACAGCACGCGCCGCAGCCACAGCACGCCGATCGCGACCAGCACCAGCGTGAGCCAGTAGTACACGCGCTTGTCCGAGAGCCACGCCGCCGGCCAGACGCCGGTGAGGCCGTTGCTGCCGCCGGTGAAAGTGTCCCACTGGTAGGTGACGGCCCAGGTAATCTGCGCGAAGGCGAGCGTGAGCATCGCGAGGTAGACGCCCGACAGCCGCACCGCGAACCAGCCGTAGACGAAGGCGCCGGCCGCCGCCACCAGCGGCGCGACGACGAGCGCGAGCTCCATCGGCATGCCGCTCGCGCGCACCAGCAGCGCGGCGCCGTAGGCCCCGAGCCCGAAGTAGGCCGCATGGCCGAAGGAATGCATGCCGGCCGGGCCCATGATGAAGTGCAGGCTGGTCGCGAACAGGGCGGCGATCATGAGGTCGATCATCAGCACCGTCGTGTAGGGCGAGTCGGCCGTGATGAAGGGCATGGCCGCAAGCACCAGCCCGAACACGGCGGCCGCGATCAAATAAGCCTTGCTCGGGCGGCGCAGAGGCTCCTCCTGCATGCCCACGTAGCGGCTCGGCGCCTGCGGCCGGCCGAACAGGCCCCAGGGGCGCCACACCAGCACCACTGCCATCACGAGGAAGTCGACCACCAGCGTGAGCTTGGAAAACGACACGCTGATGCCGAAGACGTCGACCACGCCGAGCCAGATGCAGACCGCCTTGATCTCGGCGATCAGCAGCGCGGCCGCGTAGGCGCCGGGGATCGAGCCCATGCCGCCCACCACCACGACCACGAAAGCTGCGCCGATGGTGTTGAGGTCCATCTCGAGCGTGGCCGGCTCGCGCGGCAGCTGCAGCGCGCCGCCCAGGCCCGCGAGCAGCGCGCCGAGCGCGAACACGGCGGTGAACAGCCAGGCCTGGTTGACGCCGAGCGCGCTGACCATCTCGCGGTCCTGCGTGGCGGCGCGCACCAGCGTGCCGAAGCGGGTGCGCGTGAGCAGCATCCAGACCAGGCCGAGCACCAGCGGGCCGACGACGATCAGGAACAGGTCATAGGAAGGGAACTGGCGTCCAAGGATCATCACAGAGCCCGAGAGGCCGGGCGCGCGCGGGCCCAGCAATTCGTCGGGCCCCCAGAGCCACAGCACCGCGTCCTTGATCACCAGCACCAGCGCGAAGGTCGCGAGCAGCTGGAACAGCTCGGGCGCCTTGTAGATGCGGCGCAAGAGCACCACCTCGATCAGCGCACCGAGCACGCCGACCGCGAGCGCGGCAATCACCAGCGCCGGCCAGAAGCCGAGTCCCGTGCCGAGACGCTCGACCAGCGTGTAGGCGATGTAGATGCCCACCATGAAGAACGAGCCATGCGCGAAGTTCACGATCCGCGTGACGCCGAAGATCAGCGACAGGCCGGCCGCCACGAGAAACAGCGACGACGCGCTCGCCAGCCCGTTGAGCAGCTGGACGATGAAACCGGAAAAGCTCATGACCCGTTCGTCCCTGGCTTAGTCGTTCGCGCGCGATTTCTTGAGCTCTGCAACCGGCGGCTGGTACTTGGCGTCGGCACCGTCGAGGTAGACGTAGTTCACCATCACGCCCTTGCCGCCTTCGTTCTTGGTGCGGCCCACATAGGCGCCCATGGTCGACTGGTGGTCTTCGGGGCGGTAGGTGATCTTGCCGAAGGGCGTGTCGACCTGCAGGCCCTTGAATGCGGCAACCAGCTTGTCGGTCTCAGTGCTCTTGGCCTTGGCGATGCCGGCGGCGGCCGACTTGATCATGCTGTAGCCCACCACCGAGCCGAGGCGCGGGTAGTCCTTGAACTTGGCCTGGTAGGCCTGTTCGAACTTCTTGTGTTCGGGCGTGGTGATGCCGTACCAGGGGTAGCCGGTCACGATCCAGCCGTTGGGCGCTTCGTCCTTCAGCGGGTCCAGGTACTCGGGCTCGCCGGTCAGCACGCTCACCACCTCGCGGTCCTTGAACAGGCCGCGCGTGTTGCCTTCCCGCACGAACTTCGACAGGTCGGCGCCGAAGAGCACGTTGAAGATCGCGTCCGGCTTGGCATCGGCCAGCGCCTGCACCACGCTGCCGGCATCGACCTTGCCGAGCGGCGTGGCCTGCTCGGCGACGAACTCGACGTCGGGCTGTGCCGCTTTCAGCAGGTTCTTGAAGGCCGCCACGGCCGACTGGCCGTACTCGTAGTTGGGGTAGACCACGGCCCAGCGCTTCTTATTGAGCTTGACCGCCTCGGGCACCAGCATCGCGGCCTGCATGTAGGTGCCAGGGCGCAGGCGGAAGGTGTACTGGTTGCCGCCCTGCCAGGTGATCTTGTCGGTCAGCGGTTCGCCGGCGAGGAAGAAGAACTTCTTCTGTTTCGCGAAGTCGGTCACCGCGAGGCCGGTGTTGGACAGGAAGGTGCCGGCCAGCATGTCGACCTTCTCGCGCGACACCAGCTCCTCGGCCACGCGCACCGCGTCACCGGGGTTGGCGTTGTCGTCGCGGCTGATGAGCTCGATCTTCTTGCCGTTGACGCCGCCGGCGGCGTTGATCTCGTCGACCGCGAGCTCCATGCCCTTCTTGTAGGGCTCGAGGAAGGCGGGCTGCGCCTTGTAGCTGTTGATCTCGCCGATCTTGATCACGCCCTGCGCATGCGCGGGGACGAGTGCAGTGGCGAGCGAGGCGACGGCGGCCGCACTGAAGACATGACGCAGGGGGTTCATTGAAAGCTCCTTGGGGTCGAACAGAAGAGGAAATGCATGAAGTGGCAGAAGCGGCTCAGCGCAGGCCGTCTTCGCCCTTGATCTCGGAAACCTGCAGGCCGCCGATGCGCGGCAGCGGACGGCCGCTGTCGGTGACCGCGACCGCAACGACGATCTCGTTGGCGCGCGGCGCATCCGACACGCGGGCCTCGACGGCATCGAAGTGGCTGCGCACGAAGGCCGCGTCCTTGTGGCCCAGCGGCACGTCGATGGCGGTGCCGAGGGTGCCGCGCTTCTTGGCCGAGGGCACCAGCGCCGCGCCCTTTTCCACCGCCACGCGCAGCGGCGCGCCGAGCTTGGGATGCAGGATGGCCGCGGCATGCTCGAGCTCGCCGGATTCGCCGACGATCGCGGCCTTGCCGTAGCTCTGCGCGCGGCCGGGCTCGATGCCCAGCGCGGCCACGGCCTTCTGGCCGAGCAGCGCACCCAGCTCTTCGCCGATGGCGATCAGCTCGTCCAGCGATTCGCTGTAGCGGCCCGCGTAGGGGTTCTCGATCACCGCGATGGCGACCGCGCGGCGCGTGGGCGGCTCGATGGCCTGGCCCATTTCCTTGCGGGTTTCGTCGACCTGCACGACGAGCTTGCGGATGTTGGCGCTCATGATTTTTTCCTTGCTTGTCTCTGGATCAGGGATGGTGCGCTCAACGCAAGCCATCCCACTTGGCGATGTTTTCCGCACGCAGGCCGCCGACGCGCTCATGCACGCGGTAGCCCGTGCTCATCGCGAGGATGAAGACGATCTCATCGGACAGCGGCGCACCGGGCACGCGCACCTCGATCGCGTCGAACTGGCCGCGCACGTAGCTGGCATTGATGTTGGTGAGCGGCACGTCGAGCGCCGCGCCGGGCGGCCCCACCTTCTTGGTGGAAGGCACGATCGAGAGCGCATTGCCGGGTTGGCCGGTCTTCTTCTCGTCGACCGTGCCCGAGCGGTAGGCAGCACGGTCGCCCTTCCAGCCGAGCAGCTCGCGCATCGCATAACCGCCGGGCACGTGCCACAGCGCGCCGTGCTCCAGCTCGCCGGCCGCGCCGACGATCGCACCCTTGCCGTAGGTCGCGATCTGCTCGAGCGGCACGCCCATCGCGGCATGCAGCCGGTGCGCCATGTCGACACCGACCGGATCGAGCAGCGTCATCATCGGCAGGATGTCGGGCTCGTAGCGACCCGCGAAGGGATTGCTCAGCACCGCGCCGATGGCGCCGCGCACCAGCGGCGTTGCGGCGCGCGGCCCGAACTCGTGGTGGATGTGCTCGACATGGGTGAAAACGCGACGTATATCGATCATGAAAAGAAGCCCTGCTTTTCGTTAAGCAAATACTGAACCAACTGCAGCGGCACGAGACGGCCCCGCAATGGCCGAGACACCGGATGCATGCGAGCTTAAGGGCTCGACCATCGCCCATTGCCCCTGACAAACCAGCACGACCGACCACACCAGGCCCATGCGCTGCAGCTCGGCCGCGCGGGCCGCGCCCGCATCCAGTGCGCGGCGCACCTGCGCGGGCGCCAGCGGTTCCACGTCGGTCGTCACCGGGATGTCACCCAGATCGCTGTCGTCCTTGCAGGCGCTGGCCGGCAGGCGATGGATGCCGGGGTCGACGACATCGACCGCGTTGGCGATCACGGTGGCCGCGGCATCGGCTTCTGCCGCCGTGGCTGCGAGCACGGTCACGCTGTCGGCGATGCCGAGCGAGAAGCTGCGGCCGCGCCAGCCGCTGGTGGCGACGCCGCGCACCGGCATCTCGGCGCCGATCTCGAACTGGCCGTCGGTCGCGAGCGGGCCGCCGTCGCGCAGATCGAAGCGCGCGAGATCGGCGAACAGGCCGACCCGCGCCGAATGGCCGGGCGCCAGATGCAGCGCGATGTCGCCGCCGTTGTTGATCCACGCGCGCTCGATGCCGGGGCGCTGGTAGCAGGCGATGAGTTCCTGCGCGACGGCACCGGCCACGGCGGCCATCGGCGTGATGAAGCCGGCGTTGAACGGGGCGCAGGCCCTCCACATGCGTTGCGCGATGAGGCCTTGCAGCGCGCATTCGGCGCCCACGGGCTGGCGCAGCAGCGGCAGCTCGGCCACCAGCTCGGCGAGCACGGTGCCGAAGCGCCGCCACGCGAGCTCGTGCGCGACGGCGACCTCGACCGGGTCGCCGTGCGCCTCGGCCACGATGTCGATCGGGCCGTGGTTGAGATGCCAGCGGCCGCCGTCGAGCGCGGTGCGTTGGGCCGTCATGGGTGAAGTCCGTTCAGCCGAGCATCGGCGGTTGGCCGAGCGGCCAGGGGTTGGCATCGTCCATGCGGAGCCATTGGCGCGCCAGCGGCGCACCGTCGTTTTGCCAGGCGCCGCGCGCCAGCGCCTGCTCGAGCGAGAACACATGCTCCATGTGGCCGCCCAGGGCAGCGTAGTCCTCGCGCCGCATGCTGAACTCGATGGGCGCCACGATCGCGGGCGTGGGCACAGTCCCGAAGCTGTTGTCGGGCATGCGCAGCACGTCGGCCATCACGGTGATGCCGCCGCCGGGCCACACATAGGCCGGCGCCCCGCCGCAGGTCACGTTGACCAGCGCGCGCTTGATGGCGCGGGTGAGCAGTACCGGGTTCTCGGTGACGCCGGCGCGCAAGGACCCGCCGGCGCCGCCGAGGAAGAGCACGCTGCACAGCGAGGGCTCGCAGTTCTCGCCGATGCGCTCGACGACGCGGCGCACTTCGGCCGGCATTTCCTGCTCGACCGGCTGCAGCTGGTCATCGAGCACGTACCACTGCGCATGCTCGCCGGTGGTGGAAGTCATCAAGAGACGCAGGCCCGGCCTGGCCACGCCCTCCTCCCAGCCTTCGATGATCGACAGCGGATCGTCGATGTCGGTGCCGCCCCAGCCGTTGCCGGGGTTCGCCACCTGGAAATAACGCCCGGGCGTGGACTTGCGCCCGCGCATCTGGATGCCCGAGGGCGGCATGTCGAGGCAGCGGCCGGCCTGGTGCTCGGTGAGCACGCCGGTGATGTGGTCGTCGACCACCACCACCTCGTCGGCCTGGCTGAAGAGCTGGCGCGCGAAGATGCCGACGGCCGCCGAGCCGCAGCCCACGCGCATGCGCTTTTCCTCCACGCCATTGACGATGGGGGCCTTGCCGGCCTGGATCACCATGCTGGCGCCGCCGTCGATCACGCATTCGACCGGCTTCTTGTTGCCCAGGAGCTGCATCAGCTCGACCGTCATGCGGCCTTCCTTCTTGCTGCCGCCGGTGAGGTGGTGCACGCCGCCGAGCGAGAGCATCTGCGAGCCGTACTCGGCCGTGGTGACGTGGCCCACCACCTCGCCGCGATAACGCACATTGGCCTGCTCGGCGCCGAGGAAGCGGTCGGTGTCGATCTTCACCTTGAAGCTGCAGTAGCTGAAGATGCCCTCGGTCACGACCGTGACCATGTCGACGCCCTGGGCTTTGGAAGCCACGATGAAGGGCGCGGGCTTGTAGTCGGGATAGGTGGTGGAGGAGCCCACGCCGGTGACAAAGACCTCGTCGGCATGGAGGAGATCGCCCTTCCAGTCCGGGTCCGCCTCGGCGGACGCCTGGTCGGCCGCCGGCCGCGCGAAAGGCACCAGCGCGGGCGATTCGCTCGCCAGTTCGCGGCGCAAGAGCAGCACCGGGTCGACGCGCACCAGCACGCCCTCGCGGTTGGCGTAGCGGTCGCAGGCGCCGGTGCGTCCCTCGGAGATCTGGCACAGCACCGGGCAAGCGTTGCACTCGACCTTGCTGGTGCTCATGCGCTCGTTGCGCAGGGGCGAGCGGCTGTCGGCCTCGGGCAATACCGGCATGTCCATGCCGGGCAATCCGTCTGTCTTGGTGTGTTCGGTCATCGGGGGCTACTCTTGAAATCAGGGCCGATCGGATTTGCAACAACCGTGCCGGAAATCGGCTTGTATTGGACTCACGGTTTGTGTAGTATTCCCTACACTTTCATGTTGCAATCACTACATTGAAGGCCAATGTAGCAAACAGAATCGACGCTGGCAATGGTGTTTTCGCAGCGTCGCCGACAATCGGCAGGTTCCCTTTTCATTCATAACCATCCCTGATTCCTATGAGTGCATTCAGCGAAGAACGCGTGTTGAGCGTCCACCACTGGACCGACCGCCTGTTCACCTTCACCACCACGCGCGACCCGGCGCTGCGCTTCTCCAACGGCCACTTCACGATGATCGGCCTCAAGGTCAACAACAAGCCCTTGCTGCGCGCCTACAGCATCGTGAGCCCCAACTACGAGGAGCACCTGGAGTTCCTCAGCATCAAGGTCGAGGAAGGCCCGCTGACCTCGAAGCTGCAGCACATCCAGGTCGGCGACAACATCATCGTGGGCCGCAAGCCCACCGGTACGCTCCTGATCGACTACACCCTGCCCGGCAAGCGCCTCTACCTGTTCGGCACGGGCACCGGCCTCGCACCGTTCATGAGCATCATCCGCGACCCCGACACCTACGAGAAGTTCGAGCAGGTCATCCTGGTGCACGGCGTGCGCCAGATCGATGAGCTGGCCTACCACGACCTCGTGACCGACCACCTGCCCAAGCACGAGTTTTTGGGCGAGATGATCGAGAAGCAGCTGCTCTACTACCCGACCGTGACGCGCGAGGAGTTCCGCAACATGGGCCGGATCACCGAGCTGATCGAGACCAACAAGCTGACCGACGACCTCGGCCTGCCGGCGCTCAATGCCGCGGACGACCGCGTGATGCTGTGCGGCAGCCCCGGCCTGCTGGTGGACCTCAAGCACATCCTCGAAGCGCGTGGCTTTAAAGAGGGCAACACGTCAACGCCCGGCGACTTTGTCGTCGAACGCGCCTTCGCCGAGAAGTAGAGATGGCCAACGGCCGCAGCAGCCTGCCCAAGCCGGCCACGCGCCGGACCGGCGTGCGCGAGGCCGCCGCGCAGGCCACGCGCGAGAGCATCCTGCGCGCGGCCACCAAGGTGTTCGCGAAATACGGCTACGACGGCGGCAGCGTCGAGAAGATCTCGAAGGCCGCCAAGTCGTACGACCGCATGATCTACTACTATTTCGGCAGCAAGGAAGGCCTCTTCATCGCGGTGCTCGAGGGCATCTACCGGCGCATGGACGAGGCCGAGGCCGCGATCGATCTCGACGCCTCGCGGCCGGTCGAGGCGCTGACGGCGGTGATCCGCTTCGTGCTCGGCTACTACCGCAAGAACCCCGAGTTCGTCACCCTGCTCAACACCGAGAACCTGCACAAGGGCCGGCATGTCGCGAAGTCGCTGCGCGCGCGCGAATACTCGTCGCGCGCCATCGCGATCATCCAGAAGCTGCTCGAGAGCGGCGTCGCGCAGGGGCTGTTCCGCGACGACGTGGCGGCGCGCGATCTCTACCTGCTGATCGCCTCCACAGGCTACTTCTACACATCGAACCGCCACACGCTGACCGCCTTCCTCGGCGAGCCGCTGGAGACGCCGGAGGCGGTCGAGCACTGGGAGGATTTCGTGATCGAAACCGTGCTGCGCACGGTCGACGCAGGGACCTCCGACGAAGACACAGCAACCACCCCACCCCACGAGGCAAAGAAATGGCAGAAGTCGCAGCCGGCGCAAAGTCGGGCAAGGTCGTCATCCGGAACATAGGCCTGCTGCTGTCGGGCGATATCGACAAGCCCATCCTGGACGCCGACACCCTGGTCGTGAACGACGGGCTGATCATCGCGGTCGGCAAGGAAAAGGACTGCGATCTCGAAGGCGCGCAGACCGTGATCGACGCCAGGAAAACCTGCGTCGCTCCGGGCCTGATCGACAGCCACGTGCATCCGGTGTTCGGCGACTGGACGCCGCGCCAGAACCAGCTCGGCTGGATCGATTCGACGATGAACGGCGGCGTGACCACCATGATTTCCGCTGGCGAGGTGCACCTGCCTGGCCGGCCCAAGGACATCGTGGGCGTGAAGGCGCTGGCGATCACCGCGCAGCGCGCCTTCGACAACTTCCGCCCCGGCGGCGTCAAGGTGCTGGCCGGCGCGCCGGTGCTCGAGAAGGGCATGGTCGAGAGCGACTTCAAGGAAATGGCCGAGGCGGGCGTGGGCCTGCTGGGCGAGGTGGGCCTGGGCTCGGTGAAGGCCGGCTACGAGGCCAAGGAGATGGTGGCCTGGGCGCGCAAGTACGGCATCCAGAGCACCATCCACACCGGCGGGCCGTCGATCCCGGGCTCGGGCCTGATCGACAAGGACGTGGTGCTCGAGGCCGACGCCGACATCATTGGCCACATCAACGGCGGCCATACCTCGCTGCCCGAGGCGCATGTGTGCGAGCTGTGCGAGAAGTCCTCGCGCGCGATCGAGATCGTGCACAACGGCAACGAGCGCGTCGCCATCGCCGCGGCCAAGGCGGCGCTCGATTTGAAGTGCCCGCACCGCGTGATCCTCGGCACCGACGGGCCGGCCGGCTCGGGCGTGCAGCCGCTGGGCATCCTGCGCATGGTGGCGATGCTGTCCTCGATCGCGAACATCCCGGCCGAGCTGGTGTTCTGCTTCGCGACCGGCAACACGGCGCGCATCCGCAAGCTCAACTGCGGGCTGATCGAGGTGGGGCGTGCGGCCGACTTCGTCTTCATGGACCGCGCACAGCACACGGCCGGCAAGACGCTGCTCGAAAGCGTGCAGCTCGGCGACATCCCGGGCGTCGGCATGGTGATGATCGACGGCATCGTGCGCTGCGGCCGCAGCCGCAACACGCCGCCGGCAACCGAGATTCCGGTGGTGGTGTCGGGGGTGCACTGACTGAACGAAGCGCGCGCGGCGATCAAATGAATCTGGATCCGTTCGTATGCGTCGATGAAACACCGTTCTCGGCCTCAAGACAAGAGGTCGTGAAGATGCGAGGCAAGCCCGCGAGAACGTGCCGAAACGGCGTCGGGCTCAATGAGCTCGACTACGACTCGGTGGTCTACCGTTTCCAGGACTGCGGCAGGTTGGAAGAGATTACCGCGCAAGCACCGGTCGTGAACATCGGCAATCTGTCAGTGCCGTTCACCGCACTTGCATCTTTCGTTCGAGCTACAGATCCGTCTGCATTTGAGAAGGCAGGCTTTCTCATCACTCCCAAGTTCGGGCTTGCCTTCGATCCAGATGATCCATTCTGGGTCACCGCTCTTGCCGCTCACTGCCTCGATTCATGGCGCGACTTATGACGCCGGAACGGTCTGCTTGCGATTTCCAGTAGCCGGCCGGCTTGATTGCGTCGCATCAGACGGCGCGCTCACAGGGGCAGGCGAACAGCATGAACACCTGCACCAGGCGCACCGACATCCCGTTATGGCTTCACCTCCACCGCAAACCCGGTCTTGGCCAGTGTCGACAATCGCGCCGCATCCCAGTTGGTCAAGTGAATGCAGCCATTGGTTTCCTGATGACCGACGCGCGCGGGCGACGGCGTTCCGTGAATGCCCCAGTGCGGTTTCGAAAGTCCAATCCAGGTGTTGCCCACCGGATTGTTGGGACCGGGCGGCACTTCGACCTTCTTCGCCTTCGCTGGCGCATTCTTGAGGAGCCCGGGATCGTAGGTGAAGGTCGGATTCTTCACTTCGTTGGTGATCTTCATCCTGCCGAGTTCCAAGGGATCAAGCCGCCCGCCGATACTGATCGGGAAGCCGGCCAGCGACTTGCCGTCGCGGTCGAGCACGAAGAGCATGTGCTCGGACTTGTCGATCTCGATCGACGCCGCGGCTTTCACAAACGCTGGATCCGCAGCGCCGGCCACGTTGACAATCACGATCTCATCGCCGGCCCTGAAGCGCGCGCCCTTGTTCAGGTCCGCCAGCAGCTTCGGCGCCATGTGATGCTTCTCCGACAACGCTTCCTCGACGGATTCGTAGTCGAGCGATTTCAGCTTTGCCCTATCGGTCATGTCCTTTGGCGTCGCCGTGAAGGGCCCGGCAGCATCCCTCTCGGTGATAACGTATGCGGCGAACAAAGGCGCGGTGTCGTTTCTGAGGGCCGCCCAGGTGGCGGCGTCCACCTTGCCCGTGGGGGCGATGCCGCTCGCCGTCTGGTACGCGGCCACCACACGCCGCATGTTTGCACCAAAGCCGCCGTCGATCTCGCCGGGCGAGAACCATGCGCGGTCAAGCAGGATCTGGGCACGAACCACCGCGGCGCCTCTGGCGCCCTGGGAAAGCATCGGCGTCTCAGTCGCCGCATTGAGCCGGTCCAATGCCCTGGGTTCCTGCGCATCGGAGGGCGCGGTCTTGGCTGCGGCCGATGTCTTGGCAGCGCAGGCCGCCCACGATGCACCGGATGCAGCGAGCGCCCCAGCAGTCAGCAGGAACTTGCGGCGGGGAAAGGTCATCATGAGCGATGCCTGCGCGAGCGGATGGAAGTAGCAGCGTATCCGCACCGCAGGCAGTCACTGTCGGCGTGCGCCCCGTAAGGGCGCAGTCCACAACCCAGGACGAAATATGGGAGGACGGCGTCTCCTGAAAACTCAGAGGCGATCCGGCCCAGCCCAGCAAGTCACGCGTCCCCAGCGACCACACTGCGCTCACCGCATCATCAACCGTGATCAGGCGACAGCAGCCCTCACCGCTCGCGCCTCGACTTGAATATCAGGTGCCGCGCGGAAAGAAAGTTGAGCACCATCCCCGCCAGGCTGCCAAGCGCCACGCCGGCCGCCGGCGCCCATGGGCCGCTCAGCGTGTGCAGCACCAGCACATAGACGCCATAGTTGACGAAGGCGCCCCCCAGCATGGTCAGCAGGTAGCCGAGGTACTCGCGCGCCAGCGATACCTCCGAATGCCGCGCGCCGAAGGCGTAGCGCCGGTTCAGCGCCCAGGTCGCCGTCGCGGCCGCGACGAAGGACAGCACCCGCGCCAGATACCAGCCGAGCACGGGCGCCGCGAGGTACAGCACGCCGACATCGACGCCCAGGCCCGCCACGCCGGCGGCCGCGAAGAACAGGAACTCGCGGCCCGCCTTCATGGCCGGCCGCGATGCCGCACGCCCGGGATGGAGAGATAGCGCAGCCGCTTGGCCTCCTGCCGCCCGATGGTGACGGTGTGCAGCACGATGCCGCAGACGAAGGCCAGCATCGCGGCCAGCATGGTGCCGGTCAGCAGCACGGCCGTCGGCAGGCGCGGTACCAGGCCGGTGTCGATGTAGGTGAGGGCCAGCGGCACGGCCGCCGCGATCGAGGCCAGCGCCAGCACGGTCGCGATGCCCGAGAAGAAGAGCAGCGGCCGCTCGCTCACGAACAGCTTGCAGATGGTCTTGAGAATGCGCCAGCCGTCGCGGTAGGTCGAGAGCTTGCTGTGCGAGCCCTCCGGGCGCGAGCGGTAGCGCACCGGCAGTTCGGCGAAGGGCATGCGCAATTCCAGCGCATGGACCGTGAGCTCGGTCTCGATCTCGAAGCCCTCCGAGACGGCCGGGAAGGACTTGGCGTAGCGCCGCGAGAACACGCGCAGGCCCGAGAGCATGTCGGTGAGATGGCCGCCGAAAAGCCCCGCCACCGCGCCGGTCAGAAGGCGGTTGCCGAAGCGGTGCCCCGTTCGGTAGGTGTGGGCGTCGTGGCCGTCGTCGACGCGCGAGCCGACCACCATGTCGAGGTTGCCTTCGACCAGCGTGTCGATCAGGCGGCGCAGCTCGCCGAGGTCGTAGGTGGCATCGCCGTCGACCATCACGTAGATGTCCGCCTCGACGTCCGCGAACATGCGCCGCGCCACGTTGCCCTTGCCGCGCAGCGCCACGTGCGTCACGCGCGCGCCGGCGCCAAGGGCGACGGCCGCGGTGTCGTCGGTCGAGGCGTTGTCGAACACATGGACTTCGGCCTCGGGCAGGACCGCGCGGAACTCGTCCACCACCTGCGCGATGGCCAGTGCCTCGTTGAAGCACGGGATCACGGCAGCAATCCGCAGTGCGGGCAGTGCGGGCGGTACGGGCAGCGGGACTGGGCGCAGATCAGGGTGCTCGGTCATTCTTGTATTGCAGGATGCGATAGGCCTTGGCGCCGTCTTTCTCGTACAGCAAGGCGAAATGATCGTCGAAACCGGGCCCGGTCGTGAATTGCGGCACCAGCGGGCCGGGCATGACGATGGCCTCGAAGCCCAGTTTCGCGAGCTTGTGCGCCATCTCGGCCGGGGGAAGAGAAAGAAAGTCCGTGTAGCGCCACGGCCCCAGCGCGTCGCCCCAGATCGGATTGGGGCCGTAGTAGATCGCCTCGCTCAGCCCGATCTGGTAGACGCGGCCGGTGGCGTGCTCGCGCAGGTAGTTCATGACGGCATAGCCTGGCACGTTCGCTCGCAGGAAGGCCTCCCGTGTCTCGGGCGTCGGCGACACCTTGGTGAGTGCACGCGCGGTATGCCGGACCGACACCGCCGCGAGCGCCGCCAGAAAGACAACGACGAAGAGACTGCCCGCGCGCACCGGCCAGCCCACGCGGCGCGCTACCGGCAGCAGCCAGCGCAGCCCCGCCACGATCCAGCCGAGCAGCACCTGCCAGCCCAGCACCGCGATGAGCGCGATCAGCGGGAACGAAGCCGTCAAGTAGCGCGGATAGCGCGAGGTCAGCGCCCAGACGAGCACCGAGTAGGCGCAGAAGATGATCGCCGCGTGCACGGCCGGCGAGCGCCGCCAGGCCTTGCTGAGAGGCGCGAGCACCACGGGCCAGATCAGGAGGCTCGGAAAGGCGGCATGGATGCGCACGTCGTCGAGCTGGTTCTTGTAGTCGGCCAGGTTCCAGTTGCTGAAGCCGAACAGCTTGGCACCGATGGGATTGAAGGGATCGCCCGTCATCACGGCATTGCGCGCATACCAGTAGATGCAGGGAACGAGAAAGCACAGCAGCGCGACGGCCCAGACGCCCGGGCGCCGTTCGCGGCGGATCACGAACCAGGCCACCAGCGGCAGGAAGGTCAGCGCCTGGTACTTGGAGCCCGCCGCGAGGCCGAGGAAGAAGGCCGCCAGCGCCAGCCAGCGCGGGCCCTGCTCCGGCGGCGATTCGCGCCACCACCAGAGGGCGGTGCAGGCCGCCAGCACGAACAGCGCGACGCCCGTGTCGATCAAGGCGTTCGAATAGTCGCCCATGCCCAGCCAGATGGCGGCGCCCGCGCAGCCCAGCACGCGGTTCAGGTGCAGCACGCCCAGGCGGTAGACCATCCACACCGACAGCCAGCCGGCCAGGGCGTTCAGGAAATGCGCCAGCACGTCGTCGCCGAGCAGGAGCGCGGCGGCATAGAGCAGGTTGTAGTTGTACGGAAACCAGGGATAGCGCAGCCACTCGTGGATGCCGAGAGAGCCGTTTTGCGCCACCTCGCGCGCATACGGCAGGTGGTACATCAACTCGTCGAAGGCGGCCGGCGGCGCCAGCGGCGCCAGCAGCGTGGGCAGCGCGACCAGCGCCAGCGCGACCAGGCCCGCCTTGTCGACCCATGACAGGGGCAGCCCGGGGTCGAAGGCACGCACTTCTCGCCTCCATGCCGGGAACTGCACGCACGCCGCCGCGAAGCCGATCGCGACCAGCAGCAGCACGCCGGCGGTGTCGAACGCGCCCGCGATGCCGAGCAGCTGGAACGCGCAGATGAAGACGCCGACCCCGAGCGCGGTGGCCATCGCGGTCTCGAGCCAGACATCGTGGCGCACGGGCGAACCCATGCGCGACAGCACCACCCGGCCGAATCCCCAACAGCCGGCAACGAAGATCGCCAGCGCCGCATAGTGCGCGGCGGCAAACGTGAGTTTCTGGAGCATCAGAGATTGGGCGCGAGCAGCCGCTCGAGATCCGATTCGCTTTGCTTGCGCCGCGCTGCCTGGTCCTGCAACTGGTCGTGCCCGATCTTGCCGACGTTGAAATACGTCGACTCGGGATGGCTCAGGTAGAAGCCGCTGACACTGGCGGCGGGCATCATGGCGAGGCTCTCGGTCAGGGTCATGCCGATGTCCGCACAGTTCAGAAGGTCGAACATCGGCCGCTTCACGCTGTGGTCGGGGCAGGCCGGGTAGCCGGGCGCGGGCCGGATGCCGCGGTACTTCTCGCCGATCATGTCCTCGTTGCTCAAGCCCTCGTCGGGCGCATAGCCCCAGAGATCGGTACGCACGCGGTGGTGCAGCGCCTCGGCGAAGGCCTCGGCCAGCCGGTCGGCCAGCGCCTTGAGCATGATGGCCGAGTAATCGTCGAGGTCGTCGACGAAGTACTTCTCCTTCTTCTCGACGCCCAGGCCGGCGGTGACGGCGAACATGCCCACGTAGTCGTTCAGGCCGCTCTCGCGCGGCGCGACGAAGTCGGCCAGGCAGCGGCTGGGGCGCATGACACCTTCGATTTCCTGCTTCTCGGTCTGCTGGCGCAGGCCCCACCAGGTGAGCGCGGCCTCGGTGCGCGACTCGTCGGTGTAGAGCACGATGTCGTCGTCGTTCTCGGTGTTGGCGGGCCAGAAGCCGATCACCCCGCTGGCAGTGAGCCAGCGCCCTTCGATCAGGCGCTTGAGCATGCGCTGGCCGTCGGCATACACCCGCACGGCCTCGGTGCCGACCACCTCGTCCTTCAGGATCGCGGGAAACGGGCCCGCAAGGTCCCAGGTCTGGAAGAACGGGCCCCAGTCGATGTACTTCGCGAGCTCGGTGAGGTCGAAGTTCTTGAACACGCGCCGGCCGATGAACTTCGGCACCGGGGGCAGGTAGTCCGACCAGTCGATCGGCGTCTTGTTGGCGCGCGCCTTCGCGAGCGGCCACAGCGGCGTCTGCTTCTTGTTGGCGTGCTGGTGCCGCACCTTGTCGTAGTCGGCGTTGATCTCGCCGATGTAGGCGGCCGCCTGGTCGGACAGGAGCGACTGCGCCACGCTCACGCTGCGCGAGGCGTCGGGCACATAGACCACCGGCCCTTCGTAGTGCGGCGCGATCTTCACCGCCGTGTGCACGCGGCTGGTGGTGGCGCCGCCGATCAGGAGCGGAATTTTCCGGATGCGGAAATGCTCGTCCTTCTGCATCTCGCCCGCAACGTACTGCATCTCTTCGAGGCTGGGCGTGATCAGGCCCGACAGGCCCACGATGTCCGCGCCCTCGACCTTGGCACGCGCCAGGATCTCGTGGCACGGGACCATCACGCCCATGTTCACCACTTCGAAGTTGTTGCACTGGAGCACGACGGTCACGATGTTCTTGCCGATGTCGTGCACGTCGCCCTTGACGGTGGCGATGATGATCTTGCCCTTGGTGCGCACGTCGCGGCCCGCGGCCTCGTCCTGGCGCTTCTCTTCCTCGATGTAGGGAATGAGGTGGGCCACGGCCGACTTCATCACGCGCGCCGACTTCACCACCTGCGGCAGGAACATCTTGCCCTGGCCGAACAGGTCGCCGACGATGTTCATGCCGTCCATCAACGGGCCTTCGATCACGTGCAGCGGCCGGCCGCCCTTGGCCAGGATCTGCTGGTAGGCCTCTTCGGTGTCCAGGACGATGAAGTCGGTGATGCCGTGCACCATCGCGTGCGAGAGCCGCTGGTTCACATGCACCGGATGCTCGGGCGTGCCGCGCCACTCGAGCTTCTTGCTCTCGTCCTTGGCGCCGCTCTTGGCGGTTTCGGCCACTTCGACCAGGCGTTCGCCGGCGTCGGGGCGGCGGTTCAGCACCACATCTTCCACGCGTTCGCGCAGCTCGGGCTCGAGGTCGTCGTAGACGCCAACCATGCCGGCGTTGACGATGCCCATGTCCATGCCCGCCTGGATCGCGTGGTAGAGGAACACGGTGTGGATCGCTTCGCGCACCGGGTCGTTGCCGCGGAAGCTGAAGCTCACGTTCGAGACGCCACCCGACACCTTGGCGCCGGGCAGGTTCTCCTTGATCCAGCGCGTGGCGTTGATGAAGTCGACCGCGTAGTTGTTGTGCTCCTCGATGCCGGTGGCGATCGCGAAGATGTTGGGGTCGAAGATGATGTCCTCGGCCGGGAAGCCGATCTCGTCGACCAGGATGCGGTAGGCGCGCTCGCAGATCTCGATCTTGCGTTCGTAGGTGTCGGCCTGGCCCTTCTCGTCGAAGGCCATCACGACCGCGGCCGCGCCGTAGCGGCGCAGCAGCGTCGCGTGGTGCTTGAACTGGGCCTCGCCCTCCTTCATGCTGATCGAGTTGACGATGCCCTTGCCCTGGATGCAGCGCAGGCCGGCCTCGATCACCTCCCACTTGGAGCTGTCGATCATGATCGGCACGCGCGCGATGTCGGGCTCGCTGGCGATCAGGTTCAGGAAGCGCACCATCGCGGCCTTGCTGTCGAGCATGGCCTCGTCCATGTTGATATCGATCACCTGCGCGCCGTTCTCGACCTGCTGGCGCGCGACCGCCAGCGCTTCCTCGAACTGGCCGTTCAGGATCATGCGGGCGAAAGCCTTGGAGCCGGTGACGTTGGTGCGCTCGCCGATGTTGACGAAGAGCGTGCCCGCGCCGATCTGCACCGGCTCGAGGCCGGACAGCTTCATCGGGGGAACGAGGGCGGAAGAGGGATCGGAGGACATGGGCTCACCTGCGGAACGTGGGTCAGGCGAGCGTCGTTGCGAGCCCAAGCCTGACGCGGACTCTTCAGTGGAAGGTGCCGCGCTGCAACGCTCCTTGGGAGCCGCGGATTTTACGCCGGCTGCGCCGCGCCGGCCGCCGACGCGGGCAGGCCGAACAGCAGGTCGAAGGCCCAGTTGAAGACGAAGGTGTAGACCAGGAAGAACACCACCAGGCCCAGGTCCATCACCAGCGCCTGCCACAGGCCCACCTCCATCCACCAGGCGAAGACCGGCACCAGGAAGGCGACCAGGCCGCCTTCGAAGCCGATCGCGTGGGCGACGCGGCGGCGCAGGCTGCGGCCGCGCACGGCCTGGCGCGACTCCCAGCGCTCGAACAGGGTGTTGAAGGCAAGGTTCCAGAGGATCGCGATGACCGAGGCGATGACCGCCACCACGCCCGAGTGCCCCATACCCTGCCCCGACATCAGCGCCAGCCCGGCGCTGGCCGCGACGATGGCGAGACCTTCGTAAAGCGTGATGTAGACGACGCGGCGCTTGAGCCCTTGCATGAAATCTTCCTGTGTGGGTGGCGGTTTGGCCCCTACTTTATGTGCGTCGATCTGATATAAAAAGTCATCTTCCTTCAGATTTATTGAAAGGTCGTCGCGTGAGCTTTTCCAGCGACAACGTGCACGTGTTCCTGGCCGTGGTCGACCACGGCTCCTTCTCGGCGGCCGCACGGGCGCTCGGCCGCGTGCCCTCGGCCGTGAGCATGGCGATCGCGAACCTCGAGGCCGAACTGAACCTGCCGCTCTTCGACCGCGGCGGCCGCGAGCCCCAGCCCACGGCCGCGGCGCGCTCGCTGGAGCCGCAGGCGCGGCTGCTCGCCGCGCAGCTCAAGCAGCTGCAGGTGCAGGCGCTGGCGCTGACCCAGGGACTGGAGAACCGGCTCACGCTCGCGATCGCGCCCGAGCTGCTGGCCGCGCCCTGGAGCGCGCCGCTGGCCGCGCTGGCGCAGGAATACCCGCTGCTGGAGGTCGAGGTGCTGGCAGCGCCGCAGGCCGATGCGCTCGCGCTGCTGCACAGCGGCCGCGCGCAGCTGGCGCTGGTCTTCGAGCGGCCCAGCCTCGACGGCCGCGAGGGTTTTCAGGAAGTGGCCAGCGACACCATGGTGGCCGTGATGGCGCCCGACCATCCGGTGCTGGCCGCGGCCGGCGGCCGGCTGCGCGAGGAGCACCTGACGACCACGCGCCAGATCGTGGTCGCCGGGCGCGATCTCGCCACCAGCGACCCGCGCTTCGTGTTCGCACGCCATGTCTGGCGCACCGACAACGCCCTGGCCGCGCTGAGCCTGATCACGGCCGGCCTCGGCTGGGGCTGGCTGCCGCGCAACTTCGCGCGGCCGCACGTGGCGACCGGCGCGCTGGTGGAGATCCCGTTCGAGAACCTGTCGAACGGGCTGGACCTTTGGGTCGACGTGGTGTGGTCGCGCGAGCGCCCGCTGGGCCTGGGCGCGCAGCGCTTCGTGGCGCTGATCGCACGCAAGAAAACCTAGGAGTCTGCGCGGCAGAAGCTGTGCGCCCAAAAAAGTGGCAGTTTCAGGGGTCCTTGACCCCTTAGGTACTTCGGAAAAAACGCTCCTGCGCGATTCTGAGAGGTCAAAATTTTGCGGTTTATTCTTCAATCCTTCTGCCGCGCACACTCCTAGCCTCGCGAGCCTCTACGGACGATCGGCCGACGGCGGCCGGTTGATCCGGTCCAGCTGTCGTTGCCGCGGATCGGGGCTCGGCATTGCAACCGGCGGACGAGCGCTCGGCTGGCCGGGATTCATGGCAGGCGGACGCCCCGGATGCACGTCCGGCGCGCGCCCCGGATGCACGTCCGGCGGACGGCCCGGATGCACGTTCGGCGGGCCGGCGTGCTCCGGCGGTCGGAAACCCCGGTCGGGACGCGGCGGCCGGACACCGTGATCCGGCGGTGGATGCTGCCCTGGCGAAGGCCGCCAGCCCGGCTGCGGCTGCGGACGGAAGCCCGGTCCCGGATGCGCGTAGCCGGGGTCGCGCCACGGATTGGGCCGCCAGTCGGGCCGCGGCGCCGGCACCGGCCGCCAGCCGGCCACGGGCGGCGGCGGATGGTGGCCGCCCCACCAGCGCCGCTCGCCGTACCAGGGACGGTCGCGGTAGTGGTTGCTCCAGTAGTTGCCGATCGTGAAGCCGACGATCGGCACGCCGATGATGGCGCCGTAGGTGGCCAAGGGCACGCGCCGGTCATCGTCGTAGGCGTAGTCGATGCTGGCGGCATAGACCCAGCCGCGCACGCCGTCGGGCAGGACCACGTCGCACCACGCATAGCCGCTGGTGCAGCCGAGCACTTCGAAGGGCTGGCCGGGGCCCAGGCGCGCCACCAGCGGGTAGTCGCCCGAGGGGCCGGCACGCAGATTGACGGTGCCGCGGGCGAAGGCCTCCTGAGCCGCCGCGGCCACCGGCAGAACCAGAGCGATGGTGCCGATGCCGATCCATCGCTGGACGAGCTTGTTCATGGAATGTTCCTTTGCACTCAGGCTACGCGCGCTCGACATGTTGTCAATCAGCCACGGCCTACCCTCAGCAACGGCCAGCCGCGCAAAGGCGTGCACCGCCCAGGTGCTTCTTTACCTCAGGCCGCCTCGGGATAGGCGGCCGCGCGATGCAGCGTGCGGCCCGCGAGCGGCGCCACCGATCGCCCGATGGCGGCGATGTGGTCGGGCGTGGTGCCGCAGCAGCCGCCGACGATGTTGACCAGCCCGTCGGCGGCGAACTCGTGCAGCAGGCGCGAGGTGACCTCGGGCGTTTCGTCGAAGCCGGTCTCGCTCATCGGGTTGGGCAGGCCGGCGTTGGGGTAGCAGCTGATGAAGGTGTCGTCGGCCACGCGCGCCAGTTCCTGGATGTAGGGCCGCATCAGCGCCGCGCCCAGCGCGCAGTTGAGGCCGATGGCCAGCGGCCGCGCATGGCGCACGCTGTGCCAGAAGGCGGTGACGGTCTGGCCGCTCAGGATGCGGCCGGAGGCGTCGGTCACGGTGCCGCTGATGATCAGCGGCAGGCGCTCGCCGCTGGCGTCGAAGTACTCGTCGATCGCGAACAGCGCGGCCTTGGCGTTGAGGGTGTCGAAGATGGTTTCGACCAGCAGCACGTCGGCGCCGCCCTCGACCAGCGCCTCGACCTGCTCGTAATAGGACGCGCGCAGCTCCTCGAAGCTCACGTTGCGCGCGCCGGGGTCGTTCACGTCGGGGCTGATGCTGGCGGTCTTGGGCGTCGGGCCGAGGGCGCCGGCCACGAAGCGCAGCTTGTCCGGCGTGCTGAATTTGTCGCAGGCGGCGCGCGCGATGCGGGCCGATTCGAGGTTCATCTCGCGCGCCAGCTCGGCCATCTTGTAGTCCTCCTGCGCGATGCGGGTCGCGCCGAAGGTGTTGGTCTCGATCAGGTCGGCGCCGGCGGCCAGGTAGCCCTCGTGGATGTCGCGGATCACGTCCGGGCGGGTCAGCGAGAGCAGCTCGTTGTTGCCCTTGACGTCGCGCGGAAAGTCCTTGAAGCGCTCGCCGCGGTACTGCGCCTCGCTGAGCTTGAAGCGCTGGATCATCGTGCCCATCGCACCGTCGAGGATGGCGATGCGTTCGGCCAGGATGCCGGGCAGTTGCTGGGCGCGGGTGTAGACGAGGGGCTTCATGCCCCGGATTGTAGAAAGCGCGCCATGGCCCGGCCCGCCGGCGGTTATCGGCTCTTTTGCAGGGCGAAATCGAGCACTGCCTCGATCATGCGCCGCACCTGCGGCTGCACGCCCGCCGCCACATCCGGCAGGTAGTCGAAGGGCAGCTTCTCCTGCATGTAGCTGGCCTGCGTCATCTCCAGCTGCACGGCATGAACGCCGGCCGCCGGGTTGCCGTACTGGCGCGTGATGTGGCCGCCCTTGAAGCGGCCGTTGAGCACGCCGGTGTAGGCCGGGTTCGAGGTCGCGATGCCCAGCAGCGTGGCGGCCAGCGCCGGATCGCAGCTCGCGCCGTTGGCGGTGCCCAGGTTGAGGTCGGTCAGCCGGCCCTCGAAGAAGCGCGGCAGCACCGAGCGGATCGAGTGCGCATCCCACAGCGCGATGGTGCCGTGGACGGCCTTCAGGCGGTCGAGCTCGACCTGCAGCTGGCGGTGGTAGGGCCGCCAGATCGCATCGACGCGCGCTGCGATCTCCGCCTCGCCGGGCAGGTCGCCGGCAGCGTAGAGCGGGGTCTTGTCGAAGGTATCGACCGGGCACAGGCCGGTGGTGTCCTGGCCCGGATAGAGATTCTGGTTGTCCGGCGGGCGGTTGACGTCGACCACGTAGCGCGAGTGGGTGGCGACCAGCACCGAGGCGCCGAGTTCGTCGGCGAAGTCGTAGAGGCGTTCGAGGTGCCAGTCGGTGTCGGGCACCTGGCGCGCCTCTTCGGTGAAGCGCGCCGCCAGCGCGGCAGGCAAATGCGTGCCGGCATGCGGCATCGAGATCAGCAGCGGGCGCGTGCCCTGGCGGAAACGGAAGGCGGGTTCGGTGGTTTCGAAGGTCATGGTGTGGTGAGCAATTGAGAGCGCGCGGCGACGAAGGCCGCAGCGGCTTCGGAGTGAAGAGGATGGCGGCCGGCCGCGACGCACGGCCGGCCCGCAACCCATACCGTGTCGACGGCGCTGGTGCGATGGCTGGCGAACACATGGGCCGAGAGCATGTCGGCGGCGGACAGGCCGGCCAGCGACGGATGAGCCGCGTCGAGCATCACGAAGTCGGCCTGCTGGCCGGGCGCCAAGCCGGCGACTGCGCGGCCCGATGCCTGTGCCCCGCCCTGCACGGCCGCCAGCGTCATCGCGCTTGCCACCGAAGGCTCGGCCGCATCGGCGCCGACATTGCGCTGGCGGGTGGCCAGCCGCTGGCTGTATTCGAGCATCATCAATTCCTCGGCCGCGTTGACGCAGGCATGGCTGTCGGAACCCACGCCCCAGCGGCCGCCGGCCGCGCGCCAGGCGCCGAAGTCGAAGATGCCGTCGCCCAGGTTGGCCTCGGTGGTCGGACACAGGCCCGCGACCGCGCCGCTCGCGGCCGCGCCCAGGTACTCATCCGCATCCATGTGCGTTGCATGCACCAGGCACCAGCGCGCATCGACCTCGGCATGGTCCAGCAGCCAGGCGACCGGGCGCTGGCCGCTCCAGGCCAGGCAGGCATCCACCTCGGCGGTCTGCTCGGCGATGTGGATGTGGACGGGCGCCGTGGCATCGATCGCATCCAGGCCCGCGAGCGCCTCGCGCAGGGCCTCGGGCGGCACCGCGCGCAGCGAGTGCGGCGCCAGGCCGAGCCGCGCGCCCTGCGCTTGGCACAGCGGGCGCAGGCGCTCGAGCAGGCGCAGCATCGAATCGGTCGCGCGGATGAAGCGGCGCTGGCCCTCGCTGGGCGGCAGGCCGCCGAAGCCGCTGGCCTGGTAGAGCACGGGCAGCAGCGTGAGGCCGATGTCGGCGCGCTCGGCCGCGCGCAGCAACGCGAGCGCGAGTTCGGCGTCGTCGGCATAGGGCCGGCCGTCGACGTCGTGATGCAGGTAGTGGAACTCGCAGACCGAGGTGTAGCCGGCTTCGAGCATCTCGATGTAGAGCCAGGTCGCGATCGCCTCGACCTGCGCGGGCGAGATCTGCGCGGCGAAGCGGTACATCAGCGTGCGCCAGCTCCAGAAGCTGTCCTGCGCCGCGCCGCGGAATTCGGTGAGTCCGCCGAAGGCGCGCTGGAAGGCGTGCGAGTGCAGGTTGGGCATGCCGGGGACCAGGGGGCCAGCGCAGACCGGAACCTCCGGGCGCGCCGCCGCATCGGGCTCCACCTGCATCAGGCGGCCTGCATCGTCCCAACTCAGCAGCACGTTGCGGCGCCAGCCGGTGGGCAGCAACGCGTCCTTGGCGAAAAGGGTCTTCTTGCTCATCGGGCTTCTTCTATGCAATGCGTCCCTGCCGCACGATGCGCTTCGCGGCGCGCCGGCCGAACCAGTAGGCCAGTTCCGCCACATCGCGGGCGTCCCACAGCACGAAGTTGGCCGGCGCGCCGACGGCGATCGCGCCGTGCGTTTCCTGCAGGCCCAGCGCGCGCGCCGCATGCACGGTCACGCCGGCCAGCGCCTCGGGCACGGTGAGGCGGAACAGCGTGCAGGCCATGTTCATCATCAAGAGCAGGCTCAGCGCCGGCGAGGTGCCGGGGTTGTGGTCGGTGGAAACGGCCATCGGCACGCCGGCCGCGCGCAGCGCCTCGATCGGCGGCAGGTGGGTGTCGCGCAGCGTGTAGTAGGCGCCGGGCAGCAGCACGGCCACGCTGCCGGCCTCGCGCATCGCCGCGATGCCTTCGGCCGAGAGGTGCTCGACGTGGTCGCACGAGAGCGCGCCGTAGCGCGCCGCGAGCGCCGCGCCGCCCATGTCGGAGAGCTGCTCGGCGTGCAGCTTGACCGGCAGGCCGAGCGCCTGCGCGGCCTGGAACACGCGCTCGGTCTCGGCCAGCGAGAAGGCGATGCGCTCGCAGAACACGTCGACCCCATCGACCAGCCCTTCGGCCGCCAGCGCCGGCATCATCTCGTTGCAGACGAGTTCGATGTAGTCGCCGCTGCGCCCCGCGTATTCGGGCGGCAGCGCGTGGGCGCCGAGGAAGGTGGTGCGCACGGTGACGCCATAGGCCTCGCCCAGCCGCCGCGCCACGCGCAGCTGCTTGCGTTCGTGCTCGAGCGAAAGGCCATAGCCGGACTTGATCTCGATCGCGCACACGCCATCGGCCAGCAGCTGCTCGAGCCGCGGCGCGGCCTGGGCATAGAGCGTGTCTTCGTCGGCCTCGCGCGTGGCGCGCACCGACGAGACGATGCCGCCGCCGGCCTTCGCCACGTCCTCGTAGCTGGCGCCTGCGAGCCGCATCGCGAACTCGTTGGCGCGCTGGCCGCCATAGACCAGGTGCGTATGGCAGTCGACCAGACCGGGCGTGACGAGCGCGCCGCCGCCCTCGTGCCGCGGCAATCCCGCGCACTCGGCCGGCAACGAGGCCGCGGCGCCGATCCATCGGATCATCCCTTGCTCGACCACGATGGCAGCCTGCGTGCCTTCGGGCAGGTCTGCGCAGCGCAAGGCGCCGGGCGCAAGAAACAGGTCGGTCCACAGCCCGTCGGCGGACGCAAGGGAGGCAGCGGGCGATGTCATTTGTCAGGTCTCCGGGTTGTCCGTCTGGTCGTGGCATGGATCGAAGCGAACGGCCAGCAGCCGCGCATCGGCGCCGTCGGGCCTGGCGTGCCACGCATGCGGCGCATCGGCCCACCACAGGCCTTCGCCCTCGGCGCAATCGATGGTCGACACGCCGTCGAGCTCCCACTGTCCGCGCAGCGCGAGCAGCATGCCGTGGGTCGCGCTGTCCAGCAGCGCCGCGCTTTCCAGCACCTGGAGCTTCGCATGCCAGCGCCCGCGGCGCGCCATCGCGTTGAAGTCGCTCGACGCGCCGCCCAGCAGCGTGCAGGCCAGCGGCAGGTCGCCGCTGAAGGCAAAGGGCCGGTGCAGGGTCGCAAGGCGGTGGTCGAGCGTGCCATCGGCCGAACGCAGCTGAACGCCATCGCCGCCCAGCAGCATGATCGTGCGGTCGATGCCCGGGAACACCGAGAACGGGCCGCTCGCGGCGATGGTGGCGATGGACAGGCGCCATTCGAAATCGCCGAGCCCCGCGCCGGGCGGCCAGCAGGCGATCTCGCGCGTGCTACCGCCGCCGTTCTTCCACGGCGTGACGGGCAAGGTGGCGGTATCGAAGCCGTGCAGGCTCATCGCACCAGCCCTCCCTGCCGCAGCCGCTGCTCGAAGTGGCGCAGCACCAGCGTGACCGCGCCGGTCAGCGCGAAGTAGACGGCCGCGATGGCCAGGTACAGCTCGAGCGAGCGGTACGACACGCTGATGATCTTCTGGCCTTCGTGCATCAGGTCGTGGATCGTCAAGAGCGACACCAGCGCCGAGTTCTTGATGAGCGCGATGAATTCGTTGCCCAGCGGCGGGATCATGCGCACCACGGCCTGCGGCAGGATGATGTGGCGCATCGCCGCCGAGGGCCGCATGCCGAGCGACTGCGCCGCCATCGTCTGGCCCCGGTCGATCGACTGGATCGCGCCGCGCACGATCTCCGACACGTAGGCGCCCGAGTACACGCCGAGCCCCAGCACGCCGCACACGAAGGCCGGCAGCAGCAGGCCGAAGTGCGGCAGGCCGAAGAACAGGATGAAGAGCTGCACCAGAAGCGGCGTGCCGCGGATGGCCGCCACGTAGGCGGTGCAGAGCGCGTAGAGCGTCTTGCGGCGCGGATCGAGCCGGCCGATGCCCACCAGCAGCCCGAGCACGCAGCCCAGCAGCAAGGCACAGGCCGTGATCTCCACGGTGACCAGCGCGCCGCGCAGCAGCGCGGGCCAGCCTTCGAAAACCGGCGCAAAGTCCAGATCCATGGCGGTGCCGGCCTACTTCGCGGCGGTGTTGCTGAACCACTTCTTGACGATCTGCGCGTAGGTGCCATCGGCCTTGAGCTTCTCGATGGCGCCGTTCACGGCCTTGGTGAGTTCGGGCGTGTCCTTGCGGATCGCCATGCCGTACTCCTCGGTCGTGAGCTGTTCGTCGAGTACGCGCAGGCCGGGGCGGGTGCGCACATACTGGTAGGCGGCGGGCTTGCCGGTCACGGCCGCGTCGCTGCGGCCGATGTCGACGAGGTTGAACATCTCCTGGTTCTTCTCGACCTCGACCAGCTGCACCTGCGGATACTTCTCCTTCACGTAGCCGACCGACTTGGTGCCGACCTGCACGCTGACCTTCTTGCCGTTGAGATCGGCCGGCGTCTTGATGGCGGCGTTGCCCTCCTTCACCATCGCGACCAGGCCGCCGGCGTAGTAGGGAATGGTGAAGTCGACCACCTTCTTGCGCTCGTCGGTGATGTAGATCGCCGACACGGCCATGTCGAAGCGCTTCGACACCAGGCCCGGCACCAGGCCCTTGAAGTCGATGTCGACCCACTCGATCTTGCGGCCCAGCGTCTTGCCGATGGCCTCGACCAGCTCGACGTCGAAGCCGGTGCGCTTGCCGTTCTCGACGAATTCCATCGGCGGGAAGGTGGCGTCGGTGGCGACCGTGAGCACGTTGTTCTGCGCCAGCGCAGAAGCCGTGAAGCCGAATGCGGCGAGGCCGGCAAGGCCTGCGATCAGGAGGTGGCGGCGAAATGGCATGAGAAATTCCTTCTTCGGTGCGGGGGGGGTGTGGATCGAAGGCTTGTTGCGCGCTCACTCGGGCTTGATGTTCTTCTTCTTGATCACATCGGCCCAGCGCGCGGTTTCGGTCTGGATGGTGGCCACGATTTCCTGTGGCTTGCCGCTTCCCGGCTCGAGGCCGAGCACGGCGAACTTCTCTTTCATCTGGGGCTTGGCCAGCACGCGCGCGCTTTCGGCGTTGAGGCGATCGACGACGGCCTTGGGCGTCCCAGCCGGCGCCATCAGCGCGTACCACGACACGGCCTCGAAGCCGGGCAGGCCCTGTTCGGCGATGGTCGGCAACTCGGGCATGGCGGCGGAGCGCTTGAGGCTGGCGACGCCGAGCGCGCGCAGCTTGCCGGACTTGACATGCGGCAGCACGGCCGACATCGAACCGAACATCATCGTCACCTGGCCGCCCACCACATCGTTCAGCGCCGGCCCAATGCCTTTGTAGGGCACGTGGATCAGCTGCAGGTCGGCATCGAGCGCCATCAGCTCGCCGGCCAGATGGGCCTGGCTGCCGGCGCCGGGCGATGCGAAGCTCAAGCTGCCGGGCTTCTGTTTGGCCAGCGCAAGCAGCTCCTTCACCGACTTCGCCGGCACCGCGGCATTCACGACCAGCACGTTCTCCACCGTCGCGAGCATCGCGACCGGCTGCAGCTCCGAGGCCTTGTAGGGCAACGAAGGAAAGAGGTTCGGGTTCACCGCGATGTTGCCGACCGGCACGATGCCCAGCGTGTACCCGTCCGGCGCGGCCTTGGCGATCAGGTCGACGCCGATGTTGCCGGCGGCGCCGACCTTGTTCTCGATCACGAAGGGTTGGCCCAGGATCTCGGTGAGCTCCTGCCCGAGCACGCGGGCCACCACATCGGCCGGACCGCCCGGCGCGAAGGGCACGATCAGGTGGACCGGCTTGGCGGGGTAGGCTTGCGCATGCGCGGCCAAAGGCAGGGCGAGCAGCAGCGGCAAGAGAAGGGCGAGACGGCGCTTGATCATCATCAGAGTTCCTCGAAGGGTGGAATGGCACGTTGGGCGATCGCCGCGAGGACTTCGTAGTCCGCGGGATCGGGCACGGCGAAGCCTGCAAGCAACAAGCGTTCCGTCACGGCTTTGAGCTCCGGTGTCTTGGCTGCGGCTTGCAATGCATCGCGCAGGCGCGCGAGTTCGTCGGGCGAGAGCGCCGCCGTCGCGACCAGCGGCGGGATCGGCATCGCCTCGGTGCTGGCGACGATGCGCACCTGTCGGGCCAACGCCGGTTCGTTGTGCCGCAGCAGGTCGTGGTAGTAGCTGTCGAGCGGGCCGACGTCGATGCGGCCCGCGGCCAGGGCTTCGACGACGCCGCGTGCATGGATGAGGTCGCCGACGGCGCGGGCGAAGAGCCGTCGGCCATGCGCCGCGCGGTACGGCGCGAGATGGTTGCGAAACGCGACGCCGCCCGACATCGAGTCGGCCAGCGTGTAGCCCACCACGCCGCCGAAGGTGTCTTCGATACGTTCATAGTTCGAGTCGGTGCGCACCACGATGTCGGTGAAGTAGATCGGCCGGCCCGCGTAGCGCGCAGGCGAGGGAATCGGCGCGGCGACGAGCGTGGGCCGCGGCGCGCGCTGCGAGAAAGGCAGGCCGCACATCATGGCGAGGCCCAGATCGTCGCGCGCCCACAACGCCGAGAGCGGGGCCGGCGCGTCGTAGTCGATCACGTCCCAGGCCAGCCCGGCGCGTGCGAGCGCCCACGCGAGCAGTTGCTTCCAGTCGGCGCGCGCCGAAGCGGTGGCCGAGTACATGCGCGCGTTGGCGACCGGCGTCATCGATGTCAGCGGAAGCGCAGCTGCTGCCCGAGGCCCATGGTCTTCGCCTTCGCGAGCATGGCGGCGCCGAGCGCGATGTCCGACAGCGAGAGACCGCGGTGCCAGAAGAGATTGGTCTCGTCCTCGCTCTCGCGCCCGGGTTTGAGGCCGGCCACGATCTGGCCGAGTTCGGCGTGCAAGGTCTTCTCGGACAGCTTGCCGCTGTCCACATGCGCGCGCAGCGCGCCGAAGGGGCCGGCCTTGGCCTGGCCCCAGTCGTCCATCACCATCTTGTCCATGATGTCGGTCAGCGACAGCTCGACCGCGCTCATGGTGCCGTAGGGAATCACGCAGGCGCCCTTCTTGATCCACTCGGTCTTGAGCATCGGCGCGGGCTTCTCGAGGCGCGAGGCCTCGACCACGATGTCGGCGCCACGCACGCAGGATTCCCAGTCTTCCGTGACGGTGATCTTCATGCCGAGGTCGCGTTCCAGGCGTGCCGCGAAGGCATCGCGGCTTTCGGGCCGGCGCGAGTGCACGCGGATCTCGTCGAAGTGGAAGATCGAATGCAAGAGGCGCACGTTCCAGTACGAAGTGCCGCGCGCGCCGATGTGGCCGAGGATCTTCGAATTCTTGCGCGCCAGGTGCTTGGCGCCGATGGCGGTGATCGCGCCGGTGCGCATGTCGGTGATGTCGGAGGCATCGATGATGGCCACCGGCACGCCGGTCTTCGGGTCGAAGAGATTGAGCAGCGCGAGCTCCGAGGGCAGGCCCTTCTCGTAGTTGCGATAGAAGTCGCCCACCACCTTCACGCCGGCCACGCCGAGCGGGCGGATGTAGCCGCGCAGCACGTTGAAGTGGCCCGGGTAGTCCTTCTCGGGTACGAGGTGCATGCGCGGCTCGATGGTGGTCTCGCCGCGGCCCTGGGCCAGCAAGCCGTCCTCGACCGCAGCGACGATCTCGGCGTCCGTCATCGCCAGCGCCTGGACGTCGAGGTGGTTCAGGTAGTGCAGGTAGATCTCGGACATCGCTTCAGCCTTTCTTGATCATGGGGAGGTTCAACGCGTGCTTCTTCGCCGTGGCGACGGCCTGCTCGTAGCCCGCATCGGCATGGCGCATCACGCCGGTGGCCGGGTCGTTCCACAGCACGCGCTCGATGCGCTTGGCCGCCGCGTCGGTGCCGTCGCAGACGATCACCACGCCCGAGTGCTGCGAGTAGCCCATGCCCACGCCGCCGCCGTGGTGCAGGCTGACCCAGGTCGCGCCGCCCGCGGTGTTGAGCAGCGCATTGAGCAGCGGCCAGTCGGAGACGGCATCGGAGCCATCCTTCATCGCCTCGGTCTCGCGGTTGGGGCTCGCGACCGAGCCGGTGTCGAGATGGTCGCGGCCGATCACGATCGGGCCCTTCAGCTCGCCCGACTTCACCATCTCGTTGAAGGCCAGGCCCGCCTTGTGGCGCTCGCCCAGACCCAGCCAGCAGATGCGCGCCGGCAGGCCCTGGAACGCGATGCGCTTGCGCGCCATATCCAACCAGCGATGGGTGTGCGTGTTCTCGGGGAACAGCTCCTTGATCTTGGCGTCGGTCTTGTAGATGTCTTCCGGGTCGCCCGAGAGCGCGACCCAGCGGAACGGGCCTTTGCCTTCGCAGAACAGCGGCCGGATGTAGGCCGGCACGAAGCCGGGGAAGTCGAAGGCGTTCTTGACGCCCTCGTCAAAGGCGACCTGGCGGATGTTGTTGCCGTAGTCGACGGTCGGGATGCCCAGACCCAAGAAGTCGAGCATGGCCTGCACGTGGATGGCGCAGGACTTGGCTGCCGCCTTGCGCAAGGTGGGGTGCTGCGTCGCATCGGCCTTGGCAGCTTCCCATTGCGCGAGCGTCCAGCCGATCGGCAGGTAGCCGCTCGCGAGGTCGTGGGCCGAGGTCTGGTCGGTCACGAGGTCGGGCTTGATGCCGCCAGCCTTGGCGCGTTTCACGAGCTCGGGCAGCACTTCGGCCGCATTGCCCAGGAGGCCGATCGACACCGCTTCCTTGGCCGCCGTGTGCTGCTTGATGAGCGCGATCGCATCGTCGATGTCCTTGGCCTGCTTGTCGAGGTAGCGCGTGCGCAGGCGGAAGTCGATGCTGGCCTGCTGGCACTCGATGTTGAGCGAGACCGCACCGGCGAGCGTGGCCGCCAGCGGCTGCGCGCCGCCCATGCCGCCGAGGCCGGCGGTGAGGATCCACTTGCCCGAAAGATCGTCGTTGTAGTGCTGGCGGCCGGCCTCGACGAAGGTCTCGAAGGTACCTTGCACGATGCCCTGGCTGCCGATGTAGATCCAGCTGCCGGCAGTCATCTGGCCGTACATCATCAGGCCCTTGCGATCGAGCTCGCTGAAGTGCTCCCAGGTCGCCCACTTGGGCACGAGATTGGAGTTGGCGATCAGAACGCGCGGCGCATTCTCGTGCGTCTTGAACACGCCGACCGGCTTGCCCGACTGCACCAGCAGGGTCTCGTCGTCGTTCAGTTCCTTCAGCGTGGCAAGGATCTGGTCGAAAGAGGCCCAGTCGCGCGCGGCGCGGCCGATGCCGCCGTAGACCACCAGGTCCTGCGGGCGCTCGGCGACCTCGGGGTCGAGGTTGTTCTGCAGCATGCGAAACGGCGCTTCGGTGAGCCAGCTCTTGCAGCTGAGCGTGCTGCCGCGCGGCGCGCGGACCACGCGGCTCGCGTCATGGCGGGGGTCGCTCTTCTGGGCAACGAATGGGTCGGGTGCGTTCATGACGAAGTGTCCTTTCGATGACGGAACGGTGTGTGTGTCAGGCCCGGCTGGGCAGGATGGCTTGCAGGGCTTCGGGCCAGCGGCCCCGGCGCGCCCACTGGCGCATGGATTCGATGTCGGGCGCGAGGAAGCGGTCCTGGTCGATGAAGGCGACGCGCTCGCGGATGGCGGCGAACTCGGCTTCGAGCAGCGGCGAGCTCTTCGGGCCGCGCTTCAACTCGATGCCCTGCGCGGCGGCCATGGCTTCGATGCCGACGACCACCGCCGTGTTCTCCACCATCTCGGCCAGGCGCCGGCCGGCGAAGGTGGCCATCGACACATGGTCTTCCTGGTTCGCCGAGGTCGGCAGGCTGTCCACGCTGGCCGGATGCGCGAGCGACTTGTTCTCGGACGCGAGCGCCGCGGCCGTGACCTGCGCGATCATGAAGCCGGAGTTGACGCCGCCGTCGCGCACCAGAAAAGGCGGCAGACCCGAGAGGCCGCTGTCGAGCAAGAGCGCCATGCGGCGCTCGGAGATGGCGCCGATCTCGGCGACCGCCAGCGCGATGATGTCGGCCACGAAGGCGACCGGCTCGGCATGGAAATTGCCGCCGGAGATCACGTCGCCGTTGTCGAAGACCAGCGGGTTGTCGGACGCGGCGTTCGCTTCGATGCGCAGCACGCGCGCCGCATGCGCGAGGTTGTCGAGGCAGGCGCCCATCACCTGCGGCACGCAGCGGACCGAATACGGGTCCTGCACGCGGCCGCAGTCGGCATGCGAGGGAATGATCTCGCTGCCCTCGAGCAGCGCGCGCACCGCGGCGGCCACCGCGATCTGCCCAGGCTGGCCGCGCGCCGCGTGGATGCGCGCATCGAAGGGCTTGATCGAGCCCTGGATCGCTTCGAGCGAGAGCGCGCCGGCCATGAGGCCGGCCGCGAACACGTCCTCGGCGCCGAACAGGCCGGCGAGCGCGAGGGCCGTCGACACCTGCGTGCCGTTGAGCAGCGCCAGCCCCTCCTTGGGGCCGAGCACGAAGGGCTTGAGCCCGATGCGCGACAGCGCCTCGGCGCCGCCGATCACCGCACCGTCGGGCGCCGTGACTTCGCCCTCGCCGATCAGCACGCAGGCCAGGTGCGCCAGCGGCGCCAGATCGCCCGACGCGCCGACCGAACCCTTGGACGGAATGCGCGGCAGCAGGCCGGCGTTGCCGAGCGCGAGCAGCGCATCGACGATCTCGGGCGCGATGCCGGAGTGGCCGCGCGCCAGGCTCACCGCCTTGGTCGCGAGCACCAGCCGCACCACGCCCTCGGGCAAGGGCGCGCCGGTACCGGCGCTGTGCGAGAGCACGAGGTTGCGCTGCAGCTCGGCCAGGCGCTCATGCGGAATGGTGGTCTGCGCGAGCTTGCCGAAGCCGGTGTTGATGCCGTAGACCGTGTCGCCGGCCTCGACGATCCTGCGCACCGTCGCCTGGGACGCGAGCAGGCCGGTGCGCGCCGACGGATCCAGCGCCAGCTGCACGCCGCCGGCATGGACGCGGCGCAGCGTGGCGAGGTCGACCTCGCCGGGGGTGAGCACCAGCGGCGGGAGAGAGAGGGAGGCGTTGTCCATGCGGGATCCTGTCTATACAAGGGGTGCGGCGCGAGAACGAAGAGGTGCTCTTCCTCGTTCAGCCGAAGGAGGGATTGCCGTCGGCGCGGAAGCGGCTGCCCAGCCGGTAGCGCGACGCGGGATGCAGGCAGCGCACCATCGTCACCGGCACGCTGCGCGTCCAGGTGCGGCGCGTGAGCAGCAGGCAGGGGTCGGTCACCGGCATCGCGAGGCGCTCGGCCTGCTCGGCCGTGGGCAGCACCGCATCGACCACGTGCTCGATCTGGTCGAAGGGCACGTTGCGCACCAGGTACTCGCTGGGCGAGACGGCCGAGAAATCTTGCTCGAGGAAGGTCGGCACCGCGTGCGGATTGACGTGACGGTCTTCGAGCTGCACCGGGATCTCGTTCTCCAGGTGCAGGCACACGGTGTGGAAGACCGACTCGCCGGGGCGCAGGTCCAGCCACACGGCGACGTCGGGCGAGGCCGCGATGCGCTCGGCCACCAGGAATTCGCAGCGGTAGTCGTGGCCGCGCACGCGGATCTCGCTCGCGATGTTGGCGATCTGCAAGAGCGTCGACTGCGGCTTGTCCTCGGCCACGAAGCTGCCCACGCCGGCCACGCGCACGATGCGCCCCTGCTCGACCAGCTCGCGCAGCGCGCGGTTGACCGTCATGCGCGCGACGCCGAACTGTGCGACCAGTTCGCTCTCCGAAGGCAGCCGATGGCCGGCCGGCCAGGAGCCGTCCTGGATCTTGTGCGTGATGAAGGCCTTGACCTGCTCGTACAGCGCGAGTGCGGGCTGCGGCGGCTGGGCCTTGCGTGGGTTCATCTCAATGCTCCGCGGCCGCCATGGATTCGGCGCGTATCTCCTCGGTCAGCCGCGCCTTGATCTCCATGAACTCGGGCGAGGTCTTGATCGTGTAGTGGCGCGGATGCGGGAAGTCGACCCCGATCTCGCTCTTGATGCGACCGGGCCGCGCGCTGAACACCGCCACGCGGTTGGCCATGAAGATCGCTTCGTCGATGTCGTGGGTGACGAAGAGCACGGTCTTCTGCGCCGATTCCCAGATGCCGAGCAGCAGCTCCTGCATCAGCACGCGAGTCTGGTTGTCGAGCGCGCCGAAGGGCTCGTCGAGCAGCAGCATCTTCGGGTCGTTGGCGAGCGCGCGCGCGATCGCGGTGCGCTGCTGCATGCCGCCCGAGAGCTGCTTGGGGAAGTGGTTCTCGAAGCCGCGCAGGCCGACCTTGGCGATGAAGTAGTCGCTGCGCTCCTTCTGCTCGGCCTCGCTCATGCCGCGCTCGCGCAGGCCGAAGCGGATGTTCTGCGCGATGGTGAGCCAGGGGAAGAGCGTGTAGCTCTGGAACACCACGCCGCGGTCGGCGCCCGGGCCTTCGATGGTCTGGCCGTCGAGCAGCACGCGGCCTTCGGTCGGATAGTCGAGGCCGGCGACGATGCGCAGCAGGGTCGACTTGCCGCAGCCCGAGGGGCCGAGGATGGTGACGAAGTCGTTTTCCTTGACCTCGAAGTCGATCGGCAGCAGCGCCTGCGTGCTCTGGCCGCGCGTGCCGGTGAAGGTGCGGGACACGCCGCGGATCGAAAGCTGATTCTTCACAGGGTGCTCCAGGCGAACAGGCGGCGGTTCAAGGCTTTGAAAGCGAAGTCGGAGATGAGGCCGATCACGCCGATGACGATGATCCCGAAGATGATCTGGCCGGTGTTCAGCAGCGCCTGGCTGTCGGTGATCATGTGGCCGATGCCGGAGGACGAGCCGATCAGCTCGGCCACGATCACGTAGGTCCAGGCCCAGCCCAGCACCAGGCGCAGCGTTTCGGCGATGCCCGGCGCGGCGCCGGGGATCAGCACCCGCGCGACGATGCCGCGGCTGTTGGCGCCCAGCGTGTAGGCGGCCTCGACCAGGTCGCGGCGCGCGCTGCCGACGGTCACCGCCACCATCAGCGTGATCTGGAACACCGAGCCGATGAAGATGACCAACAGCTTCTGCGCCTCGCCGATGCCGGCCCAGAGGATCAGCAAGGGGATAAAGGCCGAGGCCGGCAGGTAGCGGCAGAAGGAAACGAAGGGCTCGAAGAAGGCCTCGACGCTCTTCCAGGTGCCCATCGCGATGCCCAGCGGCACGGCGACGATGGCGGCCAGCACGAAGCCGCCGAACACGCGCCACACGGTCATGCCGATGTCGTGGATGAAGTTGTACTCGGTGAAGAGCGATACGCCTTCCTTGAGCATCGTGACCGGGCTGGCCAGGAAGGTCGGCGAGACGAAGCCGCCGAGCGTGAAGAAGGCCCAGACGACCACGAAGAGCACGAAGAAGCCGAGGCCCAGCAGCCAGCGCGCACGCGCGCTGACCGGCTCGAGCGGCGCGAGGGCGCGGCGCCGCCGCGGCGCCGGCTCTGTGGCGGCCGGGCCGGCAGCGACTGCCGGCTTGGAAGCGTTGATGACGGGCGTCGCGTCCATGCTTGCTGCTCGCTCTTACTTGATGAAGCGGGTGTCGAAGGTGACCGAGAGGTCCTCGGGCACCTTGCGGATCACGCCGGCCTCCAGCAGGATGGCCTGCGCGTCCTTCATGAAGGGCACGATCTCGGTGGCGAAGAACTTCTGGTTGGCCGCCTTGTCCGACCAGCGCAGGTAGGCCGAGGACTTGGCGAACTGCTCGCCGGCCTGCTTGACGGCAGCGCCCATGATCTCGTTGGACTTGGCCGGGTCGGCCTTGATCATCTCGATGGCTTCGAAGTACGAGTTGGTCAGCGCCTGCGCCGCCTTGGCGTTGGCCTTGAGCCAGGTCGGCGCGCAACCCACCGTGTCCATCACCATCGGGTAGTCGAGCGTGGTCGCGAGGATCTTGCCGGCCGCCGGGTTGGCGCGCACGGTCGAGAGGTAGGGCTCGTAGGTCATCGCGGCGTCGTTCTGGCCGGCGACGAAGGCCTGCGCGGCGGGCTGCGGCTCGAGCGAGACCAGCTTGACGTCCTTCATCGTCATGCCGTTCTTGTTGAGCATCCAGGCCAGGCCGAAGTACGGCGCGGTGCCCGGCGCGCTGACGCCGATGGCCTTGCCCTTCAGGTCGGCGAAGCTTGTGACGTCGTTGCGCACGGCCAGGCCGTCGGCGCCGTAGGACTTGTCCATCTGGAAGATCTGCACGATCGGCACGCCGTTGGCGTTCCAGGCCACATGCGTCTCGACCGTGGTGGCCGCGCACTGGATGGCGCCCGAGGCCAGTGCCAGGTGGCGGTCCTTCTGCGGAATCATCTTGATCTCGACCTCCAGCCCGTTCTTCTTGAAGATGCCGGCCTTGTCGGCCAGCGTGAGCGGCGCGAAGCCGGTCCAGCCGGACATGCCGAGGGCGATCTTGGTTTCCTGCGCCTGGGCGCTCGCCGCCATGCCAGCGACACACACGCCCGCCGCCAGCAGCGAGGCGATTTTTCCGACCGTCTTGACCATCAAGGTTCTCCTGTTGCGTTTCAAAAATCTTCGATCGCCCCGCTGTCCCATGACAGCACTCAGCAGGGCGCCGAGTGTGGATCACTGCGCTGCACCTGTATATACAGGTTAACCCGGGAACGCGCCCGAATTGGAATCCGCCCTCGCCCGCTCCCGGTGCACGAACGGATCGCCATGCACCAAGAAGCTGTCTAGACAGGACTGCAGAACAACGAACCCGAGCGCAACCGCAAAGCCCGTGCCAGCCAGTCGCAGCCGCCTTTCTGCGGGTTATTCAGGATTCGCCGGTCCGCTTGTCGGACAAAGATCGCGTCCTCCCAGCCCTTGCCCCCGCATGGAGGAAAAGTTGGCGATCGAGGCCCCTGCAAGCACCGGCGTGTTTCAGCGTCTGAGTGTCGAGCCCGCCTACAAGGCGGTGTCGATCGCGATCGAGCGCGCCATCCTGGACGGCAGCCTGCCGCCCGGCTCGGCGCTGCCGACCGAGCAGGAACTGGCCGAGCGCTTCGGCGTGCACCGCTCCACGGTGCGCGAGGCGATCCGCCAGGTCGAGCAGGAAGGCCTGCTGCAACGCCGCGAAGGACGGCGGCTGTTCGTCTACCTCCCGGGCGTGCAGGATCTGGCGCCGCGCGCCACCCGGCTGCTGCTGTTGCAGCAGACCACCTTCCAGGAGCTTTGGGAGCTGGCCATGTCGCTGGAGCCGCTGGCCGCGCGGCTGGCCGCCCTGCGCGCCGAGCCGCAGGACCTGCAGCAGTTGAAAGACAACCTCGCCGCCGGCGACAAGGCGCGCGACCTGCCGGCCCAGGTGCGGCTGGACGTCGAATTCCATGCGCTCGTCGGCCGCGCCAGCCACAACCGCGCGCTGATGCTGGCGCGCGAGCCGGTCGGGCTCTTATACAGCCCGACGCTCTTGCGCATCTTCAGCCACCTGCCGCAAGCCGAGACCCGCAACCGGGCCGCGCACCACCGCATCGTCGATGCGCTGATGCGGCGCGATGCCGACGCCTCGGCCGAATGGACGCACAAGCACATGGTCGATTTTCAACGCGGCTTCGCGATGGCCGGCCTGGACATGGCCACGCCGATCGCGGCGCCGCCCCCCCGCGGCAAAACATCAACAGGAGACATGACATGACCCGACGCATCGAAGTGAAGCAGTATCTGCATCGTGCTGCGGCGCTGGCAGCGCTGGCCACGGGAATGGCCGGCGCGCATGCGCAGGAGACCTTCAAGGTCGGCATCGTCAGCTTCCTTTCGGGCCAGGCGGCCGAAAGCTTCGGCATCCCCGCGGTCAACGGCGCCAAGGTGCTGGTGGATGCCTTCAACAAGGGCGGCGCACCGGCGCCCTACAACAAGGTTGGCTTCGGCGGGATGAAGATCGAGCCGGTGTACGTCGACGAGAACGGCGGCGCCACCAAGCAGGTGCAGGAGCTGCGCAATCTCTACGACCGCGAGAAGGTCGATGCGGTGGTCGGCTATGTCAGCTCCGGCGACTGCCTCGCGGTGGCGCCCGCGGCCGAGGAGATGAAGAAGTTCCTGATCCTCTATGACTGCGGCACGCCGCGCATCTTCGAGGACAACAAGTTCGCTTACGTCTTCCGCACCGCCTCGCACGGGGCGATGGACAACGTGGCGCTCGCGCGCTATCTGCAGGCGCGCAACGTGAAAGCCGACAGCTTCAACATGATCAACCAGGACTACGCCTGGGGCCAGGACTCGAAGAAGGACTTCACCTGGTCGATGGAAAAGCTCTTTCCCAACGCCAAGCTGGGCGAAGACCAGTTGCCCAAGTTCGGCGCGGGCCAGTACGGCACCGAGATCTCGGCCTTGATGGCCAAGCCGGCCGACGTCACGCATTCCAGCCTGTGGGGCGGCGACCTGCAGGCCTTCGTGCTGCAGGCCGGCCCGCGCGGCCTCTTCAAGCGCACGCAGGTCGTGCTGTCGGCGGCCGACCATGTGCTGCCGGGCCTGGGCGAGAAGATGCCCGACGGCACGATCCTCGGCGCGCGCGGCGCCTACGGCCTGATGTCGCCGAAGTCGGCGCTCAACGACTGGTGGTGGGACCTTTACTCCAAGGCCTACAACGGCTACCCGGTGCAGGCTCCGTACCGCATGGCGCAGTCGCTGCTGGGCCTGAAGCTGGCGGTCGAGAAGGCGATGGCCGCCAACGGCGGCAAGAAGCCCAGCCACGAGCAACTGGCCGCTGCGCTCAAGGGCCTGGAGTGGGACTCGCCCGCCGGCCGCATCCGCATGGCGCTGGGCGACGGCCACCAGGCCATGCAGGACACGGCGATCGGCAAGACGCGCTACGACGCCGCCAAGAAGATGGTGGTGCTGGAAGACATCCTTCGCTTCCCAGCCGAGTGCGTCAACCCGCCGGCGAACATGAAGTCGGAGGAATGGATCAAGGCGGGGTTCCCCGGCGCCAAGGGTTGCCCCTGAGGCCCGGCGGCCGAGATGAGCGCTCTCGTCACGATCCTGATCGACGGCCTGACCTACGCGTCGTGGCTGTTCATCGTCGCCCTCGGGCTCACGCTGGTGTTCGGCGTGCTCAAGATCCTCAACATCGCGCACGGCAGCTTCTATGCGCTCGGTGCCTATGCCGCGGCCAGTTTCGTCGGCTGGGGCGCCAGCCTCAAGTGGGCGCCCGCGCTCTCGCTCGTGGCCATGCTGCTGGCCGCGGTGGCCGTGGCCGTGGTGCTGGCGCCGCTGACCGAGCGCGGCTTGCTGCGCTTCTTCTACGGCCGCGACGAAGTGCTGCTGGTGCTCGTGACCTACGCGATGTTCCTGATCATGGAAGACCTCACCAAGCTGATCTGGGGAACCAATCCGTACTACGTGTCGGAGCCCTACGGCCTGTTCGGCAACCTCGACATCGGCATCCAGAGCTGGGTGGGCTACGACTTCGCGCTGGTGGCGCTGGCGGTGGTGGTCGGCGGCGCGGTGTGGTGGGGCCTGAACCGCACGCGCCAGGGCAAGATCATGCTGGCGGTGATCCACAGCGCCGAGGTGGCGTCGAGCATGGGCGTCAACGTGTCGCGCGTCTACATGATCGCGTTCACGGCCGGCATCTTCCTGGCAGCGCTCGGCGGGGCCTTCACGGCGCCGATGATCTCGGTGCAACCGGGCGTCTCGGTGGGCGTGATCATCGTGTCTTTCGCGGTGGTCATCATCGGCGGCCTCGGCAGCATCGAGGGCGCGGCGGTCGGCGCGCTGATCGTCGGGCTGGCCCGCTCCTTCGCGGTGCACATGGCGCCGGTGGCCGAGCTGTTCTCCATCTACATCGTGATGGCCGTGGTGCTGATGTTCCGGCCCGAGGGCCTGTTCCAGCGCACCCAGGCGCGCAAGATCTGACGCCATGGCAGCAGCGATCCTGAGACCCTCCGCCACGGCGCTTCCGCGCCGGGCCGCGATCCGGCGCCGGCGCAGTGCCGTGCTGGGCCTCGGCGCTTTCCTCCTGCTCGCCGTCGCGGGCTGGTTCAGCCCGCGCTGGCTCACCTTCCTGGTCACCATGGCGGCGGCCAACGGCCTGGTGTCGCTCGGCATCGTCGGCCTGATGCGCGGCGGCGTGGTGCCTTTCGGCCAGGGCATGCTCTTCGCCGCCGGCGGCTACAGCGCGGCGCTCATCTACAACAAGCTGGGCTTCACCGATGCGCTGGGGCTGACGCTGGCCGGCGGCGTCGCCGCGGTCGTGCTCGCCGCGCCCTTCGCGCCGCTCCTGTCGCGCTACCGCGGCATCTTCTTCGCGATGCTGACGCTGGCCCTGTCGATGGTGGCCTACGGCCTCCTGATGAAGCTCGACATGCTGGGCGGCTCGGACGGATTCAATCTCGGGCGGCCCACGCTTCTCGGGCAGAAGTTGCCCGATGCGCACACGGGCTACATCCTCTACCTGCTCACCATCGGCGTCGCGACGGCGATGGCGGTGCTGGCGCGGGTCTACTTCGACAGCACGCGCGGGCTGGTGACGCTGGCGGTGCGCGAGAACGAGCTGCGCGTCGAATACCTGGGCGGCTCCGTGCGCCAGGCGATGACCATCAACTTCATCCTGGCGGCCTTCTGCGGCGGCCTGGGCGGCGCGCTGGCCGTGATGTCGCTGGGCCATATCGAGCCGCACTTCAGTTTCTGGACCACCTCGGGCGAGTTCGTCTTCGTCGCCATCCTGGCCGGCTGGCAGAGCGTGGCCGCGGTGTTCCTGGCCAGCACGGTGCTGGAGGTGGTGCGCTCGTTCTCCAGCGCCTACTTTCCCAACACCTGGCAGCTGGCGCTGGGCCTGTTCCTGCTGTTCGTGATCCGCTTCCTGCCGCGCGGCATCGGCTCGCTGTGGATGAAGAGGGGCCGAGGATGAGCGACGCCCGGCCGCCCGAAGGCGCTCGCACCGCAGCCGAAGGCGAAGGTGGTACGCCAATGCCCGCCGTGCTCGAGGCGCACGGCGTCAACAAGCGCTTCGATGCGGTGGTGGCGGCGGCCGACATCCACATCAGCGTCGCCGCCGGCGAGCGCGTCAGCCTGATCGGCAGCAACGGCGCGGGCAAGACCACCTTCGTCAACATGATCACCGGCTACCTGAAGCCCGACGAAGGCCGCATCACGCTGGACGGCCGCGACATCACGCCGCTGGCGCCGCGCGCCATCACGCGGCTGGGCGTGGCGCGCTCGTTCCAGATCCCGCAGCTCTACGCCGAGCTGACGGTGCTCGACAACATGCTGGTGGCCAACGCCTGCCACGACCAGCGCCTGAGCTTCTGGCAACCCGCGCGGCGCGGCGAGGCGATCGAGCGCGCAGAGGCGCTGCTCGAGCGCTTCCGGCTCACCGAGCACCGCGAGCGCCGCGTGGCCGAGCTGCCCGGCGGCGTGCGCAAGCTGCTGGACATCGCGATGGCGCTGACGGCGGCGCCGAAGCTGCTGCTCCTGGACGAGCCCACCAGCGGCGTCTCGGCCGAAGAGAAGTTCCCGATGATGGAAACCATCATGGCCGCGCTCGGCGAGGAGGCGATGACGGTGCTCTTCGTCGAGCACGACATGGACATCGTCGAACGCTACGCCAGCCGCGTGGTGGCCTTCTACAGCGGCCGCATCATCGCCGACGGCGCGCCGGGCGAGGCGCTCGCCACCGACGAGGTTCGCCGCTACGTGACCGGCGAATTGCTGAAGGAGTAGACGCATGCTGCAGATCGAAGACCTGCATGTCGCGATCCAGTCGGTGGAAGCCCTGCGCGGGCTGTCGCTTTCGGTCGGCAACGGCGGCATGGTCGGGCTGGTCGGGCGCAACGGCGCCGGCAAGACCACGCTGATGCGCGCGGTGATGGGCCATCTGAAGCCCTCGCGCGGCCGCATCGTCTTCGATGGGCACGACCTGGCCGCGCTGCCGCCGCACGCGCGGGCCGCTTTAGGCATCGGCTACATGCCGGAAGACCGCGGCCTGGTGCCCGAGCTGACGGTGGAAGAGAACATCCTGGTGCCGGTGTGGGTCAACAAGTCGCTGCACGAGGCCGACCGGCTCGCGCTGGTGTACCGCGTGCTGCCCGAGCTGCAGGAGATGCGCGCGCGCCGCGCGCTGCTCTTGTCCGGCGGGCAGCAGAAGCTGGTGGCGCTGGCACGCGCGCTCGCCGTCGGCACGCGCCTGCTGCTGCTCGACGAGCCCTTCGAAGGGGTGGCGCCGGTGCTGTCGAAGCGCCTGAGTGAAGTGATCGGCGGCCTCAAGGGCAGCGAGATCTCGGTGCTGATCGCGCAGAGCGACCTCAATCACTCGCGCCGCATCGTCGACGGCGAGGTCGTGATCGAGCGTGGCGCCAACCTGGCGAGGGCCTCCGCATGAGCCGCCGGGCCGCTCCCATGGCGAATACCGCAGCGCGGAGCGCGGAGGTTGCCGAATGAACCACTGGCGGGATTTCGCGGTGCCGCCGATGCGCCACGAGGCGCTGTACGGCGATCGCGTCGTGCGCTGCTTCGCCGAGCGCCCGGCGAGCCTGCATGCCATGTTCGAGCGCGCCCGCAGCACGCGCGCGCAGCACGATGCGGTGGTCTGCGAAGGCCGCCGGTGGAGCTATCCGGAGACCGGCGAGGCCGCCGATCGCCTGGCCGGCGCCTTCGCGGCCGCGGGCATCGCGGCCGGCGAGCGGGTGCTGATGCTGATGGGCAACCGGCCCGAGTTCCTGTTCGTGCTGCTGGCGCTGCAGCGGCTCGGCGCGATCGCAGTGCCGGTGGGCGTGCGCGAGCAGCGACCAGGCCTGGCCTACATCGCGCAGCAGTGCGGCGCCAAGGCGATCGTGTTCGACGACGCGCTGGCCGATCGCCTGCCCGATGGCACGGAAGCGCAGTCGCTGGCGCTGCGTTTCGCCGCATCGAAGCTGGCCGCGATGGCCGATGCGGCGCCGCCACCACCGCCGGCAGCCGCCGTGCGGGAGACCGATGTCGCGGTGATCCTCTACACCTCGGGCACCACCGGCCATCCCAAGGGCGCGCTGCTCACGCATCTGTCGATCGCGCATTCGGTGCTGCACTTCCAGGCCTGCATGGGCCTCCAGCCCGGCGACCGCTCGGCGCTGGCGGTACCGGCCAGCCACGTGACCGGGCTGATCGCGATCATCGCGGCGATGTGGCAGGTCGGCGGCACGGTGGTCGTCGTGTCTGAGTTCAAGGCCGAGCCCTTCGTGCGCCTGATGGCGAGCGAGCGCGTCAGCCACACGCTGATGGTGCCGGCGATGTACCAGCTGTGCCTGCTGTGCGAGGCCTTCGGCCGCGAGGACCTGTCGGCCTGGCGCATCGGCGGCTATGGCGGCGCGCCGATGCCGGTGGCGACCATCGATGCGCTCAGGGAGCGGCTGCCGGGCCTGACGCTCGTCAATGCCTACGGCGCCACCGAAACCACATCGCCCGCGACGATGATGCCTGCAGGGCTGACCCGCGCGCATGCTGATTCGGTCGGCGTGGCGCTGCCCGCGGCCGAGATCCGCGTGATGGACGACGAGGGCCGCGAAGTCGCGCCCGGCGAAACCGGCGAACTCTGGATCGGCGGCCCGATGGTGGTGCCCGGCTACTGGGCCACCCCGGAGGCCACGGCCGCGTCGTTCACGGCCGGCTTCTGGCACTCGGGCGATCTCGGCGCGATCGATGCGCAGGGCTTCGTGCGCATCTTCGACCGCAAGAAGGACATGCTCAACCGCGGCGGCTTCAAGATCTACTCGGTCGAGGTCGAGAACGTGCTGATGGCCTGGCCGGGCGTCGCCGAGGCGGCGGTCGTCGGCAAGCCCTGCGCGGTGCTGGGCGAACGGGTCCACGCCTTCCTTTACGCGCCCGGCATCACGCCGGACGACGCTGCGCTGCGACGTCACTGCGCAGAGCGCCTGGCCGACTACAAGGTGCCCGAGAGCTTCATCTGGAGCGCGGCGCCGCTGCCGCGCAATGCCAACGGCAAGCTGATGAAGCGGGTGCTGCGCGCGCAGCTGTGAATTCGTTTCTACAGGGAGTTGTTCAGATACGAGAGGAGAAGAAGCATGAAGTGCATCCGGATGGTTTCGATCGGCGCCGCGGCGCTGGCTTTGAGTTTCGCTGCGGCAGCGCAGACGAATTGGTACCCGGGCAAGTGGGGGCCGAACGATGAAATCGGTGCCGCGAACTACATGACGCCGGCCACCGCCTTGCAGGCTGCCAGGCTGGTCAAGACGGGCAAGGTCTACTCGCTCGGCATCACCGTCAACACCACGACACCGGCCTTCCCGCCACGCACCTGCTCGATCTACATCGTGCAGCCCGGCCAGACCGGCTCGGCGGAAGGGCTGGGGCCGACCCACACCACCTACAACGACGACATCCTCAATTGCTGGACCGGCATCGGCACCCAGATCGACGGGCTGGGCCACATCGGCGTCGGCGACCGCTACTACAACGGCGCGAAGTGGGGCGAGTTCGCGACCATCGGCGGCCTCAAGAAGCTGGGCATCGAGAAGATCCCGCCGATGGTGGCGCGCGGCGTGCTGCTCGACATGGCAGCGCACTACGGCGTCGAGGTCGTTCCGGAAGGCACGGCCTTCAACAGGGCCGAGATCGACGCCGTCGCCAGGAAGCAGGGTGTCGAGATCCGGCAGGGCGACGTGGTGATCTTCCACACCGGCTGGCTCAGCCTGATCGACAAGGACCCGAAGCGCTTCGGCTCGGTGGAGCCCGGCTTGGGCCGCGACGGCGCGCGCTACCTGGTGTCCAAGGGCATCGTCGCGGTCGGCGCAGACACCTGGGCCGTCGAAGTCATTCCGTTCGAGAAGGACGGCGACAAGGAGGGCGGGATCTTCGGCGTGCACCAGATCCTGATCCCGATGAGCGGCACCTACATCCTGGAGAACATCAACACCGCCGAACTGGCCAAGGACAAGGCCTACGAATTCATGTTCGTGCTCGGCCAGAACAAGTACCAGGGCGCGGTGCAATCGATGATCAACCCGGTGGCGATCCGCTGACCGTGCACGACGCCGGGCAAGGCTGAGACAATCACGGTCACGCGTACCGGGAGGGCGCGTGCTGCTTGGGAGCCGTGTCGGCCTTCAAGGCCCGCACCGCGGGCGCAAGCAGCCATCAAAGTTGTAGCCATCTTGTCCGCCTTGCCATCCACTGCATCGCCCGCCGAGCCTCAGCAGATCCTGCAGGAGGTGTTCGGCTACACGGCTTTCCGCGGCCCTCAAGCGCCGATCGTCGACCACGTGACCGCCGGCGGCGATGCGCTGGTGTTGATGCCCACGGGCGGCGGCAAGTCGCTGTGCTACCAGATCCCGGCCATCGCACGCCAGCGCGCGGGCCGCGGCGTGACGGTGGTGGTGTCGCCGCTGATCGCGCTGATGCACGACCAGGTCGGCGCATTGCACGAGGCCGGCGTCGACGCGGCCTTTCTCAACTCCACGCTCGACTGGGAGCAGACGCAGGATGTCGAGCGCCGCATGCTGCGCGGGGAGATTACGCTGCTCTACGCGGCGCCCGAGCGCGTGACGACGCCGCGCTTCCTCTCGCAGCTCGATTCGCTGCAGGAGCGCGGAAAGCTCTCGCTGTTCGCGATCGACGAGGCGCATTGCGTGAGCCAGTGGGGCCACGACTTCCGCCCCGAATACCGCGCGCTGACGGTGCTTCACGAGCGCTATGCCGGCGTGCCGCGGATCGCGCTCACCGCCACCGCCGATGCGCTGACGCGGGCCGACATCGTCGAGCGGCTGCAGCTCGAGGAGGCGCGCCAGTTCGTCTCCAGCTTCGACCGGCCCAACATCCGCTACACCATCGTCGAGAAGAAGGACGCGACGACGCAGCTGCTGCGCTTCATCGAGCGCGAGCACGAGGGCGATGCGGGCGTGGTCTATTGCCAGTCGAGAAAGCGCGTGGAAGACGTGGCCCAGACGCTGCGCGACGCGGGCGCCAACGCCCTGCCCTACCACGCGGGCCTGGATGCCGCCGTGCGCCAGAAGCACCAGGACCGGTTCCTGCGCGAGGAAGGCATCGTGATGGTCGCCACCATCGCCTTCGGCATGGGCATCGACAAGCCCGACGTGCGCTTCGTGGCCCACCTCGACATGCCGAAGAACATCGAGGGCTACTACCAGGAGACCGGCCGCGCCGGGCGCGACGGCGCAGCGGCCGATGCCTGGATGGCCTACGGCCTGCAGGACGTGGTGAACCAGCGCCGCATGATCGACGAGAGCCCGGCCGGCGAGGAGTTCAAGCAGGTGATGCGCGGCAAGCTCGATGCGCTGCTCTCGCTCGCCGAAGCCAGCGATTGCCGGCGCGTGCGGCTGCTGGGCTACTTCGGCGAGAAGAGCACGCCCTGCGGCAACTGCGACAACTGCGTCAGCCCGCCGCAGGTGTGGGACGGCACCGAGGCGGCGCGCAAGCTGCTTTCCACCATCTACCGCGTGCAGCAGCAAAGCGGCATCAGCTTCGGCGCCGGCCACATCATGGACATCCTGCGCGGCAAGACGACCGAGAAGGTCACGCAGTTCGGCCATGGCTCGCTCAGCACCTTCGGCATCGGCAGCGAGTTCAGCGAGGCGCAGCTGCGCGGCGTGCTACGCCAGCTGATCGCGACCGGCGCGCTTGCAGTCGATGCGCAGGCCTACAACACGCTGCAGCTCACCGAGGGCTCGCGCGCGGTGCTCAAGGGCGAGACGCAGGTGCTGCTGCGCGAGTCGGTGTCCTCTCCGGCCGAGCGCAAGCCGCGGCGCGAGAAGACCGCGCGCAGCGCGCCCTCGCCCGCTGCGGCCACGCTCGACGCGACGGGCCAGGCGCGCTTCGCCGCGCTCAAGGCCTGGCGCGCCGAGGTCGCGCGCGAGCACAACCTGCCGGCCTACGTGATCTTCCACGACGCCACGCTCGCCTCCATCGCCGAGCGCGCGCCGGCCACGCTCGAGGACCTGCAGGGCATCAGCGGGATCGGCGCCAAGAAGCTGGAGGCCTACGGGTCGGACGTGCTGCGGGTCTGCGCGGCGTTCTAGGGCCGCGTCAGGAGCCGGCTTTCACGCGCCGGCGAGCGCACGAGGTAGGGCTGGCCGGCCGCCTCGGCCTTGCGCAGCGCCATCTCTTCCTTGTTCGACGAAACCGGCGCAGGACAGGCACCGCCGCTGCGCAGCGCCAGCGCGGCCGCGAGCCGCGCCTCCGCCGGATCGCCGAGCGCATGGCCGAAGTCGTCGGCGACCGCGCAGGCGGGCGCGAAGCCATCGCTGTAGTCGCCGAAGCCCTGCTGGTTCACGCCCTGGAACTGGATCGCGAAGTAGGTCGTGCCGCAGTTGTCCTGCGGGAAGAAGCCGTAGGGCTTGCCGCAGGTGGTGCCGCCGACCAGGTTCACCGTGACGCCGATGCCGCGCAGGCTGTTGACCACCGATTCGCTGGCCGAGCAGGTGTCGGGGCCGGCCAGCACGGTGACGCGCGACAGGCCCAGCCGCGGCAAGGCCTGGCCCGCCGGCACCGAGAAGCCGCGCGAAGTCGCATGGAAAGGCAGGATGGCCTGCGAAGGTGCCAGGTTGAAGGGGTTCTTGTTGTTGAACTGCAGGCGCTCGAACACGGCACCGGTGGTCGCCACGCCCGAGCTGACCATGGAGGCCAGCTCGCTGGCGATATCGAGCAGGCCGCCGCCGTTGTAGCGCATGTCGATCACCAGGTCGGTGATGCCGTCGCTCTTGAGCTGGTTCACGGCCGCGACCAGCGGCGCTTCGGCCGTCGCGAGGTGGTCGTTGAAGAGCAGGTAGCCGACCGGCCCGCTCGCCGTGGCGATGGTCTTCACGTTCTGCACCGGTGCGCGGGTGATGCGCGCGGCGGTCAGCGTCAGGGTGCGCTCGCTGCCGTCGGGCGCACGCAGCTTGAAGTTGTGCGCCTCGCCTTCGCGCGCCGGCGCGAGGCCGGCATTGAGCGTGGCGGTGTCGGTGCCGCTCACGACATCGACACCGTCGATCTCGAGCAGCTGGGTCCCGCGCACGATCGCGGCCTGTGCCGCAGGCGAGCCGGGCTCGGTATAGGCCACGCGCACGTCGCGCGGCGGCGAGGCGCTCAGAAAGGCCAGCTCGGCGCCGTAGCCCACGCCGACGCCGTTCTGCGACAACGCGCGGTAGGCGGCGGTGTCCTGCGTGAAGTGGAAGCGGTCCTTGGCGCGGCCGGCCGCCGTGAGCTTGGGCGTCTTGAGCACGCTGAAGTAGGTGATCGGGGTGGCGTAGTCACCGGCGGCCAGCGCGGTCGGCACCTCGTCGAACCAGAGGTAGGTTTCGTCGATCCATCCGCGCACCCAGCGCTTCTCGGCGGCGAGCGAGCCGAGCTGATCCGGGAAGGCGGCTCCGGTGTCGGGGTCGACGCCGGTGCGTGGGGTCGCGCACTGGCCGGCGACGCTGGAGGACGCGACGATGGGCTCGTCGCCCGAAGCGGCTGTCGGCGCCATGGCCAGCGGTGCGCCGCCGCCGCCTCCACCGCCGCCCCCGCATCCCGTGAGCACGGCCGCAGCCGCGAGCATGGCCAGCGCTGCCGCGCGCATGCGCAGTACAACCCTCATGAAACTCTCCCCCCGCGCGCCGGTATCCGGCGCGGCTGCTGTTGCGTTGATCTTGCTTATTGGACGAAGCCGATGCCGCGCGATTCGCGCACTTCGGGCTTGATCCGGTGCTCGGCATCGAGCTGGTCGAGAAACTCGACGGCCGAAAACTCGACCGCGAGGATATCCGTCTGGCGTTTCACGGCCGCGAAATCGCCCGGGCAGAGCTGAGGAAGCCGGGCCAGCCGCCGCGTGATCTCGCTCGTCATGCGCGTCGCGTCGCCGCCCAGCGCTTCGGTGATGAACATGCGTTCGCGCTGCTCGCCGGTCAGCGGCATGAACTTGATCTTGAAGGTGAAGCGGCGCAGCGCGGCCTGGTCGATCCGGTCGAGCAGGTTGGTGGTGCAGACGAAGATGCCGTCGAAGCGCTCCATGCCTTGCAGCATCTCGTTGACCTCGGTCACTTCGTAGGTGCGCTGCGCGCCGCGGCGGTCCTGCAGGAAGCTGTCGGCCTCGTCGAGCAGCAGGATGGCCTTCTCGGCTTCGGCCTCCTTAAACATGGCCGCCATGTTCTGCTCGGTCTCGCCGACATACTTGCTCATCAGGTCGCTCGCCTGCTTGATGATCAGCGGGCGGCTGATGGCCTTAGCGATGTGCTCGGCGAGCGCGGTCTTGCCGGTGCCGGGCGCGCCGTAGAAGCACAGCGTGCCATGGCCGCGCACCTTGAGCGCCTCGACGATGCGCGGGATCTCGAAGCGGGTCTCGACATTGAGCATGCCGAGGTCGTAGGTGGTCACGCTGCGGCGCGCGCCGAGGCCGTCCGGCGTGCCCAGGGCGAGATCGGCATTGCGCAGCTGCCGCTCGATCAGGCTTTCGACCGATGTGCCTTCGGTCATCGCCAGGCCGGCGAAGCGCACCGCGGTGCGGATCTGCGCCGGCGTCAGGCCCTTGCGGCCGGCCAGCTTGGCGGTGAAGGCCTCGGACACCGAGACGCCTTCGAGCGTCTTGCGCACCAGCTGCTCGCGCGCGCCGGGCGGCGGCGACTTGAGCTCGAGGTGGTAGGCGAAGCGGCGCCGGAAGGCCGGATCGATCTGCTCGATGCGGTTGGTCACCCACAGCGTGGGCACCGCATTCGATTCGAGGATCTGGTTGACCCAGGCCTTGCCGCTCACGCTGCCGCTGGCCGGGGCGGGCACCTGCTCGGCGCGTGCCATGAGCTGGGCGGCCTCGGTGCTGATCGGCGGGAACACGTCTTCGACCTCGTCGAACAGGAGCGCCGCCTGCGCGCTGCCCTTGAGGAACACCTGCGCGATCTGCAGCGAGCGGTAGCGGTCGCGGCCGGAGAGCGAGTTGCCGTCGCGATCGGCGTACTCGACCTCGAAGAGCTCGAGCCCCGCGGCCTGCGCGACCACCTTGGCGAGCTCGGTCTTGCCGGTGCCGGGCGGGCCGTAGAGCAGCACGTTGACGCCCGGCTCCTTGCGCGCCACCGCGGCGCACAGCAGGGTGATCAGCATCTGCGCATCGTCCTGGACGAAGGCGAAGTCCTGCACCGTCAGCGCACTCTTGGCGGAGGGCCGCGTGAACACGGCCATCAGCTCGTTGTGGTCGCGGTATTCGCGCATCAGCACCGGCGGCAGCTTCTCGCTGACCTTCATCAGGTCGGCCAGGTCGGTGATGTTGTGCTCGGAAATCAGGTTCTCGACCAGGCCGATGCGCTCGAGCCGGGAGCCCGCGCGCAGCGCCTCGCCCACGTCGGTTGCATTGACGCCGGCCACCTCGGCGATCGCGGCGTAGGCCTCGGGCGCGTTGTTGACCTTGAACTCGACCAAAAGCGAGCGCAGGTCGCGCTGGTAGCGCGCCAGCGTGCCGTAGAGCAGCAGCGCGCGCTCGGCCTTGTTGAGCTGCAGCAGGCCGGCGAGCGCGTCGATGTTCTTCTCGACCAGTGTCGACTGCTTGCGCAGCGCATGCGTGAGCCAGTCGCGCGTGACCGAGAGCACGGAGAGCAGGTCCTTCGGCTGGTCCTTGGCGTATTCGTCGAGATAGAAGAACAGCGTGCCTTCTTCATAAGGGCCGCGCCAGACGCCGTGGCGCTCGAGCAGCGTGCGACCGTCGAAGTTCTCGATGCCCTTCCAGATCTCATTGCCCGCACAGCGCCGCCCGAGGAATTCGCGCAGGCGCAAGAGCACCGGCGCGGGCCAGACCAGGTGCCGGCCGGTGAGCGAAAGAAGGCCGTTGAGGTCGCGCCGCACGTTGAAGCGCGGCCCTTGCTTGGCTGCCAGCGTGAGCACGAAGTGCGAGCACATGAGCTCGAGCACCGGCGCTTCCTTGAGTCCGGGCGACGGCAATGCGTGCCCGCGCGAAGCAGCCGCCACCACATCGACCCCGGAACGCTTGACCATCGAACAACCTCACGCTAGGAGAATGAGAACCTGAGCGCGACCATAGCGCAGAGTTTTGGCTTGGGGAAGACTCGGGAACGGTAAAAACCCTGATGTTGCGAATCCGTCCACAATGCCGTCCATGCTTGGAATCGAAGACATCGAACGCGCCGCCGTGCGCTTGCGCGGGCAGGTGCTCGATACGCCCTGCGTGGAATCGCGCACCCTGTCCGAAATCGTCGGTGCGCAGGTGTTCCTCAAGTTCGAGAACCTGCAGTTCACGTCGTCGTTCAAGGAACGGGGCGCCTGCAACAAGCTCGTCGATCTTTCGCTGGCCGGCACCCGTGGCGTGATCGCGATGTCGGCCGGCAACCACGCGCAGGGCGTGGCCTATCACGCGCAGCGCCTCGGCCTCAGGGCCCTGATCGTGATGCCGCGCTTCACGCCGGGCGTGAAGATCGAGCGCACCCGCGGTTTCGGCGCCGAGATCGAACTGCACGGCGACACCCTGGACGCGGCGCGCGCCCATGCGCTGGCGCTCGCCGAGCGCGAAGGCCTGGCCTTCGTCCATCCCTATGACGACGAAGCGATCATCGCGGGCCAGGGCACGGTGGCGCTCGAGATGCTCGATGCGGTGCCCGAGCTCGACACGCTGGTGGTCTCGGTCGGCGGCGGCGGCCTGATCGCGGGCATGGCGCTCGCCGCACGGGCGCGCAAGCCGGGCATCGAGATCGTCGGCGTTCAGACGCGGCGCTTTCCGGCGATGGTCAACGCCGTTCAGGGCACGCAGCACGTCCAGGGCACGAGCACGATCGCAGAAGGCATCGCCGTGGGCACGCCCGGCGTGCTGACGCGCGAGATCATCGCCTCGCAAGTCGACGACCTGCTCTTGGTCGACGAGGGCGACATCGAGCAGGCCGTGCTGATGCTGCTCGAAATCGAGAAGACGCTGGTCGAAGGCGCCGGCGCCGCCGGGCTGGCCGCGCTGATCCGGCATCCGGAGCGCTTCAAGGGCAAGCGGGTGGGGCTGGTGCTTTCGGGCGGCAACATCGACCCGCTGCTCCTGGCCGCGATCATCGAGCGCGGCATGGTCCGGGCCGGCCGGCTCGCGCGCGTGCGCGTCAGCGCACGCGACGTGCCGGGCTCCCTGGCCCAGATCACGGCCACTGTGGCGGAAGCGGGCGCCAACGTCGATGAGGTGCACCACCAGCGCGCCTTCACCATGCTGGCGGCGCAGAACGTCGACATCGAACTGGTGCTGCAGACACGCGGCCGCGCGCACCTGTCGGCCGTGCTCGACGCGTTGCGGGATGCCGGCTTCGAAGCGGAAGAGCAACGCTGAGGGCTCTGGCAAGCCCCTAGATGGCCATCCGCAGGCCAGTCGGTAAAATGGCCTCAGTTTTGCGAACCCAAGGAACAACGATGTCCAACCCAACGCCTGTCGAACCCGGCCAAGACGCCGTCGTCGAAGCCGACGCCGTCGAATCGATCGTTCATCTGATGCCCCTGGTCCTGCCGGTGGCCGGCGGCGTGCTGATGCTGCTCTTGGCATCCATCGCCGTCTACATGGCCTGACATCCGGCTGCGGCGCCGGCGTACACCGTGCGCCGCGCCGCGATTCGAGGATGCAGGGCCCCGCCCGGCGCCATCGATCCTCGCCTCCCAAGACGGGAAACGTTTTTTCCAACGGACCTCGCCTGTTCCAGGCACCGAGCCCCGTTCGGAAAGACGATTTTTCAACTTAGGAGACACTTTGATGAACGCACCTCTCAAGGGTTTGACCGTGCAGGCGCCCTCGTATGTCAGGAATGCGAAGCTGATCGCCTGGGTGGCCGATATGGCCGCGCTGTGCAAACCCGAGGCCATTCACTGGTGCGACGGCAGCACCGAAGAGTACGACCGGCTCTGCCAGCGCCTGGTCGACGCCGGCACCTTCAAGAAGCTCGACCCCGCCAAGCGCCCCAATTCCTTCCTTGCGTGTTCCGACCCGAGCGATGTCGCCCGCGTCGAAGACCGCACTTTCATCTGCTCCGACAAGAAGGAAGACGCTGGCCCGACCAACAACTGGATGGCGCCGGCCGAAATGCGCGCCACGCTGCAGCCGCTGTTCGACGGCTGCATGAAAGGCCGCACGATGTACGTCGTGCCCTTCAGCATGGGACCGCTGGGCTCGCCGATCGCGCACATCGGCATCGAGCTGTCCGACAGCCCCTACGTCGCGGTCAACATGAAGATCATGACCCGCATGGGCAAGCCGGTCTACGACGTGCTCGGCGCCGACGGCGAATTCGTGCCCTGCGTGCACACCGTGGGCGCGCCGCTGGAGCCCGGCCAGAAGGACGTGGCCTGGCCCTGCAACAAGACCAAGTACATCGTCCACTACCCCGCCACGCGCGAAATCTGGAGCTACGGCTCGGGCTACGGCGGCAACGCGCTGCTGGGCAAGAAGTGCTTCGCGCTGCGCATCGCCTCGAACATGGGCCGCGACGAGGGCTGGCTCGCGGAGCACATGCTGATCCTCGGCGTGACCAATCCCGAGGGCAAGAAGTACCACGTGGCCGCGGCCTTCCCCAGCGCCTGCGGCAAGACCAATTTCGCGATGCTGATCCCGCCGGCCGGCTTCGAAGGCTGGAAGGTCACGACCATCGGCGACGACATCGCCTGGATCAAGCCGGGTGCCGATGGCAAGCTGCACGCGATCAACCCCGAAGCGGGCTACTTCGGCGTCGCACCCGGCACCAACATCCAGACCAACCCGAACTGCATGGCCAGCCTGGACCGCGACGTGATCTTCACCAACGTGGCGCTGACCGACGACGGCGACGTCTGGTGGGAAGGCATGACCGAGGAGCCCCCGGCCCATGCGATCGACTGGCAGGGCAAGGACTGGACCCCGGCCATCGCGAAGGAAACCGGCGCCAAGGCGGCGCATCCGAACGCTCGCTTCACCGTGGCCGCGACCAACAACCCGGCGCTCGACGACGCCTGGGACGACCCGAAGGGTGTGGCGATCGACGCCTTCATCTTCGGCGGCCGGCGTTCCACCACCGTGCCGCTCGTGACCGAGGCCCGCAACTGGGTCGAAGGCGTCTACATGGCCGCGACCATGGGTTCGGAAACCACCGCCGCCGCCGGCGGCAAGCAGGGCGTGGTGCGGCGCGATCCGTTCGCGATGCTGCCCTTCGCCGGCTACAACATGAGCGACTACTTCCAGCACTGGCTGGACCTCGGCAAGAAGCTCGAAGCCCCGGGCGCGAAGCTGCCCAAGATCTATACGACCAACTGGTTCCGCAAGGGCGAGGACGGCAAATTCGTCTGGCCCGGCTACGGCGAGAACATGCGTGTCCTGAAGTGGATGATCGACCGCATCGAGCACAAGGCCGAGGGCACGGAGCATGTGTTCGGCGTCAGCCCGCGCTACGAAGACCTCAGCTGGACCGGCCTGGACTTCAGCGCCGAGCAGTTCGACACCGTCACCCACATCGACAAGGCCGCCTGGCAGGCCGAACTGAAGCTGCATGCCGAGTTGTTCCAGCAACTGGCGCACCATCTGCCGAAGGAGCTGTCGGCCACCAAGGCGGCGATCGAGCAGCGCCTGGCCGCCTGAACGCTGCGCTCGCCCCAAAGAAAAAGCCGCCCGAGGGCGGCTTTTTTCTGGGTCCAAAGCGGATCAGTAGTACTGGCCGAGGTTCACACGGCGCAGCGCCTGGTAGAGCGTCGGCGTCGCGGCATCGGCGGAGCGCTTGGCGACGGCGACCGGCTCTTCGTCCGTGTCCGCTTCCTGGCGCGAAGCGATCGCCTGCAGGTCGCGAAGAATGCGCGGATCGTGCTTCGCATAGGCCATGAACTGTTCATCGGCGCGGGTCGCGGCACGGCGTTCCGCTGCAGCGCGCATGGCGGACAGGGCACGGACGGCCAGGCTGCGCGCGGTACCGGCGAAGAACGCGATGGCGGCGAAAGCCACGCCCCAGAGCACGAGCCAGGCGACGAGCAGGCCACCGTCGTTCCAGGTCGACATGAGCTTGTCGGCCACCACGAGCAGGGATGCAACGATGGCGGCGAGCAGCAGCGCTGCCAGGCCGCGGGCACCGTCGAAACCGCGGCGTGCGGCGCGAATGTGGTCGATCACGGCCTCGGCGCGGGCGACGCCCGGGTGAGTGGCCGGTTGGTCTACGTGAACAAAGCTGGTCATGATGAAGTCCCTCCAAAAGGACGAAAGGCCGAAGCCGATGGGGTGATATTAGTAGTTTCCCTAATGTTCCACCACTTTATCTTCGTGATGCCTATCATTCATATAGCTGATGGACGTCAACTTTCGCACGCTCGACCTCAACCTGCTCCGTGTCTTCGACGAGGTGATGGCGGAGCGCAACCTCACGCGGGCGGCCCGCAATCTCTCGATCACCCAGCCCGCCGTCAGCAATGCGCTGCGCCGGCTGCGCGAGACGCTCGGCGACGAGCTGGTGCGCCGCTCCGGCAGCGGCGTGGAGCCGACGCCGCGCGCGCTGGCGCTGTGGCCGACCGTGCGCGACGCCCTGCGGCAGCTGCAGCACACGCTGGCGCCAGGCGAGTTCGACGCCGGCATCGCCGACACCACCTTCCTGCTGGCCATGGCCGATGCCACGGCCGCCGAGCTGATCCCCGGGCTGGTGCAGATCGTGGAAAAGGAGGCACCCGCCGTCTCGCTGCGCGTGCTGCCGCTGACCACCCGCGATCCCCGGCGCATGCTGGAGAACGAAGAGGTGGACATGGCGATCGGCTATTTCCCGGCCGTGATCGCCAGCCTGGCGGCACGCGGCCAGTCCGATGCCGCGATGCCTTTCGAGACGCAACGGCTCTATGTTGGCGAATACGTCTGCGTGATGCGGCGCGGCCATCCGCTGGCGGATTCGCCGCTGACGCTGGACGATTTCTGCGCCGCGCGCCACCTGCTGGTGAGCTTTTCCGGCCGGCCCTACGGCTTCATCGACCAGACGCTGGGCGCCCTGGGACGCGAACGGCGCATCGTGATCACGGTCAACCAGTTCTTCACCGCGGGACGGGTGGTCGCGAATTCGGACCTGCTCACCGTCCTGCCGCGCCACTTCGTCAAGGTCACGGGCATCGACGAGCAACTGGTTCTGCGCGAACTGCCCTTCCAGCAACCGCTGGTGCACGTCGATGCGATCTGGCACCGGCGGGCGCAGCACGGCCATGCGCACGAATGGCTGCGGCAGGCGCTGCTGCGCTCTGCCGCCGCGGCCTTCGCAGGTTCAGCGGACGACGCTTAGCCAGGCGCTGGCAGCGGTGCGCAGTTCCTGGGCGCGATGGGCGTCGAGGCCGGCGCTGTGGTCGGCGCTTTCCATCAGGGCGGCGGCCGGGCTGGCGGGGACTTCGATGGTGTCGAAACGGAAGAAACGTGCCACTTGGGCAACAAGGCTGAACATGATGATGCACGGCCCGAAGCCGGCGTTGGAGTGGTGATGGAACCTAGATTAAGGGTTTTCCCCGATATTTCCAGCCCCTCCTCATGCACGTTATGCATGAGGATATTCGCCTAGACTCGCGCGCCATGAAGCTTCAGCTGCTCTCGGACCTGCATCTGGAAGTGCATCCCCAGTTTCGGGCCGCCCCCGCGCCAGGCGCCGATCTGCTGGTCCTTGCAGGCGATATCGGCTCTTACCAGGCCGGATCGCGCATCGTCGAGCCCGATTTCGGGCTGACCCGCTTCTCGCCTCGCCATGGCTGGCCGACGCCGGTGCTCTACGTTCCGGGCAACCATGAATACGACAACGCCGATTTCGACGCGGTTCATGCGCGCTTGCGCGAGCTCTGTGAGACGCTGGACATCGGGTGGCTGGAACGCGAAACCCGGCTCGTCGAGGGGGTGCGCTTTATCGGCACGACGCTGTGGGCCGACTTCGATGCGCTGGTCGAGCCGGCCGACAGCATGACCGAGGCGCTCAGGAAACGCGGCAAGGCGATGCGCGCCGCGAACTTCTACCTGGAGAAAGCTGCCACCGTGCGCTCGGGACTGCCTTTTTTGGCAGATGCACTGAGAGAGCACTCACTGACGTGCCAAGCCTGGCTGCGCAAGGCGCTCGCCGAACCCTTCGACGGCCCGACCGTCGCCATCACGCACTTCGCGCCCACGCTGGCGAGCGCCGATCCACGCTATGGCCTGAGTCCGGGAACGGCAGGTTTCTGTAATTCGCTCGATGAGCTGCTGCCGAGCGCCGACCTGTGGCTGCACGGGCATCTGCACCATGCCTTCGACTATGTGAAGAACGGCTGCCGCGTGGTGGCGAATCCGCTGGGGTATCTCGGCAAGGGTGAACAGGAAGGCTTCAGGCCCGAGCTGCTGATCGAAGTCCCGCGCCGCTGAATCTAGGCCGGCAGCACCCCGGCGCGGCCGGCCTCGACCACGAAACGGGCCTGCGTGTAGAAGCTCGCGTCGGCCGGCACCGGATGCGCTGTCGCCCGGAATTCGCATTGCATCGCCTCGGGCGTGACTTCCATCAGCGCGTAGCCGCGCTCGTCGCCGCGCGCATGCACGACGTCCGGGTTGTCGCGCCGCATGCGCGCCATCGCCGCCTGGCTCGCACCGCGCGAGCTGATCGAGCCGCCGACGAATTCGCTCGCGACGACCGCGGACCCAGGGTCGTTCGGCCGCACGCGCAGATCGGCCGCGACATGGCGGTGCACATCGCCACCGAGGGCCACCACGTCTTTCACGCCGGCGTCGGCAATGCCCTGGAACAGTTGCCGGCGCGCTTCGGGATAGCCGTCCCAGCCATCGGTCCAGGTCTGGCGGCCCTGCGGCGTGTCGCGGGCGGTGGAGCTCATCTGGGTGGACTGGCCGAACAGCTTCCACTGCCGCCGCGAATCGGCCAGGCCCTGCGCGAACCATCGCGACTGCTCGGCGCCGAGCATGGTGCGCGCCGGGTCCGCAAGCTCCGCGCAGCCGATCACCCCACGGCCGGAATCGTGGGCCGGATCGGCGCAGGCATGGTGGCTGCGGTGCTGGCGGCAATCCAGCGTCCAGAGCTCGGCCAAGTTGCCCCAGACATGGCGCTCATGGATGCGCATCGCCGCGCCCTGCGGCGGCAGCGCGAGCGGCATGTGCTCGAAATAGGCCCGGTAGGCCGCCGCGCGGCGGCGCAGGAAAAGCGCGGGCTCGGTATAGGCCGGGTCGCGGTCGCCGGCATAGTCGTTGACCACCTCGTGGTCGTCCCAGGTCAGGATCCAAGGATGCGCGGCATGTGCGGCCTGCAGGTCCGCATCGCGCTTGTAGAGCGCGTGGCGCTCGCGGTAGCCCTCCAGCGTGTGCGGTATGGGGGCGCCGTGCCGGCGCATCTCGGGATTCGCGCTGCTGCCTTCGTAGATGTAGTCGCCGACGAAGAGCACGAAGTCCAGCTCGCGCCCGGCGATCTCCCGGTGCGCGGCATAGAAGCCGTGCTCGTAGTTCTGGCAGGAGGCGAGCGCGAAGCGCAGCCGCCGCAGCTGCGCATCCGGCGCCGGCGCAGTGCGCGTGCGGCCCACCGGGCTTTGCGCATCGCCGCAGCGGAAGCGATACCAGTAGTCGCGCTGCGGCGCCAAGCCCGTTGCATGGACATGCACGCTGAAGGCGCGCGAGGCATCGGTCACGACCTCGCCCTGCATGACCAGGCGTTGCAGCGCGGCGTCGACGTAGATCTCGTAGCGCACGCTGCAGGCCGGCAAGGCGTTGCGGGCCGCTTCGTCTTCGGCCTCGGGCAGCAGCCGGGTCCAGAGCACCACGCTGTCGGGCCGCGGCTGGCCGCTCGCGACGCCGAGCGTGAAGGGGTTCGAGCGCCAGCGCGGCGCAGGCTGTGCGCAGGCCGCCAGCGGCGCGGTGCAGCCGGCGAGGGCAAGCCAGAGGGCGGCGCGGTTGAGGTCTCGGCGGCTGAGATTCATGGCGCTCCTTACAACAGCTCTTCGCCCACCAGCGGCAACAACATCCAGTTCTGGAAGCGCAGCAAAAAGTAGCCGCCCGGCTCGTCGTCGTGGACGATGTCGTTGCCGGCCTCGTCGTACTCGAGCCACTGCACGTGCTGGCCGTCGGGTGCGAGTCGGAGCCGGTAGGAGATGTTGGTCCGCGCGCCTGACAGGAGCCGCCTGAAGTCCGCGACCAGCTCGGCGCTGTTGACGACCAAGCCCGTCTCGGTATTGACCGAGGACGAACGGCGGTCCAGGTTCATGGAGCCGATGAAGAGGCGGTCGTCGTCGATCACCGCCAGCTTGGCATGCAGCCGGCTGATGGACTTGCCGAAATCGCCGAAGCGGCCGGACTTTCCGCTGAGCACCGGCCCGATCTCGCGAATGCTCACACCGATCCTGAGCATGTCGGCGCGGTAGCGCGCATAGCCCGCGTAGACCAGCGGTTCGTCGGTGGCGCCCAGCGAGTTGGTGACGAGCTCGATGCGCCCGCCCCGCGCCATTGCGGTCTTCATCATCGACATGCCACGCTCGCCGGGAATGAAGTACGGCGACACGATCATCACCTCCTTGCGTGCCGAATTCACCACGCCGAGCGCGCCTTCGTTCACGCTGCCGCGATAGGCTTCTTCGCTGCTCGCGCGCGTGATCTTGGCCGGATCGTCGGCGAACAGTTGCGCGCTGGCCCAATTGAGCTCGAGCGCGCCCGTCTCGAGCTGCTGCCCGACGGCGCTGCGGCCCAGCACGTCACGCGGGCGCAACGGCACATCGGGCGCGGCCGCGCTTGCGAGCTCGTCGAAACGGCGCTGGGCAAGCTCCCGCGGCATCGCTCCCGGCACCAAGTTGCCGATCGGCCGCACCTGCTCGCTGTTCCAGTAGCGGTCGAAGGCGTCGGACATCTCGCGCACGATGGGCCCGCAGGACAGCAGGTCCACGTCGATGAAATTCGCAGACGTGCCGCGCATGAAGTATTCGCTCGCGATGTTGCGCCCACCCGAGACCGCGAAGCGGTTGTCGGCGACCAGTTGCTTGTTGTGCATGCGGTGGTTGATGCGGCGAAACTCGTGCAGCGAGAACAGCACCCGCGCACCGAGCGATTCCGCGCGCGACGGCAGCGGATTGAACAGCCGCACCTCGATGTTCGGGTGCGCGGCCAGCGCCAGCAGCAGCTCGTCCTCGCCGCCTGTGTAGAGGTCGTCGAGCAAGAGGCGCACGCGCACGCCGCGCCCTGCCGCGTCGCGCAGCTCTCGCAGGAAGAAGAGGCCGACCTCGTCGTTCTGGATCAGGTAGTACTGCACGTCCAGCGACTTCCGGGCGTGGCGGGCCAGCGAGATGCGTGCGTCGAAGGCAAAGGCTGCTTCGGGCAGCAGGCGAAAGCCCGAATAGCCGCTCTGCGCGCGCGATGCTGCATTCGCGGCGAGCCGCCCCAGCTGCGTGTCGTCGACGTCGGTGATCGCGTGCGACGGCGTGCCCGGCACCGGCGCAGGCAGGGTCGCGCAGCCGCCGAACAGCATGGCAGCTACAAGCACCAGCGCGTTTCCGAGTTTCGCGAGCGTCGGCATGCGCCGCAATGTAACGTGCCGCGCCCCCTATGATCGGCGCGCATTCAACAAGGGACACGCGTGCTCAACGGCCTCTGGCTCGGTTTCTTTCTCACGGCAGCGCTGGCCGCGCTTTCGCGCTGGCTCATCGGCGGCGACGCCGCCGTCTTCGCCGCCCTGGTTGAAAGCCTGTTCGCGATGGCCAAGCTCTCGGTCGAAGTGATGGTGCTGCTGTTCGGCACGCTCACGCTGTGGCTGGGCTTCCTGCGCATCGCCGAGGCGGCCGGGCTGGTGGCCGGGCTCGCGCGCATGCTGGGGCCGCTGTTCCGGCGCCTCATGCCCGAGGTGCCCGCGGGCCATCCGGCGCTGGGCCTCATCACGATGAACTTCGCGGCCAATGCGCTGGGCCTGGACAACGCGGCCACGCCGATCGGCCTGAAGGCGATGCGCGAGCTGCAGTCGCTCAACCCGAGCGCGACCACGGCGAGCAATGCGCAGATCCTGTTCCTGGTGCTCAACGCCTCCTCGCTGACACTGCTGCCTGTCAGCATCTTCATGTACCGCGCGCAGCAGGGCGCGGCGGATCCGACGCTGGTGTTCCTGCCGATCCTGATCGCGACCAGCGCATCGACGCTGGTCGGGCTGCTCTCGGTCGCCTTCGTGCAGCGCCTCAAGCTGTGGGATCCGGTGGTGCTGGCCTACCTGCTGCCGGGCGCGTTGCTGCTCGGCGGCTTCATGGCGCTGCTGGCGACGCTTTCATCGGCTGCGCTGGCTTCGCTGTCCTCGCTGCTCGGCAACCTCACGCTGTTCGGCATCGTGGTTGCTTTCCTGCTGGCCGGCGCGCTCCGGCGCGTGAAGGTCTACGAATGCTTCATCGAAGGCGCGAAGGAAGGCTTCGACGTCGCGAAGAACCTGCTGCCCTACCTGGTCGCGATGCTGTGCGCGGTCGGCGTGTTGCGGGCCTCGGGCGCGCTCGACCTGGTGCTCGCAGGCATCCGTTGGTTGGTGGGCCTCACCGGCTGGGACGCACGCTTCGTCGACGCGCTGCCCACGGCGCTGGTTAAGCCCTTCTCCGGCAGCGCGGCGCGCGCGATGCTGATCGAGACCATGCAGAGCCAGGGCGTCGACAGCTTCGCGGCGCGGGTCGCGGCCACCATCCAGGGCAGCACCGAGACCACCTTCTACGTGCTGGCCGTGTACTTCGGGGCCGTGGGCATCCAGCGCGCGCGGCATGCGGTGGGGTGTGCACTGCTGGCGGAACTGGCCGGCGTGGTCGGCGCCATCGCCGTCGGCTACTGGTTCTTCGGCTGAAAGCTTGCGACAGCGCCAGCCGAGGCGATCGGCCAGAATAGGCCTTCACTTCCCCGCTTCCCCGTGACCGCTCCCGCCCAGGCGCAACCGCCTTCCTTCACGTCCGACGAATTCCGCGAGGCGCTCGGCATGTTCGCGACCGGCGTGACCATCGTCACGGCGCGCGCCGCCGACGGCAGCCTCGTCGGCCTGACGGCCAACTCCTTCAACTCGGTGTCGCTCGACCCGCCGCTGGTGCTGTGGAGCCTGGCGCGCGGCGCGGCCTCGATGGCGGCGCTCAGCACCGGCTCGCACTACGCGATCAACATCCTGGCCGCCAGCCAGAAGGACCTGGCCGAACGTTTTGCGACCAAGGACGTCGACCGCTGGGCCGATGTCGCCTTCAGCGAAGGCGTGGGCGGTGCGCCGGTGCTGGTGGGCGCGGCGGCGAGCTTCGAGTGCTTCAACCGCAGCCGCTACGACGAAGGCGATCACGTGATCTTCGTCGGCGAGGTCGAACGCTGCACGCACAACCCGGGCGCCTCGCCGCTGCTGTTCCACGGCGGGCGCTTCTACACCGAGCATCCGCTGTAGCGCAGGCAGCGCTCAGCGCCGCAGGCTGAGCTTGTAGCGGAAGGTGTCGGCGCGGTAGACCGCGATCTCCACGTGCACCGGCCCGCCGCCGGCCGCATGCACCAGCCGCTCGACCTGCAGCACCGGCGCGCCGGGCGCGAGCTGAAGCAGCTTCGCTTCCTGCGGCCGCACCAGCCCGGCGCCGATCTCCAGCTGCGCCTCGCCGATCGCGAGGCCGCCTTCGTGCTCGAAGATCTCGATGAGGTCGCGCTGCGAGAAGTCCACGCGCGCCAGCCGCTCACCCAGGAAGCGCGGCAGGTAGGAGTTGTTGACCGAGAGCGGCTCGCGGTCGAGATAGCGCAGCGTCTGCAGGTGGTACACGGTCTCGCCGGCCGCGAGCTGCAACTGGCGCGCCACGGCAGCCGGCGCCTTCACTTCGCGCCACGCGAGCCGCTTGCTGCTGACCGCGTGCTGCTCCAGCGCGAGCGCCTCGTTCAGGCCCTGCAGGCGGTTCAGGCTCTGCGCCGCCTTCGGATGGGATACGAAGGCACCTTTTCCGTGCAGCTTGACGATCAGGCCCTCGGCCTGCAGCGCACCCAGGGCCTGCCGCACGGTGATGCGGCTCACGCCGTGCTCGGCGGTCAATTCCGATTCGGAAGGCAGCTTGGCCCCCGGCGCGAGCCGGCCGTCGAGGATGCGCGCACGCAGCGCGTCGCGAAGCTGCGCATGCAGCGATTGCGGAAGTTCAGACATTCGTCACCCTGGGATTTGATTTGGCATAGGGTTTGCATGGCTTGTTATGACTTGTCATAACAAGTAGTATCTCGCACTGTCTGGGTGCTTTTCTTTTCCGTTCATTCCATCGACCGAGGAAACGACCATGTTTGCAACCCGCGCCTTCTTCCGTTCCGCCGCCGCGCTCGCGCTCGGCTTGAGCCTCGGTGCCGCCCAGGCCCAGGGCTACCCCGCCAAACCGATCTCGCTGATTGTGCCGTTCTCGGCCGGCGGCGGCGTCGACGCCACGGCGCGCCTCTTGACTGCCAAGCTCGGCGAGCTGCTCAAGCAGCCGGTGGTGATCGAGAACGTGGCCGGCGCGGCCGGCACCATCGGCACCCAGAAGGCCGCGCGCTCGCCGGCCGACGGCTACACGCTGCTGTTCGCGGTGGCCAGCCCGCTCAACGTCGCGCCGCTGGTCGCACCCTCGGCCGTGCGCTACGACACCTTCAAGGATTTCGTGCCGGTCGCGACGGTCGGTACCTCGCCGTTCGTGCTGATCGGCAAGACGGCGCTGCCCGCGCGCACCGCGGGCGAACTCATCCAGCTCGCGAAGGCGCAGCCGGGCAAGCTCAACTTCGGCACCGACGGCGTCGGCACCTCGCTGCACGTCACGGCCGAGATGTTCAAGCAGCGCGCCGGCATCGACATCGTGCACGTGCCCTACAAGTCGGGGCCGCAGGTGCTGACCGACGTCGCGGGCGGCCAGGTCGATCTGGCGGTGCTGCCGCTCACGCTGGCGCAGCCTTTCATCAAGGACGGCAAGGTGAAGGCCTTCGGCGTCACCTCGCTGGCCCGCTCGCCCAGTGCGCCGGCGATCCCGGCGCTGGCCGAGACGCCGGAGCTCAAGGGCCTGGAGATGGATTCGTGGCTCGGCGTGCTGGCCCCGGCCGGCACCCCACCCGCCGTGATCGCGGCCTGGGTGAGCGCGCTCGACGCCACCCTCAAGGATCCGGAGATCGTGCGCAAGCTCGGCGACGTCGCGGTCAAACCGCAGCTGATCGCCGGGCCGGCCTTCGCCGACTACCTGGCCAAGGAACGCAAGACCATCGCCGGCGTGGTCCAGACCGCCGGCATCAAGGCCGAGTAACGAGAGTCTCCCGATGCTGATGACGATGACCAGCGCCTGGATCGTGCTGCCGGCCGTGCTCTTGGCCGGCGCGCTGATCGGCGCCAGCGGCATCGGGGGCGTGCTGCTGGTGCCGGTGCTGACCCAGCTGGGCGCGGTGCCGCTGCCGCAGGCGATCGCCGCGGCATCGCTGGGCTTCGCGCTGCCCGCACTGGTCGCGCTCGGCCCGCTGCGCCGGGAGCGCGCCCTGGCCGCGCGCTGCGTGCCGCTGCTCGCTGGCGCGCTCGCGGGCGCCGCCGCCGGGGCGCTGATGCTGCGCTGGCTGCCGGCCGGCCTCCTCATGTCCGGCGTGACGGCGTTGGTGCTTTTCGCGGGCTGGCGCGGCTTGATGGCGGCATCCAACCCGGCGCCCGCCTCCGCGGCAGCGCTCGGCACCACGGCCCTGCTCGCGCTGGGCGCGCTGGTCGGGCTCGGCTCCGCTCTCACCGGCACCGGTGGGCCGGTGCTCGTCATCCCGCTGCTGATGCTGCTGCGTCAGCCGCTCGCCTTCGCGGTGGTCGCGGCGCAGGCCATCCAGTTGCCCGTGGCGCTGGCGAGCAGCACGGTGCATGCGATCGAAGGCCGGCTCGATCTTTCACTTGCGCTGCTTTGCGGCATGTTGATGCTGGTGGGCTCGATTGCGGGGCAGCGCGCCGCGACCCTGCTCGACGTGCGGCAGATGCAGCGCATGGTGTCCCTGCTGCTGCTGGCCGTGGGGGCCTGGTTCGCCTGGCTGCTGCTCACCTGACATCCCTTCGGAGCGATCATGCTGACTCCCGATCTTTTCGACTCGCGCCAGGACCTGCTGCTGGCCCCTGAATGGCTGATGCTGCCCGAGGGCCCGCAGCAGGACATGGCCGTGCTGGTGCGCGACGGCCGCTTCGCGCAGGTGGGCCGGCTGGCCGAGGTGCGCGCGGCGCATCAGGCGCTGGCGCCGATCGCATTGCCCCAGCGGCTCCTGATGCCCGGCCTGGTCGACACACACACCCACCTGACCCAGTCCTTCGGCAAGGCGCTCGCCTTCGGCGAACCCTCGGAGATCTTCCGCCGCATCTGGGTCCCGATGGAGTCGATGCTCGATGCCGATGCGGCCTACCTCGCCGCCAAGCTCTCGGCGCTCGAGTCGCTGCGCGGCGGCTTCACGACGGTGGTCGATGCGGGCACCCGATCGGAAGCCGGCCTCGATGCCGTGGCGAGCGCGGCACGCGACACCGGCATCCGCTGCGTGCTCGGCATGATCTGCAACGACGCCGGCCTAGAAGGCGACGAGGCCGGCACCCGGCGCATCCTCGACGCGGCCGCGACCTTCCTGGCCCGGCTCGAACACGATGCGCTGGTGCATCCCTCGCTCGCGATCTCGATCCCGGAGGCCGCGACCGATCGCATGCTGCACGACGTGGCGGCCCTCACACGGGAAAGCGGCCGCCGCTTCCAGACGCATGTGAATGAGCACCTGGCTGCCGTCGAACGCTCGCTGGTCGCGCGCGGCCTGCGCCCGCTCGAACTGCTGCATGCCTGCGGTGCGCTCAATGCATCGGCCCTGCTCGCGCATGCCACGCTGCTGACGCCGCGTGAAATGGGCCTTCTGCGCGACAGCGGCGCTGCCGTCGCCTACAACCCGGTGGCCAGCCAGTGGAAGGGCAACGCGGTGCTCGATGCCGGCCTGCTGGCCATGCTGGGCGTGCCCTTCGGCCTCGGCACCGACGGCACGCGCGCCGACGGCTTCCGGCTGATGGACGCCGCCGAGGCCACGCAGCGACTCACGCACGGCCTGGCCAATGGCGACTCCTCCTGCGGCGGCGGCTGGCTGTGGCTCGATCACGCCACGCACCGCGGTGCCGAGGCCGCGGGCCTGGGCAGCGTCACCGGCCGCATCGCCTGCGGCCTGGTCGCCGATTTCCTGCTGCTCGACCTCGACGTGCCGGAGTTCGTGCCGAGCTGGGACCTGACATGGGAGCTGGTGCGCTTCGCGAACCGCGACCAGATCGAGGCGGTGTTCGTCAACGGCGCGCTGCGCCTGTGGAAGGGCTGGCCGCCAGCCTGGGATGCGCGCGCGCTGATGCGCGAGGTCGCCGAGATCGCGCGCCGCGACGTTCAGCGCGCGCCGATCCAGCGCGTGCATCCGATCGCCGATCTTCACCGCGCCGGACAGCAGCTCCCCGGCGCCGCCTGAAGGATTCGCGCAAGCGGGCTACGATCGGCGGATGCCTTTCCGCCTGCGTCGCGACGCGCCGGTGGCGCTGCTCGCCATGGCCTGCGCAGCAGCCATCGCCAGCCCCGAGAAGAAAAACTGGTTCGACGATCCCTTCTTCCAGGTGTCGTCGGGCGCGCGCGGCTGCCCCGTGCCCGAAGGGCCGCTCTACACCGAAGAAGAGCGTCGCAGCCAGATGCATGCGCGGCTGGAGCGCGGCACCAGCTGCTGGCTCGAGGGCAAATGCAGCGACAGCAACGCCTACCGCTACGACAAGGTTCTGGCGCCCAAGCTGCAGACGGCGCTCGCCGCCGTGCCCGGCGTGAAGCGCGCGAGCGTCTGGGCCGTGGTGCAGCGGCGCTGGGTCTACCTGCAGGGCTGCGTGCCCTCGCGCGCGCTGGCGTTGCAATTGCAGCAGGCAGCCCACGCCGTGCCGGACGTGGAGCTGGTCGTCGACGATCTGATGATCGGCACGCGCGGCAAGCCTCCGTATGCGGTGGCCCCACCCTGAACAGAGACAAATCCCAGAAGAAAAGAATGATCGAAAGAAAACACCACCTCGACACCCGTGCCACCACCCTGCTGCTCGCCTGCTGCGCCTTCTGGGGCCTGCAGCAGATCCTGATCAAGACCACCGTGACCGAGGTGCCGCCCTTGTGGCAGGCATCGATCCGCATGGTGGGCGCGGTCGTGCTGCTGTGGCTGTGGTGCCTGTGGCGCCGCGTGCCCTTATTCGAGCGTGACGGCACGCTGGCCGGCGGGCTGCTCGCGGGTTTGCTGTTCGCGGGCGAGTTCACCTGCATCTACATCGGGCTGCAGCACACCACCGCCTCGCGGCTCACCGTGTTTCTCTACACCTCGCCCTTCGTGGTGGCATTGCTGCTGCCGCGCTTCGTGCCGGCCGAACGGCTGCGCGGCATGCAATGGATCGGGCTCGCGATCGCCTTCGCCGGCGTGGTGCTGGCCTTCAGCGAGAGCTTCGGCCACAGCAGCTCGGGCCAGTTGTTCGGCGATGCGCTGGCGCTCGTGGCCGGCGTGCTGTGGGGGCTCACGACACTGGCGATCCGCACCACCCGGCTCGCCACAGCCAGCGCCGAGAAGACGCTGTTCTATCAGATCGCGGTCACCGCAGCGGTCTCGCCGCTGCTGTCGCTCGCGCTCGGCGAGCAGTGGGGCTTCTCGTACTCCACCTACGCCTGGTTCTCGATCTTCCTGCAAACGGCGATCGGCGCCTTCGCGAGCTACCTGGCCTGGATGTGGATGCTCCGACACTACCCGGCGACGCGCATCTCCTCCTTCACCTTCCTCACTCCGCTGTTCGCGCTGGTGTTCGGCGTGGTGCTGCTGAAGGAGCCACTGACCTTGCAGCTGGTGCTGGCGCTGGCAGGCGTGGCGCTGGGGATCGTGCTGGTGAACCGGCGCGCGGGCGTGAAGGAAGAGCCTGAATCAATGGGTCGTGCAAATTGAAGAAAGTTTCTTCAATTTGCACGACACCGATCGCCGCACGCGACCCTCAGCGATGAACTTCCAGCCCCTTCTCGACGACATCAACGCCGAAATCCGCCCGCTGCTGGGCGCCGGCGGCACGGTGGCCAGCTACATCCCGGCGCTGGCGCGCGTGCCGGCGCAGCAGTTCGGCATCGCGCTGCGGACCTGCCAGGGGCAGGAGGCGTCGGCCGGTGATGCGGCCACGCCCTTCTCGATCCAGAGCATCTCCAAGCTCTTCACGCTCACGCTCGCGATGCGGCGCATGGGCGACGCGCTGTGGGAGCGCATCGGCCGCGAGCCCTCGGGCAACCCGTTCAACTCACTGGTGCAGCTCGAGCATGAGCAGGGCAAGCCGCGCAATCCTTTCATCAATGCCGGCGCCATCGCCGTGGCCGACCGGCTCGTGAGCCAGGGCGATGCCAAGGCCGACATTCTCGAACTCATGAGCAGCCTGTGCGGCGAGCCGATCGGCTTCGATGCCGAAGTCGCCGCCTCGGAGGCCGCGACGGGCTACCGCAACTACGCGCTCGCGAACTTCATGAAGAGCTTCGGCAAGCTCGACAACGACGTCGAGCCCGTGCTCGACATGTACTTCCACCAGTGCGCGCTCCGCATGAGCTGCGTGCAACTGGCGCGCGCCGCCGGTTTCCTGTGCCGCGACGGTGCCCACCCGCGCGACGGCGAGCCGGAGATCACGACCGAGCGCCATGCGCGGCGCATCAACGCGCTGATGCTGACCTGCGGCACCTACGACGCCGCCGGCGACGTCGCCTTCTCGATCGGCCTGCCCTGCAAGAGCGGCGTCGGCGGCGGCATCGTCGCGGTGGTGCCCGACCAGCTCACGCTGTGCGTCTGGTCGCCCGCGCTCGATGCCACGGGCAATTCGCTGCTGGGCATGAAGGCGCTCGAACTCTTCGTTGCGCGCACCGGCCTTTCCATCTTCTGACCCACCCTCCCATGACAGAACAGACCATTCAAGAAGCCACCCTCTGGAGCGACGAGCGCTGGACCGCGCGCGTGATCAAGAACGAGGACGACGACGGCTGGGCCGTCTCGATGACGCGCCACGGCGACCCCGAACCGGCGCTGGTCGGGCCCTGGACCATGGGCCGCGACAAGAAGAATCCCAAGCCGCTCGATGCGCCGGCCTTCCACACGCTGGTCAAGACGGCCGCCGAGGTGCTGCGCCGGCACGAGCAGCAGCTGCATGCGCAGCTCAACAAGAGCGTGAGCGTCGGCGCGGGATCGGAGCGCATCCGCGTCTCGCTGCAGATCGTGCCGGACGAGGACAACCCGCATGCCCTGCTGCGCGCGCACGACGAGCTCGGCGCCGAGCTGGGCGAGGTGCGCGTGGCGCCGGGCTTCAGGCTCAACGCCGACAGCGCGGCGGCGTGGATCGAAGGCGGCTTCCAGAAGCCGCGCTGACACTTAGGCCTGGCTGAAGCGCGCGAGGATCTGCAGCACGCTTTCGGTCGCGCCATCGAGCGTCGCGCGCGGCCGGTGCGCGATGCCGAGCCGGCGCACCAGGCGCGGCGAAAGCGGCAGGATCTGCAGCCGCTCGTTGAGCGGCGCATCGGTGGTCTGCTGCAGCGGCAGCAGCGCGGCGCCGTAGCCGGCGGCCACCAGGCTGCGGATCGCAGCGTCGTAGTTGAGCTCGATGCGGGCGCGCGGCGAACGGCCGGCGGCGGCGAACCATTCCATCGTGAGCCGGTACATGTGCGTGGTGGCGTCGTTGAAGATCAGCGGCTGTGCCGCCAGCCACTGCGGCGTGGCGCGCTTCGGCGCCTTCCAGCGCTGCGGCACGAAGGCCATCATGGCCTGGCTGCGCCAGTGCGTGACCACCAGGTCGCGCAACAGCGGCTGCGGCATCGCGACCAGGCCGATGTCGAGCGTGCCGGCCGCGAGCCGCGCCATCGCCTCGTTCGAGCCGAGGATGCTGACCTCGACGTCGATGCCCGCGTGATGCGCCTCCAGCGCTTCGAGCACCTGCGGCAGCAGGTCGACCACCACGCCGGTGGAGGTGCCCAGGCGCACGCGGCCCACGCGGCCTTCGGCCTGGCGCCGCACCGCATCCACCGCTTCGTCGGCGTCGCGCAACAGGCGCCGGGCGCGCTCCACCAGCGCCGCGCCGGCCGCGGTGGGCGTCACGCGCCGGCTGCCGCGCACCACCAGCAGCGCGCCGAGCCGCGATTCGAGCTCGCTGATGTGCAGGCTCACCGTCGGCTGCGCGAGATGCAGCGCCTGCGCGGCAGCCGAGAAGGTGCCCAGGTCGGCGATCGACACCAGGGTGCGGAGTTGGTCCAGGTTCAGCTGTCGCATCAGGAATCCTGATTGATTGCTTCAGAAATCTCAACTTCCACAATAGCACGCGGCGTCGCACCATCGCTGCATCTCAAGGAGAGACGCGATGGAACTCAGGATGAATCTGCCCGCAAAGGAACCGCTGCAAGCCTTTATCGACTGGTTCGCGCGTGCGCTGGCCAGGCGCCGCGAGCGCCACCAGGCGCTGCAGCTCGCGACCATGAGCGAGCACGAATTGCTCGACCTCGGCATCGGGCGCAGCGAAGTGCCGGCACTGCTCAGCGGCCAGGCCGGCGCGCGCCGCGGGCGGACCTAAGCCGAGCCGTAGCCTCCGCCCGCCGGCGTTTCGATCACGAACACGTCGTTGGCCGCCATCTCGACCTGCGCGCTGTGGCCCAACGCTTCGATGCGCCCGTCGGCGCGCTCCACGCGGTTGATGCCGACGGCACCCGGCTGGCCGCCGGCCATGCCGAAGGCGCCGTGCTCGCGGCCGTTGCTGAGGATCGACGCGGTCATCGGCTCCAGGAAGCGGATCCTGCGCACGCCGCCGTCGCCACCGCGCCAGCGGCCGGCGCCGCCCGAGCGCATGCGGATCTCGTAGCTGTCGAGCCGCACCGGGTAGCGGAACTCCAGCACCTCGGGGTCGGTCAGGCGCGAGTTGGTCATGTGGGTCTGCACGACGCTGGTGCCGTCGAAGCCCGAGCCGGCGCCCGAGCCGCCCGAGATGGTCTCGTAGTACTGGTGCTGCGCGTTGCCGAAAGTGAAGTTGTTCATCGTGCACTGGCTGGCGGCCATCACGCCCAGCGCGCCGTACAGCGCGTTGGTGACGCAGCTCGAGGTCTCCACGTTGCCGGCCACTACGGCGGCCGGCGGCGTGGGGTTGAGCATGCAGCCTTCGGGCACGATCACGCGGATCGGCTTCAGGCAGCCGGCGTTGAGCGGAATGTCGTCGTCCACCAGCGTGCGGAACACGTAGAGCACGGCAGCCATGGTGATCGATCGGGGCGCGTTGAAGTTGTTCGGCAGCTGCGCGCTGGTGCCGCTGAAATCGACTGTCGCGCCGCGCGCGGTGGTGTTCACGCGCACCCGTACCCGGATCTGCGCGCCGTTGTCCAGCGGCAGCGTGAATTCGCCGTCGGCGAGCGCGGTGATCACGCGGCGCACCGACTCCTCGGCGTTGTCCTGCACATGCTGCATGTAGGCGGCCACGGTGGCGCGGCCGTACTGCGCGACCATCGCCCTGAGCTCCTGAACGCCCTTCTCGTTGGCGGCGATCTGGGCGCGCAGGTCGGCCAGGTTCTGCCCGATGTTGCGCGAGGGATGGGCGCCGCCGGCCAGCAGCGCGCGCAGTTCCTTCTCGCGCAGCAGGCCCTGGTCGACGAGCTTGAAGTTGTCGATCAAGACGCCCTCGTCCGCGATGGTGGTCGAGAACGGCGGCATCGAGCCCGGCGTGATGCCGCCGACGTCGGCGTGGTGGCCGCGCGAGGCGACATAGAACGACGGCTTTGCGTCATCCGGTTCGAGATAGACCGGCGTGACGATCGTGATGTCGGGCAGGTGCGTGCCGCCGTGGTAGGGGTCGTTGAGCACGTACACGTCGCCCGGCCGCATGCCCGGGTTGCCGTCGATCACGGTCTTGATCGATTCGCTCATCGAGCCCAGGTGCACCGGCATGTGAGGCGCATTGGCGATCAGGTTGCCCGTGGCATCGAACAGCGCGCACGAGAAGTCGAGGCGCTCCTTGATGTTGACCGAGTAGGCCGTGTTTTGCAGTCGCAGGCCCATCTGCTCCGCGATGTTCATGAACAGGTTGTTGAACACCTCCAGCATCACCGGGTCGGCCTCCGTGCCCACGGCCCGGGCCGAGACGCGCGGCGCGATGCGCTTGAGCTCGACGCCGCAGGCGGTGATGCGTGCCTGCCAGCCCGGCTCGACCACGGTGGTGGCATTCTTTTCAGCCAGGATCGCGGGGCCGTCGATGCGCGCGCCTGGGGCCAGCGACTCGCCGAGATGGAGGGCCGCCTGGCGCCAGCCGGCCGGCTGCTCGTCGGTCTGGCAATACATCGAGACCTGGCCGGCCGGCTCCGGCCGATGGTCTGCGGCCGCAGCGGCCTGCGGCGCCGATGCGCTGCGCTCGCCGGCGCCGACCGACTCGACCGACACGGCTTCGATCACCAGCGCGCGATCGGGCATCAGGAAGGCGAAGCGCTGGCGGTAGGCCTGCGCGAACTCGTCGCTGATCGCGGCGATGGCCTCGTCGGGCTTCGTCCCGAGCGGCAGCGTGCAAGGCAGCGCCGTGTCGGTGCCCTCGTAGCGCAGCTGCACGCGATGAAAGCTGTCGATGCCGGCGCGGACGATGCCCTGCGCCGCCAGCTCGTCCTCGGCCTCGGCACGCAAGCGCTCGGCAGTCTCGACCGCCGCCGCGAAGCCCGCGGCGTCGAGCGGGCGCTCCACCGCCGCCTCGCGCATCGCAATCTGGTCGGCCAGCCCCATGCCGTAGGCCGACAGCACGCCGGCAAAGGGATGCGCATAGACGGTGCGCATGCCCAGCGCGTCTGCCACCAGGCAGGCATGCTGGCCGCCGGCGCCGCCGAAGCATTGCAGCGTGTAGTGCGTGACGTCGTAGCCGCGCACCACCGAGATGCGCTTGATCGCATTGGCCATGCTGGCCACCGCAATCTGCAAGGCGCCGCTGGCCACCTCTTCGGCGCTGACGCTGCGGCCCGTGGCGTCGCTCATCTCGCGGGCCATGGCTTCGAAGCGATGGCGGGCCGCGTCGCGGTCCAGCGCCTCGTCGGCCGCCGGCCCGAACACCTTGGGAAACCAGGCCGGCTGGATCTTGCCGAGCAGCACGTTGGCATCGGTGGTGGCGAGCGGCCCGCCGCGCCGGTAGCTCGCGGGCCCCGGGTTGGCGCCGGCCGACTCCGGGCCGACGCGCAGGCGCGCGCCGTCGAAGCGGATCACCGAGCCGCCGCCGGCCGCGACGGTGTGGATGCTCATCATCGGCGCGCGCATGCGCACGCCGGCCACCTGGGTCTCGAAGGCGCGCTCGAACTCGCCGGCGTAGTGGGACACATCGGTCGAGGTGCCGCCCATGTCGAAGCCGATCACCTTCTCGTGACCGGCCTGCACGGCCGTGCGCACCATGCCGACGATGCCGCCGGCCGGGCCGGAAAGAATGGCGTCCTTGCCCTGGAAGCGCTGCGCCTGCGTGAGGCCGCCCGAGCTCTGCATGAAGAACAGGCGCACGCCCGGCATCTGCGCCGCCACCTGGTCGACATAGCGGCGCAGGATGGGCGAGAGGTAGGCATCGACCACCGTGGTGTCGCCGCGCGGCACCAGCTTCATCAGCGGGCTGGTCTTGTGCGATGCCGAGACCTGGGTGAAGCCGATGGCGCGCGCGATCCGTTCGGCCGCGAGCTCGTGCGCGGTGTAGCGCCAGCCGTGCATGAAGACGACGGCGCAGGCACGGATGCCGGCGTCGAAGGCGGCCTGCAACGCGTCGCGCAGCGCCGCTTCGTCGAGCGCCTGCACCACATCGCCCTGGGCCCCGATGCGCTCTTTCGCCTCGATCACGCGCTCGTACAGCAGCTCGGGCAGCACGATGTGGCGGTCGAACAGGCGCGGGCGCGCCTGGGTGGCGATGCGCAGCGCGTCGCGAAAGCCGCGCGTGGTGACCAGCACCGTGCGATCGCCCTTGCGCTCCAGCAGCGCGTTGGTGGCGACCGTGGTGCCCATCTTCACGCACTCGACGCGATCGGGCGTGATGAGCTCGCCGGCTTTCAGCCCGAGCAGGCGGCGGATGCCTTCGACGGCCGCATCGCGGTAGTGCTCGGGGTTTTCCGAGAGCATCTTGAGGGTGTGCAGCGTGCCGTCTGGCGCGCGGCCCACCAGGTCGGTGAAGGTGCCGCCGCGGTCGATCCAGAACTGCCAGAGTGGGTTTGCTTGCTTGTTCATTGCGGTGGAGAGGAAGAGGAGGATGACGTGGGCGGCGAGGCGCTACTTCGCCACGCCCATCACGTAGTCGGGCAGCCAGGTGACGATGCCCGGGAACAGCGTGATGAGCGCGATGCACAGCACCAGGCAGCCGAAGAAGGGCAGCGCGGCCTTGGCGATGAGGTTGCTGTCCTTGCCGGTCATGTTCTGCAGCACGAACAGGTTGAATCCCACCGGCGGCGTGACCTCCGCGATCTCGACCAAGAGCACGACGAAGATGCCGAACCACACCAGGTCGAAGCCGGCCTTCTGCACCATCGGCAGCACCACGGCGGCCGTGAGCACGATCATGCTGATGCCGTCGAGCGCAGTGCCGAGCACCAGGTACACCACCACCAGTGCGGCGATCAGCGCCGTCGGCGACAGGTGCATGGCGTCTACCCACAGCGCCAGCTCGCGCGGGATGCCGGTGAAGGCCATGGTCTTGGTCAGGAAGGCGGCGCCGGCCAGGATGAACATGATCATGCAGCTGGTGCGGGCCGCGCCCATCAGGCCTTCGCCGAAGTTGCGCCGGGTGAGCGACCGGCTCCACAAGGCCAGTGCCAGCGCGCCCACCACGCCATAGGCCGCGCATTCGGTGGCCGTCGCCCAGCCGGCCACAAGTGCCCAGCAGATGAACACGATCAGCGCGCCGCAGGGAATCAGGTTGCGCGAGCGGCGCAGCTTCTCGACGAAGCCCAGAGCGGGCTCGGCCGGCGGCATGCGCTTCGGGTTGCGCAGCGCCCACCACATGATGTAGCCCGAGAACAGGGCCATCAGCACGAAGCCGGGCAGGAAGCCCGCGAGGAAGACGCGGATGATCGAGGCGTCGGCCGCCACCGCGTAGACCACCATCGTGATCGAGGGCGGAATCAGGATGCCCAGCGTGCCGGCCGTGGCCAGCGAGCCCAGCGCCATCTTCTCGTCGTAGCCGCGCTTCTGGAGCTCCGGCAGCGCGACCTTGGCGATGGTGGCGCAGGTCGCGGCCGAGGAGCCCGAGACCGAGCCGAAGATGCCGCAGCCGAGGATGGTGGTGTGCATCAGCCGGCCCGGCACGCGGCCGAGCCAGGGCGCCAGGCCCTCGAACATTTCTTCGCTGAGCTTGGTGCGAAACAGGATCTCGCCCATCCAGATGAAGAGCGGCAGCGCGGCGAGCTCCCAGCTCGCGTTGCTCTCCCAGAAGGCCGAGAACAGGTTCAGGCCCGGCTGGGTCGAGGTGAAGAAGGCTTGCCCGACCCAGCCGCAGATGGCCAGCGTCATCGCAATCCACACGCCGCCCGAGAGCAGCATCAGCATCAACAGCAGCAGGACGCCGCCGACCATCAGGATGTCCATGATTCGGGCCTCAGGTCAAAGGTCGGAAGAGAAATCGCCCTGCGCGTGGCGTTCCTCGACCAGTCGCACAAAGGTCGGGACGCCGCCGCGCAGCACGATGACGAATTCGTCGACGACGGCCAGCACCAGCAGCAGCGCGCCCAGCGCAAAGCTCAGCTGCGGGATCCAGATCGGCAGCGGCAGCAGGCCTTGCGCCACTTCGTTGAAGGCCCAGCTCTCGTAGGTGAACCTGCAGGCCCACCAGGCCAGGTAGGCGGTGGCCAGCGTCGCGATGCCCAGCGAGAGCAGCTCCAGCACGCGGCGCGCGCCGGGCGCTAGCTTTTCGAGCAGCAGCGTCACGCGCACGAAGTCGCCGTGCTTGAAGGCATGCGCCATGGTCAGGAAAGCTGCCGCCGCGCACAGCCAGGCCACCACGTCGGTGATGGCGCCGGTCGCGACGTCGAACTGGCGTCCCAGGCTCTGCGCCACCATCAGCAGGCAGATCAGCGCCACGCAGCCGGCGCCGAGCACGCCGGCACCCAGATACAGCCCGTCGAGCAGGCGGCGCAGCGTGGAAGCGCTGACCGAAGGAAGGGTGCCGATGTCGGAAGGCAGGCGCACTGCTCCCTCCACCGTGGCACTCGGTGCCGGTGTTTGCATGGATGTCTCCGATTGGGGGATTTACTTCTTGTAGGCGTCCACGATGGCCTTGCCATCGGCGCCGGCGACGCGCAGCCAGTCGTCGGTCATGCGCATGCCGACCTGCTTGAGTTCCTGCTTGAGGACTTCGCTGGTGGCGTCGATCTTCATGCCCTTGGCGGCCAGCTGCTTGATGTACTCGCCGTCCTTCTCTTCGCTGATGCGCCAGCCGCGCTGCTCGGCAGCGGCGGCCTGCTTGAGCACGGCCTCCTGCGTGGCCTTGTCGAGCGTGTCGAAGGCCTTCTGGTTCACCACCACCGCGTTGCGCGGCAGCCAGGCGTTGACGTTGTAGAAGTACTTGGCCTGCTCGTAGAGCTTGCTGTCCACGCCGCTGGCACTCGAAGTCAGGAAGTTGTCGACGCCGCCGGTGGCCAGCGCCGCGCTGAGCTCGGCCAGCTGGATCGTGACCGGCTGCGCGCCCACCGATTGCGCAATCGCCGAGGTGGCCGGGTTGTAGGCGCGCATCTTGGTGCCCTTCAAGTCCTTGGTCGACGCCACCGGCTTGATGGAATACAGGCCCTGCGGCGGCCACGGCACGGCGTACAGCAGCTTCAGGCCCTGGGCCGCGAGCGTCTTGCTCAGGTAGGGCTGAGACACCTCGTGCAGGCGCCTGGCATCGGCGTAGCTGGTGGCCAGGAAGGGAACCGAATCGAGTCCGAACGCCGGCGCCTCGTTGGCGGCACTGGACAGGATGAATTCGCCGATCGAGGTTTGCGCCGCCTGCACGGCGCGCTTGATCTCGTTGGCCTTGAACAGCGAGGCGTTGGGGTGCACCGCGATCTTGAGCTTGCCGGCGGTGGCCTTGTCCACCTCGTCGGCGAACTGCTGCAGGTTCTGCACCTGGTAGGTGTTGGCGCCATAGCCGGACGGCAGGTCCCATTTGGTCTGGGCCGTGGCGGCGGTGGCGGCCAGCGCGGCCAGGAGGGCGGCAGAGAGGCGAATCTTCATGGGGAGTCTCCTTGTCATAGTGATGAAGCTCAGCAGCGGCCCAGCTGCCGGTTGAGAAGGTCGGTCACCAGCATGGCGCCCGGCGCGTGGGTGATGCAGAAGGCGGGTTTGGCCTGTGCGACGGCCGCCTGCGGGGTCACGCCGCAGGCCCAGAACACGGGAATCTCGCCGGCGCGGATTTCAATCGCGTCGCCGTAGTCGGGGCGGGCCAGGTCGGCGATGCCGATGGCGGCCGGATCGCCCAGATGCACCGGCGCACCGTGGACCTCGGGCATGCGCGAGCTGATCTGCACCGCGCGGATCGCATCGGCGGCCTTGAGCGGCCGCATCGACACCACCATCGGCCCGTGGAAAGCGCCGGCGCGCGCCGTCTGGATATTCGTGCGGTACATCGCGACGTTGCGGCCCTGGTCGACGTGGCGCAGCCGGATGCCATCGGCCAAGAGCGCGTGCTCGAAGGAGAAGGAGCAGCCGATCACGAAGCTCACGAGGTCGTCGCGCCACAGCGTGCGGATGTCGGGGGGCTGCTCGACCAGTTCGCCCTCGCGCCAGACGCGGTAGGCCGGCACATCGGTGCGGATGTCGAGTTCCGCGCCCAGGCTCGGCAGCATCGGATCGCCGGGCTCGGACACCGCCAGCAGCGGGCAAGGCTTGGGGTTGCGCTGGCAGTAGCGCAGGAAATCGCCGGCCAGCGCCTCCGGCAGGATCACCACGTTGCCCTGCACGTACTCGCGCGCCAGGCCGCTGGTGTGCGTGGCCAGCGCGCCGCTGCGCGCCGCGCGGCGGACGCTCAGCGCATCGGAGGCGGCATCAAGGGCCGGCGGGGCGTTCGTATTGGCGGTGGGTTCTGCGGGCATCGTGCATCCTCGTAAAAGGCTTTCGTGTGTGAAAGCTCCGTGACGGGACGCATTGTGGAAATTAACGCGCGCCAACTCCAACGCAAAATTTCTTGCTCAGCTCATCGATTTTTTGTGTGACCCAGTTTTGGGCGAGGCGAACTGCAAGGCCGAGGCCAGCGCCGCCTCGGTGAGGTGCGAGGTCGGGTCTTCGCGGTAGCTCGCATGGATCGGCAGCGGCGCCGGCGCGGTGTCGCACTTCAGCACGCGCAGCGGCAGCCGCAGCGCCAGATGTTCGGCCGCGGCCCGGGGCAAGGTGGCGATGCCGAAGCCGGCCTCGACCAGCTGCGCCATGGCCGAGATCGACGAGATCGCATGCACGCGCGGCGTCTCCAGCCCGGCACGCCTGAACAGATCCAGCAGCGCCACATGCGGCTGCGAGCCGCGCTGGAAGGTCAGCAGATCGAAGCCGAACAAGTCCTGCAGCTTGTAGAGCCGCCGCGGATGCAGCACCTGGTGCCCGACGAAGCTCATCTCCATGGTGGGCAGCGCATGCGTGCTCACGCCTTCGCCGCTGGCCGGCAGCGCGGCGAACACCAGATCCTGCTTGCCGCGCTGCAGCTGGTCGACCAGCACCGGGGTGGTTTCTATCGTGAGCTCCAGCTCGAAGTCCGGATGCGTGGCCTGCATGTGCTTGAGCCAGTCGGTCAGCCAGGTGTGGACCACCGACTCGATCGCGCCGATGCGCAGGACCTGCGCGCGCACGGTGCCCGATCCCATCTCGGACTTGATCTGCTGCTGCATCTCCAGCAGCCGCTGCGCCAGGCGGTGGAAGCGCTGGCCGGCGACCGTGAGGCGGAACTGCTTGTCGCGCCGGTCGAGCAGCAGCACGCCGAGCTCGCGTTCCAGCGCGGCGATGCGGCTGGACAGCGCGGATTGCGTGAGGTGCAGCTTCTCAGCCGCGCGCGTCACGCTCTTGAGTGCGACGGCCCAGTGGAAGGCTTCGACGAAGCGCAGGTTCATGGGGCCATTCTCACCCGCGAGGCGTCCGGCAAGCTCGAGCTGCAGATCCCGAGCCGCGTCGACGGGCTTGAGCACTCCGGTGCGGCGTGGCACGATCGCGCCGGTGACCAGCAGACCCGCCGCAACGCAGCACCTGAGCGACCTCGCGCGGCTGCGCCGCGTTCGCGACCGGATCGACCGGGAGTACGCGCAGCCGCTGGACGTCGAGGCGCTCGCCCGCGGCGTGAACATGTCGGCAGGGCACCTCAGCCGCCAGTTCCGGCTCGCCTACGGCGAACCGCCGTACGCCTATCTGATGACGCGGCGCATCGAGCGCGCGATGGCGCTGCTGCGTCGTGGCGACCTCAGCGTCACCGAGATCTGCTTCGAGGTCGGTTGCGCGTCGCTCGGCACCTTCAGTACGCGCTTCACCGAGCTGGTCGGTGTGCCGCCCAGCGTCTATCGGAGTCAGAGAGAGCCTGAGACCGCAGGGATCCCGTCGTGCGTGGCGAAACAGATCACCAGGCCGATCAGGAATCGAGAAGCGCCGATCACCGACCCGCCCATAGACTGATCGCCTGGACATCAACCTGACTGGACCGACCACCATGGACATCAGCATTCACACGAGCTTCCTCCCGCACAACGATCCGGACGCCTCGCTGGCCTTCTATCGCGACACCCTTGGCTTCGAGGTCCGAAAGGACGTCGCGTACGGCGGGATGCGCTGGATCACGGTCGGCCCCGCCGGCCAGCCCGACACCTGCATCGTCCTGACACCACCGGCCGCTGCCCCCGGGCTCACCGACGACGAGCGCCGCACCATCGCCGAGATGATGGCCAAGGGCACCTACGCCATGATCATCCTGGCCAGCGCCGACCTCGACGGCACCTTCGAGCGCCTGCAGGCCAGCGGCGCAGAGGTCATACAGGAGCCGATCGAACAGCCGTACGGCGTGCGCGACTGTGCCTTCCGGGATCCCGCTGGCAACCACATCCGGATCAACGAAGTGGGCCGAGTGAAGACACGATGAGCAAGGCCCCGAGGAAGGACACGCAGTCGCCTGCGCCGCACGTTGCCGACCGCCACGATCTGATCCGCGTGCACGGCGCGCGCGTCAACAACCTCAAGGACGTCAGCGTCGAGCTCCCGAAGCGCCGGCTGACGGTGTTCACCGGCGTCTCCGGCTCGGGCAAGAGTTCGCTGGTGTTCGGCACCATCGCCGCAGAGTCGCAGCGGCTGATCAACGAGACCTACAGCGCCTTCGTGCAGGGCTTCATGCCGACGCTGGCGCGGCCCGAGGTCGACGTGCTCGACGGGCTGACCACCGCGATCATCGTCGACCAGGAACGGATGGGCGCCAACCCCCGCTCCACCGTCGGCACCGCCACCGACGCCAACGCGATGTTGCGCATCCTCTTCAGCCGGCTGGGGAAGCCGCACATCGGCTCGCCCAACGCGTTCTCCTTCAACGTCCCCTCGGTGCGAGCGAGCGGCGCGATCACTGTCGAACGCGGCGAGGGCAAGACCAGGACCGTGAAACAGACCTTCACCCGCACCGGCGGCATGTGTCCGCGCTGCGAGGGCATGGGCAACGTGAACGACATCGACCTGTCCCAGCTGTACGACGACAGCAAGTCGCTCAACGAGGGCGCGCTCACGATCCCCGGCTACAGCATGGACGGCTGGTACGGCCGCATCTTCAACGGCTGCGGCTTCTTCGACCCGGACAAGCCGATCCGCAAATTCACCAAGAAGGAGCTGCAGGATCTCCTCTACAAGGAGCCGACCAAGATCAAGGTCGACGGCATCAACCTGACGTACGAGGGGCTGATCCCGAAGATCCAGAAGTCGTTCCTGTCCAAGGACGTCGACGCGCTGCAGCCGCACATCCGCGCCTTCGTGGAGCGGGCGATGACCTTCCGTACCTGTCCCGACTGCGGCGGCACGCGTCTCGCCGAGCCTGCGCGGTCCTCCAGGATCAAGGGGATCAACATCGCCGATGCGTGCGCGATGCAGATCAGCGACCTCGCCGGATGGGTCCGCGGCCTCGACGAGAAGTCGGTCGCGCCGCTGGTCGCCGTACTGCTGCGGACCCTCGACTCGTTCGTGGAGATCGGGCTCGGCTACCTCTCGCTCGATCGGCCGTCGGGCACGTTGTCGGGCGGCGAGGCGCAGCGCACCAAGATGATCCGCCACCTCGGCTCCTCGCTCACCGACGTCACCTACGTCTTCGACGAGCCCACCATCGGCCTGCACCCGCATGACGTCCAGCGGATGAACGACCTGCTGCTGCAGCTGCGCGACAAGGGCAACACGGTGCTCGTCGTGGAGCACGAGCCGGAGACGATCGCGATCGCCGACCACGTCATCGACCTCGGCCCCGGCGCAGGTACGGCGGGCGGCACCATCTGCTTCGAGGGCACGGTCGAAGGACTGCGGGCCAGCCGCACCATCACCGGCCGCCATCTCGACGACCGGAGCGCCCTGAAAGAGACGGTGCGGACACCCACCGCCCGGCTTCCGATCCGCGGCGCGACGACGCACAACCTGCAGGACGTCGATGTCGACATCCCGCTCGGGGTGCTGGTCGTGGTCACCGGCGTCGCCGGCTCCGGCAAGAGCTCGCTCGTGGAAGGGTCGGTCCCCGCCTCGGCGGGCGTGGTGTCGGTCGACCAGACGCCCATCCGCGGCTCCCGACGGAGCAACCCGGCGACATACACCGGACTGCTCGAGCCTATCCGCAAAGCGTTCGCGAAGGCCAACGGCGTGAAGCCGGCGCTGTTCAGCGCCAACTCCGAGGGCGCCTGCCCCACCTGCAACGGCGCTGGCGTCATCTACACCGACCTGGCGACGATGGCCGGCGTCGCCACCACCTGCGAGGACTGCGAGGGCAAGCGGTTCGAGGCATCGGTGCTGAAATACAAGCTCGGCGGCCGCGACATCAGCGAGGTGCTCGCGATGTCGGTGACCGAGGCCGAGAAGTTCTTCGGCGCAGGCAAGGCGCACACGCCGGCCGCGCACGCCATCCTCGAGCGGCTCGCCGACGTGGGCTTGAGCTACCTCAGCCTCGGCCAGCCGCTCACCACGCTGTCCGGCGGCGAGCGGCAGCGGCTCAAGCTGGCCACCCATATGGCCGAGAAGGGCGGGGTCTACGTCCTCGACGAGCCGACCACCGGCCTGCACCTCGCCGACGTCGCGCAACTGCTCGGCCTGCTCGACCGGCTCGTCGACGCCGGCAAGTCGGTCATCGTCATCGAGCACCACCAGGCGGTCATGGCGCACGCCGACTGGATCATCGACCTCGGCCCCGGCGCCGGCCACGACGGCGGCCGGATCGTCTTCGAGGGCACACCCGCCGAGCTCGTCGCCGCCCGCTCCACCCTCACCGGCGAGCACCTGGCGGCCTACGTCGGCACCTGACCGAGGCCCCTCGTCAACGGACTTGACCCCCCGTGCCCGCTCGGCGCAGGCCTCAGCGCGGCACCCGCTGGCGCGTCGACGCGCGCACCACCAGCTCGGGCCGCAGCACGACGGTGGAGGCCGACAGCGCCTTGCCCTCGATCTCGTCGAACAGCATCTCGGCCGCGCGCCAGCCGAGCTCGCGGTGCGGCAGGCGGATCGTGGTGAGCGGCGGATCGACCATGTCGACCAGCGGCATGTCGTTGTGGCCGGTGATCGAGATGTCCTGCGGCACGCGCAGGCCCTGCGCGCGCAGCAGGTCGTAGGCGCCCAGCGCCACCAGGTCGTTGCAGCAGACCACGGCTTCGGGCCGATCGTTCTGCGCCAGCAGTTGCGCCATGGCCTTGCGGCCGGCCTCGCGGCTGTAGCCTTCGCATTCCGCCACGCACGCGAGCTCGAGGCCGCGATCGCGCAGCGCCTGTTCCACGCCCTGCCGGCGTGCGACGCCGGTCGGCACGTTCTGCGGCCCGGCCAGGTGCGCGATGCGGCGATGCCCCAGGGACGCCAGGTGGTCGACCGCCAGCTTCATCGCGAGCCTGTCGTCGCTGACCACCGCGGGCAGGCGCCCGCTCTCGTCGGCGCGGTTCACCAGCACGGTGCGCATGCCGGCCTTCTTGAGGAAGTCGACCAGCGGATCGTCGCGCGTGGCGATGGCCATCACCAGCCCGTCGACCTGCTGCGCCAGCATGCGCTCGACCACCGGGCGCGCGAGCGCGTGATCCATCACGTTGGTCACGAAGACAAAGTAGCCGCGTGCCGCGGCGCTGGCCTCGATGCCCTGCAGGATGGGCGGGAACACCGGGTTGGTGATGTCCGGCACCAGCACGCCGATGGTGTGGGTGCGGCCGGTGCGCAGGGCCGAGGCCGCGCGGTTGGGCCGGTAGCCCAGGCGCTGCGCCGCCTCTTCCACCACGCGCAGGACCTCCTCGCTGATCAGCGCGCGCTTGTCCGGATTGAGCGCGCGCGAAACGGTCGAGACATGCACGCCGGCGGCCTGCGCCACGTCGCGGATGGTGACCGGGGAGGACGGTGATGGGTTCATTTACTGCAAACGATTGACTTTGGCGAGAACCCAGAGTATCGCCTTGATTCTATTGGGGGCTCTGGAAAACCCCGTTCTTGCGCAAATTCCATTCATCGCCATAATCTGCAAACGTTTGCAAAGAGAGACGACCCCATGAACATCGTGACCACCCCCGATTCCGTGCTCCAGATCGCGACCGCCGCGATGGCCCGCACGCCCGACGAACGCCTGCGCACCGTGATGGTCGCGCTCACCCGCCACCTGCATGCCTTCGTCCAGGAAGTGCGCCTGACCGAAGAGGAGTTCGAGCAGGCGCTCGAATTCATCGTCGGCATCGGCCAGGCCACCGGCGAGAAGAAGAACGAGGTGGTGCTGGCCGCCGACCTGCTCGGCGTCTCGACGCTGGTCGCGCTGCTCAACAACCAGGACCCGCAGGGCGAATCGCCGGCCGCGCTGCTCGGGCCCTTTTGGCGCGCCAATGCGCCGCTGTGCCGGGCCGGCGAGTCGATCGCGCGCTCGAGCACGCCGGGGGTTCCGCTCGAGGTGCGCGGCGTGGTGCGCGACACGCAAGGCCGGCCGCTTGCCGGCGCCATCGTCGATGCCTGGCAGGCCTCGCCGGTGGGCCTGTACGAGAACCAGGACCCGGAGCAGGACGACATGAACCTGCGCGGCCGCTTCGAGACCGATGCCGAAGGCCGTTACCACTTCCGCACGGTGCGCCCGGCCGGCTACCCGGTGCCGACCGACGGGCCCTGCGGCGTCTTGCTGCGCGCGCAGCAGCGCCATCCCAACCGGCCGGCGCACCTGCACTTCATGGTCAGCAAGCCCGGCCACAAGGTGCTGATCAGCCAAGTCTTCACCGACGACGACGAGAACCTCGAGAGCGACCCGGTGTTCGGCGTCACGCGCAAGCTGATCGGCTGCTTCGAGCCCGAGGGCGACGGACAGCAGGCCACGCTGCAGCACGACTTCGTGCTCGAACCCGGGGAAATGAAGTTTCCTCGTCCTCCCATTCCCTGAACTTCCACGGACTCCACTCGCATGAGCTTCGATCCCACACCCCGACTCGATGGCAAGGTGGCCGTCATCACCGGCGGCCTCGGCGCCATCGGCTATGCGACGGCCCAGCGTCTCGCGGCGCTCGGTGCCAGCTGCGTGCTGCTGCACCGCAAGGGCGACGACGCGGCCGAACGCGCAGCGGCGCTGCCCACCGCCCAAAGACAGCGCCATGCCGCGCTGCGCGCCGACATCGTCGACACGCCGAGCCTGCAGCAGGCCGCGGCCGACGTAAAGGAGGGCTATGGGCGCTGCGACATCCTGGTCAACAGCGCCGGCCACACGCGGCCGATTCCGGCCGGCGACCTCGACGCACTCACCGACGAACTCATCGATGAGCTGCTCGCCGCCAACTTCCGCGGCGTGTTCGCCACCATCCGCGCCTTCGCTCCGCTGCTCAAGGCGAGCGGCGACGGCCTCATCGTCAACATCTCGTCGATCGCCGGCTTCACCGGCGTCGCCAGCAACCTGGCCTACGTTGCGGCCAAGGCCGGGCTCGACGTGGTCGGCGATGCGCTGGCCAAGGCGCTGGCGCCCGCAGTGCGCGTGGTCTCGGTGTCGCCGGGCGCGGTCGAATCCGCCTTCGTGCCGGGCCGCGGCGAGGACTTCAAGAACAAGATGGCGAGCACCACGCCGCTCGGTCGCATCGGCAAGCCCGAAGACGTGGCCGCCACGGTGGAAGCGCTGGCCACCACGCTGCGCTTCGTGACCGGGACGCGCATCGTGGTCGATGGGGGGAGACATCTGTGAACAGCAAAACTCTGATCACCTGCGCGGTCACCGGCAACCTGGTGAAGCCCGAGCAGACGCCGCACCTGCCGATCACGCCGGCGCAGATCGCCGACGAATGCCTGGCCGCGGGCGAGGCCGGCGCCGGCCAGGTGCACATCCATGTGCGCGATCCCGAAAGCGGCAAGCCCTCGATGCAGGTCGAGCTCTACCGCGACGTCGTGGATCGCATCCGCCGGCAGAACCGCGAAGTCATCATCAACCTCACGACCGGGCCGGGCGGCCGCTTCGTTCCGAGCGAGGACGACCCCAAGGTCTATGCGCCCGGCACCAGCCTCTTGCCGCCGGAAAAGCGCGTCGAGCACATCGCGCTGATCAAGCCCGACGTCTGCTCGCTCGATCTCAACACGATGAACTCGGGCCCCGACGTGGTCATCAACACGCCGAAGAACGTGCGCCGCATGGCGCGCGTGATCCGCGAAGCGGGCGTCAAGCCCGAGCTCGAGATCTTCGACTCCGGCGACATCCACATGGCGCTGGACCTGATCGCCGACGGCACGCTCGAAGGGCCCGCGATGTGGACCCTGGTGCTGGGCGTGAAGTACGGCTTCATGCCGACGCCCGAGGCCGTAATGTACGCGCGCAGCATGCTGCCGCCCGGCGCCTTCTGGAGCGCCTTCGGCATCGGCCGCATGGAGTTCCCGATCGTGGCGCAGGCCTGGCTGCTGGGCGGCCATGTGCGCGTCGGCATGGAAGACAACATCTATCTCGAGCGCGGCGTGCTCGCGAAGAGCAACGCGGAGCTGGTGGCCAAGGCGCGCGACATCATCCAGAGCCTCGGAGGCGAAGTGGCGAGCGCGCGCGAGGCGCGCACGATGCTCGGCCTTTCGGGAGGGCGCTGAGCGATGAGCGCAGTTCTCAACACGACGACGACGGCGCGCGCCGTGCGCGTGCAGCAGAAAGCCGCCGACCTCGACGCGCTGAAGCTCGATTTCGCGGAGCAGCCCGAGCCTGTGGCCAAACCCGGCTTCGCGGTGGTGCGCGTCGGCGCAGCCGCCGTGAACCCCAGCGACGTGAAAGCCAGCCTGGGCCTGATGCCGCAAGCCGTGTGGCCGCGCACGCCGGGACGCGACTTCGCGGGCGTGGTGGTCTCGGGCCCGACCGAGTGGGTGGGCCGCGAGATCTACGGCTCGGGCGGCGACATCGGCATCACGCGCGACGGCTCGCACGCGCGCTTCCTGCTGCTGCCGGCGGAGGCCTTGCGCGATCGGCCGCGCAGCATCTCGATGGACGAGGCCGGCGCCGTCGGCGTGCCCTTCGTGACCGCCTATGAAGGCTTTCGCCGCAGCGGCATGCCGCAGGCGGGCCAGACGGTGCTGGTGCTGGGCGCGAACGGCAAGGTCGGCCAAGCCGCGGTGCAGCTCGCGGCGCAGGGCGGCGCACGCGTGATCGCGGTGCAGCGGCGCGCCGGCCCCTTCGAAGGCTTCGCGAGCGGACCGGTCGACGTGATCGATGCAAGCGCCGGCGATATCGCCGCCCAGGTGCGCGAACTCACGAACGGCCGCGGCGCCGACATCGTCTACAACACCGTCGGCAGCGCCTACTTCGAAGCCGCGAACAAGGCCATGGCCAAGGGCGCGACGCAGATCTTCATCGCCACGCACGACCGCGCCGTGCCCTTCGACATCTTCGCCTTCTACCGCGGCATGCACACCTATGTGGGCATCGACTCGCTGGCGCTGGACTGCGTGGCCGCCACCGCGCAGCTCGATGCGATGCGCGAGGGCTTCGAGCGCGGCACCTTGAAGCCCTTTCCCGTGGCGCGCGCCTACGCGCTCGAAGACGCGGCCGAAGCCTACCGGCTGGTGCTCTCGGGCAGCACCGAGCGCGTCGTGCTGCGTCCCTGAGGAAACGCCATGCACGTCACCCGCTTCGACAACGCGCAGCCCTACGAGGCGCCCAACCACGTCGACATGCGCTGCCTGCGCCTGCAGGGCAAGGAGGCCGGGCCTTCGCTGCAGATGTGGATGGGCATGAGCCAGATCCTGCCCGGCGGCCACACCGGCCTCGACGGCTCGCCGGTCGAGAAGCTCTATCTGGTGCTCGAAGGCCAGCTGCATGTTGTGGCCGAGCTCGAGGGACAGCGCGACGAGCAGGTGCTGGGCCCCTACGACTCCTGCCGCTTCGCGCCGGGCGAGAAGCGGCAGCTCGTGAACCGCGGCAACCGGCCCGTGCTGGTCGCGCTGGTGATGGCGAATGCGCCGCCCGCCGGCTGAGCCCTTCTTCTCTTTCCCCCAACGATTCCAACGGAGACAAACCCATGACGACATTCCTCCCCGGCCGCCGCCAACTGATCGCGGCCGCGGCGCTGGCCGCCTGCGCCTTCACCGGCGCGCATGCGCAAGGCGACTGGCCGCGCGGCCAGACCGTGAAGCTGATCGTGCCCTTCACCGCGGGCAGCGGCACCGACATCGTGGCGCGGCTGGTGGCCGAGCGGCTCGGCCCGGCGCTGGGCACCAGCGTCATCATCGACAACAAGCCGGGCGCCGGCGGCACGCTGGGCGCGGCGCAGGTGGCGAAGGCGCCGGCCGACGGTTACACGCTGCTGGTCCACTCGGCGGGGCACCTGGTCAATCCTTCCATCTATCCCAACCTCTCCTACGACACGCTGAAGGACTTTGCGGGCGTGACGCCGATGGCGAGCCTGCCCAACATGCTGGTGGTGGCGCCCAACCGCTTTGCCGACGTGAAGGACCTGGTCGCCCAGGTCAAGGCCAAGCCCGGCGGCTTCAACTACGGCTCGGCCGGCAACGGCTCGGCCACGCACATGAACGCCGAGGTGTTCCGCCTGGCCGCCGGTGTGCAGGCGCAGCACGTGCCCTTCCGAGGCACGCCGGAGGCGATGACCGAGGTGATGGGCGGACGCATCGACTGGTTCTTCGCGCCGATGGTGTCGGCGCTGCCGCTGGTGAAGGACGGCAAGCTCAAGGCGCTGGCGGTCGGCACCGGCAAGCGCTCGGGCGTGATGCCGCAGCTGCCCACGACCGTCGAAGCCGGCGTGCCCGGCTCGGAGTACCTGTTCTGGGTCGGCCTGTTCGCGCCGGCCAAGACGCCGAAGCCGGTGGTCGACCGCTTGCAGGCCGAGGTGGCGAAGATCATGGCGGCGCCCGATCTCAAGGAGCGCCTGGACAAGCTCGGCGCCGAGCCCTTCACCATGCCCTCGGCGCAGTTCGACAAGTTCATCGTCGACGAGACCGCGAAGGCGCAGCAGGTCGTGAAGGCGGCCGGCATCAAGGTCGATTGAAGGCCATGAGCTTGTTCGGTGGCGCGTCGTCACGCGCCTGGCAGCACTGGTGCGACGCGGAATGCGCGCACGCCGAAGACGCCGCCGTTGCGGCACCGGAGCGTCGGCAATTCCTGCGCACTTCGCTCGGTGTCGCCGCCGGCGGCCTTTCGGGCCTCTGGCTTTCCGGCTGCGCCACCGCCTCGCCCGCGGCGCCGGCCGACACCGTGGTGCTGAACGCCCGCGTCGCGACCATGGACGCGAAAACACCGCGTGCCCAGGCATTCGCCATCGCGGGCGAGCAGTTCGCAGCCGTCGGCAGCGACCGCGAGATTTCGCGCTGGGTCGGCCCGCGCACGCGTGTCATCGATGCAGAGGGCCGCTGCATCACGCCGGGCCTCATCGACTCGCATGCGCACTTCATCCGCGGCGGGCTCACCTACACGCAGGAGCTGCGCTGGGACGGCGTGCCAACGCTCGCCGACGCGCTGCGCATGCTGCGCGAGCAGGCGCAGCGCACCCAGCCGCCGCATTGGGTGCAGGTGGTGGGCGGCTTCTCGCCCTACCAGTTCCGCGAGAAGCGGCTGCCGACCCTGAACGAGATCAACGCCGCCACCGGCGAGGTGCCCTGCTTCGTCATGAACCTCTACGACCGCGCGTTCCTGAATCGCGCGGCCTTGCGCGTGCTGGGCTGGAACCGCGACACGCCGAATCCCTTCGGCAGCACCCTCGAAAAAGACGCCGCCGGCAACCCGACCGGCCTGGTGGTCAACACCACCAGCCTGGGCGGGCTGGTCGCGCTGTTCGCGCGCGTGCCCAAGCTGTCGGATGCGGACCAGGCGCTGTCGACCGAGCTCTACATGCGCGAGATGAACCGGCTGGGCCTCACCAGCGTGGTCGATGCGGGCGGCGGCGGGCAGAACTACCCGGAGCACTACGGCGGCATCCAGCAGCTCGCAAGCGAACGCCGGATGACGCTGCGCATCTCCTACAACCTGTTCGCGCAGCGCCCGGGCCAGGAGATCGACGACTACAAGCTGTGGTCGCAGAAAGTCTCGCCCGGCCAGGGCGACGACTACCTGCGCATGGTGGGCGCCGGCGAATACATCCTGTGGGCCGCGACCGATCCGGCCAACTTCGGCAAGAGCGTCGCGCAGGCGCCCGCCATCATGGAATCGAAGCTGGCCGAGGTGGCGACCTACCTCGCCGGCAAGGGCTGGCCGATCCGCATGCATGCGAGCTACGACGGCACGGCCGCGCGCATCCTCGACGTGCTCGAGAAGGTGAACCGTGAGGTGCCGCTCAAGAACCTGCGGTGGGCGCTCGACCATTGCGAAGGCCTGTCGCCGCGCTCGATGGAGCGCGTGGCCGCGATGGGCGGCCGCATCGCGATCCAGAACCGCATGTCACTCGACGGCGAGGTGTACGCGCAGACCTGGGGCCGCGAGGCCGCGGCCGATGCGCCGCCGATCGGCCGCATGCGCGCCATGGGCCTGCCGGTGGCCTGCGGCACCGATGCGAGCCGCGCGACCAGCTACAACCCCTGGGTCTCGCTGCATTGGCTGGTGACCGGCAAGACATTGGGCGACACGCGGCTCAACGCCGAGCGCAACCTGGTGAGCCGCGAGGTCGCGCTGCGCATGTGGACGCTCGAAGGCGCGGCACTGACCGGCGAAGACGATCGCAAGGGCTCGATCGCGCCCGGCAAGCTGGCGGATTTCGCGGTGCTGTCCGACGACTTCTTCGCGATCAAGGAGGACGACATCAAGGACATCACGGCCGTGCTCACCATGGTCGGCGGCGAGGTGGTGCACGCGAGCGGACCCTTCGCGGCGCAGGCACCGGCCACCGTCAAGCCGATGCCCGACTGGCTGCCGGTCAATGTCTACGGCGGCTACCAGCACCGCCGCACCGGCAGCACCGCGTCGCACAGCGCAGGCTGCTGTGGCAGTCCCACAACGGCGCCGATCATCATCGGCGACCAGGGCGCGTGGCGTTACCAGTGCGGGTGCGCGGCGATCTGAGCTTTTTGCTCTACCCTTCGCCATGCCCGTTCTTCCCGCCATCCTGCTGTTCCTGCATCTGCTCGCTGCCGCCTTCTGGGTCGGCGGCATGGCCGCGATGCACTTCGCCGTTCGCCCCGCCGCCGTGGCGACGCTCGAGCCGCCGCTTCGGCTGCCCTTCATGGCGGATACGCTGTCGCGCTTCTTCGTCGGCGTGGCCATCGCCATCGGCGTCCTGCTCGCCAGCGGTCTCTGGATGGTGATGCTCGCGGGCGGCTTTGCGCGCGTGCACTGGAGCGTGCATGCCATGCTCGGCGTCGGGCTGGTGATGATGGCCTTGTTCCTGCACGTCCGCTTCGCGCCCTACCCGCGCCTGCAGCGTGCGGCCGCGGCGCGCGAATGGCCGGTGGCTGCGGCGAATCTCGGCACCATCCGCAAGCTGGTAGCGCTCAACCTCGCGCTCGGCGTGGCGGTGTTCGCGCTGGCGATCGTCGGGCGTGTGTTCTGAAGCACCCCTAGGCCAACGGACTCAACTCGTAACTGGTGCTCCGGCCGCCCGAATCGGATTTCTTCAGAACGCCGAGCGCGACGAGTTCGTTGATGTCGCGCAGCGCGGTATCGGGCGAACACTTCGCGATCGAGGCCCATTTGCTGCTCGTCAGCTTGCCCTCGAAACCGTCGAGCAGGCGATTGACGAGCTTGATCTGCCGCTCGTTCAACGGCGTCTCGGCCCAGCGCTGCCAGAAGCGCGACTTGCCCAGCACGGCCGACAGCGATGCCTCCGCGCCCTCGACCGCGCGCAACAGGCAGCCCAGGAACCAGGCCAGCCATGGCGTGACGTCCATCGCGCCCTTCTGCGTCCGCTCCAGCATCTCATAGTAGTCCTTGCGTTCTCGCTGGATCTGGGCCGAGAGGCTGTAGAAGCGCTGGCTCGACCCTTCCGCGCGGGCCAGCGCCATGTCGCCCACGGCACGCGCGATGCGGCCGTTGCCGTCGTCGAAGGGATGGAGCGTGACGAACCACAGATGGGCCAGGCCCGCGTGGACCAGCGGGTCGCCGCCGCGCGACAGCTCGAACCATTCGAGGAAGCGGGCCATCTCCGCCTCCACCCGTTGCGCGGGCGGCGCCTCGAAGTGCAGCTTGCGCCGCCCCACAGGACCGGACACCACCTGCATCGGCCCTGAGGCATCGTCTCTCCATGCGCCGGTACGGATCGGCGAAACGCCGCTGTAGCCGGTCGGGAAAAGCGCGGCATGCCAACCGAACAGGCGCTCGCGCGTCAGGGGCTGGGCATGCACGCCGGTGGCGTCGAGCACCATCTCCACCACGCCGTCGACGTTCCGGTCGGCCGGCGCCAGCGCGCCGATGTCCAGGCCCAGCCGGCGCGCGATGGACGAACGCACGGTCTCGGGGTTGAGCTGCTCGCCTTCGATCTCGCTCGTCTTGAGCACGTCGTCGGTCAGCACCCGCAGGGTGGCCGCGTCCCGCTGCGGCATGCCCATGGCCGTCATCCGCCCGAGCAGATGGCCTTGGGCGCCGTGGACTGCAGCGAGCGGCGCGGCGAGGCGGGACAGGTCGTAGCGCAGGCGCGGCCAGCTGGGGTGCTGCCAGATATAGACGCCTGCTTCACTATCTCCGCTGTTCATGCGGAGATTGTGCGCCCTATTCTCCGCAAATGCCGCATGATTTACCGCAAAATATGCGGAGAATAGGCTCCGTAATCTCCGCACGCAGACGCAGACGCGTGCGCCGAGAACCTCAGCGGACCACGGTCCACCAGGCTGCGGCCCAGGCGAGCCCGAGGCTGGTGATGAGCGCGGCCGAGACGCGCAGCGCATAGCTGAGGCCGCCGGCGATGGCGGCCACCGTGCAGCGCGTCAGCGTGTTGGCGCTGACCGCCAGGCAGACGCCGAGCACGAAACGCTCAGCCTGCAAGGCGCCGGCCGCATGCAGCGAGGCCAGGGACGCCACGGGCGCATGCGCGTCCGCCAAGGCGGCGAGTGCGACGCTTACGCCGAGCCCGGCATCGCCGAAGCGGCGCTGCGCGCTGCCTACCAGCACTGCGACCACGGCCAGCATCGCGGCGACTGCGAGCGCTTCGCGCGGGCGCAGCGCGCTGCCCTTTCTCTCCGGCTGCCCGGCGTCACCCGCCGACCGATGCGACCAGACCGGCAGCAGGCCGACGACCGCCGCGCCGAGCGCACCGGCGAGTGCGGCCGGCAGCAGCGCAACGGCGGCGGCGGGCGACAGGGCAACGCTCATCAGCAAGGCCTGCACCCATGTCGCCACCGCCGACAGCGCAGCGCCCGATGCCAGAACCGGCGTCTGTGCGGGCTGCGCGCGGGCCCGGCTGCCGAACGACGCCACGGTCGCGGTGCTCGAGACGAATCCCGACAACAGGCCGGACACCAGCAAGCCGGCGCGCGCGCCGAGCCAGCGCAGCGCCAGCTGCCCGACGGCCTGGATGCCCATGATCAGCAGCACCAGCGCCGCGAGCGGCCGCGGCTCGATGCCGCCGAGCGCCGCGATCGGCTGCGACGGGATCAACGGCAGCGCGATCAGCGCGAGCGCAGCCAGCAGGATCGCGTCATGGACTTCCTGCTGGCTCAGCCATTGCGTTGCGAAACGGTGCAGCCGCGTGCGCGCCACCAGCAGCAGCGCAAGACCGGCCCCGCAGGCGCCCCCCAGCGCCGGCGACAGCACCGACTGCACGCCGATCAGATAGGTTGCGAACAGCGCCACCTCGGTCGTCAGCCCCGGATCGCGCGAGCGGCTCTTCCAGTAGGAGAGCGCGCCGAGCACTCCGACCAGCGCCGCACCCACGACGACCAGACCCGGCACCGGCAGCAGTTGCGCGAGCGCGCCGGCCACCGACGCCAGCGCGAAGGTGCGCAGGCCCGCGGCCGCCCGGTCCGCACCGCGGCCCTTGCGGCGCTCGCGTTCGATGCCGATCAGAAGGCCCGCGCCCAATGCGACGGCCAAGCCGACGATCGCATCCTGCGTGGGGCCGTTCACGCTGCCCCTAGACCACGCCCGCTTCGCGCAGCGCGGCGCGCTGCCTTTCGTCGATGCCCAGTTCGGCCAGCACCTCGTCGGTGTGCTGGCCCAGTGCCGGCGGCGCGTGCCGCAGCACCGGCGGCGTGCTTTGAAGGCGCAGCGGGCTCGCGACGCCGACGATGTGGTCGATGCCGTCGCCGGCCTGGCGCGGCATCGACACCGCGAGGCCGCGCGCCTTGACCTGCTCGTCCTCGAAGGCCTGCGCGATGTCGTTGATCGGGCCGCAGGGCACGGCCTTGTCCTCGAGCAGCGCGATCCATTCGGCGGTGGTGCGCGTGCGCGTGACGGCCTCCATCTGCGGGATCAGCACTTCGCGATGGCGCACGCGCAGCGTGTTGGTCGCGAAGCGCGGATCGCTCGCCCAGTCGGCATGGCCGGCCGCCTCGCAGAAGCGCGCGAACTGGCCGTTGTTGCCGATGGCCAGCAGCATCGCGCCGTCCTTCGTGTGGAAGTCCTGGTAGGGCGCCAGGCTCGGGTGGCTGTTGCCCTGGCGCCGCGGCGCGACACCGGTGTTGAGAAAGGCGCTGGCCTGGTTGGCGAGGATGGCCATGCCGACGTCGAGCAGCGCCATGTCGATGTGCTGGCCTTCGCCCGTGCGATGCCGCACCTCGAGCGCGGCCAGGATGGCGCTCGACGCGTAGACGCCGGTGAACAGGTCGGTGAGCGCCACGCCCACGCGCAGCGGGCCGCCGCCGGGCACGTCGTCGGGCCGGCCGGTGATGCTCATCATGCCGCTGGTGGCCTGGATCATCAGGTCGTAGCCGGCGCGCGAGGCATGCGGGCCGTCGTGGCCGAAGCCGGTCACGCTGCAGTAGATGAGCCGCGGATTGGCCGCGCGCAGGCTTTCGTGGTCGAGGCCGTACTGCTTCAGGCCGCCGGTCTTGAAGTTCTCCACCACGATGTCGCTCTGCGCGGCCATCTTCTTCAAGAGCGCCTGGCCCTCGAGCGAGGCCATGTCGATGGTGACCGAGCGCTTGTTGCGGTTGCAGGCGGTGAAGTAGGTGGCCTGGTCGGTGTCGCGGCCGTGCGCGTCCTTCAGGAAGGGCGGGCCCCAGGTGCGCGTGTCGTCGCCGACGCCGGGGCGTTCGATCTTGACGACGTCGGCCCCAAGGTCGGCGAGGATCTGGGTGCACCACGGGCCGGCGAGCACGCGGGAGAGGTCGAGAACCTTGATGCCGTCGAGTGCTGCGGCGGCCATGTCAGTTGGCGAAAGCGGCGATGCCGGTCTGGGCGCGACCCAGGATCAGCGCATGGATGTCGTGCGTGCCTTCGTAGGTGTTGACCACTTCGAGGTTGACCAGGTGCCGCGCCACGCCGAACTCGTCGCTGATGCCGTTGCCGCCCATCATGTCGCGGGCGAGCCGGGCGATGTCGAGCGCCTTGCCGCAGGAGTTGCGCTTGAGCAGCGAGGTGACCTCGACCGAGGCCGTGCCCTCGTCCTTCATGCGGCCCAGGCGCAGACAGCCCTGCAGGCCCAGCGTGATCTCGGTCTGCATGTCGGCCAGCTTCTTCTGGATCAGCTGGTTGGCCGCGAGCGGGCGGCCGAACTGCTTGCGGTCCAGCGTGTACTGGCGTGCGCGGTGCCAGCAGTCTTCGGCGGCGCCGAGCGCGCCCCAGGAGATGCCGTAGCGCGCGCTGTTGAGGCAGGTGAAGGGACCCTTCAGACCCTGCACTTCGGGGAACGCGTTCTCTTCGGGGCAGAACACGTTGTCCATCACGATCTCGCCGGTGATGCTGGCGCGCAGGCCGACCTTGCCGTGGATCGTCGGGGCGGAGAGGCCCTTGGCGCCCTTCTCGAGCACGAAGCCGCGGATCGGCCCGACCGTGCCGCTCTCGCTCACTTCCTTGGCCCAGACCACGAACACGTCGGCGATAGGGCTGTTGCTGATCCACATCTTGGCGCCGGTGAGCGAGTAGCCGCCGGCCACCTTCTTGGCGCGCGTGACCATGCTGCCGGGGTCGGAGCCGTGGTCGGGTTCGGTCAGGCCGAAGCAGCCGATCCATTCGCCGGTGGCGAGCTTGGGCAGGTACTTCTGCTTCTGCGCCTCGGTGCCGAACTCGTTGATGGGCACCATCACCAGCGAGCTCTGCACGCTGGCCATCGAGCGGTAGCCTGAATCGACGCGCTCGACCTCGCGCGCGATCAGGCCGTAGCAGACGTAGTTGAGGCCGGGGCCGCCGTACTGCTCGGGGATCGTCGGGCCCAAGAGGCCCAGCGCACCCATTTCGCGAAAGATGGCGGGATCGGTCTCGCCGGTGCGGAAGGCGTCGAGCACGCGGGGCGCGAGGCGTTCCTGGCAATAGGCATTGGCGGCATCGCGCACCATGCGTTCGTCGGCGGTGAGCTGCTGGTCGAGCAGAAGGGGATCTTCCCAGTGAAAGGCGGCGTGGGCCATGTGTGGTCTCCGGTATAGGGGCTTGAGGTTGACCCGATCGTAAGCGCGCGGCATGGCGAGCGCAAACGAGGATTCCACACCCAGTTATGCGTTCTGCTCACTTCATAGCACAATGCCGGAACGTCTTGCCATTGGCAGCGCCGTTGCTTCAACTATGTAGCACCCGCATACCATGCGTCGAAAAATCCCCTCCACCCAGGCCCTGATCTGCTTCGAGGCCGCCGCGCGTCACGAGAGCTACACGCGCGCCGCGCAGGAGCTCGCGCTCACGCAGAGCGCGGTGTCGCGCCAGATCACGGCGCTGGAGGACTTCCTGGGCATGGCGCTGTTCCGCCGCACGCGCCACGGCGTCGCCCTGACACCCGGCGGCGCCGACTACGCGCGCCAGATCGCGCGCCAGCTCGACACCATGGAGCGCGACACGCTCGACGCGATGGCGCGCCAGGGCCTGGGCGGCTCGCTCCAGCTTGCGGCGGTGCCGACCTTCGCCACGCGCTGGCTGATCCCGCGGCTGCCCGGCTTCGCCGCCCTGCATCCCGACATCACGGTGCACATCGAAACGCGCACCCGCCCCTTTCTCTTCAACGACACCCCCTTCGATGCCGCGCTCTACGCGGGCACCAGCGCGCAGACCGCCAACTGGGCCGGCACGCAATCGACTCTTCTGCTGCACGAGGACGTGGTGCCGGTGTGCAGCCCGGCGCTGATGGCGCCGCGCAAGCAGCTCTCGCCGGCGGCGGTCGCGCGGCTGCCGCTCCTGCAGCAGAGCACCCGGCCCGACGGCTGGCACCAGTGGTTCGACGCGCAGGGGGTGGATGCGCCGCGCGCGCGCAGCGGGCCGCGCTACGAGCTGTTCTCGATGCTGGCGATCGCTGCCGCGCACGGCCTCGGCATGGCGCTGATGCCGCGCATGCTGATCGAGCCCGAGCTGGCGCGCGGCGAGCTGGTCGTGGCCTGCAACCGGCCGCTGCGCGCGGAGCGCGGCTACTTTCTGGTGACGCCCGCGACGCACGACGAGCGCCCGGCGCTCGGGTTCTTTCGCCAGTGGCTGGTCGCGCAGTGCGCGGCCGCCGATCAGGCCGGCAAGGCCAGCAGGCGCCCCGACAAGGGCGCGCTCGCCAGCGTGTCCAGTGCCACGCCCTGACGCGCGGTCGTGATGGAGAGCTGCTGGGCATCCGGCCCGCCGCTGGTGGATTTCGACTATGCGGGTCGGAGCTATCACCTGAAGAGCGAATAAGGAAGAGAATCGCGTCCCGGGTCCCCGAGTCCCGATTCAGGATGGAGACGCGCGATGCCTACCTACCAGTACCGTTGCCAGAAATGCGGCGAGGTGTTCGAGCACGCCGAACATGTTGCCGAGCATGCCACCGTCCATTTGCGCTGCCCCAAATGCGGCAGCGAGGCAGTCCAGCCGCAGCCGACACAATTCTTTGCCAGGACATCCAAGAAGAGCTAGGCATCCGGCCCGGCGCTCTTCTATGCTTTGAGGCTTGCCGCATCGTCGGCAGCACGCGTTTGTTGTAGGTCAATCTCTTTTTCGAGGAGCGAACATGTCACTACGCATCAACGACGAAGCCCCCAACTTTACGGCCAAGACGACCAAGGGGGAAATCAACTTCCACGAATGGATCGGCGACCAGTGGGCGATCCTGTTCTCGCACCCCAAGGACTTCACGCCGGTGTGCACCACCGAGCTGGGCTACATGGCGAAGATCGAGCCCGAGTTCACCAAGCGCAATGCCAAGCTGATCGGCCTGAGCATCGATCCGGTCGATGCCCATGACCGCTGGTCCAAGGACATCGAGGAAACGCAGGGCTACCTGCCCACCTACCCGATGATCGGCGACACCGACCTCAAGGTGGCCAAGCTCTACAACATGCTGCCCGCCGAGGAGCCCGGCAGCTCCGAGGGCCGCACCGCCGCCACCAACGCGACCGTGCGCTCGGTCTTCGTCATCGGCCCGGACAAGAAGATCAAGCTGATGCTGACCTACCCGATGACCACCGGCCGCAACTTCGACGAAATCCTGCGCGTGCTCGACTCGATGCAGCTGACCGCCAAGCACAAGGTCGCCACGCCGGTGAACTGGAAGCAGGGCGAGGACGTGATCATCGCCGGCTCGGTGTCGGACGACGACGCCAAGAAGCTGTTCCCGGGCGGCTGGAACGCGCCCAAGCCCTATCTGCGCGTGGTCAAGCAACCCGGCTGAGTTCGGCGGACCGCATGGTCTTCGAGCAGGTCGCGACCGGCGGCTGCCAGTCCTACCTGGTCGGCTGCGACCAGAGCTGCGCCGCAGCGCTTATCGATCCGGAACTGAGCCAGATCGACCACTACATCGCGCTCGCCGCCCGCGACGGCGTGCGCATCCGCTACCTGATCGACACCCACACGCATGCCGACCACTTCTCGGCCACGCGCGAACTCGCGCGCCAGCTCAAGGTGCCGGTGGTGATGCACCGCAAGAGCCCGGCGCCCTTCGTCGACATGCGCATCGGCGACGGCGAGATGATCGTGCTCGGCAAGCTCAGGCTGCAGGCCATCCACACGCCGGGCCACACGGCCGACTCGATGTGCCTGCAGGTGGAGGACCGCCTGTTCACCGGCGACACGCTGCTGATCGGCGCCACCGGCCGCACCGACCTGCCCAGTGGCGATCCCGAGGCGCTCTACGACAGCCTGTTCAACCGCGTGCTGCGGCTGGACCCGGCGCTCAAGGTCTGCCCGGCGCACGACTACAAGGGGCGCACGCATTCGACCATCGGCGAGGAGCTGGCATCGAACCCGCGCCTGCAGAAGCGCGAGCGCGCGGAGTTCGTCGAGATGATGAAGGGCCTGAACCTCACGATGCCCACGCATGTGACCGAGGCGCTGCGCACCAACATGAGCGGCGGCAAGACGGTGGCACGCCTCCTGGCCGAGGCCAGCGCGACGGTGCCCTTCATGTCGCTGGCCGAGCTCAAGACGCGCGTGGAGGCCGGCGAGGACGACCTCATCGTGCTCGACGTGCGCGAGCGCGAAGCCTACGAGGCGGGCCACGTGCCCGGCGCGCGCCTGCTGCCGCGCGGCCAGCTGGAGCTGCGCGTCAACCAGGACCTGCCCGATCCGACGCGGCGCATCCTGAGCTGCTGCGAACTGGGCTACATCTCGACGCTGGCGGCGGCAACGCTGCGCGACATGGGCTTCCTGCACGCGGTGGCGCTCGACGGCGGCATGAAGGCCTGGCGCGAAGCGGGCTATCCGCTGAAGGCCGGGCGCGAGCCCTGAGCTCGCGGCCGGCGCGAGCTCAGGGCTCCCTCCAGCGACCGCTGGCCCAACCTGGAACCGCCATGCCCGAGTACCTGGCTCCCGGTGTGTACGTCGAGGAGGTCGAGCGCGGCCCGCGGTCCATCGAAGGCGTGCCCACGAGCACGGCGGCCATGCTCGGAGAAACCGAGCGCGGAAGCACCGAGCCCTGCCTCGTCTCCAGCGACGAGGAGTTCCGGGATGGCTTCGGCGGCGCCGTCGGCGCAGGCAAGTTCATGCCCGACGCGGTGCGCGGATTCTTCGACAACGGAGGCCGGCGCCTGTTCGTCTGCCGCCTCGCGGGAGACGACCCCGGGCCAGCGCTCGCCGCGCTCGAGGGCGATGCTTGCGCGGAGGTGGCGCTGGTCTATGCGCCCGCCGCCGCCGTGCCGGTGGCGAGGGCCGTCATCGCGCACTGCGAACGACTCCGGTTCCGCTTCGCGGTGGTCGATGGCGACCGGCGGGTGAGCGACATGCGCTCGCTCGACCCGCGCGCGACGATCCAGGATTCCGGCCACGCCGCGTTCTACGGCCCGTGGGTACGGGTCTCCGATGCGCAGAGCGGCGAGCGCAAGGCCGTCCCGCCCGGTGGCCACGTGCTTGGCGTCTACGCCCGCACGGACGCCGCGCGAGGTGTCTTCAAATCACCCACCAACGAGGCCTTGCATGGCGTGCTGGAGCCGGACAGCCGGGTCGACGATGCGACCGCCGGCATGCTGAGCCAGCGCGGCGTCAACCTGATCCGGCAGCTTCCGGGCAGAGGCATCCGTGTCTGGGGCGCCCACACGATGGCGTCCAACCCGTTGTGGAAATACCTGAGCGTGCGGCGCCTCTTCATCTTCCTAGAGCGCTCCATCTACGAGGGCACGCAGTGGGTCGTCTTCGAGCCCAACGGGCCGCGCCTCTGGGCACTTGTCGCCGACACGATCCGCCTGTTCCTGCGCGGCCAGTGGCGCCTGGGCGCGTTCTCCGGGCACACCGAGGCGCAGGCCTTCTTCGTCGCCTGCGACGAAAGCACGATGACGCAGGACGACATCCTGAACGGCCGCCTCGTCTGCGAAATCGGCGTCGCGCCGCTGAAGCCGGCGGAGTTCGTCATCTTTCGCATCTTCCAGAACACCGCCGAGGCCCAGCGTTAACAGGCCCTAGAGCTGCTCCTCCGGCACGAACAGCGACATCAGGCGCAGCTTGAGCCGCAGCAGCCAGGTCGATTCGGGTTCCTCGTCGAGCCGTTCGGGGTCGCCGTCCGGGTCGAGGCCGATCCATTCGAGGCGCTGGCCGTCGGGCTGGAGGCGGACTTCGTAGACGCCTACGTTGGTGTCGACCCGGTAGAAGTCCAGCAGCTGCGCAACGAGTTCGGGGCTGCGCACCATGAGGCCCAGTTCGGTGTTGATCAGCGCCGAGCGACCGTCCAGGTTCAGGGAGCCGGCCAGCAGGATCTTCCGGTCGACGAAGCCGAGCTTGGCATGCAGCCGGCCGGTCGAGCTACCGAGCACGCGGCGCAGGCCGGCATCGCGCTTGAGGCGCCCTGAGGTGACCTCGAACACCCGCACCCCCAGGCGCAGCATCTCGAGCCGGTAGGGCTCGTAGCCGGCGCCGACCAGCGGCTCGTCGCTGACGCCGGTGGCGTTAGTGAAGATGCGCACGTCGACGCCGCGCGCGCGCAGCTGCCGCAGATGCGCCATGCCGACGCCTCCGGGCACGAAGTAGGGCGAGACCAGGATCACTTCCGATTTCGCTTCGGTGGCCAGCAGGCGGATCAGCCGGCCGGTGACCGAGTCCGCGCCCGGCTCGTAGCTGTCGTTGCGCCGCTTGACGGGTGCGTCCGCAAAGGCGCCGGCCGGGGCAATGAAGAAGCCGAACAGGCCCTCGTCATCCGGATCCGGGCGCGGCAGCAGGGCGCCGGCGGCAGCCACTTCTGCGAGCCCCGGCACCGAGCCCCTGGCGTCGCCTGTGGTCAGCTGGGCGAAGCGCGCCCGGCGCTGCGCCGCATCGAGGCGGTTGCCCACCACCGCCTGCAGCGGGTAGACGCGCTCGCTGTTCCAGTAGGCATCGAAGGAGCGCGAAAGCTCGGGCACGAGCGCGCCAGCGGCGAGCAGGTCGAAGTCGATGAAGTTGGACCGCGCGCTGCGCAGAAAGTAATCGTCGGCCAGGTTGCGGCCGCCGGCAACGGCGAAGACGCCGTCGGCGACGAAGAGCTTGTTGTGCATGCGGTGGTTGAGGCGGCCGAAGTCGGTGAGGAACTGCCACAGCCGCACCGGCGACGCGTCGCGGCCGTAGGCGAAGGGATTGAACAGGCGCACCTCCGCCCCGGGGTGGGCGGCCAGGCCGAGCAGCAGCTCGTCCAGGCCTTCGGTATGGAAATCGTCGATGAGCAGGCGCACGCGCACGCCGCGCTCGACCGCATCGCGCAGCGCGCGCAGCATCAGCCGGCCGGTGGCGTCGTCGGCGATGTGGTAGGTCTGCAGGTCGAGCGAGCTTTGCGCGCGGGCGATCAGTTCGAGCCGGGCCGCGAGCGCGTGATGCGGCATCGGGATCGAGCGCAGCGCCGACTGGCCCGGCGGGATGGCCAGCTCGCGCGCGAGCGCCGGCAGAGGCGCATCGGCCGGGGACGCGATGCTGGTCGATACCGGCCGTTCGACGACGCTCGGCAGGCTGGCACAGCTGCACACCAGCAGCGACAGCACAAGGGCACCCAGCGCAGCCACGGCTCGGGTCGGCATGTGGACCTCACTCTTCGCGCCAGCGTGCCACAGCCGGCCGGCAGCATCAAGCCGGCCGGTGCGGTAAGGTCCCGCTCTCCGGAGGTGCACCCATGGCCCGTCTGTCCGCCCACGAGATCGCGCACTACCAAGCCGAAGGCTGGGTGATGCCGCAGTTCCGCCTGCCGCCGGCCCGCGTCGCGCAGATGCGCGAGGCGCTGGACGCGCTGATCCGCAACAACCCCGGCGTACGGCCCGAGAAGCTGGTGTCGGCCCATGTCGAGGGCGACAACGGCGAAGGCGTGCGGGGCAGCCGGCAGTTCCTCGAGCTCGCGATGGACCCGGAAATCGTCGAGCTGGTTTCGGGCGTGATCGGCAAGGACGTGGTCCTCTGGGGCTGCCACGTGTTCTGCAAGCCGGCCGCCGAGGGCTACGAGACGCCCTGGCACCAGGACGGCCACTACTGGCCGATTCGGCCGCTGGCCAACTGCACGGTGTGGGTGGCGCTGGAGGAATCGACCATCGAGAACGGCTGCCTGCGCGTGATCCCGCGCTCGCACCGCGGCGGCGTGCTGCATCCGCACCTGCACGAGGACCGCAACGACCTCACGCTCAACCAGCGCATGGCGGCCGGCAGCTTCGACGAGGCGCAAGCGGTCGATCTCGAATTGCAGCCCGGCCAGATGTCGCTGCACGACGTCTACATGATCCACGGCGCCAAGGCCAACACCTCGGACAAGCGCCGCACCGGCGTCGCGCTGCGCTACATGCCCTCGACCTCGGTGTTCGAGCGCAAGCTGCGGCCGGCCGACGGAAAGACCGGCGTGGCGGTGAACTTTGCCGAGCGGCCGCTGTGGCTGCTGAAGGGCGTGGACCGCAGCGGGCGCAACGATTTCGAGGTCGGGCACCGGCGGCCGGCCGGCTGAGCTTTCAGCGGCAACGCCGGCCCAGCGGCTGCCGGTTCAGCAGATTGCGATGCGCCCGGCCGATCTCGCTGCCCTGGTCGGCGGCGCGGATGAACCAGCCCAGGGCTTCGCAGGGCTGGCGCTGCACCGCGTTGCCGAACAGCGCCGGTCCGCCCAGCAGCGCCATGCCCAGCATCTCCTGCGCGGGGCGAAAGCCGGCTTCCGCCGAGGTGCGCAGCCAGCGCAGCATGGCGCGGTAGTCCTTCTCGGTCTGCGCCTCCAGCGCCAGCGCAAAGCGCTGTTCGGGCGTCAGCGGCACCGCGGCCTCGCCGGCAACGGCAGGAATCGATGTGAGGGCGATCGCCACCGTCGCTGCGACCCACGCGCAGCGCCAGCCGATCCGCAGGCTTGCATGCCATTCGCTGCTGTTCATCGATCTCTCCTTGAAAGCATGGAAGCGCCCAGTCTGCTGCGCCACCGCCTTCTCTGAAATGCGGAAGTTGCGAAGGCCGCCTCAGGCAGCGGCTGAGGGCTGCGTGATACGGTGGCTGCCATGCGATTCGATCTCACCGACCTGCGGCTTTTCCGGAACGTCGTCGAGGCCGGCACGATCACCGGCGGCGCGGAGCGCACGCACATGACGCTGGCCTCGGCCAGCGAGCGCGTGCGCGGCATGGAAGCCGAACTCGGCGTGGTGCTGCTCTTGCGCGACCCGCGCGGCGTGAAGCCCACCGAGGCCGGCCGGACCTTGCTGCACCATGCGCGCGCCGTGCTGCTGCAGATGGAGCGGATGCACAGCGAACTCGGCGAATACGGGGTAGGCCTCAAGGGCCATGTGCGGCTGCTGTGCAATACCTCGGCCCTCACGGAGCATCTGCACGAGGCGCTCAGCAGCTTCCTGGCGCTCTATCCGCGCATCTCGGTGGACCTGGAGGAGCGCGCCAGCCACGACATCGTCGAGGCGTTGCGCAGCGAGCTCGGCGACATCGGCATCGTGTCGGACGCGGTGGATCTGGCCGGCCTGGAGACCTTCGTCTTCAGGGAGGACCACCTGGTGCTGGTGGTGCCGCGCGGCGACGCGCTGGCGAGGCGGCGCCGGGCGGCGCTGCGCGAGGTGGCGGGCCGCGAGTTCGTCGGCCTGGCCGACGGCAGCCCGCTGCAGGAACTCGTTTCGCACAATGCGAAGCGCCTGGGCCGGCGGCTCGCCTACCGCGTGCGGGTACGCAATCTCGAAGCGGTCTGCCGCATGGTCGAACAAGGCATCGGCCTCGGCGTCGTGCCGCAGACGGTGGCCGCGCGCTGCGCCCGGTCGATGAAGATCGCGGGCATCGCGCTCACCGACGACTGGGCCGTGCGCAACCTGATGGTCTGCGTGCGCCGCAGCGAGGACCTGCCTTCCAATGCGCAGCTCATGCTGCGCCACCTGCTGGCGGCGCCATGACGCTGAACTACCTGGATTTCGACTACAGCGAAGACACGGAAGGCATCGGCGTCTTCGACGCGATGGCCGCCACCGCGCCGGATCAGGCGGCAGCCGTGGATGCCGAGATCGCCCTCGTGCTCGACTGGGCGAGCGCCAGCTTTCCGGATCGCCGCGGCCCGGTGGGCGACGGCGGCGACTGGGACTACGACCTGCAAGACATGCAGGAAGGCGGCTGGCGCACGGTCACGCTGTCGATCAGCGGGACACGGGAATTCTGTGCGGCCTTCAGCCTGCGCTTCGCGCTGGAGAGTGGGCCCTGACTTCGATCAGGCCAGCAGGCCGGCCATGCTGCTCACGGGCACCTCTTCGCGGGCGCGTTGCGGAACGGCAGCAATCACTTCCTCGGCGGACGACTTGTCGTGTTCGTGGAGCCAGGGAATGACCTCGCCCTCGCGCAGCATGGCCAGCTCGCGCTCGTAGAAGCTCATCAGCTCGGTGCCGGTGCTGTACGAGAGGAAAAGCTTCATGTCGTGGTCCGCGATCGCCAGGTAGCCGCCGAGGACCTGCTCGACGTGCAGGTGATGCAGGCCGCTGGCCCGCAGGTTCATGCCGGAGCGGAACAGCGCCTCCGCGGTCATCGCCGTCGACATCGACAGCGTGCCGCGGGTCCGGATCAGCGCCTCGGATTGCGCGATGCGGGCGATGAAGCCCGCCAGGTTGTGGCCGCGGAACCGGGGATGCACCCAGCCGGCGCCGATGTAGCCGTACAGCGCGTGCGGCTTGAGCTCGGGGCCGCTGTCCGGGAACCATCCTTCGGGCTTCTTGGGGCGGTAGAGCGCGCCCTGGCTGTAGGCCTCGCCGACACGCCGGGTCTCGCCCGCGTTCTGCATGGTGCGGAAGCCGGTCAGCGCCACCGGTGCATTGCCGTCGTCGAAGCAGACCCAGAAGTTGTAGGGGTTGAAGTCCTTGGGATCTTCCAGAACGAAAGGCAACTGGACGTAGCCGGTGCCCGTGGCGACTTCATAGGTCTTCAGCAGCACCGTCAGATCGTCGCCGAAGCTCACGTTCAGGCCGGACGCTTCCAGGTGCAGCACAAGTTGATCTTGATATTCCTCTAGCTCCGAGAGTTGCATGACGGTGTCCTTGAAATGATGGGGGCCGGCAAGCGTCGCGAAATCTCGCCGGCCTGCGCATTACTCCACTTGCTCAGTTACGACGCAAGTTGTATCTGCCTCTCGGATTCAAGGAGTGGGGTCTAGAGCACAAACCGTTACATAAAGTAAGTAAAAGGTAGACATGCAACCTCAGGTATGCGAAAGCGCGGCCCGGCGCCATAGGCCGTCCGGCGGAAGACGAGGATCTTCGCGCCCACCATGATCGCCAATTAGCCACAAAATTGCCGAAATCGGCGACAAAGAGCGCCCGCGAAGGGGCACTCGCGTCTAAAGTCGAAGATACGCAAGGGAATCATGAGCACAGCGAAACTGCGAATCACGGGGCCCGGATCGAGCCCCTATGTGCTCGGCGCTCCCATGTACCTGTTCGACGGCCCGACCCATATCGGCATCCTGGACCCGGTTCCCGTGAACCGCGAAGGCACCGAGGTCCACATCGAGCACTTCACGCCATCCATCCTCGTCAGCCAGCAGAAGCTGGAGATCAGCAAGCTCGCGCTGGTCGAGATGGTGATGTTCGTCGCCGAGAACTTCACCTCCGTGCAGGCGATCAGCCTTTCGCTGAGCCGGCAGGTCGAAGGCTACGGCGACGGCATGAGGCTCGCCGGCGCGCGCTCCGCGTTTCTGCAGAGCATCGGCGCCGGCCACATCATGATCACGCCCAAGCCCGATGCCGAGCACATGGGCCACTTCGTGGTCGCCGGGCTGTGGGAATACAACCCGACCAACCTCGCGGCCCTCGCCGCGGTGCTCGAGGCCGAGCGCCACGCCTACTACAGCGGGCGCGAAGCCGCTGCCGCCCAGGCGAAGCTCTCGCGCTCGGATTCGTGGGTGCGGCGCCTTTTTTCGCGCCCGCCTCCCTCGGCCGACGCGAACGAGTAGGCACGGGGCGAACGCAAGCGCTCAGGGCCGCTTGCCGAACTCCGCGCTGTCCGCTGTCCAGGCCAGCGCCTGCCCGCTGAGGCTGAAGCCCAGGCCCGGCCGGGCGGGCACCCACATGCGGCCGTCCTTCAGCTGCAGGCGCTCGTTGAACATCGGCTCCAGCCATTCGAAGTGTTCCAGCCAGGGCTCCTGCGGATAGGCCGCGGCCAGGTGCAGGTGAATCTCCATCGCGAAGTGCGGCGCGAGCTTGCGGCCCTTGAAGTCGGCGAGCTGCATGATCTGCAGGAAGGGCGTGATGCCGCCCACGCGCGGCGCGTCGGGCTGCACGAAGTCGCTCGCGTTGCCCATGATCAGCTGCGCATGCTCGCCGAAGCTGGTGAGCATCTCGCCGGTGGCGATCGGCGTGTCGAGCGAGGCCGCGAGCGCGGCATGGCCTTCGATGTCGTAGGCGTCCAGTGGCTCTTCGATCCAGGTGAGGTTGTGTTCCTCGAGGCGGCGGCCCACGCGCTGGGCCGTGGTGCGGTCCCATTGCTGGTTGGCGTCGACCATCAGGTGGAAGTCGGGGCCCAGCAGTTCGCGCACGGCCGCGACGCGCTTGAGGTCGGTCGCGATGTCGGGCTGGCCGACCTTGATCTTGATGCCGCCGATGCCGCTCTCGCGCGAGATCTCGACGTTCCTGAGCACCTGCTCGAGCGGTGTGTGCAGGTAGCCGCCAGAGGTGTTGTAGCACTGGACCGAGTTGCGCTGCGCGCCCAGCAGCTTGGCCAGCGGCAGCCCGGCGCGCTTGGCCTTCAGGTCCCACAGCGCGATGTCGAAGGGCGCGATGGCCTGCGTGGTCAGCCCGCTGCGGCCCATCGAGGCGCCGGCCCACTGCAGATGGGTGAAGAGCCTGGCGATGTCGTTCGGGTCTTCACCCAGCAGGTTGGGCGCCAGCTCCTTCGCATGGGCGTACATGCCGGGGCCGCCGGCGCGTTTGGAGTAGCCGAAGCCGATGCCTTCGTGGCCGTCGCGCGTGCGGACCTCGGCGAAGATGAAGGCGATCTCGGTCAGCGGCTTCTGCCGGCCGGTGAGCACCTTGGCGTCGCTGACCGGCACCGCCAGCGGCAGGTAGACCAGCGACAGCTTGACCCAGTCGATGCGGTCGGCCGCGTCGGCGGCGGTGCGCTCGCCGACGGCCTGGCGGGCATAGGAAACGCTTTGTTCGGTGCTCACTTGAAACTCCTGTCTGTGTGCGGAATGACTTTGCTGCAATTCGATCGGCCTTGATGCCTGCCGTCTGGATGACCTTGGACCAGCGCTCGATCTCCTTCTGCACGAACCCTTGCCCTCATCGCAAGGGCCGGCCGGGCTGCACCGGCGCGCTCGTCGCGGCATGTGCGACCAGCTCGCGGATGGTGCGCCGATATGATCCGCAAGATGCTGAACAACCTGGCGCCATTCCTCCTCCACTGGGCCATCACGGCCTTCTCCCTCTGGGTGGCGAGCCACATCTTCCGCGGCATCATCTTCGAAAGCACCTCGGCGCTGGTTGTCTCCGCGCTGCTGCTGGGCTTCGCCAACGCGATCGTCAAGCCGCTCCTGATCGTGCTCACCCTGCCGCTGACCCTGCTGACCTTCGGCTTGTTCCTGCTGGTGATCAATGCGCTGGTGCTGCTGCTGGTGGCGGCGCTGGTGAAGGGCTTCAAAGTCTCCGGCTTCTGGACCGCGCTGTTCGCGAGCGTCTTCGTCTCGCTGCTGAGCATCGCCTTCGGCGCGCTGATCGGCGGCAGCGACCCGGCCACCACGATCCAGATGCCGCAAGGCGGGAGCTGGCTCTGATCGTCCCGCCCGCGCTAGGCGCCGTGGGTCGAATGCGCACGGCGCAGCGCTGAACGCATTTCCTTCCAGAGCGCCGGCCCGCCCCTTTCCAGCTCGGCCGCGTTCGCGCCGCTCTCCTTGGTGACCGGAAGGTACTTGCGGCCCCAGATGCCGATGTTCGCGAGCACCGGCAGCAGATCGACGCCCATCGGGGTCAGGCTGTAGATCGCCTTCTGCTTGTGGCTCGGATCCTCCTCCTTCGTGAGGATGCCGGCCTCAACGAGCTTGCCCAGGCGCTCGGCCAGGATGTTCGACGAGATGCCCTCTTCCGACTGCAGCAGTTCCCTGTAGTGCCGCTTGCCGGCGAACATCAGGTCGCGAACGATCAGGAGGCTCCACTTGTCGCCGAAGATTTCGAGCGCGAGATTGATCGGGCAGAGCGATCGCTGCTGGATGGCCATTGCTTTCTTTCAAAGACTGCTTGCATTTTCGTATCAGTTTGCCGATACTGCAACCGCTTGCATTTCGCAATCAGTAATCCAAGGAGCCCGGCATGAGAAAGCTCATCCTGCAGATGCAGATGTCCGTCGACGGCTACGTCGCCGCGGCGAATCCAGCGCTGGCCTGGCAAGTCTGGAACTGGGGCGAGGACTGGCGCTGGGACGAGCCGCTCAAGAAGGACTTCAACGCCGTCTTCGAATCGATCGACTGCATCCTGCTGAGCCGCAAGATGGCGGAAGAAGGCTACCTCGATCATTGGGGCCGCGTGGCGCAGAACCATCCTGCGGATCCGCATTACGCCTTCGCACGAAAAATCGTCGAGACGAACAAGGTCGTTCTCACGAGCAAGCAGCTCAGGACGTCGAAGTGGGATCGCACCGAAGTCGTCCGCGGCAGCATGGTCGATGAGGTCAATGCGCTGAAGCGCCGGCCCGGCCGCACCATCATCGCCTTCGGCGGCGTCGGCTTCGCCTCCTCGCTGGTCGCGGCGGGGCTGGTCGACGAATTCCAGTTCTTCGTGAATCCGACAGCTGTCGGCGGCGGACGTTCCATCTTCGGCGATTCGCCTGCAGGCATGAAACTCGCGCTGACCGGATCGGAGGCCTACGGCTGCGGGATCGTCGTCAGCCGCTACACGCCCTCGCCAAGCCGGCCTGGCTGAACATCAGCCCGCCGCGTTCCACTGCGCAGGACGAAATCAGCGGCCCGGGCTCGCAGCGATCGCACGCAGGCTGCCGCGCTCGCTCGCCAGCGACCAGGCGAACACGCCGAGCCCCGCCAGCGCGAGCAAGGCGCCCACCCAGCCAGTCGAGGTCCAGCCCAGGCCGGCCGTGATGGCCGCGCCGCCGAGCCAGGCGCCCAGGGCATTCGCCGTGTTGAAGGCCGAATGATTGAGCGCGGCGGCCAGCGTCTGCGCATCGCCGGCCACGTCCATGAGCCGGATCTGCAGCGCCGGGCCGATCGCGACGATGGTGCCGATCAGGAACACGTTGAGCGCCGCCGTCGCGACGTGGTGCGCGGCGAAGGAGAAGGTGGTGAGCACCAACGCCGCCCAGACCAGCAGGCCACCGATGGTGGGCATCAGCGCCTTGTCGGCGAGCCGCGAGCCGACCAGGTTGCCGCCCACCATGCCGAAGCCGAACAGCGCGAGCACCAGCGGCACGCCGGCCAGCGGCAGTCCCGCCACCTCGGTGAGCGTGGGCTTGATGTAGCTGAACACCGAGAACATGCCGCCGAAGCCGATCGCGCCGATGCCCAGGGTGAGCCAGACCTGCTTGCGCTTGAGCGCGCCGAGTTCGCGCAGCGGGCTCGCGCCCGAGGGCGCGGCCAGGTCCGGCAGGTCGCGGCGCAGCATCGCCATCGCGAGCATGGCGATCAGGCCGACGAAGACGAAGGCGGCGCGCCAGCCGAAGATCTGGCCCAGCCAGGCCGCGATGGGCACGCCGACCAGCGTGGCGCCGGTGAGTCCCAGCATCACCAGGCCGACCGCGCGGGCCCGGCGGTCCGGCGGCGCCAGCGCCGCGGCGACCAGCGCGGCAACGCCGAAGTAGGTGCCGTGCGGCAGGCCGCTCGCGAAGCGCAGGAGGTTGAGCGACAGGTAGCCGGGCGCCAGCGCGCTGGCGAAATTGCCCAGCGCGAACACCGCCATCAAGGCGATCAGCAGCGCGCGCCGGCGCCAGCCGGCGGCCAGCACAGCGAGCACCGGCGCCCCGATCACCACGCCCAGCGCATAGGCGCTGATCACGTGGCCGGCTTGCGGAATGCTCGTGCCGATGTCGCGCGCCACCTCGGGCAGGAGGCCCATGATGACGAACTCGCCGGTGCCGATCGCGAAGCCGCCGACGCCGAGCGCGAGCATCGCGCGCACGAAGCCTGGCGCAGAGGCGGAAGAAGGCAGAGAGGGTGCGGACATGGCTGGCGGGTCGCGAATTAGGGGTTAACCCTAGGTTACGCGACCTTAGCACGCCCGGCTGTTATTTGCTGCGCTGCGGCATCAATGTCTTGCTTCGGCATTCCGCGCCGCGAAGGCCACGTACCAGTCCAGCGAGCCCGGATTGGCCATCGCCTCGCGGTTCACCACCTTCTCGATCGGCTGGCCCAAGAGCAGCTTCTTGATCGGCAGCTCCTGCTTCTTGCCCGAGAGGGTGCGCGGAATCTCGGCCACCTGGAAGATGTCGTTCGGCACGAAGCGCGGCGAGAGCTGCGTCTTGATCGCATCGTTGATCTTCGCGCGCATCGCATCGTCGAGCGCGACGCCGGGCCGCAGCACGACGAACAGCGGCATGTAGCTTTCGCGGCCCAGGTACTCGAGATCGACCACCATCGAGTCGAGCACTTCGGGCAGGCCTTCGACGGCGCTGTAGATCTCGCTGGTGCCCATGCGCAGGCCCTGGCGGTTGATGGTCGCATCGCTGCGGCCGTAGATGATGCAGCCGCCGTCTTCGCCGACCTTGATCCAGTCGCCGTGGCGCCAGACGCCCGGGTAGGTGTCGAAGTAACTCGAGAGATAGCGCGCATTGCCCTCGTCGCCCCAGAAATAGAGCGGCATCGAGGGGATCGGTTTCGTGCAGACCAACTCGCCGACCTCGCCGATCACCGGCTGGCCCTGCTCGTTCCAGGCCTCGACCGAAGCGCCGAGAAAGCGGCACTGCATCTGGCCCGGCACCTCGGGCAGCTCGCGGTTGCCGCCGACGAAGGCGCCGCAGAAATCGGTGCCGCCCGAAATGTTGTACCACCAGACGGCGGGCGAGCCGGCCGCGAGCACCTGCGCCGTACCCCAGCGCTGCACCTCCTCGGACAAGGGCGAGCCGGTGCTGCCAAGCGCGCGCACGCGCGAAAGATCGCCGCATGCCTTGGCTTCGACGCCGGCCTTCATGCAGCTCGCGAAGTAGGCCGCGCCGGCGCCGAAGAAAGTGACCCGGTGCCGCCCCACGAAGCGCCACAGCACGCCCCAGTCGGGCTTTTCCTTGCTGCCGGCGGGATTGCCGTCGTAGATGCAGATGGTGGCGCCGAAGGCCAGGCCCGAGAGCTGCGAGTTCCACATCACCCAACCGGTGGAGCTGTACCAGTGGTAGCGCTCGCCGAAGTTGTTGACGCTGTAGCTCGGGCCCAGGTCGTGGTGCAGGCCGCAGGCGTACATGTTGACGATGATGCCGCCTTGCCCGTGCACGATGGGCTTGGGCAGGCCGGTGGTGCCGCTCGAATAGACGATCCAGATCGGATGCTCGAAGGGCAGCCACTCGGGTTCGAAGGCTGCGGTCTCGATATCGTCGCGCGCCACGGCCGCAGTCCACTCGCACTCGGCCCCGATCTGCTTCGCAGCGAAGGGCGTGCGCAGCAGCAGCAGCTTCTGGACGCTGGGAAGCGCTGCACGCAATTCCTCGATCACCGCGCTGCGGTCCAGCGCCTTGCCGCCGTAGTGCACGCCGTCGGCCGCGATCAGCACCTTGGGCTCGATCTGGCGGAAGCGGTCGACCACCGCCGCCGTGCCCATGTCGGGCGCGCACACGCTCCACACCGCGCCGATGCTCGAGCAGGCGAGGAAGGCGATCATGGTCTCGGGCACGTTGGGCATGTAGGCCGCCACGCGATCGCCGCGCGTCACGCCGAGCGCGCGCAGCGTCAGCGCACAGGCCGCGATCTGCCGCCGCAGCTCGGGCCACGACAGCTCGCGCACTTCGCCCAGCTCGTTCTCGCTGACGATCGCCGGCATGCCGGCCGCGTGGGCCGCGTCGGCATGGCGTAGCACTTCGCGCGCGTAGTTGACCTGGGCGCCGGGGAACCAGCGCGCCCCGGGCATGCGCGCGTCGGCCAGCACGGCGCTCGCGGGCGTGGGCGACTGCATGCCGCTGAAATCCCAGATGCTCTGCCAGAAGGCTTCTAGATCGGTGACCGACCAGCGCCACAGCGCATCGTACGAATCGAAGCGAAGGCCGCGCTTCTCGCGCAGCCAGTTCTGGTAGAGACGGATTTGGGGAATGAAGGGAGCGGAGGTTGGAGTCACCCTCGCAGCCTAACGCGCGGACGGACCCGGCTTCAATGGGGTAAGCACAGGGTTTGTACGAGTGTTCAACAAGTTTGTACGCTTGTTCAATACCGCCATGGTCCAACGTGTGCAGCGCGCTTCCCCGGTCCGGCCCGATCGCCGGCAGGCGATCCTTCTCGCGGCCGAGAAGCTGTTCGCGCAGCACGGCTACCACGCGGTGACGATCCGCCAGATCGCCGACGAGGCCGGCGTGCCGCTGGCGCTGGTGGGCTATTACTACGGCCCCAAGCACGAGCTCTTCCACGCCATCTTCGAGCACTGGAGCCACAGCATCGAGGAGCGGCTGGCCGGCCTGCGCGCGGTGCGCAACGACCCTCATGACCCGCAGACGCTGCCGCGCATCGTCGAAGCCTTCACCGGCCCCGTGCTCGCGCTGCGCGCGAGCGCCGAGGGCGAGTACTACGCGCTGCTGGTGGCGCGCGAGCTCTATCACGCGACCGACGAGGCCGATCGCGTGCTGCGCAGCTACTTCGATCCGCTGGCCGAGGCGTACATCGATGCGCTGCACGTGGCGCTGCCGCATGCCACGCGCGGCCAGGCCGCCTGGGGCTACCAGTTCGCGCTCGGCACGCTGCTGCACCACCTCAACGACAACCGCATCGAGCGGCTGTCGCGCGGCGAGAACCGGCGCAGCGATCCGGCCGTGGCGCCGATGCTGGTGAACTTCATCGTCGGCGGCCTGCGCGCCGCGCTGCCGCGACCCAGGGCCACCGCGCAGAAGAAACCCACCTCCAGGAGACAAAAGCCATGATGATGAAACGACGCACCCTGCTGTCGGCGCTCGCCGTCGCATCCGCGACCGTCGCGCTGCCTGCGCGCGCGCAAGCCAACACGAAGATCGTGTTCGGCTACACGGCCGTGACCGACTTCGCCTCGGTCTTCGTCGCGGCCGAGGAGGGCTACTTCAAGAAGCGCAACCTGGACGTCGAGCTCAAGTTCATTCCGCTCAACTCCACCATTCCGGCGGCGCTGCAGTCGGATTCGCTGCAGATCGGCGGGCCCACGCCTTCGGTGTTCCTGCAGGCGGTCGACGGCGGAATGGACCTGGTGCTGGTCGCTGGCGGCGGGCTCACCTCGAAGACCATCACCGGCTTCGGCCTGGTGGCGCGCGCCGGCTCGGGCATCAAGAGCGCGCAGGACTGCGTCGGCAAGAAGATCGGCGTGCCCGGCCTCGGCGCCTTCCTGCACGTGACCTTCCGCGCCTACCTGAAGGACCAGGGCGTGGACTACCGCAAGGTCAACTTCGTCGAGGCTTCGTTCCCGCAGCATGCCGACCTGCTGCGCGGCGGCTCGGTCGATGCCGTGGTGTCGGCCGACCCCTTCATGAGCCGCATCACCGACAGCGGTGCGGGCTACGTGGCCTCGTACTACTCGACCTTCCTGCCCGAAGGGAACCAGACCATCGTGCATGCGGCCAAGCGCGAGTGGGTGGCGAAGAACCCGGCCGCGGCGCGCGGCTTCCGCGAGGCGGTGCAGGAAGCCGGCGCCTTCATGCAGCAGCCGAAGAACGACGCCCGGGTGCGCGCCAGCATCGGGAAGTACATCAAGCTGCCGCCCGAGGTGCTGGCCAAGGTGCAGATCTCGCCCCCCGGGCCGGTGGTGACCGACAAGCAGCTCGCCTACTGGGTCGGCCTCATGAAGGAACAGGAGATGCTCAAGACCTCGATCGACGTTGCCAGGCTGGTTGCGAAGTGACGTCCGGTTTCCTCTGCATCGATGGCGTGCGCATCTGCTACGGCGGGCGCGAGGTGCTGTCGCCGACTTCCTTCGAGGTGTCGCGCGGCGAGTTCGTCTGCATCGTGGGCCCGAGCGGCTGCGGCAAGACAACGCTGCTGCGCGCGGCCAGCGGGCTGGTGCGCGCCACGGCTGGCGAGGTGCGGCGCAATGGGCGGCCGATGACCGAGCCCTCGCGCGAAGTGGCTTTCGTGTTCCAGGACTATGGGCGCGCGCTGCTGCCGTGGCGCACGGTCGAGGGCAACGTGAGCCTCGCGCTCGAAGCGGCCGGCGTGCCGGCGAGCGAATGCGCGCCGCGCATCGCCGAGGTGCTGGCCAAGGTCGGCCTTGCGGCGCATGCACAGAAGTTTCCGGTGCAGCTCTCGGGCGGCATGCAGCAGCGTGCCCAGATCGCGCGCTGCCTGGCGCAGAAGCCCGAGCTGATGATGATGGACGAGCCCTTCGGCGCGCTGGATGCGCTGACGCGCCAGGGCCTGCAGGACGAACTCGCGCGCCTGGTGCGCGAAGACGGACTGACGGTGCTCTTCGTCACGCACGACCTCGAAGAGGCCATCTACCTCGGCGACCGCGTGATCGCGCTGCAGGCCGATCCCGCGCCGGGGCGGCCCAGCCTCGCGCGCATGATCGATGTGAAGATCCCGCGGCCGCGCGACCAGCTCACGACCAAGGAGCATCCGGAGTTTCTCCACTTGCGGCGCGAACTCTTCGCCTTCATCGAGCAGGGCCATGACTAGGCTTCTTTCGCTGCTGCGGCCCTGGCTCTTCCCCGTCCTGCTGCTCGGCCTCTTCGAGTGGTACGCGCGCCGCGCCGCCGCACAGGGCAGCGAGGCGCTCGCACCGCCGAGCGCGGCGCTCAAGGCCTTCGCCGGTGCAGCCGCCGACGGCTCGCTGTGGCAGGCCACCGGCTTCACCTTGGGCACCGCCGCCCTCGGCCTGCTGCTCGGCGCCGTGCTCGGCATCGCGCTGGGCATCGTGCTCGGCCTGTCGCGGCGTGCCGCGCAGTTCGGCCTGCTGTCGATCGAGGTGCTGCGCCCCGTTCCTTCGGTCGCGCTGATTCCGTTGTCGATGCTGATGTTCGGCTTCGGCGTGCGCATGGAACTGGCCATCGTCGCTTTCGCCACCTTCTGGCCGATGCTGATCCTCGTGCAGTCGGCCGTGCAGCAGGTCGAGCCGCGCCTGCTCGAAGTGAGCCGCGTGCTCGGCCTCACGGCGCGCGAGCGGGCCTGGAAGATCGTGCTGCCCGCGATCGTGCCGCGCCTCTTCGTCGCGCTGCGGCTCGGCGTGGCGGTGGCGCTGGTGGTGGCCGTCACGGTCGAGATCGCGGCCAATCCAAACGGCATGGGCTACGCGATGATGATCGCGCAGCAGAGCTTCGACCCGGCGCTGATGCTGGCCTGGCTGGGCTGGATCGGCGTGGTGGGTTTCGTGATCAACGCGGCGATGCAGCGCCTGCAGCGCTGGGTGGCGCGGCGCATGGGAGCGGTGCAATGAGCCATCGCTTCACCGGTTGGCTGGGCTCCGCCGCGGTGCTCGCGGCGCTGATCGCGCTGTGGTGGACCGCAAGCAACGCGGGCTGGGTCAGCCGCGTGTTCCTGCCGACGCCCGAGGCCACGCTCGCGAGCCTGGCCGAAGGCCTCAACCTGCGCGGCAGCGGCAGCGGAGAGCTGCTGGGCTTCACCATCGCCACCGTGCGCCGCATGCTAGAAGGCTGGCTCCTCGCTTCGCTCTTCGGCGTGCTGCTGGGCGCTGCCATCGGCGTCTCGCCCGCGGTGCGCGCCTGGGTGCAGCCGACGCTGGAATTCATCCGCCCGTTGCCGGCTTCCGCGCTGCTGCCGCTCGCGATCTCGATCTTCGGCCTCAACCCGGGCATGGTGCTCTTCGTCGTCGCCTTCGGTGCGATGTGGCCGGTGCTGCTAGCCACCGTGCACGGCTTCGCGGCGGTCGAGCCGCGGCTTTCCGAAGTGGCGCGCTGCCTGCAGATGCCGCGCGCGGCCTTCGTCTGGAAGATCGGCCTGCCCAACGCGATGCCCGACATCCTGGCCGGCATGCGCCTGTCGATGACCATTTCCCTCATCGTCGCCGTGGTCGGCGAAATGATCGCCTCGCAAAGCGGCCTGGGCCAGGCCATCCTGCTCGCGGCGCGCGCCTTCCGCGCGAGCGAACTCTTCGCCGGCATCGTGCTGCTGGGCCTGATCGGCTTCGCGAGCAACGCATTGCTGGCTCTCGCCGAGAAAAAACTGCTGCGCTGGCAGCGCCCCTAGAGAAAAGGAACCCCGCCATGACACGCAAATTCGTCGACCTCTCGATCTTTCTCGAAAACGACGTGCTCTCCGATCCGCCGGCCTTCGCGCCCAAGATCCAGTACTTCACGCACGAGCAGACCTACGAGCAGATCGAGCCCTTCTTCCCTGGCTTGAAGAAGGAGGACCTGCCCGACGGCGAAGGCTGGGCCGTGGAGTTCGTGCAGCTCTCCACGCACAACGGCACACATCTCGATGCGCCCTACCACTTCCACTCCACGATGGACAAGGCGCTCGGCGAGAAGAAACCCTCGATCGCGATCCACGAGGTGCCGCTCGAATGGTGCTTCCAGCCCGGCGTGAAGCTGGACTTCCGGCATTTCGAGGACGGCTACGTGGTGCAGGCCGACGATGTGGAAGCCGAGCTCAAGCGCATCGGCCACACGCTGAAGCCGCTGGAGATCGTGGTGGTCAACACGCGCGCCGGCTCGCGCTACGGCCACGGCGACTACGTCTCGGCCGGCGCCGGCATGGGCTACGAAGCGACCATGTACCTGCTGGAGCGCGGCGTGCGCCTCACCGGCACCGATGCCTGGAGCTGGGACGCGCCCTTCGTGCATACCGCCAAGAAGTACGGCGAATCGAAGGACGCCTCGCTGATCTGGGAAGGCCACAAGGCCGGCCGCGACATCGGCTACTGCCACCTCGAGAAGCTGCACAACCTCGAGGCGCTGCCGGGCGACGGCTTCTTCATCAGCTGCTTCCCGCACAAGATCCGCGGCGCCTCGGCCGGCTGGACGCGTGCGGTCGCGATCTTCGACGAGGCGCTGATGGCGAGCGCGGGCTGAACACGATGACGCTCAACCACACGCACGACGCGAGCGCCCGCAGCTGGCTGGCCTCGGCCAACGCCGAAGGCAGCGACTTCCCGATCCAGAACCTGCCCTTCGCGGTGTTCCACCGCACCGGAAGCCGCGAGCCCTATCGCGGCGGCGTCGCCATCGGCGACCAGGTGCTGGACCTCGCGGCGCTGGGCGCCGGTCGGCAGCTCGACGGCGCGGCACTCGATGGCGCGCGCGCCTGCGCGCAGTCGGCACTCAACGATTTCTTCGCGCTCGGTCCCAGCGTGTGGCGCGCGCTGCGCCATGGCTTGTTCGCGCTGCTCAAGGACGACGCGCCGAAGGAAGTCGCTGACGCCGTGCGCGCCTGCCTGGTCCCGCAGGCCGAAGCCGCGTTCGCGTTGCCCGCGCGCATCGGCGACTACACCGACTTCTACACCTCGATCGACCACGCGCTCAACGTCGGCCGGCTGTGGAAACCCGACGATCCGATCACGCCCAACTTCCAGTGGATCCCGATCGCCTACCACGGCCGCGTCTCGACCATCGGCGTGAGCGGCCAGCAGTTCCACCGGCCGATGGGGCAGACCATGGCGCCCGGCGCGCACGCGCCGACCTACGGCCCCTGCACGCGGCTGGACTACGAGCTCGAGCTCGGCATCTGGATCGGCCAGGGCAATGCGGCCGGCGCGCCGATTCCGCTCGAGCGCGCGGAGAACCACGTCTTCGGCCTCTGCCTGCTCAACGACTGGTCGGCGCGCGACATCCAGTTCTGGGAGATGGCGCCGCTCGGTCCTTTTTTGGCCAAGAACTTCGCGACCACGGTCTCGCCGTGGATCGTGACGCTGGAAGCGCTGGCGCCCTACCGCCAGGCCTGGGTGCGGCCGGCCGATCATCCGCAACCGCTGGCCTACCTGGAGAGCGAAGCCAATCGTGCGAGCGGTGCGCTCGACATCCGGCTCGAGGTCTGGCTCGAGAGCGCCGAGGCCCGCGCCGAGGGCAGCGCGCCCTCGCGCCTCTCGGCCACCAGCTTCAAACACCAGTACTGGAGCATCGCGCAGATGGTCGCGCACCACACGGTGGGCGGCTGCAGCCTGAATGCCGGCGACCTGTTCGGCAGCGGCACCATCTCGGGCCCGGGTCCGGGCGAGGCCGGCGCGATGATCGAGCTCACGCGCGCGGGCCAGGCGCCGATCGCGCTGGCCAACGGCGAAGCGCGCGGCTTTCTGGAGGACGGCGATGCGGTGCTGCTGCGCGGCTGGTGCGAGAAGCCGGGCCATGCGCGCATCGGCTTCGGCGAGAGCCGCGGGACGGTGCTGCCGGCAAGGGCCTGAGCCGGCAGCCGCGCCTACTTCCTGCGGCGCGTCTTCTCGCCCGGCGCAGAAGTCTGCGAGGGCGCGGCGCTGCCGTCGACCGTCAACCGGCCGCCGCCGCCCAGCCCCTGGCCCTGCACCGTCTGCGCCTTGTAGTTGCGCAGCGAGACGACCATCTGGTTGAAGGCGTCCATGAAGGCCGCCGCGATCACCTTGCCCTGCGGAGTCCGCGTGTAGCCGCCGAGGTTGCCGGCGCCCGAGTCCCCGGTCAGCTTGAGGAAGCCGCCGAAGTCGGTCTTGGACGCGCTGCCTTCCGAAGCCGCGACCTGCACGCCCGAGCGGTTGTCGATCAGCGTGAGCAGCGCGCTCGCCTCCTTGGTCTGGAGGTTGGCGCCCAGCTTGCCGATCACGTTGCTGTAGCGGCCGCCGCCGATCAGCCCGCCCAGCGCGAGGCCCGCGCCGCCGGCATCGCTGTTGCTGAACACGATCTCGGGCGACAGCCCGTAGTCGGAGGCCACCATCTGGCCGCGGCCGAAGTTGCTGCCGCCGCGCATTTCGCCCGTTTGCATCAGCGCACGCTCGCGCGTCATGGCATTCATGCCGGCCGCGCCGCGCTCGATCACCACAAAGCAGTTCGACTGCTGCACCAGCAGGCGCAGCAGGTTGGCCGTTGGCGGCAAACGGTATTCGCCCGTCAGCACGTGTACCAGCCGGCGGACTGGTTTTCGATCAGGGAGACGGTCCCCAGCGGCGACGCGCAGCGCTCGAGCTGGCTGCTCTCGCCGCTGGTCGCCGAGCCGGCCGCGCTGCCGGTGGCCACGGTCTTGGCGGACTGGCTGCCCAGCTGCATGTCGGTGGTCTGGCAACCGGTGAGTACGAGCAGGCCCGCAAGGGCGAAGGCGGGTGGAAGTTTGGTAAAGGTCATGGTGTCTAGAACCCGAAAAGCATCCGGGTATCGCAGAGGAAGCCGGTGCAATTGGTGGGGGTGAAATACAGCGTCTTGATCGCACCGCTCGGCAGCGCGTAGGAGCCGATCAGGCCACTGCCCTTGGCGCCTTCGGCATTCGCCTGGGCGATGAAAGCCGCACTGCTGCCTTGATCGTCCAGCGCGTAGTAGCTGAAGCCCGGCGCCTGCGAGAGATCCTTCTCGTAGATGACCTTGGCGCCTTCCGAGCCGAACGCATAGGGCGTCTTGAACCTGAAGCTCCTTGCACCCTGCGCGTTGAGTTGGGCGAGGAAGTCGTTGTCTCCGCCGGGGTTCGCGAGCACCTCGTAGCCATAGGTCGCGCTGTCTTGCGAATCCTTCCGGTAGACGTTCACGAAGGCGCCGCCGATGCCCTGTTGCGTGACGTAGTAGTAGCCGCCGGCGCCCTGGCCGTTGGCCTGGCCGAGAAAGGACGCGCTGGTCTCGGTGCCGGCCAACACGGCGTAGCTGTAGCTCGACGCCGAGCCGCCGACCTTGCGGTAGATCGTGCGGTTCTCCCCGCCCACGCCGATGGGGCCGCCCCATGCGAAGCCCCTCGCACCTTGCGCATTGAGCTGGTTCTCGACCGCCGTCGTGTCGGCGGCGGTCGGCGGCAACTCGTAGCTGTAGGTCACGTCGGCGTCCTTCACGTAGCCCATGACTTGTTCGAAGGTGGTCGGCCCGGTGGTGAACGCAAAGCCGCTGAGAAAGCGGAAGCCCTTGGCGCCCTGGGCATTGAGTTGCGTGAGGAAGTCGGCGGCGTCGGCGACGGGCGGCAGTGCCTCGTACATCACCGTTCGCGCTGCCGGCGCAGGCGCAGGCGCAGGAGCGGGTGCCGGAGCCGGAGCCGGAGCCGGCGCAGATGCCGTCGGAAGGCCGGCAAACTCTCCGCCGCTTCCGCCGCCGCCACAAGCAGACAAGGTCACGGCGGTCGCCGCGATCCACAGTTTGTTCCTCATACCTTCGTGTCCTGTTCGATGTGCAAGGCCGCGTATCGGGCCGGACGGAAAGGTAAAGGCGCCGCCCCGTAGGCACCAGTGCCGAAAGTCACGCCATGACGCAAGTCATGGGGTCGCCGCGGGTGCGAGCTCGGCCATGGCCCGAAGCAGCGCGGCGGCATCCACCGGCTTGAACAACACCGAGACGCCCGATTCGCGCACGCGCTGCAGGCGTTCGGGCGCGGTTTCGCCGGTGATCAACAGGAGCGGCATGTCGGGGTCGAAGCGCTCGCGCAGGCGCAGTCCCGCAGCGAGGCCATCTGCGCCGTCGGCCAGGCGGTAGTCGCACAGGAGCAGCGAGAACGGCTCGGCCTGCGCCCAGGCCTGCGTCAGCGCTTCGGCCGCCCGTGCCTCGTCGGCCACGGCCAGCACGTCGACCGAGCAGGAGCGCAGCAGCTCCGTCATGGCTGCGCGGATTTCCGTTTCGTCGTCGATCAGCAAGACGCGACGGGGCAAGGTCGGCGCAGCGCCCCGATGGCGCTCGCGCATTTCGATGTCTTGCGGCATCGGGCCGACGGATGCGCCGATCGATGCGTCGACCGGCAGCACAAGGCGAAAACGGGTGCCGCGGCCAAATCGAGAGCGGACCTGCACAGGATGCCCGAGCAGGCGCGACAGGCGCTGCACGATTGACAGGCCGATGCCCAGGCCGCGCGCGCGGTCGCGGCCCGGGTTGTCGATCTGATAGAACTCCTCGAAGATCTGACCCAGCCGATCGGACGCGATGCCGATGCCGGTGTCGCACACATCGATCCACACGGTCTCGCCGCGCGCGCGGGCCGTCACGGTCACGCCGCCGTGCACGGTGTACTTGAGCGCGTTGTCGATCAGGTTCGCCAGCATGCGGGACAGCAGTTGCGGATCGCTGCGCACCCGCAGCCCGCTGGCGCGCACGCGCAGCTGCAGCGACTTTTGTTCGGCCTGCGCCGAGAACATGTGATTGAGCCGCAGGAACAGCGCATCCAGCTGCACACACGTCAACTCGGGCGTGACCACGCCGGCGTCCAGGCGCGAGACGTCGAGCATGGTGTCCAGCGAGGTACCCACCGCGTTGACGGCGCGCATCAGGCGTTCGGCGTTCTTGCCCTCGGGGCGATCGCGCAAGGTGTTTTCAAGCGCGGCGCCGAACAGCGCGATGGCGTGCAGCGGCTGGCGCAGGTCATGGCTGGCGGTGGCCAGGAAGCGGGTCTTTTCCGCGCTGGCGCGCTCGGTGGCGGCAATCTGTTCGCGCAGTCGCGCGGCCAACGCTTCGTTCTCGAAGCGCAAGGTGAGGGCCTCGGTCAGCACCTTGTTCTGGCGCAGGCCGGTGCGCAAGGTGAGCAGCAGATGGGCCGCGCCGAACGCCGCCAGAAACAGGTGCAAGCTGTCGCCCTGGGCGGCCAGCGCCACGATCAGACCGCTCATCATGGGGATGCCATAGCCCAGCAGCGCCGGCTTCAGGGCCCAGAGCGCCTGCACCGCTCGGGTCCAGCTGACCATCACCACGACCACCATGACCGTGGTCAGCATCAGGTTGTCGGCCGAGATGAAGAACCACGGCCCAGGTGCTGTGACGGCGCTGACCAGCGTCACCAGGCGGGCGTACTTGCGCGCCCACCAGGGGCTTTCGCTGACCGGCAACCCGCGATGCCAGCCCGGCGTGAGCAACACGTACAGGTCCACCACCACCAGCACCGCCAGCCAGGGCAGCGCCCACGGGTGATCGTGCTTGAAGTAGATGAAGAGGCCGAGCGCCGCGGCAAAGCACAGGTGAGCCGGGATCGAGGTGTAGCGGGTCGCCCAGACCGAGGCCACGTGTTCGCGCAGAACGCGTTGGCCGATGGTGGCGCCGGCGGCTGGAGAGTTCAACGCAGGCTGCTGATCAACTGGGCGCGTGAGCGCATGCCGAACAGCAGCAGGATGGTCGACACGTGGTTCTTCACCGTGCCTTCGCTCAAGTTCGCGAACTGCGCGATTTCCTTGTTGGCCTTGCCCTCCAGAACCCACTGCAGCACCTGCATCTGGCGCGGCGTGAGCTGCTGCCAGGCGCTGGCATGGGTCTGCTCCACATACCCGCTCGACATCCTCGGCACTGCCGGCAGGCTACCTGCCGCATTGACATCGAGCAGCCCGCAGGCACGGATGAAGCTCACCACCTCGTTCAGGTCGGCTGATTTGGGCAGAAAGGCGCTGGCGCCCAGGGTCAGCGCGCCCTGGGCCAGCGACGCGTCGTCGGTGCCCGAGAGCACCACGATGCGTGCGGACGGATAGCGGGCGTGAAATTCCGCCAGGCCACGCAGGCCTTGCGTGTCGGGCAGCGCCAGGTCCAGCAGCACCAGGCCGATGGCCTCCTGCGCAGCGCCGTAGAGCACCAGGGCATCGGCCAGGTTGCCGGACTCGAAGACCTCGATGGGCGCACCGGAGGGGCCGGTCTGCGCCTGCACCAGCGCGCGGACGCCCAGGCGCACCAGGTCGTGGTCGTCCACCACCAGAATCGCGCGGGGCGGACGGCCGGGCGCCTCGCTCCCGGGCGCGGATGGCGGCGGCGTGGACTCGATGGCATTCACCGAATCGATGTTAGCGGGACCGCGGGCGAAAAGAAGTGTCGGAAGTCATGCCCGCCGCCGAAGCGCGGCGCGCTTCCCGTCAGCTCCCGTCGTAGGCCTTCTTCAGCGCCGCGATGTCCAGCTTGGACATCTTCATCATGGCTTCCATGGTGCGCTGCGCGCGGGCCGGGTCCCTGTCCTGCAGCATGGTGCCCAGCGCGTTGGGCACCACCTGCCACGAGAGGCCGAACTTGTCCTTGAGCCAGCCGCAGGGCTGCGGCTCGCCGCCGCCCTCGGTGAGCCGGGTCCAGTAGTTGTCGATCTCTTCCTGCGTCTCGCACTTGATGAAGAAGGAGACCGCCGGCGTGAACTGGAACATCGGCCCGCCGTTCAGGCCCATGAACTCCTGCCCTTCGAGCTCGAAGCTCACGCCCATCACCGTGCCGCCGGGGCCGGGGATCACGTTGGTGATGCGCGAGTTCCTGAAGATGCCGGTGTAGAACTTCGCGGCCTCCTCGGCCTTGCCGTCGAACCACAGGAAGGGAGAGATCTTCTGCATGGGATGCCTTTCGAAAGGACTTTCACTGAACTTAAAGGTTCAGTATCAGATCGGGGGCCGGCTCTTGTCAAGGGTCTCAGGCATGATCGACCCGGTCGAAACATCACCGACCGACCAACCCCGTACATGGCGCCCTCCCCTCCACAGACCTGGACCGCCGACATCGGCCTGCGGATTCGCCGCCACTTCGCACTGAAGGTCGTCGGCGTCACGGTGTTCACCTGGCTCTTCTTCATCGGCTACTTCCACGTGCTGCGCCACCCGGACTTCGCGGTCACGGTGATGCCGCTGACCGCGCTCGACCACCTGATCCCGTTCCAGCCGCAGGCGCTCATCGCCTACTTTTCGCTCTGGCTCTACGTGGGTGTCGCGCCCGGGCTGCAGCTGAGCTTTCGCGAGCTGGTGGTCTACGGCCTCTGGGTCGGCGCGCTGTGCCTGACCGGGCTGGGCCTGTTCCACTACTGGCCGACGCAGGTGCCGCTCGCGGCGCCGGCCTCGGACTTCCCGGGCTTCGCACTGCTGCAGGGCGTGGATGCGCCCGGCAACGCCTGCCCCTCGATGCACGTCGCGGTCGCGATGTTCACGGCCATTCGCATCCATGACGTGCTGCGCCGGGCGCGCACGCCGGTTTTTGTGCGCCTCCTGAACTGGCTGTGGTTCGCCGCCATCGCCTGGTCGACGCTGGCGATCAAGCAGCACGTGGTGCTCGACGCGCTGGCCGGTGCGCTGCTGGGTGTCGCCTTCGTGCTGCCCTCGCTGCGCTGGCGGCCCGGCCCGCAGCGCGTGGCCCACGCCATTTTCGGTCGAGCGGATATCATTCCCATCGATGAGGCCAGGGCCGGCGTGAGGTCGGACATCGCACAATGAGCTCGCTGAAAGTATTACAGGATCTGATCCACGAGAAGTACGGCATCGAGGCGGCGGCGCTCGACCCTCACGCGTCCATGCGCGACAAGGGATTCGATTCGCTGACGCTGGTCGAATTCGTGTTCGCGATCGAAGACCACTTCTCCATCTCCATCACCGACGACGACGCAAACAGCGTCGACACGCTGGCCGGGCTCGCGGCCGTGGTCGACAAGGTCAGGATGGCGCAGGCCAGGTGACAACCGAGGTCGCCGTCACCGGTCTGGGCCTCGTCGCGCCGCACGGCGACGATCCGGGCACGGTCTTCGATGCGCTGATGCGCGGCGAATCGGCGCTCGGACCCGTCCTTCCCGAGCTGCCCAAGCCGGCCGCCGCCGCCACGGTGGCCTTCGACGAATCCCGCTGGTTCACCAAGCTGCAGCTCGCCGGCGTCGACCGCGTGAGCCAGCTGGCCGTGGCCGCGGCCGACCTGGCGATGCGCGATGCCGGCGCCCTCGGCAACGTGGACCCCGAACGCATCGGCGTCTACGCGGGCTGCGGCATGGGCGGCGCGGGCGCGCTCGAGGCGGCCTACCGCGGCGCCGGGCGCATGCCGCCGCTCACCATTCCGGCCTTCATGCCCAACGCGCCGGCCTCGCAAGTGGCGGTGCGGCAGCGCGTGCACGGTCCGGTGCTCACCTATTCCGTGGCCTGCGCCTCGTCGGCCGTGGCCATTGCCGAGGCCGCCAAGGCGGTGCAGCGCGGAGAGGTCGACATCGCCATCGCCGGCGGCAGCGAAGCGCTGATCGTGCCGGGCGTGTTGCTGGCCTGGCAGGCGATGCAGACCCTGGCCGGCTTCCAGCCTGGCGAGGAGGCTGGCGCGATCCGCCCTTTTGCCAGCGACCGCAGCGGTTTCGCGCTCGGCGAGGGTGCGGCCTTCCTCGTCCTCGAATCGGCCGAGCGCGCCCGGCGGCGCGGCGCGCGCAGCCATGCCACGCTGGCCGGCTGGGGCATCGGCTGCGACGCCACCCACCTGACCAAGCCCGACGCCCCGGGCCAGGCCCGCGCCCTGCGCGCCGCCTTGCGGCAGGCCGGCCTGCAGCCGCGCGACGTGGGCTACTGCAACGCGCACGGCACGGCCACGCGCATCGGCGACGTGGTCGAGCGCAACGCGCTGGCCGAGGTGTGGGGCGAGGCACTCGACGATCTGCGCGTGAGCTCGACCAAGGCCCTGCACGGCCACCTGCTCGGCGCCGCCGGCGCGCTCGAAGCGGTGATCACCGTGCTGGCGCTGGCGCGGCGCCAGCTGCCGCCCAACGCGCATTGCAAGACCATCGACCCGGAGTGCAGCCTGAACCTGGTGCGCGAGGCCGGTGCAGCCGCGCCGCAGCTCGAAGCTGCGATCAGCAGTTCCTTCGCCTTCGGCGGTACGAACGCGGTGCTGCTGTTTCGCCGCGCGTGAACCTCGGCTGCTCGTCGGCTGCTAGTACTTGATCGTCACGCCGGCCTTGATGCCCGCGTTGCTCTTGCCGTCCGAATGGGCGCCTGCCGAAAACGAGGTGCTGCCGCCCGTGCTGGCGCCGAGCGAGTAGTTGGGGCGGAATCCGGAGGTGTCGACGCCGCCGTACGCGCCGCTTCCGTCGGGGCGCTGCGTACCGATCGTTGCGCCGTTCGTGCGGGCCGAGGTCTCGGTAGACGACAGGTTGGGCGCGACGTAGAGGGTGCCCTGGTCGCTGTTTTCCACGGGAAGCTTGAGCGGCTGCGCGAGGGCGCCGGCGCAGCATGCGGCCAAGGCCAGGGATGCGAGGATGGATTTGCTCATTCGGATGGATGGTCAGGTCGACGGGCGGCGGGAGGCCGTGAGCCCGGGATCAAGTTTTGCCTAGGATAACTTCTTCGCGCTGGCGCATCCCCACCACCGCCGGCATGGCCTCCCGCATCGCCTCCACGAAGCGGCGCAGCCTGGCCGGATAGAAGCGCGCATGGGGATAGACCAGGTAGACAGGCAGCGGCGCGGCGCACCATTGCGGCGCGAGGTGGACGAGCCGGCCCGCGGCGAGATCCTCGGTCAGCAGCCAGGCCGATCCCACGCCCGCCCCCAGCCCCAGCACCGCGGCGTGGCGCAGGGCCAGCAGGCTGTCGGTGCTCATGCGCGGCCGGATCGCGAAGCGATGGGTTTCGCCGCTCGCCGCATGCGTCAGCGTCACCTCGTTGCGGTAGTAGGTGCGCAGCGCCAGCCAGGGCAAGCCCGCCAGCTCGGACGCGTGCGCCGGCATCGGCGCGCCGGCCAGCACGGAGGGCGCGGCGACCACGATGCGTGGCACCTCGGCCAGCTTGATCGCGACCACCGCAGGGTCGCTGACCTCCCCGATCTGGATCGCGCAGTCGATGCCCTTGGCGATGAAGTCCTGCGTGTCGTCGTGCAGCAGCCACTCGACCGTCACGCGCGGATAGCGCCGCAGGAAACGGGCCAGCGGTTCGACCAGCTGCGACTGGCCGAAGGCATGCGGCGCGATCACGCGCAGGCTGCCTTCGGGCTCGTCGCCGGTGCCGCGCAGGTCGGCCTCGAAGGCCTCCCAGTTCGCGAGCAATTCCTTGGCGCGCTCGAAGCAGCGTTCGCCGTCTTCGGTGAGCTTCATCGCATGCGTGGAACGCTGCAGCAGGCGCACACCGAGCGATCGCTCCAGGACCTGCAGGCGCCGGCTCACGGTGGGTTGCGTCGATCCCATCTGCGCCGCCGCCGCCGACAGGCTGCCGGCTTCCACGATGCGGACGAAGGTCTGCATCAGCGCAATGCGGTCGGCGGAGGCCGAGGGTAAGACGGGCTCGTTCATGTGAGCAGCGTATATCAATTGTGCGCGGCTGGCGGCTTCCACTGCGAGTACTCAGACCTCACACTCCGTTCCTCATGAGTTCTAAGGGTTAACACCATGTCAGGTATTCATTGCTCGCATGCAACAGCAGGCGCCGCGCCGGCCCCGGAGCCTGCCCGCGCCGCCCAGGGGCTGCCGGCATCGCTGGTTCTTCTGCTCGCGGCCGCAGCCGGCCTCGCCGTCGCGTCGATCTACTACAGCCAGCCCATGCTCGGCGTGCTGGGTGCGGACATCGGCGCATCCGACCGCGCCGTCGGCTTCGTTCCGACGCTGACACAGCTCGGCTATGCGCTCGGCATCCTGCTGCTGGCACCGCTGGGCGACCGCTACGACCGGCGCCGCATCATCCTGATCAAGGCGGCGGTGCTCGGCGCCGCGCTGCTGCTGGCCGGCGTGGCCCCCTCCATCGGCGCGCTGCTGGCGGTCAGCCTGGTCATCGGCCTGGCAGCGACGATGGCCCAGGACATCGTGCCGGCCGCCGCCACGCTCGCGCCCGAAGCCCATCGCGGCAAGACGGTCGGCACGGTGATGACGGGGCTGCTGCTGGGCATCCTGCTCTCGCGCGTGGCGAGCGGCTTCGTCGCGGAGCATTTCGGCTGGCGCGCGGTGTTCGTCGCGGCCGCGGCGAGCATCGCGCTGGTCGGCGCCGCCGCATGGCACCGGCTGCCGCGCTTCCAGCCCACCACGCAGCTGGCTTACGGCGCCTTGCTCGGTTCGCTGGCCCAGCTGTGGCAGCGCCATGCCGCGTTGCGCCGCGCGGCGCTGGCGCAGGGCCTGCTCTCGGTCGGCTTCAGCGCCTTCTGGTCGACGCTGGCCGTGATGCTGCACGGCGCGCCCTTCCACCTGGGCAGCGCCGCGGCCGGTGCCTTCGGACTGGCAGGTGCCGCCGGGGCGCTGGCTGCGCCCGTCGCCGGCCGCATCGCCGATCGCCGCGGACCGGAACTAGTGACGCGCCTGGGCGCGGGACTGGTCGTGCTCTCCTTCGCGGCCATGGCGCTGGCGCCGCTGCTGCAGCCGCACGCCCAGCTGGCGCTGCTGGTGGCCTGCGCCATCGGCTTCGACCTCGGCATCCAGGCCGCCTTGATCGCGCACCAGACCATCGTCTACGGGATCGAGCCGAGTGCGCGCAGCCGCCTCAATGCCGTGCTCTTCGTCGGCATGTTCATCGGCATGGCCGTCGGCGCGGCGCTGGGCAGCCTGCTCTTCGCCGAATGGGGCTGGATGGCGGTGACGGCGCTCGCCACCGCGATGGCGAGCGCGGCACTCGTCGTGCGGCTTGGCCGGCGGAGCTAGATCCCGAGCCAGGTCATCAGGGTCTTCTCGATGTCCGCTGAAGGCGCGACAAAGCCGGAATAGGTGGAGGTGGCGAGCGCGCGCTTGCCGCCTTCCGACTGCCCGAGCCCCAGCAAGGTGTCGCGCACCGTGGCGACCGCGCTCGCGTCGAGCTTGCTCGATGACAGCCATTGCTTGATGGGGACGGCGCGCGATTCGGCGCAGGTCTTGCCGCCGGTGGACTTCCAGGCCTTGACTACCCCGGCGGAGGCCGTGGCGCCGTAGGCGGCGAAGCCGTTCTGCACGTAGAAGGGCACTGCGTCCTGATAGCGCGTGTTGGTGGTCTTGACCGCGCCGTCCTGCAGGCCCTGCTCGCGCAGCATCGCGCGCGTGATCACCGAGGTGATGGAGTCCGGGTCGGGCATGACCAGGCTCTTGCCGGCGATCTCCTTCCAGTTGGAGATCGCTTGCAGGTCCTTGCACAGGAACGAGACCTTGTAGTCGGTGAAGCCCGCGGTCCAGGCGAGCGTCTTGTAGCTGCCGCCCTTGGTCGCTTCGAAGGCGATGTGGGCCGGATGCACGAAGGCCAGGTCGACCTGGTTCTGCCTCAATGCTTCGCGCGCACTGGGGTACGAACTCAGGATCTTGATGGTCACAGGCTGCTTGAGCGCCTTGCTCAGTGCCTCGGCGATCGGCTCGAACTTGGCTTCTATCTGGGCGTCGGTGGCCTTGTAGGTCACGCCCTCGGTCACGCCGAGCACCAGCGCATGGGCCGGAGCGACAGCGGCCAGCAGGAAGGCCGCGGCCCAAGGGGCGAAGCTTGCGTTGCGATCGACGCGGTGTTTCATCACGGATGTCTCGAGTAGTTGCGAGCCCGCAGAATAGGTCAAGGGCCCCGCGCTGCGGTCAAAGCGCGCCAACGCCACATAGAACTTTCGAGTCAAAGTGCGCAACTTCGCGTGCTGATCCGTGGCGCTGTAGGTCATGCGCCGACATCCAGCGGCGCCGTGCGGCGGCAGAATCGTGACGAAGTGCCCATGCGCTCCAAGGAGACGACCATGACCTATCGAAAGCTCACTCTGGCGCTGGCATGCATCGCCCTGGCAACGCTCGCCGCCTGCGATCCGAAGCCGCAGCCGCCGAAGGCCGCGGCAGCCGATCAGCTGCTGAGCTTGCAGTCGGCCGGCGTTTGATGGTGCGCCACCAGCTGCCAGCGGCCGCCTGAGCGCACATAGACCGAACTGCATTGCGCGCGATAGGCGCTGCCGGCGCCGCCGCGATCGGCGGCCGCGGCATAGATCAGCACGGCCGTGCCCTCCGCGGGATCGAGCAGATGCTGATTCGCGAACTCGACCCGGCGCCAGCGCTTGTCCGGCTCGATCGAGGCCAGGATCTGCGCGCGACCCATCATGCCGACGGGCTGTGGAAAGACCATGCGCGCATCGACTGCCAGGTGCTGCTCGTAGAAGAGCGCATCGCAGAGCCAGAAGCGCTCTTCCAGATCCCACAGATCTTCAGCCGGCATGGCTAGCCTCCGCGCAGAACGATCCGGCCTTCCTTGACGAAGCGGTCGTAGTCGGCTCTCGGGATGGCCGTGCTCATCGCCTTGCCGTCTTCGTTCCAACTCAGCACGGCGCTGTCGGCGCCCGGTTCGACCGTGCAGGGACCTTGCGGCACGCGCAGCAGCGGTCCGTCGCCTGCGCGGTAATCGACCTGGCCATTGATTTGAGCGTTCGCTTCCATGCGCTGCAAGCTCTCGCGGCGCGGTCGCGGCCGGCGTAGGAAGCGATGCTTTGTCTTCCACGGACAAAGCCGACGGGAGGCTCAGGCCCAGGCCTCCAGCACCGCGCTGCGCACCGCATCGACTGCCGTCGTGCGGCTGCTTCCGGCCGCTTCGACCCAGCACAGCCAGGTGTGTGAGCGCCAGCCCTGCCAGATCCTCAGCTCGCCGTTGCGCTCGGCCTGCCGGGCCTGGTCGACGCGCAGCAGCCCGGCGCCCAGTCCGCTCGCGACCATGCTGCGGATCGCGCTTTCGCTGTCGGCCGTGCGCGTGGGGCGGTACTCGCGGCCCACGCTTGCGAACAGGCCGTCGAGGTGCACGCGCATGACGCACGTGGGCGGGGTGCCGACCCAGGGCAGCTGGGTCAGGGCGTCGAGATCCAGCGCGGGATGGGCCTCGGCCACCGGCAGCGGCAGCGCCACCGCCAGGTCGACCACGCCGAGGCGTTGCAGTGCGAGGCCATCGAGCTTTTCGCTGTCGCTGAGCGCATAGGCGCAGTCCAGCTCGCCGCGGCGCACGGCCTCCAGCGTCTGGTGCGAGAGGCCCTGCTGCAGTTGCAGCGAGACCTGCGGATGGCGCTCGGCCAGCTTCACCAGCACTTCGCCGAGCCGCAGCGCGACCGGATCGACCACGGTGCCGAAGCGCACCACGCCCTGCGCCGCGCCGCGGAGCTGCTCGGCCGCCGAGCGCATGCGCGTCGCGGAAGCCAGGGTGCGCTCCGCTTCCTCCAGCAGGGTGAGGCCGGCTTCGGTCGGGGTCATGCCGCGCGACGTGCGTTCGAAGAGCTTGACGCCGAGCTCGTCCTCCAGCGCCTTGAGCTGCGCGCTCACCGCCGGCGCGCTGGTGAAGACGCGCTCGGCCGCGCGCGTGAGGCTGCCCTCGCGCGCGATGGCGACGAAGGTCTTGAGTTGGTAGAGCTCCATGGCGCAAATTGTGAGCGCGCGGGCTGGATTCGTCTGTTCGCAAATCCTGAGACCCCCGTCCAAAGAAACGAATGGCAAAGGCCGGCCCCGATGCCGATATTCGGCTCATGTCCAAGACCGCCAACTCACCCATGTTCGGCATCGCCGCACTGCTCGCCGCCACCTCCACCTGGGGCGGCATGTTCCTCGTCAGCAAGAACGTTCTCCACCACGTCGATCCATTCTGGTTCACGCTGATCCGCTACAGCCTCTCCGCGCTGGTGTTCGTCGCCCTGCTCGCCCCGCGCGGCGCGGCGCCCTGGCGAAAGCTGCGTGCCCACGCCGGGCCGCTGGCCGTGCGCGGCATCGCCGGCTTCGGCGTGTTCAGCGTGCTGCTGCTCACGGGCCTCGCCCATTCGGTGCCTTCGCACGGCGCGGTCATCATGGCCACCACGCCAATGACCGCGCAGCTGCTGCGCTGGGTGCTCGACGGCGTGCGGCCCACGCGCGCGACGCTCTCGACCAGCGCGCTGGCGCTGGCCGGCGTGGTGGTGGTCTCGGGCGTGCTCTTCCCGCACGGCGCAGAGGCCGGTGCATCGACCGCCTTCGGCGACGCGATCGCCCTCCTCGGCACGCTGGGCTGGGTCTGGTACACGCGCGGCGCCACCCAGTTCGCCGACCGGCTCGACGTCGTCGAATACACAGCACTGACCGTGCTGAGTGCCTGGCCCGTGCTGCTGCTGGGCGCCCTGCTGGCCACCGCCACCGGCCTCGCCGCGCTGCCGAGCGCCCAAGGCCTGGCGCTCTCGTGGCAGGTGCTGGTCTTCGTCGGCCTGGTGCCTTCGGCCATGGCCGTGCTGGCCTTCAACCACGGCGTGCGCACCCTGGGCGCGGTGACCGGCACGGCCTTCCTGAACTTCATCCCGGTGTCGGCGCTGCTGATGAGCGTGGCGCTGGGCAAGCTGCCCTCGGGCAATGAGCTGCTGGGGATGGCGATGGTGGTCGGCGCGCTGCTGATCCATACGGCGAGCAGCCGCGCGGCGGCCGTGGCGCCGGTTCGCAAGGCCGTCCCGGTTCAAAACCACGGCCGCGATGTGTGCAGTGCTATGCGCTAAGCCAGGATCGGGGAGATTCGTGCAGTTGTACGCAATTCGCGCCGCGGCGCGCGATGTATCCGTTGGACTTCATTCGGTCGCGTTTGACAATGCACCAGATCTATTTCCGAGCTTCCAGCCATGAACGCATCTCGTTTTCTAGAAGCGCTCTTTCGCATTCGGCGCAGTCCTCGCGCCGTGCCTGCCACGCCCGTGCCAACCCCGCCGGTCAAGCGCGTGTTCCTTCCCACGAGCTTCGAAGCAGCACCACCCGAGGTCGTCCGTGCTGCCGTTCAACCCGAGCCCGCGCCCGTCGTGGAAGCGCCTGAGCTTGAAGCGCCGGCCGGCGCGAAGACGATGCGCTCGCTCGAAGCGGTGAGGGCCGACCTGGCGCGGCTGCGCCAGACGGCCAAGGAGCGACATGCGCTGGCGCAGCAGCCGCAGCGCCACGCCGACACCAGCTTCGCGCGCACCGACTTCATGGAGATCCCCGAACCCCTGCCCATGTCCTCGCCGCGCAAGAAGGACGATTCGGAGTTCGAGGCCACTGCCTTCGCGGGCATCCCCGACGCCCTGCCTATGCCGCGCAAGAAAGACGACTCGGAATTCGAGGCCACGGCCTTCGTGGGCATCCCCGACCCGCTGCCCATGCCGCGCAAGAAGGTCGATTCGGAGTTCGAGCCCACGGCCTTCGTGGACTTCGCTTATCCGATACCGCTGTTGGCCAGGTAGCGCCTTCCGCTACAGCACAAGCTCCATTTCCGTGACCCGCGCCGGCCACGACATGGTCGATGACTGCGATCATGGCTGCTGTGGTGCCGAAAAATGCGAGTGCCGCAGGACGCACAGAAGTATTGTGCGTGCCACGTAGAACATAAAGTCTCCGGGTGACAGGCCACTCCACGGGACATCAAGGCGCGTTCGAACTGTGTACTGAGAACGGCCTGAACGGCAGGGCCAAAGCGCCAGCGTACTCACCATTCGGCGTCAGTGTCGGGCATCCGGGACCGTCCGACGGACAGAAGTTGGTCTGACTCGATGGCAAAGAGTAGCGCACGATCCCGCAGCGGTACTGTTTGATCGAGGCGCCCGAATAATCCGCCACGGCCACCATGCAACCACTGGTCGAATACTGGTCGAGTTCGGCCACGGCGACAGGATCGACACGCGAATCCGCCATCCGGCGGATCACGCTGCCGGTGTTGTCGTTGCGGAAGCCAACCCAGCCCCATTCGCGCGCGGCACGCCGGTAGAACAGCACAACGGTATTCAAGGAGTCCGAGCGCTGATCCAGGCCTTTCGACTCCGATAGCCCGGTGACGCCGGCGCCAAGGCCGGTTACGCGGCCGACTTCGGCGATGTCCGCGGGGTCGGGTGTCGTCGGCTTGGGCCCGGCCGCATAGCGCCCGAGCGAGTAGATGCGGAGCGTGCCGTCCTCGGTGGCGATCCATGCGCGCGGGTAGCGCGACGTGCCTCGCCAGTAAGGCGTGCCAGGGATGCGCTCGCGATCATCCTTGTTCCAATACGAGCGCACGGTCGTTGCGACGCCGGTGGGCTTTCCGTCGAGGTTGATGATCTTCACCAGCACTGGCGCCGACTTCGGGTGCGCCGCAATCGGGTACGGCCACTGGCCCGGCCCCATGCCGATGTTCTGCGTCTCGGCGTTGCTCTCTGCGCTGTTCAAGAACATGCTGTTCGTGAACCTGAGGTAAGGGCCAAGGTCGATGAAGGCGGCCTTCTTTTCCGACTTCGAGATGACCACGGCCACGCCACCTTTGGCATAGGTGGCATGGAACTCGCCGCCCGGCAGGAACTTCGCACGGTTCTGCGCCAGAGGCGAGGCGAGCAGCCCGATGCTCGACACTTCCTTCCCCGCCGGATGCACGACCGCATCGAACGGCGTCATGCCGGTCGTGACCTTGATGCCGGTTGGGGCCTTCATGGTGTCGGGCAAATCGACGTAGCCGACGATCTTCATGAAGATGAAATTGCCCTGGTCCCAGAAGCCGGCGTGCACGGAATCAACGAACCCGTGCCACCAGTCGTAGCGTGGCCCTTTCAGGGTGCAGCCTTCGCATGTAGCACCCAGCGAGACGATGGCGACTTTCCCTTTCACATTGACCGTGTCCCACAGGGACACCACAGCCAGTTCGCCGCCGGCCGTCGAGCTGATGCCGGTCGGCACCAAGCCCACCGGTAACTGCACCGACGCGCGGTTCGAGGCTGTCGTGTTGCCGATCGTGAAGAGCGTGGCGCCCCTCGTCGCGCTGCCCTGCGTGCCGATGATCGAGACGCGGCAGGAGCTGTCCGCCGTGTTGGCGCAGCGGTCGGCGACGATGGGAAGGTCGGCCGCCTCGTTCGGCGCCAACACCCCGTCGCGGTAGTAGCCGGCCATCGCGGACGGCAGCAGGTTGCCGGCTTGCCACAAGATCTGTGGGCGCTGCATCCACGTGTTGCGATCGACGGCGGAAGCCTGGAACCACGCAACCGAATCGGACGCCGACGAGCCGGTGAGCGGCACGCCGATCGCCGCCCCGTGGGTGCTGACGTAGTTGTTCGACATCACAGTCGATTCCTTGCCGAGCTGATACGCGATCTTGCAGCCGCCGCCGCAATGACTGATCTGCCCAACGTCAGCACGTAGCGGAAATGTCTGCACGCCCGTCTGTGTCGGTGGCTCACCGAAGCGGTAGGTGATCGCGGCTGGCGAGCTGTAGGCGTTGCCGATGGCTTTGTAGGCGGCGGGGTTCACCACGCCGGCCGCGTTCACGATGTCGTTCGGCTGCGCATGCACTGCGCAGGCCAGGAACAAGAGGACGAGGGAAAGGTATTTCATGGCTTGGCCCGCGGCCCTCGGGTGCCGCCACATTTGTGAGGCCGTACCTTCAAGTGCTGGCTCTGTAGATGACACTGAACCGCTCACACGCAACAGGCATGACCTGACTTGGTTCTCGGCCCACGCGCGCGCACTCGCGGCCGAAGTACGCCCAGTGAACGCGGCGCCAGTACTCCAACGACCCATCGCCTTCGCCCTCGATGGCGGCGAACTCGGCGCTGACTTGCTCGAATGGCACGACCTGGACCTCGAGAGTCTCGATGACACACACAGGCTTTCCATCCCAGTAGGTGACAACACTGAGGGCGCCGGGCTTTGGTGGCGAGCCGCCTGCATTCTCAAGGGACCAGACAAGACTGGCAGTTGCCCGCTTGACGCCTGCGAGTACGAGGTCCGCAAGTGCGTTGGCATCGGCTTCGTTGTCATCGAAGTGGAACGCCTCGAAGAACCGGGCGGAGCAATCTTCTCCAACCTCGGCGCAGAAGGCGTCCCAGAACGTGGCGATGCTTGAGGAAATGTTCATGCTCATCCCGTGACGTAGCTTAGTCCGATGCGCTAGCCCTCGTCCGCGGGCACGAGCGTCCCGCCGATCGCTGCGTCGATGCCGCGATGAAAGCGCAGCACCCCGTGTTCGAGCCGACCTGCCTGCAAGCCCGCATTGGCGCCGCTGTGCAGGCCGCGCTGGATCGCCACCGCCGTCGCGATGTCTTCCTTCTGAAAGACCGTCTCCTCGATCAGCCGGAAAGTCTTTTCCCAGTGCGGAATCCAGTCGTCGCCGGTGCGATCGGGAGGAATCAACATGGTGTGCATCCACCGCACTTCGCCGGCAGCCGGCGAGAACATGCCGATGAGGCTGACATAGTCCGGGTGCCAGATCAGGAAGGTGTTCGGGAACAGAAACTGCGTCGGCGTCGCGAGCTTGCACAGCGCATCGCGGTCGCGCGGCGCCTCGAATGCCTCGAAGGCTCTGCGCCGAGCGACCAGCGAATTCTGATGCGGGCCGGCATCCAGGTTGACGGTGTACGCATCGGCGAAGAAGGGGTAGATGGTGTCGCGATGCAGGACGCGGATGTGATAGCCCTCGAGAAACGCGTCGACGGTGAGCTTCCAGTTCGCGGCATAGACCCGATCGATCTTGCGGAACACCTTCATGTCCGCCAGCCCCAGCCACTGCAGGTGCTCGTCGAGCCCTTGCAGGAAGCCGGCGGCCGAGAACGCCGGGCCGGGCGTGCGCTTCACGAATATCAACCCGCCGGCCTCGGCGCAGGGCAGTTCGACCAGATGCAGCGTGGCCGGGTCGATGCCCTCGAAGGTCTCCGCATGCAAGCGGTGACGCAAGTGCCCGTCGAGCCCGTAGGTCCAGCCGTGATACGGGCAAACCAGTGTCTTGCAGCTCCTGGCCTTTGCGGGCTCCGGCCCCTCGGTTTGGACCAGTGTCATTCCGCGGTGCCTGCAGACATTGAAGAACGCGCGGACGCGACCGTCGCCGGATCGGGTCACCACCATGGGCACGCCGAGCGCATCGAAGGGCAGCGCCGATCCTGCAGGCACTTCCGAGCTGTGCGCCGCGACGATCGGCCACTGCGCGAAAACAATATCCTGCTCCTGCTGCCAATGATGGCGGTCGGTGTAATGGCTGACGGGCACCGTGCCCGTCTCGGTTCCCATCTCGCGCTCACCGGTTGAACGGGCGTGATCGAGCCGGTGAATCAGATCGGCCAGCGTCGCAGGCGGCGGAGCGGAGGTCTGCTGTGTCATGGCGGCGATCCCCAGTTTTGGAGTGCGAAGGCGCCCCCAAAGCTTATGTGAGATGTACGCTCGGCGTGTTCGGTTTTCCCGCCCATGCGCGCGTCGCAATGGCGCGTGCTTCTCCCTCGTGGCGCCTGCTCGAACGAGCGGCGCGCCGGTTCGACGGAAGACAAGTGTTCAGCTTTGGAGGACAGCGCATGAACTTGACTGTCAAGCCTCGCCGCAAGCCTTCGCAGGCGCGGGCGTGGATGACCTCGCGCGCCATTCAGGATGCCTTCGTCCTTCTTCTGCTCGAGCGCGGGTACGAGAAGGTGTCGATGCGCCATATCGCGGCTGTCGCGGGCGTCGGCCTTGGCACGCTCTATCAGTACTTTCCGGGCAAGGACTCCATCGCCGCCGTCACCGTTCGCAGCCGGCTGCGCGGATTGGCCGCCCTGGTGGAAGAGGCCGGCGCCGCTTCCAGCCCGCGGACGCTGGAGCAGACGGTTCATGCGCTTGCGCAAGCGCTTGTCGGAACCTTGCTGAGCCAAGCTGCGGAATGGCGAGCCCTCTTTGTTCTGGAGCGGCGCATCTCCTCTTCCGAAACCTATCGCGAACTCTACAAACGGTTTGTCCATCTGTTTCGCGATGCCTTTGCGTCCGCATCGGACTGGCCAGCGGCGTTCGATCGCGAGCGCGTCGCCTTGAATGCGTTCTCCATCGTCGATGCCATGGCCAAGCACGCATTGCTCGTGCAAGAGTCCTGCCCCGACGCGGACAAGGTCGTGGAAGACGTGGAGTGCGCGGTCAACGGATACTTCCTGTTGGAGAGAAAGAAGCGCGGAGCCGCGCGGGCGGCCTAGCGTCGCCCCTTCACCCCTCACCCACCGGGAACGCCTCCAACATCCTCCATCCCAACCGAGTGATCTCCGTCACCACCATCCCGGCTGCGGGCCGCCGCCGCGACGGTCGAAGACGACCTGCATCGTTGCTTTCACATGGCCTGCTTGCACGAGGATGCTGGTGGCCTCGATGTCGTCGTTGCTCGTCAGGATGAGGGGGAGGCATTCGTGAGAGATGCGGTGGAGGAGTGCGAGGGGCATGACGCATCGAGAGTCAGGTTCTGCGCGCCTCGCGTCTACAGACTTTGAGTTGCAATCGCCATCAACGCCGCGCCGCAGGGCGCCCCCAAACGTCGACTTCAAACGAGCAAGCGTGTCGCGACGGTATGCCCCATGCAATCCAAGAAATGGCGCGCGGATTCAAGTTCAAGGGAGATCGAGGTGGGATGCGTGACGAGCGAAAGGTGTCGTGAGCGCGTGGCTCCGGCAGCGCGGCTGGCTGGCTGCTTCTGGGCAAATGGCCGTCGATCTATGCCGGAGGCGCTATGGCCGCTTCAGACTGACTGACTCCGGTCATTCGTTGCCCGCCAACGAGCACCGACGGACGACGCACTGGAGTCGTTCGCACTTCCCGATTCACAGCCCCTCGGCAGACGCTCGTTGCGGGTGAAAGGTGGTCAAATGGCGACGCTCCTGCGGAGGCGAAGTCGATATGGATGCCTTGTCCGAGGTCTTGAAGATCCTGCAGTTCAACGGCGCGATCTTCTTCAATGCCAGATTCACCGCACCATGGTGTTTTGCTTCTCCGGAAGCGGAGGCGGTGGCCAAGCAGGTCAACGCGGGATCCCAGCGTCTGCTCTTCTACCATCTCTTCGTGGACGGTTCGTGCACCGTGAAACTCGACGGCATGCCGCCGCTTCACCTGCAAGCCGGCGACATCATCCTGTTTCCGCATGGCGATGCCCACACGATGGCCTCGTCCGGGATGGACGGGCCCGGGCCGCTGCTCGATGTGCGAGCGCTGTTGCGCGAGAGGCCCGACGAACTGCAGCTGGGCGGCGGCGGCGAGCCAACCCGCTTCATCTGCGGCTATCTGTCATGCGATCCCATCCTCTGTCGGCCGGTCCTGGCAACGCTGCCCAGAGTGCTGACGGTCAGCCTCAGGAGGGACGAAAAGACCGACTGGGTGGAGCGTTCCTTCGTTTATGCGGTGGCGGAGGCCGCTTCCACGCAACCTGGTGGCGAAGGCGTGCTGGCCAAGTTGTCCGAGGTACTGGTGGTCGAGACATTGCGCCGGTACATCTCCCAGATGTCCGAGGGCCAGACCGGTTGGTTCGCGGGCTTGCGTGATCGCGTCGTCGGCAAATGCCTCGCCCTCATGCACGAGAAGCCGGCGTATCCATGGACGCTCGAAAGCCTTGCGCGCGAGGCCGGAACATCGCGCTCGGTTCTCGCCGAGAAATTTACCCACTATGTCGGACAGCCCCCCATCCAATATCTTGGCAAGTGGCGCATGGCGCTCGCGTCGAACCTGCTGCGGCGCAACGCCTTGAGCATGATGCATATCGCGCTGGAAGTTGGCTACGAAACCGATGCCGCCTTCAGCCGCGCCTTCAAGCGCGAGTTCGGCATGCCCCCGGCATCCTGGCGCCGCGAGAACAGCCTCAAGAGTCCGACTGAGTTCAACGACGGAAAACGATCAGTGCGATCAGCACGCAGAAGCTGAGGATCTGAACAAGAAAGAACGCGAAGCGCACCGACACGACTCGATCCGTCTGGGCGAAGCAGACGTGGACCAGCGACTGGGGAATCCGCGCCGCCAGGATGACGACGCACAGGGGATCCACCGTCGGATCGGCGATGCCGTAGGTGCGCAATGCATAGACCAGCACGGCGAAAACCGGCAGGTTCTCGACGCAGTTCGCATGTGCGCGCATCGAGCGCAGGTACCAGTCCTGCCCCTCGACATGGTCGGCCCGGAATTCGCTCATTCCCGCCCGACCACGAAGGACCCGACTCAATCGGTAGGCGCCCACGGTGGCGAGCAGGAGGACCAGGGTCCAGGCGGCGAAACCCAGCAGCATCAACTCGGGCAGCATGTTCTCGGCCTCCACTTGCATGCCCTGGTGGGCATGGCGATGCCCTACTGGCGGGGCACCGCGGGCGATCGGGCGGGCACCGCATAGAGCAGCGGCTGGAGCGCATCCGTCACCCGGGCAGCCTGCCTGTCATCGAGAACGCGGAAGAGGACCTTCTGGAAGCGCGGCTCCGTCACGCCCGACACGATGTACTGCCAGCGATACGCCTTCAGGATCCCCTCGCCGATGACGGTGCGTTGCGCATCGGCGTAACGCTCGCCCGCGATCGACTCGAAGTAGGTCGCATCGGCGCGCGCCTGAGCCAGGAGAATGCCGTCGACCGCCACGACCAGGTCGATCAGGTCGCCGACGGCCGCGTCGCGTTCGGCGGCGTTCAGGCGCGCGTCCTCGCGAAGGAACTCGAGCTCGTCCAGTACCGCGTGCTGCGACTCCTCTTTCCAGTGGGCCAGGAAGACGTCTTTCCACAGCTCGCACAGGTCGTCCTGCGGCTCGATGCTGGCGCGATAGTGGGCCAACGTGAAGAGCTCGATGTCCAGTGTCAGCGCAAGGACCGACCAGGTGCTCTTGCTCAGCACGGCTGTCGCGACGGCGTTGGGTTCGGCCGTTGCCACGTATCCCGCCGGCATGTCGGCGGCCATCATCGTTTCCATGCGCCGGAACAGCTCCTGGTGCTTCAGCTCCTCGTCGGCCATGCGGACCAGGGCCTCCAGGGCCACCTGGTCGCCGAGCGCGTGCTGTCGGCTTATCTCGAGCACCTTGGCGCCGATGAAACGCTCCACCAGGCCGAAGATGTAGGCGTAGCTTCGACCCTGCACCTGGCTCAGCAGGCGCCGGTCATCGGACGTCATGAAATCCAGCTCGTTCACCAGCGACAGGCCGGCGGGCAGGAACGTCTTCTCGAGATCGAATCGCCGGCGACGGATGACGTCGTTGTCGATGTCCCAGCGGACGCGTTTGGAATTCGCGATGACCTTTGAGTACTGGGTCGCGGAGGGGGCGCTTTGCATGATGGCCTCTTTCAATGTTCGTTGGAGGAGCGTCAATGTTCGAAGCGCGACGTGAATCAAGTCGGGCCATCCGTCCGAAAATCTTGCCTGATGATCCGAGCATGCACGTTTGACCGCTCCCGCTGCACTGCGGACATCCTCGTTCAGTCGCAGCGCTGCTCAACTCCCATCGTTATCCGCGCCTCGCGTGGCGATTGCCCATCGACGCCCGATCCCCCGCCTCCCTCTCACTCTCCCGCTCCCGCGCCTCGTCTCCGCGGGCGACCCTTCGTCCATACGGATCGCGCCAATCTCCAGCACGCACCACCACGTCTGCGGAAACATCACTCCATTCCCCTTCGCCGCCCGCAGCGGAATGCCTCGATGCCGGTCAGCAGCAGCCCGCGCTCGTCGATGGCAACCAGCTTCACCTTGTCCACCAGCGGCAGCAGATAGCGCTCGCCGTCCGGCGCGAGCAGCACAGTGACACGCTTCATCCCCTCGCGATGCACCCGCAGATCGCCGCGAACGCGGCCGCTCATGATCTGGTCGCGCTGCAGCAAGAGCCCCTGCCGGCGGCATCGGAAACCCATCGCTAACATTTCGCAAGAATACTGGATGAATGTACAGTGTCGTCCATGGACCGCGAAATCTGGATTGCCGTCTGTGCGCACCGGCTGCAACGACAGTGGCGCACCGTAGACCCCGAGCAGCTCGACGAGCTGGCGGCGGATTTGTGGAAGGACGAGAGGCTGCGCGCCCTGGCGCCCGACGATGCCGCCACGCTGTGGCTGGAGCCGCTGGCATCCGCGGAGGGGCAGCATCCTGGTCGGCGCCGCCTTGGGGGCTGAGGTTGATTGGGCTGGCCGCCAGAGTCAGCGCCTCATCCGTGCGATATCTCACACATCGAGCGAAGAAGACAAATGAATCCTTTGGTATTCATCTTGGCGCGCTCAGAATCAGGTCCCATCTCTTACCAAGGCTTTGACGGCCATGGAGACTTCTCCCTCTTTCCAGCCGCTAACCCTCTGAAGCCATGTCAAGACGATTCAACACCCACAACCGCTTCGCTGCCGAACTCGACAGCGCCCCTTCCCGGCTGGAGGAACTGACCCTTCACCATCGGCTCGAGGAGCGTGAGCGGCGCGCTTCCGGCTGGCGGCGCAACCTGTCCGTCGCCGCGCTTCTAGTTGTTGCCGTGCTCGTCACGATGTTCATCGCGCGCTGAGGGGAACGCTGCAGGTGTCAGACCGCAGGTAGACCTGCGCAATTGGCCGACGACGGCCAAAGGCGGAAACCTACAAGAGGAGCGCACGTAGACGAAGCCCCTGCTTCCATCAGCGGCTCCAGTATCCAGCCTGGCCAACCAGATGGACATGACATGAGAGCTGATGCACTACCAAGCGCAACGAAGGTCAACACTGCGCGCCGCAACGGCGTGGTTTGGACTGCGTTCATTGACGAATACGAACTCGCCTTGCGCTCGGTCGAGTGCGACTACCCCGTGCTCGATCCCGATTCGACCGAATTCGAGGAGAACGTGATGCTCGAGGTCTACGAGGCGATGAAGGGTTTTGTGAAGCAAGGCACCCCGCCCGCTCTGGCAGTCAGGCTGGCTGCGGTCCAGCGCTTCGACAATTGACGGATGCACTGGCGCTCGGCCAAGCCAACCAAGCCGAATGCGAGTGCTTGGAGGCTGTCGCTGAGGGCGGGCGCTCTCAGGTGTAAAACGCGTCCTCCAGTTCGTCGAGCGCCTTGCGGGCAAGCCGAATGGCTTCGTCGATCTGTTCCAGCGTTGGCGGAGGAAGCGCAGGTGGCGGTTGAAGAGCGTCGTTCAACCGCTCGCACGCCGCTTCCCAGACGAGCAACCCGCGCCTGCGGGCAAGATCCGTTTTAGTCACTGACGTTTCTCCTGCGGCGAACCGCCAAGGCGAAGTGTGCGCCATGGAGGGGGTTGCCTTGCGCGCTGTCGAACCCAGTTACCTACGGGGCGAGGGCCAAGGCGCGCCGCACGCAGACGCGTTCATGGCCCCACGCCCTGGGTGCTCGCCGCGGGCACATCGGCCTGCTGCCGGCGCAAGCGGCGCACCTGCAGCGCGGCGCCCACCACCAAGACCAGGAAGAAAAGGCCGACCAGCTTCTGAAGCGACGGATCCTCGGGCCCCGAGAACAGCGGCGCGCCGAGCGGCAGGCGGGTGAAGGTCTCGGTCAGCCCCGGAATCATGTGGAAGAAGAAGGTGACGCTGTAGCCGACGGTCTCGACATAGGGCGAGGCGCGGCCGAAGCTGCGCTTCTTCGGGCCTGCGAGGGCTGCGACGCCGAGCACCACCAAGGTAAGGATGCCCAGCGCATGCGGCTTGCCGACGCCGCCGTGCTGGAAGATGCCGAAGCCCGTGAGGCAGGTCAGCACGGTGGCCCAGATGTAGAGCCTGCCCGAGGCCGGTGGCCGGCAGGATTTCGCGATGGCGAATGAGCGCGAACAGGCCCGCCGCCAGCGCCACGAGGCTGATGGCGGTGTGGATCGCGCCCAGCGGTGTGAGTCCGAACATGGCATGGACGTGAGGAAGCTTCTTGCATAGGCGCCTCCATCACATGTCACGGCGCGAATGGTCTCGCGCGCCCAGCATGGTTTTCCACCAGGGCGCTCGAGCCCTCGGCATCGGGGGTGGGTCACCAGGAAGGGAGAAGCTGGCCAGTTCTTCTCTCCCTTTTTCGGTGATGGCGAGCACCTGGGCTGCGTCCCCGATGCCGGAAGGCGTCTGCGGATTCGATGACGCTGGCGTCAGGGCGATGACCAGACCGGCCGCTCGCAAGAGCTTGACCTGGTCGATCTCCGCCGGGGTGCGGAACGTGGCCGGCAGCGGGGAGCCGGCGAGCTGCCTGAGCATGTCCATGGCCATTTCGGGTCCTCCGTTTCTCGATGACCAAATAGGAGCGCCTTCGAAAATAGGAGCAGACGGCGGGCTTTTCAAGAGGGAAGTTCTTCTGACAGAAGCCGAATAGGAGTACCTTCCGCTCATGAACACGAGGGCCGCACGTCGCGAGTACTTGGAGGCTGTCGCTGAATTTCAGCGAGCGGTCCAGGCGTTCTCTGTCGGCATGGGCCGCGTCCGCGATCCGTCCCTGCCCGATCGCTCGCCGCAGGACGGCGCGCAACCGACTGCGATCGCGGAGCTGCTCGGGCCCCGCAAGCCTGCTCAGCGCGCGCCGCGTGCTCAGCGGCTGATCGACGGCGCAAGGAAGGCGTGAGATCTCTCTGCTGCTGGCTTGCAGGAGGCCGACCGGCGGCTTCGTAGGCCTCTCCTGTCCGGAGGGATCACGCGAGGAATGCTGCGCAGGCTGCCAGCGCAGGTCAGGGGTTCATCTGCCTGGCCCGCCACCGCCGGGGCCGCCACCGCCACCACCGCCACCGGGACCACCACCGGCGCCACCACCGGCGCCACCACCGGCGCCACCGCCGCCTGCGCCACCACCGCCTGCGCCACCGCCGCCTGCACCACCGCCGCCTGCGCCACCACCGCCTGC